>CAMWYJ010000001.1 GCA_947178445.1 uncultured Clostridium sp.
ATTCCTCCTTTGATAATTCACCCTCGGCCTGCTTCTCCCGCTTTTCTTTTCGCATCTGGCTATCCAACTCATCTTCAATTTTATAATCAAATTCTTTATCCAATGAAATCTCATTCAAAAGATTGTCCAGATAATTTTCATCCATAAAAGCACCTCTTTAAAATATACTAATACCAAACAAACAAAAATATTGTACCATATCTTTATCATTTTAACAAGAAGATAAAAAGTATTGCATTTTACCAAATATTATAATATGATTATATTATTCAAATATTTAAACAGGAGGGATTGCTTATGAAAACAACCTTATATGTTGAATACCAGGAAAAGCAACTTACTGAAAAGGATTTAATCAAAAAGTCAAAAGCTCTTTGGACCGGAATGGGAAAAAAAGTTTCTGAACTTACATCACTTAACGTATACGTTAAACCGGAAGAAAACATGGCTTATTGTGTATTTAACGAGGACATTTCTGCAGATTTTACTTTAGATTAAAATTACATCTTATATTGGCTTAATATTACAAAATAAAAAAGAGCTTTGGAGTTCGCAATTATTGCTATCCCAAAGGCTCTTTTTTTATAATTCAAACCCTATTATGTATTCGATGGATTATTGATAATCAAATTATCAATATAGGATACAAGCTGTGCAATCTCCGGCTTTGAAATCTGTGCATCCGCCCCAAGCCGTTCCCCCTTACGTTTCATATCATCATTAATCAAGGATGAGAATACCATAATCGGTATATGCTTCAAACTGTCATCATTACGTATCAGGCGAATCAACCGATGCCCATCCATCTGTGGCATTTCAATATCTGTAATAATACATCTTGCACCATAATCTACACCATTATTCTTCTTAAGATTCAATAAATAATCCCATGCCTCCTGTCCATTTGCAAACAAATGCAGATTAATATATCCTGATTTCGTTAAAGCATCAGAAATCAGCTTTTGTAACATTGGTGAATCTTCTGCAACTACTATTGGGATATCATTACGTTCTCTCTCCCCTAATTGGGCAAGCTCAGACATCTTAAGACTTGTTTCCGGACAAATTTCTTCTACAATACGCTCAAAATCCAATACGATAATCAAAGAATCCAGCTTCTTAATAATACCTGTTGCGATTCCAGCACCCGGTGCATTGACCGTTGCATCCGGCTTTACAATATCCATCCATGAAACACGATGAATTCCGAGCACCTGTTCTACATCAAATGCAATATTCAGATTATTAAAATTTGTAATAATCAGCATATTATCCTTTTGATTTGGATTCTCTGAAAATCCTAATGCCGCAGCCAGATTAATTGCTGTAATAATCGTATCTCTAGGCATAAAAATACCTTCAATACATGGGTGTGAATTTGGCACTGGGGTAATATCAGTCATCGGCAAAATCTCACGAACCTTTGCCACATTAATTCCATAATGATTACCTGCAATCATAAACTCCAAAACTTCTAATTCATTCGTTCCACTCTCTAATAAAATATTTGTATCCATATCTTGCCCCCTATTTTATCTTAATGACATTCTCCATGTCATTATAATCAACTTTAAGCTCAATTGTATCTAATGTATCCTTTATATTTTCTGAAATCTGGAAAATCAATACTGCCTCCTGGTCTTCATCAGGCTTCACAGATGTCTCTAATGTTCCCAGATCATCCATCAATATTGTCAACATTGGATCCGCTGCCTTACTGCCATTACATACAATCCGGTAATCAATTGAACTGTCCAACAGAGATATATCTACTACATCCTCTGTTGTATTGGTCACGTTAAAGCGGACAACTAAAAGCTTATATCCATTAGATGCCTCTAAATATATGGATTCATCATCTCCATCTGTAGTTGGATACTGATCCATAACCTGGTAATCCTTAAATGTGATAGATGCTCCTTCAATTCCGACAATCTTTGCAATATCATGCTCCGTTCCAACCGAAACTTCCTCCACCTCTACCGGCTTCTTCTCACTGACCCCTTTCTCGGGCTCTTCTGTTTCTTCCTCCGTTGCTGCTTCCTCCTCAGTTTCGGCAGATCCTTCCTCCGTCTTTGCTTCCTGCATACCCTCTGCAATACGATCCTCATAATTCAAATCATACTTTAGCAAAAGCCCCGCAGCATATTCTGCAATCATTGTGGATTGTTCCTCTGTTAAGTCTATTACATCATTACATCCTGTCAACATGACACAACACAATATGCCAACAAGGAAACCTTTCATCTTCTTTAACATAATCTTCCCTCTATTCACTCACAATCATATATATATTCTATACATATGTCACCAATTTTCAAAGAAACTTCGTTTGTTGCAATAGTCGCCAAATGTATATACAAGTATCTACGCTTGGCTCGTTATCTGCACAAATTGATGACCTGCCCTCTCATCAGCGCAATTCATTATATCACGAATTATTCTCAACTTCAACATTTTTCACCATTGTTGTTATGTTGCTTTGCAAGCTCTAATTCAAAATAGAACACAACACCTTTATCTTTATTGTAGGCACCAAATGCTCTGCCGTGCTGTTTCATAGTCGCCGCCACAATAGACAAGCCAATACCACTTCCTCCATATTCCCGTGTTCTGGCCTTATCCACCTTATAAAACTTAATCCATATTTTTTCCAATTCTTCTTCTGGAATTGCATTCCCTTCATTGTATACATTGATTCGCACCAAATCATCCCGCTCTTCTATTGAAATGAATACATTCCCTTCTTCATTGGCATAATGTATCGCATTTACCAGATAATTTGTATAAACTTCTTCAATCATAAATTCATCTGCCCATACATACAAAGCTTCTTCATATGGAAAGTGAAGATACACATGATTTTGCTGTAATAAAATATCGGAAGAAGCATTGATATTTCTCATAAGCTCAATCAAATCAAAGCGTTCAAAATTCACTTTGTTTGTACCAAATTCCAGTTCATTTAGAGTGAGAAGCTTTTTGACCATAGTATTCATGCGGTCAGCCTCGTCCATAATTACCTCACAGTAAAATTCCCGGCTCTCCACATCATCTGATATATTTTCTTTAAGCCCCTCTGCATATCCCTGAATCAATGCAATTGGAGTCTTTAATTCGTGGGAAACATGTGATAAAAACTCTTTCCGCATTTCATCAATTTGGATTTTTTCTTCAATATCCTTTGTCAGCTTGGCATTTGCTGTCTTTAACTCAGAAATCGTAGCCTCTAATTCCTTTGACATAGCGTTAATACTGTTACCAAGCTCTCCGATTTCATCCTTTGATTTGCTCTCAACCTTTGTATCAAAATCAAGCTGCGCCATCCTCTTTGCAGCTACTGCCATCTCGTGAATTGGGCGCACATAGTAGCTACTGGCAAAAAACATGGCAAGACAACCCACAATAATGGCAGCAATTCCCACATATACATATAAATGCATAGTGGCGATAACACTTTCATTAAATCGGGTTGCAGAAGACCGAAGCGCAATCAGACTTCCATCATCTAGTACACCTACTAAATCAAAAAAAGTCTCATTCATCTCCTCATCATAATTCTGATGAAATATGGAATATCCATTTCCACTATCCGAGAAAAAACTCTCTAAATCCTTCTCTCCTGTTCCATCAAGTAACTGTGCAATCGCCTGCATGCTTTCCCACATCTGACTCTCCGGATTGGTATTGCTGTAAATTTTGCTTATCCCATCTTCGTCTACATGAAGAACAAAAATGCTAATTTCACCCCTTGCAGCCAGTTTTGACAAATGTTCCTTAATCTGGATTTCATTAAGGCCTTCCGTGTTAAACACACCATTAATCTCATTATACATATTCTGCATACGATCCTGCAGTTCACCTAGAAAATATGTTTTCACAAATAATTGCGTTGTACAAATTGAGACAAATACCGTCAATGTCATCATAATCATTAACAGCATCGTTAATTTAAAACGCAATGAATGCTTATACCGACTAATCATCTCACACTCCATTTATCCCTGCGAGCAACGAACCAAATGGCTGTTTGCAGACATTTGCGACCACCGCAAGAGTCAAACCCCCGCCCCTTGGAGCGTTTCAAATTTGATGCTTCACTGCTTGCGGTGGGGTTTTTGACTGGTATATCTTATACATTGGTATTACTCTTTTTGGCAGTTACTCCTCCACTTCGAACTTATATCCCATTCCCCAGATGGTTTTGATATAATCCCCACATTCCCCCAACTTGCTCCTCAGCTTCTTTACGTGGGTATCAATCGTTCTTGCATCCCCAAAATAATCATAATTCCACACATTATTGAGAATCTTCTCCCTTGAAAGTGCAACCCCCTGGTTCACAAAAAAATAATTAAGCAGTTCAAATTCCTTAAAGCTTAATTCCACACTTTTTCCCTTTACCTTAACAGTATGTGCAGAGATATCTAATTCAATCTCACCGGCAGTAAGCTTTTCTTCCTTGGCCGTTAATGATGTCCGCCGCAAAACAGCTTCCACTCTTGCAACCAAAATCTTTGGGCTGAATGGTTTTGAGATATATTCATCCACACCAAGCTCAAAACCCAAAAGCTCATCTCTCTCATCTGATTTTGCAGTCAGCATGATAATCGGTATTTGTGAAAATGCACGAATCTCCTTACACACCTGCCATCCGTCCATCTTCGGCATCATTACATCAAGAATAACTAATGCAATATCCTTATTCTCAATAAAGATATCCACTGCCTCCTCACCATTCGCTGCCTCTAATACCGTATATTCCTTTCGCACCAGAAAGTCTTTTACCAGCTTTCGCATACGGCTTTCGTCATCTACCACTAAAATCTTAATTTCGTTCACAAGCCTGCCTCCTTAAATTCGACCTCGACTGTCACATTTGTTCCATTATAGGGTATAAATATGTTAAAAATGTGACCTATTTTTCACTATCGATATTTAATTCTGCCTCTCTATCCTTTACCGCCTGTTCCCTTTGTTCCAGTTCTTCCTGCCATGCCGAATATTTGTCAGATACCTTGTGCTCCGCATTGATATATTTTGCATTCGGATTCACTGCTGCAATTACAAACATGGCAACCACCATAAATGCCATTGCGGCAATCGCAATTTTCAGTCTATTCTGAACCACTGTCATCCGTTCTAATTTGGATTCTAACAGACTGATCCTGTTTACCTTGTCATATTCCATCTTTATTGGAAGAATAATCGTTTTCAGGCTCTCTTCTTCATATCCAAATTCGGTAATCAAACGTTGCCTTAGCTCATGTAAGAAATGATAGCCAATTACTGTTTTGAACATATCCCGTTCAATCAGCTTTGAATAAAGTTCAAAGCATACATTTTCATCTTCTAATGGTGTATTTCCTTTTATTACCTCAATATTTTTCTTTTCTTTTAATGCAATCTGGGCTTCCTTATAGCTTGGAAACACAAATCCATCCACAACCAATGTCTCTTGCTCCATATTATCTCCCATCCAAATCATAATAATAACATTCTACGCTCTTTTAAAATGATAGTAAAGTAGTCATTTACATATTATGCTACAAGAAATTGAGAAGTAATTTCCTATGCACAAAAAAGTGCCTGTAACCGTTTCAATTACAAGCACCTGTCCTGAGTGGACCTGGCGGGAATCGAACCCGCGTCCGAAGACTCTTCCATCATGGCATCTCCCATTACAGTCGCTTTACTGACATTCCCTCAAACTGCCGCCAACCGACAGGCTGCAGCCCTTAGTAGCTTCATAAATCTTTTGACAAGTCAAAGCTTTCCTGCCAAAGTTCCCCACTGTTTTGATGCCTTATCCTAAGCCGTGAGTCAACTTAGGTAAGACAGCTGCCATTAGGCAGCGTACGCTAACTTATTGTCTGCGTTTATATTTATTTCCAAGTTTTTAGATGGTCCTGGTCCATCAATGGCTTCCATAATTTCTAAATCCCCGTCGAAACCAGTACAAGCCCTGGTTTTTTGAATTTAAAAATATTTTATTATATGATAAATTGAATCAGGCTATTCCTCTGAATTACCCTCAGAATCTGCCCCATTCTCTGAATCATCTTCGTCTGCATTGTCTGTATCTGCCTTACCATCCTCAGAATCTGCTGCCTCTTCAATAGCATCCATAATCTCATCCTCTGCCGATTCCTCTGATGTCTCAGAAGAAGCAGAAAAATTCGGAACATCGGATGCATGTGCTTCCTCAATATAATTACTGATAAATGCTGATAAGGTTGCATCACCGACAAACTTTGGGATACTCCTGTAAATATTGATTCCAAGCGGGACTCCGACAATTGCCCCAATCACCAAAGCTGCAATAATACACTTAACAGCAATCTTTACCTTCCGCTGTCTTTCCAGTTTTTTTCTGTTGTACTTTTCATATTTTCTGCGTTCGACCTTTTCCTGACTCATATCGTCCTCCCATATATCTTTCGTCTTAAATAGATTACCACATTTCTGTGAAAAATAAAACCGAAAATTTCGTGAATTTATGATTACCTCATATTTCTTATTTTAAATTCTTTTTCAGCTTCCCGCTTCATGTCCTTTTTTGCAATATCATTTCTCTTATCATAAAGTTTTTTACCACGGGCAAGACCAATCTCCACCTTCACAAGGCTGTCTTTAAAATATACTTTAAGCGGCACAATTGTGTATCCCTTAAGCTTTGCCTGTCCCATGATCCTGTTGATTTCATATCTGTGTAGCAAAAGCTTTCTTGGGCGGAGTGGATCCTTATTAAAAATGTTTCCCTTTTCATAAGGTGAAATATGCATCTGACGGATTATCACCTCTCCATTCTCCACCGCAACAAAAGCCTCTTTTATACTGCAATGGCCAAGCCGCAGGGACTTCACTTCGGTTCCGTGAAGGGCAATACCCGCCTCATACTTCTCATCAATAAAATAGTCAAAATATGCTTTTTTGTTATTTGCAATCAATCGCTCACCTTTTTGCTTTGGCATAACATCCCTCTTTTCCTAACATTCTTTCATTTGTTGGTATATCGGTCAATAATGTTTTGTTCGTTATAGGCTTCATCCTGCCTGACAATACATTCCTGTTCCTCCGTCAGATATTTTTCAGAAATAAGCGGTTCCATATCATCTGCCAGTTCAAAATCAATAATCCTAAGCAACTTGTCCACATGTACTGCCTTGACACGTACCTGTTGTCCCATCGTATAAACCCTGCCGTATTCCTTCCCAACGAAAGACATGTCATGTTCATCATAAATATAAAAGTCATCCGCTATGGTACTGATGCGGACCATTCCTTCAATCGTGTTTGCAAGCTCCACATAAAAACCATATGCAGTGACACCGGAAATAATTCCATCATATTCCTTTCCAAGCCGCTTACTCATATACTGGACTTTTTTAAGCTTCTCTACCTCCCGTTCTGCCTCCTGGGCACGCCGTTCATTCCGGGAATTCGATTCGGCAACCACGTTTAAGATACTGCTGTAATGCTCTAACCGTCTGCCGCTTAATCCCCCGGCAAGATTTTCCTTAATAATCCGGTGAATCTGTAAATCAGGATACCGCCTGATTGGCGAGGTAAAATGACAATAATATTTTGCAGCAAGTCCAAAATGACCGCTGCATTCTGTCGCATATTTCGCCTGCTGCATTGTTCGAAGTGTCATTCTGCTAAGAAATCCTTCCTCCGGGGTTCCCGAAATCTTTTCCAACAGCTTTTGAAACTCTTTGGGATGGATACTGTCCCCATTTGTCTTAAAATAATAACCAAAGCGCTCCATCATGGCACTTAATCGGTCTACCTTTTCTGGATCCGGCTGTCCGTGCACACGGAATTCAAATGGAATTTCCTGCCAGAAATAGTCCTCTGCAACGGTTTCATTTGCCGCCAGCATAAAGTCTTCAATAATCTTATGTGCCGGATTTCGGTCATACGGACCAATCTCCACTGGTTCTCCGTCCTCAGTCAGGCAAATCTTTGCCTCTGGAAAATCAAAATCAATCGACCCTCTCATCTTTCTCTGCCGTCTTAATAACTCTGAAAGCTCCTTCATCTGACAGAAATATTCTATATATTCCTTATACTCTTCAAGAATTTCCCTGCCCTTTATCTCCGTTCCGTCATTCAGGCACAGTGTAATATCTTCTAACTCTATATTGCCATCTCCATATGCTATACCATCATAGGTTTCACCCGACCGGACTGCATGGGCTTTTAAAATAGCATCGACCTGGTTATAGCTCATCCGGCGGTCTACACGAATGACCGTCTCCGCAATGCGGTGTCCTTTCACCTTGCCATGTGCATCAATATCCATCATACAGGAAAGGGCTAACCGGTCCTCTTTTGCATTTAAAGAACAGATTCCATTGGAGAGCTTGTGCGGCAGCATTGGGATTACACGGTCCACTAAATAGACACTTGTTCCCCGGCTAAGCGCTTCTTTGTCGAGAGGGGAATTCTCTCCCACATAATGGGTTACGTCTGCAATATGAACTCCCAGCTCATATCCACCCTGACTACTCTTTGTAAGGGTAATTGCATCATCTAAATCTTTCGCATCTTCACCGTCAATCGTCACCGTTAACATTTCCCTTAAATCCAGTCTGCCGGCAATCTCCTTTTCTGATACCTGTTCCGGAATCTTTTCTAATTCTTCTATGACCTGCCTTGGAAATTCCGTCTGTAAGTTAAACGCCCTCACAATCGACAAAATATCAGTACCGGGATCATTTACATGTCCTAATATCTCTATAATCTTACCTTCCGCTTTGCGTTCCTTTGTTGCAAACTGGGTAAGCTTTACCACAACCTTATGTCCTGTAACTGCGCCCATGCTATGCTTTGCCGGAATAAAAATATCCTCTGAAAGCTTCTGGTTATCCGGAATAACAAAGCCATACTTCCTATTCTTCTGGTAATATCCCACGATTTCATCGTTTCCATGCTCTAAAATCTTCGTAACCTGTGCTTCCTTCCGTCTTCCGGCGGGTGCATCCATAATCTTTAGCATGACCTTATCACCATGCATCGCACCAAGTGTTGCGAACTCCGGAATAAAATAATCTTCCTCCTCGTCCTCTACGGAGACAAAACCAAAGCCCTTCTGATGCCCGCAAAACACACCAATCTTTGTCACATCCGAAAGCGACTGGTATTTCCCACGTTTTGTAAGTAAAACCTTACCTTCCTTCACAAGCTCCGCTAAAAGCTGTCTAAATTCCTCCCTGTCTTTTTGTTCCACCTGCAGCAAAAAAGCAAGCTCCTTTTGTTTTAACGGCTTATAATGCTTATTCGTAATAACATTCAATATTCTCTTTTTTTTCTCATCATAGTCAGACATAATTTTCTCCTAACAAGAATAAAGCGGTCAAGTGTTCCGCCTGCCAAAGATAATCGCTTAAGACGCTTTTTTGGCACATTACCTTATAGCGCAAAAAAGCTGCTACAAAAATGCAGCAGCTTCATATACTAATTTAAGAATTTGGAACTAATCAAAAGTGCCAGTATAAGGAAAAGCGCAACTCCTATCGTTGTTGCCAGAATAAGCCTTCCTTCCTTTGAGCGGCCTTTGTTCTTACTCCAGTAGGTATCACCAGCGGAACTTCCACCTGCCAAACTCCCTAAACCATTATCTTTTGATTCCTGACACATAACAAGTATACAAATAGCTACACAAATAAATAAAAATACAATCGTAAGCACTGTCTTCACCAAAACACCTCCTAATTACAAGACTAAGTTTTCATCAATCCATAAAACTCACTAAGCGCTATTGTAACACAGTGTTTTCACAAAAACAAGCAGAAAATCCGTTAATTTACAAATTTGCAATAACTATTCATTGAAAAATCTTATTTTACCGAAATGCATATTCGGATATTTTCGTAAGTTCTTCCTCAATTTTTAATAATCTGTTATATTTTGCAGTACGATCACTTCTACATGGTGCTCCCGCCTTAATCTGTCCGCTTCCAGCCGCCACTGCCAGATCCGCAATAAAGGTATCCTCTGTTTCACCCGAACGGTGGCTTATAATTGTTTTGTATCCGGCATTTTTTGCCATTTCAATTGCATCTAACGTCTCTGTCAGGGTGCCAATCTGATTATATTTGATTAAAATCGCATTTCCAATCCCTTCCCTTATACCGTCAGACAGGCGTGTTGTATTTGTGACAAACAGATCGTCACCCACAAGCTGTATTTTTTCACCCAGACGATAAGTCAGCAGCTTCCAACCCTTCATATCATTATCGGAAAGCCCATCCTCAATCGAAAATATAGGATACCGTCCCACCAAATCCTCGTAATACTGTACCATCTCCTCCGCATTTCTGTAAATATCTTTTCCAGCCATCTTACTTTCTCCCGGAAAATAGTACTGCTCTGCGTTCTCATCGTAAAGCTCAGAGGCAGCAGCATCCAATGCAATCTTTATATCATGCCCAGCCCGGTATCCGGAGCGTTCCACTGCTTCCACAATCAAATCCAGCACTTCGGATGTTGTTGCAAGATCCGGTGCAAAGCCTCCTTCATCTCCCACACCGGTAGATAGTCCTTTGTCCCGTAAAACTCCTTTTAAATTGTGATAAATTTCGCATGCCATCTCCATTGCGTGCGAAAAGGTATCTGCCCCGACAGGTGCAATCATAAATTCCTGTAAATCCACTGTATTATCTGCATGCTTTCCTCCGTTCAAGATATTCATCATCGGAATTGGCAATACTTTTGTATTTGTTCCTCCAATATATCGGTAAAGTGGTATTCCCAGGGCATTTGCGGCTGCCTTCGCACATGCTAAGGATACTCCAAGAATCGCATTTGCACCATATTTTGACTTATTTCCCGTTCCGTCTGCCTGCACCAGCAGTTTGTCAATTTTTACCTGTTCTAACACATTCATCCCAATAATCTTATCCGCAATACGGGTATTGACATTCGTCACGGCCTGTTCCACACCATTTCCCATATGCCGCTTATCCCCATCCCGCAGCTCATGCGCTTCATATTGTCCTGTAGATGCTCCGCTGGGTACAGCTGCACTGCCTGTAATCCCATTTTTTACGGTAATTGTCACATCCAGAGTAGGATTTCCTCTTGAATCCAATATTTCCACTGCATGTACATCCAATATCTCGTATTCCCTCATGAAATGATCCCTTCCTATCAAATTTCTTTTATAGCAAGTATTTCCATATCCCTGAGATTTATACACATACAGCGAATTTCATCTGCAGATCCGGCACAACCTCATCTCATACCTTTGCATTATATATAGCAGCTGCAAAAAAGCCCCAACGTCAAAACAGGACATATAGTTGTAAACCTCTATATGTCCCGTTTTATTTTTATATTCAGTTATTCCTGTTTTCATCTAACAGTTAACGTACAATCAGGCTCTTTCCCGTCATCTCAGCAGGCTGTGGAAGCTCCATAATCTCTAACAGGGTTGGAGCAATATCTGCAAGACATCCACCTTCTCTTAACTTCACATCTCCATAATTTACCAGAATAAATGGTACTGGATTTGTTGTATGTGCCGTATGTGGATTGCCGGTCTCATAGTCAATCATCTTCTCTGCATTTCCATGGTCAGCACAGATAAACAGTACACCATCCACCTTCCTGACAGCCTCTACGGCAGAGCCGACACAGGCATCAATTCTCTCAACCGCCTTAACTGCAGCAGGAATAACACCGGTATGTCCTACCATGTCAGGATTTGCAAAATTGATAATGATCACATCATATTCACCACTTGTAATAGCCGCATCTAATTTCTCTCCAACCTCCGGTGCACTCATCTCCGGCTGCAGATCATAGGTTGCAACAGATGGAGATTTTACAAGCGTCCGAGCCTCATCCTTATTCGGCTCCTCAACACCGCCGTTAAAGAAAAATGTAACATGGGCATATTTCTCTGTCTCTGCAAGTCTTAACTGCTTCTTTCCCATCTTTGCAAGATATTCACCAAAGGTATTTTCAATCGACTGCTTCTTAAATGCAATCAATTTATTCGGAATCGACTCGTCATAGTCCTTAAAACATACATATGTGACAGGAAGACGTCCCATTTTTCTCTCAAATCCATCAAATTCATCATCACAGAACGCTCTTGTAATCTCTCTTGCACGGTCCGGACGGAAATTAAAGAAGATAACGGAATCATTCTCCTTAACCGTTGCTAACGGCTTATCACCGTCTGTTATCACGGTCGGAAGCACAAACTCGTCTGTCACTTCCTTGTCATAGGAGGCCTGCATAGCCAAAACCGGATCCTCTGCCTTCTCGCCTTCCCCATATACAAGGGCTGCATATGCTTTCTCTACACGGTCCCATCTGTTATCACGATCCATTGCATAATATCGGCCATGTAAAGATGCTACCTTTCCGACACCAATCTCATCCATCTTTGCAACCAGCTCTGCCACATAATCCTTACCGGAAGCCGGAGGGGTATCACGTCCGTCTAAAAATGGATGGACATATACATCACTAAGTCCCTGCTTCTTACAAAGCTCTAAAATTCCATATAAATGTGTGTTATGGCTGTGAACACCACCATCGGATAAAAGACCCCATAAATGAAGGTCGGAATGATTCTTCTTACAATTCTCAATTGCTGCTAATAATGCTTCATTCTCGAAGAAATCACCATCCTCAATCGCCTTGGTAATAGATGTCAAATCCTGATAAATAATACGTCCTGCGCCAATATTCATGTGACCTACCTCAGAATTGCCCATCTGCCCATCCGGAAGACCGACAGCAAGTCCGGAAGCATTACCTGGAACAAACGGACATTCTGCCATCAGCTTATCCATAACAGGGGTATCTGCCATCGCAATTGCATTGCCCTCTGTCTTATCATTTAAACCATAACCATCAAGTACCATTAATACAACTGGTTTCTTACTCATAACTACTCTCCTTTTTATATATTTATTATATCCTTTAAGAGATGAACCACCTCCCGGATACTCAAGTCATCTGCATCTACGGTTATCTCCGCATACTTCTCATACAAAGGTTCCCGTTCTTTCATAAGTTCCTCAAAGCTTTGTCCTTCTTTAATTGACACACCCCTTGCAGTCAAATCACCGATCCGGTCACACAATATCTCATACGACAGCTTCAAATACACAACCTGCCCAATGGAACACAAATGCTCCATCGCTTCTTTTCCATATATTGCACTGCCGCCGGTTGCTATTACTGTTTTATGATAATCAAGTGATGCATTAATCCTGTTCTCAATTTCATTAAAGCGTTCCAAACCTTCTTCATCAATAATTTCACTTAAAAGCTTTCCTGTTTTCTCCTGTATGACAAGATCTGAATCTACAAACCGGTAACCCAATGCCTTTGCAAGCACTACACCTACTGTACTTTTTCCGCAGCTTGGCATACCAATCAATATAATATTGTCTCTTTCTTTGTTCGTTATCATTCTGCCTGCTCCCGTTGTTTTTCATACGAATCCCCATATAAGCATGAGCCAGTAGAAAAACTGTCAGTTAAATATCATAACATTTATTCTTTGCAAACATTTTAATATGCTCCACACTTTTTTCATTTGGTTCAATGGTAACCAATTTCTTCTTACCATTCTCCTCTAAAATCAAAGAAACCTGCTGTCCCTCCCCTGTCTTCGACACAAACGAATAGGTTTTCACAAATTTCTCTTGGGGATTAATCCGGTTTGAACCCTTTGGCACCACCATCGTAACATTTCCTAAATCAAATTGCAGGATTTCTTTCCGCCTGCTGGCATTATAAATAGCGGCGATCTCCACACTCCCATTCGTCAGTGTGTACTCATACTCCATTTTAGAATCCCCCGCAAAATGCATGAAAAGTCCAATACCTGCTGCAACCAATAAAAGACCTAAACCACCAAATAAAATGAATGGGATTCCAAACACAATCAAAGCAACCGATATAAAAATCTTCCAAAAATAGCCGATTCCCGGCTTTGCTTTAACAGACTGCTCTACATAAGCATCATTTAACATATTATACCTCCTGTATTTGTATTTTATCACCTTAAAATAACCCGACAGCACTCCTTGCCATCGGGTTATTGTTCATCTGGCTCTATTTGCTAAGATACTCATCAATTGCCTTTGCAGCCTTCTTACCAGCACCCATTGCAAGAATAACAGTTGCCGCACCTGTTACGGTATCACCACCTGCATATACACCATCTTTACTGGTTTTCATCGTATCTTCGTCTACAATGATACCACCCCATCTCTGGGTATCCAATCCCGGTGTGGTCTGGCGAATCAACGGATTCGGACTCTGTCCGATTGCGATTACAACAGTATCCACATCAATTATATAATTTGAACCCTCTACCGGCTTTGGACTTCTTCTTCCTGACTCATCCGGCTCTCCAAGCTCCTGCTTAATAACCTCTATACCGGTTACCCATCCATCTTCACCGTGAATTTCACACGGATTATTTAAAAGCTTAAAGATAATTCCCTCTTCCTTTGCATGGTGAACCTCTTCGGCTCTTGCAGGAAGTTCCTCCTCTGAACGGCGGTAAACAATATATACCTCTTCAGCCCCTAACCGCTTTGCAGTTCTTGCAGCATCCATTGCCACGTTACCGGCACCCACAACCGCAACCTTCTTACCAACCTTAACAGGAGTAGGTGTCTCTGGGAACTTGTAAGCCTTCATTAAATTCACACGGGTTAAGAACTCATTTGCTGAATATACACCAAGCAGATTCTCTCCCGGAATATTCAAAAATCTTGGAAGTCCTGCTCCGGAGCCTACAAATACAGCACCATATCCCTGCTCCATCAGCTCATCAATGGTAACAGAGCGGCCAACGATTACATTCGTCTCAATCTTGACACCTAATTTCTCAACAGTCTCAATTTCCTTTGCAACTAAATCCTTTGGCAGACGGAATTCCGGAATACCATAGCTTAATACACCGCCAGCCTTATGAAGTGCTTCAAACACGGTAACATCATAGCCCTTCTTGATCAACTCGCCAGCACAGGTAATGCCTGCAGGACCACATCCTACGACCGCAACCTTCTTACCGTTCTTTTCAATGTCAACCTTAATTTCGCTGGCATTTGCCATATGGTAATCTGCCACAAAACGCTCTAAACGCCCGATTGCAACCGGCTCACCCTTAATGCCACGTACACATTTACCTTCACACTGGTTTTCCTGCGGACATACACGGCCGCATATTGCAGGAAGGGCATTCTCACTGGTTATAATCTCATAGGCAGCCTCAAAATCACCTTCTGCTACCTTCTCAATAAATCCAGGAATCGGTACATTAACCGGACAGCCGTCCATACATGGTTTATGCTTACAATTCAAACATCTTGCTGCTTCCTCCATTGCCATTTCCTTTGTATATCCCAAGGCAACCTCTGAAAAATTCTTATTTCTAACATTTGGCTCCTGCTCTGGCATTGCCACCTTTGTCATACTCATATTTCTTTCCATTCTGTATATCTCCTTTAATCAATTTGTAACTGTTTTTCCAATGAACAGACTGCTTTTTATCAGCTATTTCAATCTGCAACCACTTCTAAAACAATTTATTATGCATTTGCCAGCTTGCAGGCATGTTCTTCTTCCTTAAACATTCCCTGACGTTTCATACATTCATCAAAATCAACTAAAAATCCATCAAAATCAGGACCATCCACGCAGGCAAACTTCGTCTCACCGCCAACGGTTACACGGCAGCCACCACACATACCTGTTCCATCAATCATAATCGGATTTAAGGATACCGCAGTTGGAATATTGAGAGGCTTTGTTACATTTACCACATTCTTCATCATAATCAGTGGTCCAATGGCAATCACCTCGTCAAACTTCTCACCCTTATCAATCAATTCCTGAAGCACTGTAGTAACAAATCCCTTTGTTCCAAGACTTCCATCATCCGTTGCAATATATACATTATCACAAAATTCCTTGAACTTCTCAGCTAAAATAACAAACTCAGCAGAGCGTCCACCAATAATAACGTCTACCTTAACACCCATTTCATGAAGCTTTCTAAGCTGTGGGTAAAGCGGAGCGGAACCCACACCACCGGCTACACCAATTACATGCTCACATTTATGAAGAGGTGCCGGCTGTCCTAAAGGTCCTACAAAATCCTCTACATATTCACCAGCCTGCTTCTTGGAAAGAAGCTCTGTAGAATATCCTACTACCTGGTAAATAATCGTAACCGTCTTTTTCTCTCTGTCATAATCTGCAATCGTAAGAGGTACTCTCTCACCATCCTCATCTACACGAACAATCACAAACTGCCCGGCTTCACACTTGTTTGCAACAAATGGTGCCTCAATCTCCATCAACTCAACTGCACTGTTGAGTGTCTCTTTACTAACAATTTTGTACATTTTGATACCTCTTTCTTTCTGTTATACAATATACGCTAAATATTATAACTGTTTTATCCCAATAAGACAAGAAAAAAATAAGAAGCTGCCATACTAAAAACCTTGCGTTTTCCAAGTATAGCAACTCCTCTACATAAAAGCAAAGACTCTACTCCATATAATACACCTTTGCATACCTGCTTTTAAACAGGAAGGTTGCTCCCTTCAAATGGGTATTTTCTGCTAATATTGTGTTGATAATTTCAGCATCATCATACTTTTCATCAATATATAGAAGCATCTGATTCTTATCCTCTTTTTCCACAAGCTTCTGCAATCCTTTCGGTTTGACAAAAACATAATCCTTGCATCTCTTTAATTCCTGAGCATTACACGCTGTTCTGGATCGTACCCTGTAAACATAAATAACAGAACAGGCCTTATATTCCTCTACGATATCAAACCGCTGCTGATCGTTTTGGTAATCATATTTGTACTTCCAGTCCGATATCCTCATCGAACTCAATGCCATAAACAATAATATTAGTAAAATCCCTCCATTTAGCCTGCCTTTACCGGTTATATCCATAACGGTAGTTAAATCTTTAATAAGCCAAACAAAAAACACAATAAAAATCCAGCCAACAGGCATAACATATCGATCGGTACGATAAGGTGCTATTTTAGCGATTAATATGACATATAAGACTCCTGCAGATAAAAGCATAACCGGAACTAAATCCATTCTCTCCACCCATTTGTTCAGTCTTTTTTTGTAGATAAGCCAAAAAACGAAGCAGCAAAATCCAAATAAAATCCAGATAGACACCCCTCCAAATATATCCGTATTTAGAATTTCGTAATATTCCACTAAATATTTACCATAATTTTGAAATGTCTGTATTGCTGAAAAAGCCTGCTTCCCTCTTGTACTGCCACAAAATATCTGTTTTATCATCGCTGGAAAAATCAAAACACAGCTTCCACCAGCTATGAGAAATGTTAAAAAAAAACTACATATTTCCTTCCATTTTCTTTGTATCAATAAACGGATGCCAAAGAAAATGCATAGGAAAAACAGATATACCAAAAAATAGTAATGTGTCATTGTACCACCTACCGCACATAAATAACAGCCAATATAGAACTTCCAATCCTTATCCCTATTAAAGTACATCGAAAACAATAACGATATACAGACAATAAAAAATGTCACCATTTCATACATCCGCAAAAAAATCACCATATTCATGGCAAGCATATTCGTCCCGGCTGCAAAAGCTGTAATGAATGAAAGCCAATCTTCTTTCAATATACATTTTGCCAATAAAAAAAGGAAAATATCTATACACACCATAAAAAAAATGTTTGGAATAATACCAAACCATTTGCTGGACTGCTCTGAAAAAACAGAGCAGATTGTGTGAATTATTACATAGTAAAAGGGTGGATGCACATCTTTCGCCTGATTTTCCCACACCCCTTCATAATCAAAACGTTCTGCATCTTTTACAGATAAATAATCATTATACAATGAAAAACCATGATACAATTTTCCGTTTTCTATGTTTACACCTCCCATGGTGTTATTTGCAAGTCCAAATGTCAGCCATTCATCATAATGAAAATTTATTTTATTCATCCCTAAAAAGACTGCAAATATGATATGCAGTATAATGAATATCGTCAAAGCTGCCTTTATCTTATGATTCATTTTTTTATTTTCCTGTCTCACTTCCATTCTCCTCCTCTAAAAAACACCTGCCAAACAGACAGCTTTATCACCCTTTTATAAAACAATTACCAGTATCTAACTAATTCACATTCTCAATGTTATCCTGATTGCTTTCACTTATAATATAGTGCGGCCGCTTTTTTACTTCTAAGTATGCCTTTGCGATGTATTGCCCCATAAGCCCTATACAAAAAAGCTGGACACCTCCAATAAAAGTAATAATACATGCTAAAGAAGCCCAACCCTCAACAGAATCCCCAAACAACAGTTTTCTTACAATAATAAATACTACAGCCATAAAAGAACATGCAGTCATAATAACTCCAAACCATGATGCAAGACTTAAAGGCGCCTGTGAAAAATCAATAATTCCTTCTAATGCGTATCGCATAAGCTTCCAAAAATTCCATTTTGTCTCACCTGCCACCCGCTCCTGATTCTCATATGAAAGCCAGTATGTATGAAATCCCACCCAGCCAAATATTCCCTTTGAAAATCGGTTATATTCTCCCATTTTCACAATAGCATCTACCATACTCTTTTTCATCAAACGAAAATCTCTTGCACCATCCATGATATCTGCATCCGAAATTCTATTAATGATGCGGTAAAACCATCTGGCAAACCAACTGCGCACCACCGGTTCTCCGGCTCTGTTTTCCCGTCTGGTCGCTACACTGTCATAATCCCCTGTTAACAAAATCTCCAACATCTGAGGCAGCAATGCGGGAGGATCTTGCATATCCGCATCCATAATTGCTGTGTAATCACCTGTCACATTGCAAAAACCCGCATATATTGCCGCTTCTTTGCCGAAATTCCTTGAAAACGAAATATATTTTACCATCTTATTCCTGCCTGCAATTTTCTTTAAAATGTCCAACGTATTATCGTAAGATCCATCATTGATAAATAAAATTTCATATTCACAGGGCATACTTTCTAATACTCTGTTTATCTCCTCATAAAATATAGGTAATGCCTCCTGCTCGTTATAACAGGGAACAATAATCGATACCCTCATACCAACGTACTCCTTCTTACAAACCGTAGCATCTGCACTTTATCACTTCGTAATATCGTAATAATTATACATCTTTTCGTATTATTTGGCAATACTTTCATTTAGTATGATAGAGATGATAATATTTAGCTTATTCTTTTTAGCTGTTTAATCACTGTATTTGACAGTAGAATGGAGAGTTTCATGAATGTTTTAGAAAAAATCGTAGCTTTAAGAGAAGAACGCCATTGGACAGAATATCAGCTTGCTGAGCACTCTGGTCTCACACAATCTACAATATCCTCATGGTATCGCAAAAATATGCTTCCTTCCATCCCATCTCTTAATAAAATATGTGATGCCTTTGGTATTACACTTTCCCAGTTCTTTTTAGAAGAGGGAGAATGTACCTTATCACTTACCAAATGCCAATTAGATTTACTACATGCTTCAGAAAAACTGGAACCTGCCCAATATGAAGCCTTGATAGAATTTATAAATTCCCTGTAAAAAAAGGAACGACAGATGTTTATTCTGACGTTCCTTTTCATTCACCTGATACAATTCTCTTTTATCACGTTCCGAAATAAGAAAAATGCATATAATCCTTCCGGTCTCCCCAGTCTCCACGGTAAAATCCATATCTTCTCATAATCCGTACCATCTCACAATTATTAGGAATGGAATATGGATCCTTTTTCGGCTTCCAATAGCTTCCTGACAATATTTTCTTCTTACCATTTACCTTATCGATCATATAATTTTCATTCGGATTAATATCAATTGCCATACCATACATATGTTCACCGGCACGGTAACTGTAGCATCCAATATCTTTAATTACCTGCTTTTCCTTGCTCTTATAAATCTCGGCAAACATCTGCTGGATAGATGGGGCAAGTTTTTTATTAACCGTCAGATACTTTGTTTTCGTAACTTTCTTACCTTTTTTCCCTTTCTTGTAATCCCATACCTTTATCTTAATCCGCTTCATCTGCTTTGACGCCTTATTTGCCGTCTTATAATTACTCCTTTTCTTCTTTTCAGAGCCAAATGCCCTCTTTATCCTCTGTGAATAGGACTCCCCATCATAAGAATAATAATTCATCAAAACCGCTTTCGCCGGTGATAATGTACTTAGAACCTTCTCTCCGTTCACATTCTGGTAAGAACAGATCCGATATATATAGGTTACACCATTTTTCAACTTTGAAAAGCTTGCAGTCAACGTATTCGAATTGTTAATCGTCTTAACCAGTTCATACTTTGAAAGATCATTCATGTCTACAGCCACATAGTTACTCTTATCATCATAATCCTTCACACAGTAAATCAGATAGCCGTCCGCATTCTCAATCTTCGACCATTTAAGTTTTGCCCCTAATTTTCCATTTCTTTTCCCGTATGTGATTTGGGGACCCGCACATAAAATCTCCGTCTGCGCCATTTTCGATATGATTGTTCCATCTTTCCCACAGGCATCTACCCTGTAATAATATGTCTTTCCAACCTGCAGATTATAATCCGTATAATAATATATGATATAATAGCATTTATTTTTAGAATCATACTCATATCCTTCATAATAATTATTGTTATAGTTGTCATCACTATCATAATCATCGTCATCACGATATCCAATTTCCCCTATCTTCTCATAGGTTCCGTTTGCAGATTCTGCACGATAAATTTCAAAGGATGGATAAGTATTTTCACTCACCTTAATCCTCAATGTCGCATTTGGGCTTTCCTCACACTGGGCACTAACCTCAAATACACTTTTTGCTTCCGCTACGTCAAACGGAAGCATCAAGCACATAACAAATAATAAAAAAATAAATAGAAACTGTCTTTTCTTCATTGGTATCTCCCATCTTTCCCTATTCTGTTAAGCCGGTCTGGCTTAACGCTCACTGCATAAATATATTTTCTAAGTTATCCTACACTTCCGTTTACATTTACACAGACAAAAGGACCGTCTATATTCAGACGATCCTTTTCAATTGACTCTCTTATTTGTTATAGTTTACAATTTTACCAAAATCTGCTTTCAGAGATGCACCACCAACTAATCCACCATCAATATTCGGCTTAGCAAGTAAAGATGCTGCGTTTCCTGCATTCATAGAACCGCCATACTGGATACGGATTGCCTCAGCAGTTGCCCCGTCATATACCTCACCGATTACCTTACGGATTGCTGCACACACTTCTTCTGCCTGGTCGTCCGTAGCAGTCTCTCCTGTACCAATTGCCCAGATTGGCTCATAAGCAATTACACAAGTCTTCGCCTGGTCAGCCGTTACATTCTGGAATGCAATCTTAATCTGCATTGCAATCCACTCAAGGTAAATTCCCTGCTTTCTCTGTGTCAAAGATTCGCCACAGCAGATGATTGGTGTAATACCATTCTCTAATGCCTTAAGTACCTTCTTATTTACGGTCTCATCTGTCTCTGCAAAATATTCACGTCTCTCTGAGTGACCAAGAACAACATATTTTACACCTGCATCGACTAACATATTCGGAGCAATTTCACCAGTATAAGCTCCGCTTTCCTCAAAATACATATTCTCTGCGCCAATATTGATATTGGTTCCCTTTGTAGCCTCAACTGCCGGGATAATATCAATTGCCGGTACACAAAATACTACATCTACATCCTCATTCTGTACCAATGGCTTTAACTCCTCAATCAAAGCAACCGCTTCACTAGGAGTTTTGTTCATCTTCCAGTTGCCTGCAATAATTTTCTTTCTTGCCATGTCTGTTTCTCCTTATAATATATTTGTTCTCACTTTGTCGATCTGCGTAGCACTCACCCTGCGCCATTGACCCTAGTTCGTTAACTTCGTCGACATAAGTTCGAACTAAATTCGCACTGCGTTTCACTTGTGCTCATTAAGTTCTCACTTATCATTAGCGGCAGCTACACCTGGAAGCTCCTTGCCCTCTAAAAATTCAAGGGAAGCTCCACCACCTGTTGAAATGTGAGTCATCTTATCACCAAAACCTAACTGGTTACAAGCTGCTGCAGAGTCACCACCGCCGATAATGGTTGTAGCACCCTGAAGCTTTGCCATAGCCTCTGCTACTGCAATCGTACCTTTTGCAAAGTTTGGCATCTCAAAACATCCCATAGGTCCGTTCCAAACAACAGTCTTCGCACCTGCTATTGCATCTGCAAATAATTTTTCAGTCTCTGGTCCAATATCAAGACCTTCCATATCTGCTGGAATCTCACCACGGCCAACCACCTTGAAGTTTGCATCATTCGAGAAGTCATCTGCTACAACGGTATCAATTGGAATTAACAGCTTAACTCCCTTCTCCTCAGCCTTCTTCTCCATTTCAAGCGCATATTCCTTGTAATCCTCCTCAAGAAGGGAATTACCAACTTCCTCACCGTGTGCTGCCATAAATGTATATGCCATACCACCACCGATAATCAATGTATCTACTTTATCAAGTAAGTTCTCGATAACGGAAATCTTAGAAGAAACCTTTGCACCACCAAGGATTGCAACGAATGGTCTCTCTGGATTGTTCACTGCATTCCCTAAGAAGTCGATTTCCTTCTGCATTAAATAACCAACCACTGCAGTATCCACAAACTCTGTTACACCAACATTGGAGCAGTGTGCTCTATGTGCAGTACCAAATGCGTCATTTACGAATACATCACATAAAGAAGCCAAATCCTTAGAAAATGCCTCTCCGTTCTTTGTCTCCTCTGATCTGAAACGGGTATTCTCTAAAAGAATAACCTCTCCATCCTTCATTGCCTCAACGGCAGCCTTTGCATTCGGACCTACAACCTCAGGATCTGCTGCAAACTTAACTTCCTGACCGAGCAGCTCAGATAAACGGGTTGCCACCGGAGCTAATGTCTTTGTCTGCTTATCTTCCTCTGTTTTAACCTTTCCTAAGTGGGAACAAAGAATAATCTTACCGCCATCTGCAATTAACTTCTTGATTGTTGGCAGTGCTGCAACCAAACGATTCTCGTCAGTAATCTTACCATCAATTAATGGAACATTAAAATCACAACGAACTAAAACCTTCTTACCCTTTACATTGATATCATCTACTGATTTCTTATTAAGCATTGTTCTGCTCCTTTCATATATATATTTCCTAACCATCGTACACGTGGTACTTTCCAATGTGACAAAAAGAAAGTCCGGTCCAAATAGACCGGACCTTCAAGGTCATAATACTCTAAAATTATGCTAACTCTGAGAAGTACTTGATTGTTCTTACCATCTGAGATGTGTAAGAGTTCTCGTTATCATACCAAGAAACTACCTGTACCTCATATAAGTCATCTGTTACCTTTGAAACCATTGTCTGAGTAGCATCGAATAAAGAACCATATCTCATTCCAACGATATCAGAAGAAACGATTTCATCCTCATTGTAACCGTATGACTCGTTAGCTGCTGCCTTCATTGCTGCATTGATACCATCAACTGTTACATCAGCACCCTTAACAACTGCTGTTAAGATTGTTGTAGAACCTGTAGGAGTAGGAACACGCTGAGCAGAACCGATTAACTTACCATTTAACTCAGGGATTACAAGACCGATAGCCTTAGCTGCACCTGTTGAGTTAGGAACGATATTAACTGCTGCTGCACGAGATCTTCTTAAGTCACCCTTTCTCTGAGGTCCATCAAGAGTCATCTGATCACCTGTGTATGCATGAATGGTTACCATGATACCTGACTGGATTGCTGCATACTTGTTAAGAGCATCCGCCATAGGTGCCAAACAGTTTGTTGTACAAGAAGCTGCAGAAATGATTGTATCAGAAGCTTTCAGTGTCTCATGGTTTGTGTTATAAACGATTGTAGGAAGATCGTTACCAGCCGGAGCTGAGATAACTACCTTACGAGCACCTGCATTGATATGAGCCTGAGCCTTATCTTTGCTGCAGTAGAAACCTGAACACTCTAAAACTACGTCTACATTCAAATCACCCCATGGGCAATTGTTAGCATCTGGGAACGCGTAAATCTTGATTTCCTTACCGTCAACTGTAATAGAATCCTCACCTGCTGTTACAGTGTCAGCCTTCTCATACTTACCCTGTGAAGAGTCATACTTTAATAAGTGTGCTAACATCTTAGGGCTTGTTAAATCGTTGATTGCCACTACTTCATACCCTTCAGCTCCGAACATTTGTCTGAATGCAAGACGTCCGATACGTCCAAATCCATTGATTGCAACTTTTACTGCCATGAATAAATCCTCCTAGTGTTTAGAATATTAATTGGGTCACCGCTTGTCCGACTGACCTATGCCAATATAATACCTTTTTTAAAGTGAAATTTCAAGTAGTAAATCTGTTTTTATTATGAATTTTACCAAATTTGTGAAATCTTTCCATTTATGCCAGTTTTTGCCTCTACCAGAAAAAGAAATAGCTGCAAGTCCTGCATCCATATATTCTCATTTGGGCATAGACGATTTACTCTACTTATGTTAGTATATGGTCTGATAAACACTCTACTATTTCACAGGTAAACGGATTCCCGTATACACTTTTTTACAGGCGAAATTCCCAATACCTGATTAACTTTGAAAGAAGGTACTTATATATGATAGCCACAGATATGCATGTTCATTCATGCTTTTCCTCAGATTCAGAAGAAAAACCAGAATCTATTATAGAAACAGCCATTGAAAAAGGATTTTCCTATGTGTATTTTACCGATCACCACGATACGGATTTTCCGGTATCCAAAGAAGCACCGGATATGGATTTCCAATTGGATTTTCCGGCATATATCGATTGTCTCAAAAGACTCCGTGAACAATACAGCAAAAAGATAACACTTTGCATTGGCGTGGAGCAGGGAATCTGCCCGGAGGTGGCGGACAAGGTAACCGAACTTGCCAGTCAATATGATTTTGATTTTATCATCGGATCCTCCCACCTTACAGGTCTTGTAAAGGGTGATCCCTATTACCCTGAATACTATGAGGGAATGACTTACAGGGATGCTTACCGGAAATATTTTATGTCTGAGGTAGAAAATATACGGCTTACTTCTGCCTTTGACGTGTATGGACACCTCGACTATGCTGTGCGCTACTGCCCGGACAAGTCCTTTCCCTACCGTTTTCACGATTACCGGGATATTTTTGAAGAGCTTTTCAAACTACTGATTGAGAAGGGAAAAGGAATCGAGATCAACACTGCAGGAATCCGCAAAATCGGTTTTCCCCACCCACATATGGATGCCCTTAAGCTATACAGGGAAATGGGAGGGGAAATCATTACCGTTGGAAGTGATGCCCATAAAAGGGAGGATATCGGGTTTGGTTTTGATATCGCACAGGAATTACTTAAAAACTGCGGATTCCGGTATTACACTGTATTTAAAAATAGAACCCCTGAGTTTCTAGAGCTTTGAAACTCAGGGGACCTCATCTGCTTGCAGTCTTCCTCTATCTAATAATCCTTATACTCCACCGAACCATCCGAATAAGTAATAACATAATAGCCATGACCGGAGCCGTCACAGTCATCCACCCTTTCCTTTGAAACAACCGTCTTTCCCTTTGGTTTTGACCCCTGTACTAACACCTGGCTAACCGCTTTTTTGATAATCTCTTCCTTCACAACCTCCCGGCTTTCTTCTTTGCCATCCACATATGTGACCTTGTATGTAACTCTCTTTTCTCCATTTACTCCTTCCTGGTTAACTATACTGGTTCCCACCAGCATGCTATTAGAATAGGTCACCTCTGTCTCAAATGGAACTGGTTCATTTTCAATAAGCTCTTTGATCTCCACACGCTGTACCACCACCTTACCGCCATTTTCAAGAGCTTCTGTAAGCTTTGGAGATACACGGTCTATTTCTCCCAGTGTAATCTGCTGTTCTTCCAGCAATTCCTGTACCGTAAGAGCACGCGTCAGCAGCTTTTTGGTCATTCCGTCTGTCATGAGTGTAATTTCCATTCTATGAACAACCGAAATCTCCATATTGTCTGTGAGATATGCTGACAAGTCATGGTTTATATAATCATTTTTCATCGGTTTAATACCAGCCTTTTCCAAGGCCATCTTCACGGTTCCTCCGGTAAGCTCCACCTCACTGTCAGCCTCTTTTGTCAAAATCTTCACTTTTGCAAAACGATTGATCACAATCTTAGCATTTTCCTCTGTAATCACCTCATCCAACGCCGGCGATATCTCATCCTTCTCACCCACCCGGATATCTGCTTCACAAAGCAGCTGTTCCACAGTCTTGCCGGGACATGTTTCCAGTAAAGTATTCGAATATCCGTCTGATATGGTAACCTCCAGGGTGTTCCTTCCACAACCGGTAAGCAGGATACTCCCGATAATCCCCATCCAGCACAGCAAAAGTACTTTAACCGCTTCATTTTTACCATAATGAAGCTCGCTGATGTTCGCACAGGTCATCAACCTTCGCTTCGCGACCGTTGGTGACATTATATCATATATTTTTTTAATATCATTCATCTTCCCACATAGCCCTTTTCCTGTTTTATTTATCTAATAAACTTGTATCAAAAGTTCCCATCTGTACCTGCAACAAGCTTTTATCTGTACCTGTCAGGACAGAAACTTCCATTTTCCCGGGCAAAACCTCATCCTTTGCGAGATACAAAAGATATCCCCAGTCAGAATCCTCCAAAGAAACCGTAAACGCCTCATAAATCTTTTGATAATCACCATTTGTGAGTTTCACATAAACAGGGCTGTCTTCTGACATATATTCTTCATCCATGCTGCCTGCAATCTGCCAATAATCTACGTTATATTCCGATTCCTTCATCTCAAGAGTTGTCTTTGTGGTAACCGTCTGTATCTCACCAGGCACATCAACCTCAAAAGCTGTAATAATGGGAGGCTCTTGTGCAAAATCATCTATATTCCGCTCCACCTTTTCGATTATTACATTTTCCGGCTCATAATTTTCCATATATTGCTCCAGATTATATGGAACTGTTTTTGAAAAATATGCGGTTTTGAAGGTATCTGCCATCAAAGGAAGCAATGTATTTCCAAAAGAATCCCGAAACATCAACAGACTGCCCTTCCCTTCTTTGTTCACCGTCTCTATCCAGGTATCCTCCACACCTTGCGTGTCCGTCATATAAGAATAGTCCTGTTCCTTCTGATACGCATAATTCCATTCTGGAAAAACACAAAATGGATACAACATTTTATTTAAATCTCCGTATTCGGTCTTTGTACGGATATTGGGAACGGTTTCGTAAGTATCATGCTCTAACATCAGAAAATCCATCATTGCATTATACACCAGAACTGCCCCTTTCTGGTTCCAGTGGGAATCCCGTTTCAGATAAAGGGTTTCCTCCTGCTTCTCAAACAATTCAAACAGATTTACATAGGAAATCTGCGATTCTAAAAGAGCCTTATCAAACAAATCCATATTTTTTGTATTACTGACTTTGTTCTTATAATAGTACGGCATATTCTCACTATAAAGGGAGTTTTTGTTTGGTGCTACCGTAACCAGAAAAGTCGCTCCATGATTTTCCACATAGTGCTGGGTCATTGAAAGATTATGTACCGCATTCCATACCCCCCGCTCTGAAAGCGTCTGCTTTCCCTGATAGTCACTCAGGGTTGCTGTATAATAAAGCCAGCCATCTTTTCCGGCAATCACAGTATCCATGTTGGACACATAAAATACCTTACTCTGTATAACCGAATCTGCCATTACCAGCATGTTCCGCAATGCAAAATGATCCTCAAAATACAGACCAAGCTGTTCCAAATATTCTTTATTTATCGTGTCTCCTTCTATGAACGCCGGAAGCTGCACCATTTTCCTGTTTTCCGTTGTATCGTTGGTCGGGGCAACTGTCATGCCCACAAAGGGTATGAGACATATTACTATACAGGCAGCAACAAATAATATTTTTTCTGATTTTTTCATAAATAATTCACCAAGCCCTAGAATCTAAAATAAATAAACGGATTGTATGTACTTCCCGAAAGCCGTACCATGCACCATACCAGCAATAAAAATGCCATGGTAAAAAGTCCTTTTTGCATCCATTTCCATTTTCCTGTAAGCAGTGCGCTATTTTCCTCCTGCTTTCTAATCCGGTTGGCAAGAAAACGGATGGGTGCCATTCCAATCACAGCTGCCAAAAACATAACAATAAAATATGGTGTCATTTGCTGACAGACAAGAGCAATTGCTGCCGGACTGTTAAAAAAGCCTGTAAACATCTGCCCGATGTAGGAAAACCCATCGATCACTGTATCTGCACGAAACATGACAAAGCCCACGCAGACCACCACCATCGTGTATACATGATTCAGCCATTTTGGCAGCTTTTTGACAAATGGAACATACTCCTCAAGCAGCAAAAACAGACCGTGGTAAATTCCCCAGAGTACAAAAGTCCAGTTTGCACCATGCCATAATCCTGTCAGTAAAAAAACACACATCCGGTTCATGGCAGAGCGGAATTTTCCTTTCCGGTTGCCCCCCAGCGGAATATATACATATTCCTTAAACCAACCGGATAATGAAATGTGCCACCGTTTCCAGAACTCCTGTATGCTGGCTGCCCCATAAGGATATTGGAAGTTCTCACGGAATTCAAACCCGAACATCCTTCCAAGACCGATTGCCATATCACTATATCCACTGAAATCATAGTAAATCTGCATCAGATAGGCAATTGCCCCAATCCATGCCCCTAATACATTAACCGTATCAATCTGCGCCGCAAATATGGCATCTGCCACACTGCCCATGGTATTGGCAATCAAAACTTTTTTTGCCAGACCACAGATAAACCGCCTGAGACCAAATGCAGCATTTTCAATATTCATGCTTCGCTCATCCAATGCTTTACTGATATCTGTATAACGGACAATAGGACCTGCAATCAGTTGTGGAAAAAAAGATATATAGAGCAACAACTTCGGAAAACTTTTTTGAACCTCGACTTTTCCCCGGTACACATCCACCACATACGATACCACCTGAAATGTGAAAAAAGAAATTCCAATCGGCAGGTCAATTTGGGGACAGGAAATATTTAAATGAAAAAGCCCATTCATACTGTCCACAAAAAACATTGCATATTTAAAAACACCTAACATTGCAAAATTCACAATCAAGGTAATGACTAAAAGCAGCTTTTTCTTTTTTCCTGCAATGCCTCTTGCCATAAAATAATTAAATAGTGCTGAAAATATCATCAGACTCACAAAAACAGGCTCACCATATGCATAGAACAATAAACTGGCAGCAATGAGGAGCCCATTTCTTAATTTGATGGACGGTAAGATACAATATAGTAGAAATGTAATTGGCAAAAATACACACACAAACTCTAATGAAGAAAATATCATTTCCAGGTTACCTTTCCGTCTTTTATTGTCAAAGTACAATTCCATTTTGTCGTAACATTGCATGGATGCGTTTCTTTCATATAGGTACTGACATTGTTTATTTCCATATCCGGATCACAGATGTACCATTTATATTTCTTTCCTGATGCATTATACTTTACTAAAGTCCATCCATGAGGTGTGTTGCCGCCGTGAAGGCTTGTAACACTTCCCACTGCTACCTTGCTGTCATAACCAAGTACCCTGGCTATATAGGCAAAACAGGACGCATAGCGGTGACAGTTGCCTTTCTTGCTCTTAAACATCTCCTTAGAAATCTTACTCATATCTTTTGCCTTCGGATTCAAAGCACGGGAGGTCTTACTGCCATAAACACGCTGGTATTTATAATTCTTCCATAAATAATTATAGCATTTCTTCAGCTTTGTCTCCTTGGAATCTGAAGACTTCGTATGTGCTCTTACAAATTTTACAGCATACTGCACCGTCTTATCTGTAACCTTAACTCCCGTTTTGTCCACATAATAATATCCTGTTTTCTTACTGCCCACAATCTGATTCGTCAAAAGATTTCCTTTTTTGCTGTAGTAAGTCTTCGTTTTTCCATTATAGGCAATCTTAATAAATCCGGTTCCCTTATATACCGTTCCTACCCCATTTTTATTAAAATAATATATCTTACTGTTTTTTGTGCATGGTTTTACGATTTTGTACTCATTATCAGCAGAAACAGCAGCCACATAAACATCCTTTACTGCCACACCATCCTTCCTACAGATAACAACATTGTCTGTTTTGGTAATCTGCCTCGTCTCCGCAGCATGAACCGTTCCACTGATTACAAAGCAAAAAAATAAAACCGCTGCCATCCATGTAATGAAATATTTCTCTTGTCTAATGGTTCTCATAAAAATCTGCCTCCTAATATTAAATCTCGGTTAAGTTCCGACATTCGTAAAATTCACTGTCTCGATGCCCGTCACTCCCGCATGAATAATCACTTTATGTATATCACCGCTGTGGTTTCTAAATTGTCATCCCAACATCTACCCTTCACCGCTGATCAGCAGCGTTCCAGATTTACTAATCCTAACATAATCATTCTAATTTGTCCATGCCATCTTCTTACTTTATTGTTTCCGTAATTTTACTGCCCTTTACAGTCTTTCCATTGGCAGTAAATACCTTGTACTCGGTCTTCATCCTATCGTTACCACTCTTCAATACCTTTATTTTCATAACTTCTACTGTCTTTGCCTTTTGCAGGAAATATCGGCATACTTATATGGAACTTTCGCCTTCAATCCATAAAAAAACCATATCCACATGCATCCACCTCCATATCACTGCTCTCAATCTTCTCGATATGGATAAATCTTCCCTCCTCCACTCTGCCTAAAAATTCCCTTACCAGTTCCTCTTCTCCCTGCACCTCTAATTCCACCCTGCCGTCTGGCAGATTTTTTGCATATCCGGTAAGCCCAAAGGTCTGTGCAATATAATAGGCACGGTAACGAAAGCCCACTCCCTGTACCCTGCCGCTGACATAATAATGTTTTCTGATTACCACTGCTTCATTCCCTCCATTCTCTTTACCGGAAATACTTCTCGATTACCTCTAGCAGGCCATCCTCATCATTTGTCCGTCTGGTAACCAGATCGGCTGCCTCCTTCACCGCTTCCTGCGCATTTGCCATGGCAATTCCGACTCCCGCATATTTTATCATGGACATATCATTATATCCGTCGCCACATGCGACTGTATCCTCACGGTCCACACCGCTTTTTTGGAATAAATGCTCAAGTGATGCCGCCTTATCTACCCCTAACGGCATACATTCTATAAAAAATGGCTCCGAACGGTAAATACTAAGCACTCCTTTGTACATATCCGCCAATTCCTGTTCCAGAAAATGGGCTTCTTCCACGCTGGCAGTGAACAGACATTTATTCACATCAAAATTAACATAATGCTTAAAATCATCAACCTGTTTCAGTTTCATAAAATTAAGCTTTGCCTCAAACTCCATATACTCATCAATTCTGGTTCCGGTAACGACACAGTCTTTCTCATAGGTCACTAATCCCATATTATGGGCAATCGCATAATCATATAAGGAATCAATACACTCTCTCGGAAATTTCTGCTGATACACTATTTCTCCGGTTTTTACATCCGTAATACGTGCCCCATTAAAACAAAGTACATAACCGCCATATTCTGAAAGCTTCAGTGCATCCGCAATCCATTTCACCCCATGGGTTGGTCTGCCGGAAGCAATAATGATCTTTGCACCATTTTGCTGGATATCAAGCAATGCGTCAAGCATGGTATCTGTAATCTCTTTTTTGCTATTGGTAAGTGTTCCGTCAATATCTAAAATCAATACTCTTTTCTTCATATCCTTGATACCTTTCTGTCTAAGCCTCTTTATACATGGCAAGCATTTCATCCAAAATGGCTTTTGCCACCTCATCCTTGGTCATAAGTGGCAGCTTCCTTTGTTCGTCTTTCTTAACCAGGGTTACTACATTGGTATCAGTTCCAAACCCAGCACCCGTTACTTTTAAATTATTTGCCACGATCATATCTACATTCTTAGATATAAGCTTTTCTGTCGCATTTTCAATCAAATCCTTCGTCTCCATGGCAAAGCCGCAGATGACCTGTCCCTTTCTTCTATGCTCTCCTACATACTTTAAAATATCTGTCGTTCTTATTAGGGAAATGGACATATCAGACTCTTTTTTCTTGATTTTCTCATCTGCCACATGCTCCGGGGTGTAATCGGCAACCGCCGCTGATTTGATAATAAAATCTGACTCTTCCATATGCTCCTTTACCGCCTCATACATATCAGCAGCACTTACCACCTCGATCACTTTCATAAATGGCGGCTTGGAAACCGAGGTTTTTCCTGTAATCAATGTAACCTGTGCTCCGCGTTCCATAGCACATCTTGCAATGGCATAACCCATTTTGCCAGTGGAATGGTTTGAGATAAATCGTACCGGATCAATGGCCTCACAGGTTGGTCCCGCCGTCACAAGCACCTTTTTCCCCGTCAGGTCCTTCTCATGGTGAAGCTCCTTTTTAATATATTCCAAAAGTACCTCCTCTGACGGCAGCTTTCCTGCTCCCGTGTCCCCGCAGGCAAGATAACCAGTTGCAGGCGATATAATTTCATATCCGTAAGCTTCTAACTTCTTTATGTTATCCTGTACAATCGGATTTTCAAACATATTCGTATTCATTGCAGGAGCGATAAGCTTTGGTGCCCTGCATGCCATAATCGTAGTTGTCAGCATATCATCTGCAATTCCGTTAGCGATTTTCCCAATCACATTGGCAGATGCCGGCGCCACCATAAATAAATCTGCCCTTTTTGCCAGTGCTACATGCTCTACATTAAATTCAAAATTCCGGTCAAAGGTATCCACCAGACATTTATTTCCCGTCAATGTTTCAAAGGTGATCGGATTGATAAAATTGGTGGCATTTTGCGTCATGACCACATTTACGTCGGCATGTAATTTTACCAGCATGCTTGCTAAATTCGCAATTTTATAAGCAGCTATGGAGCCGGTAACTCCAAGCACAACTGTCTTTCCCTGTAACATATTTTTCTCCTTCTCTGATACAACGAATACAAAGTTTGTTTACATATTTCATTAAAATCCCACCATATTCAGCAGGTAAATCACCATTCCTAATACCACAAAAACCAACACCGACATAATGAATGCTGCCGGACTGCTAAAAGATCCTTTCACGGAAGTGATAACCTCCTTGTCCGCAATAAAGACAAAATAAACCACACATACTATAATAAGGATTCCTGCGATGATCTGCAAAACGCTCATCCGGTCTGCAATTAAATCCACATACAAAGAGGGCTCCACCTTAATCCCCTCTTCTGCAAAGGCAGTCACAATGGATGACAATTCCCCTCTCACTTTATAATCCATCTCACGGACAATTCCCTTCTCCTTTAAGGAAACCATCTGCACAGAATCGCCTGCAAACTGCTTGTCCCATTTTTTTGATGCACGGATTGGAACAACATGTTCCCCATCTGGCGAAAACATCAGGTAAAAATGCTCCGTTCCCGCTGGAATCAGATTGATCGTATGCTTTAATTCACAAAATTCCGGCGATATGTAAGATATCTCCCCTTCATATATGTCACCCTTTGTTAAATTCGTGAAAGCCTCATCCATAGAATGGGTATTGGCTAAGAAAAGTCCCTTTACACCTGACAGCAGGCACCATAGAGTCAAAGAACCAAATATCAACACAATACATGCAATCGAAGCCTTTTCCTTAAAACCCTTTTTTTCAGGCTCTGGCATACTGCTCACATAGGTCTGTTCTTCAAACTGATCCATAAAACCATCATTTTGCGATTTTTCATATTCTCCAAATTCATCCCTGACATCATCCTGATTCCCCTGCTCCTGATTTAAATTTCTGTTCAACGTTTCATCTGATTGTTTTAACTGCATTTTCTTTTCCTCCTCATTCTTATACATTTCAATTAGGTAATTGTGAAACTCAATTTTCTCTTTCTTTCGTTATACAACTTATACAATCCAGCTCCATCATTATACACTTTCAAAATCCTGGACTCAATTGCCCATACTTCTCATACCGGGAAACCTGACAAATCTGATTTGCATCGTCCACAAACACCACATACGGTTTATGCTCTTTTGCCTCCTCTGTGGTCATCTGGGCATAGGACATAATAATCACATGATCCCCTACCGCCACCTGACGGGCTGCGGCACCATTCAAACAGATCATTCCGCTGTGCGGTTCGCCTGCTATGGTATAGGTCTCAAAGCGGTTCCCGTTTTCCACATCCACAATCTGTACATACTCATATTCCAGAATCCCAGCGGCCTCCATCAGCACAGGATCAACCGTGATACTCCCCACATAGTTAAGCTCCGCCTGTTTTACCACTGCCCGGTGAATTTTTCCCTTCAACATATTCACAAACATATTCTTTTTCCCTCCTACTTATACCCTAAAACAAAGTGAAGTGCAATCACGAACAAACTCAACAGCCATAATCCATCTGATTGATAATATTCTTTCAAAAATTCCTTAAAAGCTGCCCATTTTTTCCATCTTCCAAATATCGCCAGGCATGACATAAACGGTAATAGCAGTAATGCCAAAAAACGGATAACCCAATCCTCATAAACGAATACGAAGATATAGACTGCTCCCAGATAACATACCCAGTATACTATTTTTTTGATAATTTCCGGAATATCTTCCTTCTTCCACTCCCACAGCCGATATCCAACTAAAACAGCAATTATAATAATGGTATATTTAAATTCATCAAAATCCATAGAATATCTCCTACATAATAATCCGGTTATCGATCAGTCTTGTGGTTCCGATATATACTGCAATCGCAATCAATACCGCACCCTCCTACTTATAACTTCCAGCAAAATAAAGTAAAATCACGAGCAGGCTAAACAGCCATAATCCATCTGATTTATAGTATTCTTTCAAAAAGTTCTTATCAGCTGTCCAATACCACCCTCTTCCAAATATGAGCTCGACTGATGCATACCAAAACATCAGTAGTATTAGCACTAATAACAAGATCCTCATGTGAGAAACGAATGCTAACATTACGAAGCTATAGACTGCTCCCAGATAACATACCAGTATACTATTTTTTTGATAATTTCCGGAATATCTTCCTTCTTCTTCTCCCACAGCCAGTATATGCCTAAAACAGCAATGAATGCAACGATTATTTTAGTTTTATTATCCATAAAATATCCCCTACATGAGAATCCGGTTATCGATCAGTCTTGTATTTCCGATATATACTGCAATCGCAATCAATACTGCACCTTCAATTTTATCAATCGGCTGAATATTGTCAAAGCTTACAACCTCTACATAATCAATTTTCGCCAGCGGGCAGGTTTCTAACTTATTTATGATGATTTCCTTTACCTTTTCGGCATCTTTCTCGCCCACCTCAATCGCCTGAATTGCCTCCTCCAAGGATGCATTTAAAATAACTGCCTGTTTTCGTTCCTCCTCTGACAAATATGTATTTCTCGAACTCTTGGCCAATCCGTCTTCCTCCCGGATGATAGGACAGCCGATAATCTCAATATCAAAATCAAGGTCAATCACCATACGGCGGATAATTGCAAGCTGCTGTGCATCCTTTTGCCCAAAATAAGCTCGGTCTGCCGGAATGATATGAAACAATTTTGCTACAACCGTCTGCACTCCTTTAAAATGCACCGGGCGGCTGGCACCGCAAAGCTTCTCCGGCAACACGGTCATATCCACAAAACCATGAAAATCTGGTCCGTACATTTCCTCCACTTCTGGATGAAAAATGAGATCCACTCCGCCATCCTCACAAATTTTAGAATCTCTCTCCAAATCTCTGGGATAAGTCTCTAAGTCCTCATTTGGTCCGAACTGCATCGGATTTACAAAAATGCTGACAACCACCTTGTCATTGTCTTTTCTTGCCCGGTCAATCAGACTTTTATGCCCCTCATGCAAATATCCCATAGTTGGTACCAGCCCAACCGATAACCCCTGTTTCTTCCATTCCTTTACCTGCTGTCTTGTCTCTTTAATCGAACCTGAAATTTTCATAGTACATATCTCCTGTCTCAAATTTATTTTTTAGGTAATTGCGAAACTCTCTATTTCCAAAACCTAGTTGTATAATATAGACAATATCGCAAGCAGGGTACTTTGGAGCCGTCGGTACTTAGGTGCCGTGTTTTGGCACCTTATGTACCGTTACGAGCGACAAGTAGCGCAAGCGTGCCCTGCGGTGATTTGTCTATATTGTACAACGGGCATATTGAAAAACAGAGTTTCGCAATTACCTAATTTATTTTTTCTAATACAGCTTCTCTAACACATCATCACTGATTGTATATTCATGCTCTTTTGCCGGAAAGCTTCCCGCCTTTACCTCGCGGTCATACTCTGCAAATGCATTTTTCATGATTTCACCAATATTCTCAAACCGCTTTACAAATTTTGGAGTAAAATCTGAGAACATCCCCAGCATATCCTGATATACCAAAACCTGTCCATCGCATATATTCCCTGCACCAATGCCAATGGTTGGAATAGACAGTTCTTTTGTCACCAGCTCTGCCAGCTTTGCCGGCACACACTCTAACACCACCGCAAATGCTCCGGCAGCCTCAACTGCTTTTGCATCTGAAAGCAGTTTTTTCGCTGCTGCCTCCGTCTTCCCCTGCACCTTGAAGCCTCCAAAGGCATTAATCGACTGTGGTGTCAACCCTAAATGTGCGCATACCGGAATTCCTGCAGCCGTAATCGCCTCAATCTGTGGGCATATCTCGATTCCGCCCTCCAGCTTTACTGCACCGGCACGTCCCTCCTTCATCAGCCGTCCCGCATTTACCACTGCATCATACACCGAAGTCTGATAGCTCATAAACGGCATATCTATCACAACCAATGCATCTTTTGCTCCTCTTGCCACAGCGGCTCCATGATGAATCATATCTTCCATCGTTACAGAAATGGTATCCTCATAACCAAGCATCGTATTCCCGAGAGAATCCCCTACCAAAATCATATTGACTCCTGCTTCATCAATCAACTTTGCAGTAGAATAATCATATGCCGTGAGCATGGAAATCTTTTCTCCCTTTTCTTTTTGTTCTTTTGCTGTTAAAACCGTATTTTTCATCTTAACCTCCTATATTGAACACTTAATGAGCAGCCTTGCTGCGAATTTAGTGTGAAAATACACTTGCACACTTTGCGAGGTCTCCTCGAGCTTAGTGGGCATAGTGCTTCCTCTTTCAAACACTTAATGAGCAGTTTTACTGCGAATTTAGTGTGAAAATACACTTGCACACTTTGCGAGTAACCAGGCTCCTTAGCCGCTTTGTAAAAGATTGTTGATATCATCATAATTCTGTTCTGGATTCTTTTTCTTCGCAATCTCAACAAGCTTCTTCCCGCAGATACAATAAAGTTTTTTTTGTTCCTCTGACATCACTGATAAATGTGTTTTTATGGTTTCCGTATCTGCCCGTTCAACCGGACCTGTTAATGCTTCCACACTTCCTTTTTCAATCACGTGCCGCACATTATCCTTTACTAAAATCTGGCTAAAATCCCGTGCTTCCTCCTCCGAAAATCCACAGTCCCTTAGCAATTCATAACCGGTCTCTAACACGGCAACTACATGATTGCTTAAAATACTTGCTGCTGCATGATATTTAGACTTTACCGATTTATCAATTGGCAATACTGCATTGCCAAGAGCTTTTAAAACCCTCTGCCATGCCACAACCGCTTTTTCATGTCCTTCTAACGTGAAGCTCGCCTGATGAAGTTGTCTGTATACGGAATCTTTATCGCTGAATGCGAACATAGGATGTATGGAAACCGGATATGCACCGTATTCCCCAATACCTGAAAAAACATCGGATGATAAGGAGCCACTTAAATGACAAATAATCCTGCCATGTATCTTTTCTTTATCAAGTGCATTCCAAACATCCTTTACCGCTCCGTCCGGAGTCGATATGATAATGGTATCACTTGCCACAATCACCTCTTTCACACTTTGAAACAAATGCGAATCTGTAAACTGTGCTGCCCATCTGGCATCCTCTTTCATTAAACTATAATAGCCGGTAACTTCCAAAGCTTCTGTCTGCCCACTTTGCTGCATTTGATATGTGGAAAAATATTTTCCAAGACTACAGCCTGCTTTACCAGCACCTATAAAACCTACCTTCATGCTGTTCCCCCCTTGTTCATACTTCCATAGAAATACTCTGGCTGTATCGTTAAATATCCTGCCGCAGGCAGCATGACATCTAACTCTTCCGGCATCTGCCAAAATCAGGCAAACCTGATTTTTGCCCATTGCCATCACATGAATCAAGTGGCAGCACTTACCATTCGATGCAGTTTCTTCCGAATACCGCTCAACAGTAATGTATCATTTTCTCACCGATTATTCAAGGTTTTTTTTAGTACGTTTCTTTTTTTCTTCCTGCTTTCTCTTAAATGCCATAACCGCCTGTTTGGAATCCACCCGTTCATCTTTTAAAGAGTATTTTAAAGCATTCATTACCGCAATCCCTGCAGCAGCTCCTGCTGTAAGTATGATATAGCTAAGTGCAAGTGCCACGGGTCGTTCAAACACTTCAATATAACTCGTTGTCGTAAATGCAATCAAAAAGCCTGGTAAAAAATGAAGCAATGTATCACAAAGCAGTGCAATCAAAATGCCTCTTACCGGCATCTTCTGCTCCACAAAATATACCAGGGAAATCATGACCGCTGCAAGGATAACGATAAACAGTATTCTTTCATAGCATGACAAAAAAAGCTCTGCCGTTGATGTATTTATCTCTACATCATTTTTTGTAAGACATGCAAAAACGGTGGAAATACTCCGGTATCCTACCAAAGCTATCGACTCTGCCATAGCATAACCCAAGGCCAGCATGAAAGCCTTAGCAAAGGACATCTGTTTTTTGAATACGAGCACCAAAACAAGCAGCTCTGGTATCAGGGCAAACACCGCACCTGCAAACGCAACGCAAAATAAATACAAAATATAATGCACATTCATAAAAATCATAAGACTGCTGTGATTAAACAAATACTGCAGTCCATGCTCTTTTACCCCCCACTGCATTGCAAAATATATCACCACACCCAGACCAAAAGAGATTAAAATCCCCTTTTGCTCCATCGGATTTTTTTTCCATACAATTCCCAATATCACAAGTGGTAAAACGATACTAATCACCGCTGTCAACACCAACGCAATCATATCTGCTGTCATTTTTTTCCATCCTTTGCACACTTTATTCCTACGGGTTTTCGGACTATTTGAGGGCTTTTTTCAAAGCTTCAAGATTTTGCTCCATAAGCCCAATATAATCCAAACCCTCCGCTTCCAGCTCTGCGCTCCGTCCCTCAATTGGATTTAGAACATCCGTCCTTGCACCCACCTCATCTGCAATCGTCTCTGCAACCTTCGGACTCACAAGTTCCTCAAAGAAAATCACCTGTATATCATTTTCTCTGCAAAAATCAATAATCTCCTTCATTCTTGCCGTATCCGGTTCGGAATCAGCAGTCAGTCCTTCTACCGCCTCCTGGATCAGCCCATACTCCTCGCAAAGATATCCAAATGCCTCATGCGCTACTACAATCGTATTCTTCGATAATCCGGCCAATTCCTTCTCGTACCGGTCTGCCAACGCACGAAGCTTTGTTTTATAATCATCAAAGTTACTGTTATAATAGTCTGCATTTTCTGCATCCGCCTCACACAATGCATCCTTTATCACCTCCGCCTCGCAAATGGCATTTTCAATGCTCAGCCAGGTATGTGGATCCATGCGTTCGTCTGCATTTCTTTCCCCACTGTGCGCCTCCTCCCCCTCATGGGAGTGTTCTGTCTCTAACAAATCTACATTTTGGGCAGCCTCCACGATCACTAAATCCTTATTGCTGACCGATTCCAACGTCTTATCCACAAAATGCTCCATTCCAGCACCGTTATAGATAAATACATCCGCTTCCTCCATTAATTGCATATCTCCGGTGGATAGTTCAAAGTCATGGGGCTCCATTCCCGCAGGAACCAGATTTATGATTTCTGCCTTATCCCCCGCAATCTCTTCAGTAAAATTCTGTATGGGATAAATGGTCGTAACGATTTTTAATGTCGCTTCGCTTGTAAAGTGCCGGTTATTTGCCTGCACTCCACAGCCGGACAGCATAAAAAGACTTGCACACAGCATTCCAAAAAAGCTGCATTCCACTCTTTTTTTCCATTCTTTCATATCATTTCTCCGTTATCATTAATGATGGTAGTTTGCCATTTTTTTCGAATAATCATCCGCAATTCTCTTGTATTTCATATAATCCTTTTCCTTAATGGTTCCATCTGCCTCATAGGCATCCAAAACTGCATGAAGTTTTTTCAGGGCATCATGTGCCAGATCCTTATAATTATTCTCCAAATTAATACGCAAATCATTCAGCAATCCGTCTAATTCAATTCGAATACTTCTCTTCAGCATAGTTCCACTCCTCACACTTTTACATATACTATTACTATAACCGCTTACTGCAAATTTGTAAAGAACGGAGGTAATTTCCCATGTCTGCCCCTGCCAAAATTCCTGCACAATTTTTCAACGCAATTCCCTTTCACAGACAGGGGATCACTGGTAAAAATATCACGGTTGCCGTTATGGATTCCGGCATTTCTCCCCATCCGGATATTCACCCTTCAAGAATACTGGCATTTGAAGATTTTGTAGAAGTATCCCCCCATGCTTCCAACAGCCGTTTTTCACGATATGACCATCCGCTGCGGCAAACACCTTCTGCTGCCTTCTATGATGACTTTTCTCATGGCACACATGTAGCCGGGATTATTGCGTCAGACAAAATCGGCATTGCACCTGAATGTAACCTGGTTTCCTTAAAAGTTCTTGACCATCACGGAAATGGTTCTTCCGGACAATTTGTGGAAGCCTTAAAATGGCTGCTTCTCCATCAGAATATTTACAATATCCGGATATTAAATATTTCCATCGGCGGCAGCCAGGCCCATTTAAAGGATGAAAACGCTCCTTTAAACTTATGGGTAAACAAATTATGGGAAAACGGTATCACAGTCTGCTGCTCTGCAGGAAATAATGGTCCTTCGCCGGATTCCATTACTGCGCCGGGCAACTGTAAAAAAGTTATCACGGTCGGCTCCAGTGACGGAAAGCGATATTCCTCTGCCGGTCCTCTTCTTCCCTATATCACCAAACCGGAACTGGTAGCTCCCGGCACACATGTCTTAAGCTTAAAACCCGGCGGCGGCTATCATATCAAAAGCGGAACCTCTATGTCCGTACCGTTTATCAGTGGTGCCTGTGCCCTTCTTTTACAGCTTTATCCGCATCTTACAAATGATCAGATTAAAATCCGGCTTATGGAGGCTGCCCGTACTGTTCCCTATCTTCCCTACAATATGCAGGGAGCCGGTGTATTATCTCTCCAAAAGCTCCTATATCATTAATTGACCAAACTGTCACTCATAATCTCCTGGAGGAAACGGGACGGCTCTAACTCCTTATTGTAATATTCCTTTACCTCATAAATATGCAAATGCTCTCTCGCCCTTGTCATGGCAACATAAAACATACGCCGTTCTTCCTCTATTTCCTCCGGTTTTACCGCCTTTTTATACGGTGCCATTCCCTCGTTTGCCTCCAGCATAAATACGGCATCAAATTCTAACCCTTTTGCACTGTGCATAGTAGTCACTGCCACACCTTGCCGTTTTTTTTTCGCCAGCTTTATATGTCTTTCAAATTCCTCCCGGTACTGCTCCATTCCATCAAACCATTCGCGAAAAGTTTTATACTGCTTCGCCATTTCTTCAAGCTCATCTAACGGTCCAAATAAATCCTCTACATTCAGATGACGGTATGCCGCATACTCCCCCAGATACTCATCATAACCGATTGCCTTCCGTATAAAATGCACTGCCGCATAAGGCTTAAGCCCCTTTAAAATTTTCAATTCATATTCCATCTGGTTAATATGATCAACCGCCCATTCTTTTCCAGCAAATGCTTCACGAAGCCCTTCAAAGCTTATGACCGGTTCCGTTAAAAGCTCCCTTGTAAGATACCGGTTCGGTTTATTGATAATGCGTAGAAACAGGGCTCTGTCCCGAACTCCCATGGCGGCTTGCACATAATCCAATATATTTTTCACAGTGAAATGATCATACACACAGGGCATCTTATCCTGAAGCTTGAAGGGCACATTATATTCCATCAAACGGTTTACAATCCCCTTGCCTGCACATTTGTCCGGACAATCACTGCCATCTCTTCATATTCCACGCCACGTTCATGATATTCCATAATTTGCTTTAGCACATGGGCATTCTCTTCTGCTAATGTCTTCATATGATGAATATGAACCGGCTCCTCATAGTCCCTGGCACTGACGATATTCTTGTCAAATCTCGTCCGGTTATTTGAAATCAGCCGGACTGCACCCTCTGTAATATTTCTGCTGCAACGGTAATTTACATCTAAAAAAGTGGTTACCGCATCTTTATAATCATCTTTAAAATGCAGCATGATCTCTGGTCTGGCTCCCCGAAATCCATATATACTCTGGTCATCATCTCCCACAATAAAAAGATTATTTTCCGGTAACGCAAGCATTTTTGTGATCTCATACTGAATTTTATTGATATCCTGAAATTCATCAACAAGGATATACCGATACCGTTTTTGAAGTTTTCGCAAAATATCCTTCCGTTCCTTTAAAAGCTCATAGCAATATACCATCATATCGTCAAAATCCAACTTGCCCATTGATGCCACAGCCTGCTCATACTCCCGGTAAACCTCCCGGAACACTTCCTCCCCAAGACATCCCGAATAGAAATGCTCTAAGGAAATCATATCCCCCTTCATGGTTCCTATTTCCTGTATAACCGACTGTATAAGCTCATCCTCATCCCCGCATTCAAGCTCCTTTTTACGAATGATACCTTTAAGCAGATTATATTTCTCTTCCTCCTTCAAAATATTTGATGCCTTATATCCATAAGCGGCCTTTAAAATATAAAAAAATACCGAATGAAACGTTCCAAAGGTACAGCCACACACCTTCCCTTTCATTAAATTCCAAAACCGCTCCTCCATCTCCTTCGCACTGGCCCTTGTAAAGGTTATCACAAGAATCTGATAAGGATTGACATGAGCGTTTTCAATCAGATATTTAATTCTGTATACCATAGCAGTGGTTTTTCCAGCCCCGGGTCCTGCTAACGCAATCATAGGACCGTTTACATGCCGGATTGCCTTCTGCTGTCCTTCATTAAAGCGGTGCATCTTCGTCACTCTGCTATCCTTTCATATATCTGTAAATAGTAGGTGATTGCAAAACTCTTTTAACTTTATATTATAGTTGTGCAACATATACTATTCCATAAGCAGGTACTTTGGAGCCGTTGGTGCTTACATGCCGTACTTTGGCATGTTATGCACCACTACGAGCGACAAGTAGCGCAAGCGTGCCAGCGTTGGATTGTATATGTTGTACAACGAAAGAAACAAAAAATTGCGTTTCGCAAACGCCTAATCTGTAAATAGGTAAAAACATAGTGGAGTGTCAAATCAGGCACTCCACCATATATCTCCTGTATATAATTTGTATCATTTAATTTGCCGCTTCCAATTTCTGAATACCGATTTCTATACGGCGAAGCGACTCTTCCTTACCAAGAATATCCAAAAGCTCAAAAGCTCCCCCCGGTGTCATCTGTTTGCCGGAGACAGCAGTACGAACCGGCCACAGACCAGTACCATTCTTAATTTCCTTACCGGCAATATACTCCATTAAGGTATCATGAAGGGTGTCAAAGCTCCAGTCTTCTACATTCTTTAATACCTCATACTCCTCACGAAGAATTTCTAAGGAATTCTCGCTATTCGTCTTCATCTTCTTATGGGTATACATTGCCACATCATAATCCGGCAGTTCCTCAAAGAAATCAATATGCTCCTTAATATCCGGAAAAATTTCAATTCTTGTCTTTACAAGCTCCAAGATTGCATCTAACTTCACATCTCTTGTAATCACTTCTTTGACATATGGCATTGCCATTTCCTTAAAACGGTCAAAATCCATAGCCTTAATATATTCACCATTCATCCATTTGAGCTTTACCATGTCAAAAACAGCCGGTGATTTTGATATATGATGATAATCAAATGCTTTGACAAGCTCCTCTAAACTAAAAATTTCCCGATTCTCCTCCGGACTCCATCCAAGCAGTGCTACAAAGTTCACAATCGTCTCTGTCAAAAAGCCCTGCTCTAACAAATCCTCATAAGAAGAATGTCCGGAACGCTTTGAAAGCTTCTGATGCTCCTCATTCGTAATAGTCGGACAATGAATATAGACCGGAACCTCCCACCCAAATGCCTGGTATAAACGGTTATACTTTGGAGAGGATGACAGATACTCCTGTCCTCTTACTACATGGGTAATCCCCATCAGATGATCATCCACAACATTTGCAAAATTATAGGTCGGATACCCATCTGACTTAATCAAAATCATATCATCGAGTTCCGAATTCGGCACAGTGATCGTTCCATAAAGCTCATCTACAAAGCTTGTCTCACCTTCCTCTGGCACATTCTGCCTGATAACATACGGGATACCGGACGAAAGTTTATCAGCAATCTCTTCCTTACTTAAATTAAGACAGTGCTTGTCATACTTGCGGACAGATTTACCGTCTACAACCTCTTCCTTCAAATTGTCTAAACGTTCCTTATCACAGAAACAATAATATGCTTCTCCCTTTTCTACCAGCTGCTTTGCATATTCCATATAAATGCCCTGTGCCTGGCGTTCGCTTTGGACATACGGACCAACGCCGCCATCCCGATCCGGTCCCTCGTCATGAGTCAATCCGGTTCCTTCCAGCGTCCGGTAAATAATATCCACAGCACCTTCAAGATAACGCTCTTGGTCTGTATCTTCAATTCTTAATATAAAATCTCCATTTTCATGTTTTGCCACCAAATACGCATAAAGCGCTGTACGCAGGTTTCCCACATGCATTCTGCCTGTAGGACTTGGCGCAAACCTGGTTCTAATCTTGCCCATTTATTCATCCTTTCTCTGACAATTCGGATATTGCCCTTAACTGCCAATCGCCAATACCTAATTCTTTCCACAGCACTGCTTATACTTTCTGCCACTCCCACATGGACATGGATCATTTCTTCCCACCTTCGGTGGCTTTACAACTGTCTTTGATGACTTTTGCTGCTTATAAAGCTCTTTTCTCCGATCCTCTGATATCAGATCGTTCCACTCCTCTAATGTATATAACCACTCAGCTTCACAGCCTACCATATTCATATAAAGCTTCTCCAAATCAAAATCCAAAGAAACCTCTGTATTTTCATCCATTTCCTCAATATTATTCGGAGTTTTAAGACTCTCGTCAATACCATCTAAGAAACCTGTCATTAACTGAATGGTTGTGTCATATTTTTCCGCAAGCTCCTTTACGGTTCCAGTAACAACCTCATCCGGATTCGAAAGCAGCTTCTTATAAATTCCCTGCTCTACTCCGAAATAATTAAGCCAGAACTGCTTGCCCTGTGGTGTTCTGTCATCCAGACTATACGCATAATCACGCCATTCTTTTAATAAACCCATCTTTTTATACCATCCTTTTACTGTAATGTGCACTGCCATATAAGACACGATATGCTAAATTATAGCAAAATGCATTTATTTTTTCAAGTATGTATAAACCTCTGCAAAACGGGCATACTGACACTATCATTTAAAACAAAAAATACCACACCGACAGATGTGATATTCTTTGTTTCAATGATATGAATTCTCTGGTATCAGGGAATGAAATAATACTTTATCCTCCCCTATTTACGGAGTCAGCTTGCTGGCTCCGTTCCCCTTTTATCAGGAATCTTCATCCGCATCTGCCTTTACTTGACTTAACAGCTCCATATCTTCCCTGGAGATTACCTCTGACTCACCGTTTATAAGTTTCGTAAACCACATAAACACCCATAGCACCACCGGAACAACAAAAGTTAAGAATAACATTCCAAAAAAATATTTACTTCCGATTATTGCACATATCAAGGTTCCTATCACCAATGCAACAATTACCATTACAGTAAGCATCGCAACAATCCGTCTCACTTTTTTCATCACCGTTCTCCTAAGCATGTCTATCTTTCATGTTTCAATTATACTTACTTTCATCTTTGATTCATATAACAGTACACTACTCATACTCACCGTATAGCCCGATAAGCCGTTCCCGTACCTTTTTTTCGTATCCATTGTCTGTCGGATGATAAAAGCTTACGTCTTTTATCTCATCCGGTAAATATTGCTGCCTGACAAAATTTTCTGGAAAATCATGCGGATACTTATAACCAACATGTCCAAGAGCCTGCGAACCTTTATAATGCGCATCCCGTAAATGAGGAGGTACTGCCCCTGTCCGCATTTTCTTTACGGTATCCATCGCTTCCGAAATCGCATTCACTACTGCATTTGACTTTGGCGCCCCAGCTACATAAATGGCAGCATTCGCTAAAACAATCTGTGCCTCCGGCATACCGATACGCTCCACTGCCTGCGCACAGGCCACTGCCACCTGAATTGCCTGCGGATCAGCGATTCCCACATCCTCACAGGCACAAATCATAATCCTTCTGGCAATGAAAGTTACACTTTCCCCCGCTTCTAACATTTTTGCAAGATAATAAACTGCCGCATTGGGATCGGATCCTCGCATACTCTTGATAAATGCAGAAATCGTATCATAATGATTATCACCATCCTTATCATAGCGTACTGCACGTCGCTGAATACACTCCTCTGCCACAGAAAGCGTGATATGTATCCTGCCATCCTCTGATGGCTTCGTGGTTAAAATTCCCAGTTCCACTGCATTCAATGCACTTCTGGCATCCCCTTCGCTCCTATCTGCAAGAAAGTCTGCTGCATCCTCATCAATTTCTCCATGATAAGCACCCATACCCTTTTGGGTATCATATACCGCTCTTTGAATCAGCTCCTTGATATCATCCTTTGCTAACGGCTCTAAACGGAAGATATGAGATCTTGAAATCAAAGCCCCATTTACCTCAAAATACGGATTCTCCGTTGTGGCACCAATCAAAATAATCGTTCCATCCTCCACAAATGGCAAAAGATAATCCTGCTGCGCTTTATTAAATCGATGTATCTCATCTACAAACAAAATGGTTCGCTTTTGATACATTCCATAATTATGCTTTGCTTCCTCAACAACCTGTTCCATATCCTTCTTACCGGATGTGGTGGCATTTAAAGACTTAAAAATAGAGCTGGTTGTATTTGCAATTACCATGGCAAGGGTTGTCTTACCGGTTCCCGGCGGACCATAAAAGATGATGGAGCTTACTTTATCTGCCTCTATTGCCCGGTATAGCAGCTTATCTTTCCCCAAAATATGCTTTTGACCAACAACCTCATCTAAAGTTGTTGGCCGTAACCGTTTCGCTAAAGGGGATTCTTTTTCCATATTTGTTTCTCTCATATAGTCAAATAAATCCATCCTGTAACTCCTCTATGCATTTGCCAATCTGGAAAATCCTAATTTCTCCATCAGTTTTTCAAACTTTTCAATAATGATCGGTTTACAGATGTATGCTTCATAGTCGTTACAAACCTGAATATTATCTAAAACAACCTCATCTAATGCGCTGACCATGATGACCTTTGAACGTTCTTTTGTATATATACCGTATTTCGTCTCTGCTTCCCTAATTGCCTCTAATGTTTTGTACCCATCTAACTTTTTCATCATAATATCAAGACAGATCAAATCAAATATCTGTCTCTCTTCCATGGCTCTTATTGCCTCATCTACTGCGGACATACCGTTGTCAACAGCCACAACCTCTCCATAAAGAGAAAGAACCTTCTCTAAAAATCTCCTGTTTGCAAAATCATCATCTGCAATTAAAATCCTCATATTAAACCTCCAAACACTTTCAACGCATTCCTCTGACTACAAAACCTTGTTACAAACCTCTATCTTTTCTTAACATATCTGCAAGCTTATCCATCATGGGCTTTGTAACCTCATGATGTGTCTTACTTTCATATTGTATTCGTCGGTTTAACAAATCCCGGCTCAGGCTTCCCATAAAAATATCCGAAAGCTCTTCGGGCGAAAAGGTATCAATAATCTCACCTTCTTCAATAGCAGCCTTAAACTGCCTTCGGACAAAATCTGTACGCATCCAAATACAGTTTGCAATCAACTCTCTCGTATTCACATTATGTAAAAATTCTTCATAATTCAGTACGATTGCACCTAATTCCTGATAACCGTCATAATATGTACCAATGGTCCTTAAAAATTCAATAACCTTATCAAGGTGGGAGATTTCCTTCGCTTCAATAGTAGCAAGTAATCCCCTGTCAAATTTTGTAAAAGTATCTATAACCTCCACCAGCACCTCATCAATACCACCAAAATAACGATAAAGCAACGATTCTGACATATTCTCCTTCATTGCTAATGTCTTTGTCGTAAGAGATGTCAGCCCTGCCTCGCTTATAATTTCAATTGCAGAAGCAATAATCCTGTCTTTTCTGCTTACAAAGCTATTTGTCATATGTATTCCCCCTGTGAGTGAATGCTCATTCACACTAGTGATATTGTATGTTATCCACACATTTTTGTCAACTAAGGAATTTTTATATTCTATTGTCAAAAAAATTTAATTCTGTTGATAAATATACATTTGTTCATACTCCCTGTCATAATAGTAAATATGATCCGATAACAGATCAATCAATCCCACCGCACTTTTGTTTGCCTCCATGACCAGTTCTTCCAAAAATTCCGGCTCTGTCTCTGCATTTTCCGGTACCAACATAACCTCATGTACGCTAGATGGCAATACAAAAATATTACAGTCCTGTACCTTTGCAAAATTCCGGATTACATTATCATACAATATACAGGTTGCCCCGTTAATCCCATACTCATTTGTAAGAACATACATATTGACTCCATTCTCCATCTGTTCAAGCTCCCTTATAATGTCTTCCGGCATAACTCCCATATCCTGTCCCCGGATACTTTCCGTCACTACCTTTACCAATGACTCCATTTTCCAAGGAAATTCCCGCATTGTGTTAAACAATGCCAAACGATACAATTCCTCCAAATCCACCCGCCATAATTCAAATTCCGCTTTTGAAACCAAGGAACTTGCAATTCCTAAGGAATCCTTGCTTACCATGTAACGGAAGGTGATCGCTAAATCCAAATACCTTCGGTTTGGACAAAGCTTTAACATTTCTTTATTCTTTTCATAATTCACAAGACGTAACACAATCTTATCCTTCACATTGTTAAAATCCGTAATATCTATCACGTCTATTTCATTCTCGTCACAAACCCTCTGATACCGTAATACAATTTCCTCCATGATAACTGCAATCGGCTTTCCCAACTGATAACTTTCAAAATATGGATTAAGATAAATATTCGGACTGACCGGTTCTGCTTCCTTCCGGATTACCAGTCCGTCTAATACAATACCGTTATTCTTTACAATCTTATGAATATGTATATCGTACTTTTGCCCTTCATCACCTTCTTCTAAAACCTCCTTTAAATGTTCTTTCATATATTCTAAAAATTCTTCGTAATTCATTCTATTCTCCTTTTGTCTGTGTTTGCAATATGCATTTACAAAACTCATTTTCGAAATATACGTTGTACAATATGGACAACAAAGTTTTGAAAACAGGGAGTTTCGCAATTGTCTAGTATTTGTAATGGAAAAATGTGTTGATTTCACAAAAATAGTAAATTCAGAAAACTTATATATAATATAAAATATTGAGAATATGATACGATTTGTATCCCAGATAAAAAAAGCTTTATCTGAATATGAGTATAAGAATATCATATCCGATAAAGCCTTTCACGTCAACTCCCCTATCTCGAGTCTTTGTCTCGTATTAGGTTATCTGTTTCAAAAAAGCAGCAAATGCTTTCATCTCTTCATCTGTTCCAATTGTAATCCGCAAATAATTATCAATCCTTGGTTTATCAAAATACCGAACAAATATTTTTGCTTCCTTTGCTTTTTCAAAAATCTCCTTTGCAGGTACACTTTTATGCGTTGCAAACACAAAATTAGCCGATGATTCCGGAAACGTAAACCCAAGCTTTGTAAGCTCTTTTTCAAACCACTGTCTTGTTGCCACCACCCGTTTCACCGTATTCTCAAAATAATCATGATCCTTAATGCTCTCCACACCGAGCACAATAGATGGATAATTCATGGTATAAGAATTATAGCTGTACTTTACATCATTTAATGCCTTGATTAAATCCGCATTTCCCATTGCATATCCAATCCGCAGACCAGCCATGGAACGCGATTTGGAGAAGGTACGCACGACCAAAAGATTCTCATACATATCAAGCAGGGAAACTGCAGACTCGCCTCCAAAATCAATATACGCCTCATCTATAATCACAATTACGTCCTGATTATGGTTCAAAATATCTTTTATAAATTCAAGTCCCTCGGCAAGTCCTGTCGGGGCATTCGGATTTGGAAAAATCACACCACCGTTTGCTTCATAATAATCCCTTGCATTTAATCGGAAAGATGCATCCACTTCCTTTGTCTCATAAGGAATCTTGAACAAATCTGCCCATACATCATAAAAGCTATATGTTATATCCGGGAAAAAAACCGGCTTTTCACTATTAAAAAAAGTCAGGAAAGACATCGCAAGCACATCATCTGAACCAACTCCAACAAATACCTGATCATCTTTTAATCCATGATACTCTGCAATCGCCTTAACCAGCTCACACGCTGCCGGATCCGGATAAAACCTCAGCCGTTCAAGCTCTGCCTTTGCCTTTAATACCCTTGGGGATGGCGGATAGGGATTTTCATTTGTATTCAGCTTAATAATATCCTTTTCCTGTGGCTGCTCACCCGGAGTATATGGAACTACTTTTCTAATATTTTTTTCCCATTCTTTCATCGCTTTTTCCTCTGTCTTTTCTTATGGTATATTCATTCTATCATATGTCACCAATTTTCGAAGAAACTTCGTTTGTTGCAATAGTCGCCAAATGTATATACAAGTATCTACGCTTGGCTCGTTATCTGCACAAATTGATGACCTGCCCTTCATCAGCACAATTCATTCTATCATATATGTCACCAATTTTCAAAGAAAATTGGTGACATATATGATAGAAGTTATCCGGCTAGCAGCCTTCCCTGTCCGGTTAAGATCAAGAAAAACAACCAGCTAAATCCGGGTTTGCGTTTCTTCATTTATCTGATATAATACAGAGTAATCATTCGTATTTTATTTATAACATATTTTTATAGATGTACAAGGGAGTACGGTATCATGGAACAAAATCTAAACTACTATAAAATATTTTTTGAAGTCGCAAAAGCCGGCAACATCAGCAAAGCCGCTGAGCTTTTGTACATCAGCCAGCCGGCTGTATCAAAGTCAATCACAAAGTTAGAACAGTCCCTTGGGCATACACTCTTCATCCGCAGCAAACGGGGGGTGAAGCTCACAGAGGAGGGTGAAACCCTGTTTTCCCATTTAAAGCTGGCATTTGATGCAATTCACACAGCAGAGCAGACCTTAAAACGTGTCTCCAAACTGGGACTTGGGCAATTACGGATTGGTGTATCCACTTCCCTGTGTAAACACATTCTGCTTCCGTACCTGCAGGATTATATTGAAGAGAATCCGCATGTGAAGGTCTCCATTGAATGCAATCCAACCTTCCAGACACTCCAGCTGCTTAAACAGGATAAGATTGACATCGGACTGATCTGTGATACGCCTTTGGAAAAAGGATATCATTTTACGTCACTTCGTTCCATCCACGATATTTTTGTGACAACACAGACTTATTTAGACAACCTGAATCTGCGGGAGCTGGATACCACTGACTCCCCGGCTCTTCCTGATATTCCAAATATGACCGGACTCTTATTCTTTACAGATAATGCCATGGAAACCGGACAGGGAAACACTATGACCACAAAAGAAATTTTAGAAAAATCCAACCTTATGCTGTTAGATAAAGAAAATATATCCCGTATCTTCATCGATGAATATATGGCAGGCAGCCACATCGAACCCGGGCACATACTAGAAATCAATAATATGGATCTGCTGATTGACTTTGCCTCCATCGGAATGGGGGTTGCCTGCGTTGTCCGTGAATTTGTGAATTCGTATCTGCAGGATGGCCAGGTAATTGAACTGCCAATGGAGATTCCTATTCCCAAGCGGACAATCGGTTTTGTCTATCCGGAACATGGTATGAATCTGACTGCCCGGAAATTTCTTGATTCCTGCTTTGCAAATAATACTGCAGCGGCACCCAGTCAAACATGAGTTTGGAGGACGATAGTCCAGAAAACGAATGTTTGAAGCGGTTGTAGGAGCACGAAGTGCGGGCAAGTGCGTATTATTATGAAGATATATTATAGTACAATCAGCGATTTTTCGGAATGGGAAAGCTTATCAAAACCTCCCTTTTTCACCACTACCAAATCCTCTATTCTGACTCCAAACCTCCCAGGCAGATAAATTCCCGGTTCTATGGTGATTACCATGTTTTCTTTTGCCGTCACAGTACACTTAGGTGAAAATCTTGGTTCCTCATGAATATCCAGTCCAACACCATGGCCCAATCCATGACCAAAATACTCTCCATATCCCTGTTCCCTGATATAATCTCTTGCCAGGGAATCAATATCATTACAGGCCACTCCCTCTTTCACCCGTTCCATGGCACGCAAATTGGCATCGAGTACAATCTGGTATACCTTCTTCATTTCCTCTGTTGGGTTCCCCACTGCAACCGTTCTTGTCATATCCGAACAATATCCCTGATATACACAACCAAAATCCATAGTGACAAATTCTCTAAGCCCGATCTTTTTATCTGTTACCTTTGCATGCGGCATAGAAGAATTGGTACCGCTGGCTACAATCGTATCAAAGCTTAAAGCCGATGCCCCCTGTCTTTTCATAAAAAATTCTAATTCCAGCGCAATATCCGCCTCTGCCACCCCTGGCTTTATATATCCTAACACATGGGAAAATGCCGCATCTCCAATCGCTTCTGCCTTAGCAATCTTTGATATCTCCGCTTCATCCTTTACCATGCGGCTTTTGTTTATCTGCTCACTGCACACCTGAAATTTCATATCGCCGCAGGTTTCACAAAGCTTTAGATAACGTGTAAGCTCCATACTGCCTTCAATGGCAATGTCAGCAGGCTTATCCTCCTCACCAACACCCATTTTATAAAGCAGCTCCTTTAAGGTTTTGCTATATCCCTGTTCGGACATTCTGACTAACAAAATATCCGGACATTCCTTTTCTACCTGTTCATAGTACCGGGAATCGGTAATCAAATACAATGCCGCAACCTGTTTTTTTAACAGCATCACAAACATTGCCTCTCCACCGGTAAAACCGGTATAATAATACAGGTTCGACGGACTGTCAATAATGACAGCCTCTGCCCCTTTGTTCTTTAATTCCTGCTGTAATCTCCTTCTTCTATCTGCAAACATTTTCTTTTTCCTACCTTGACGAATATTCCTTTATTATCATACTACATATTTCTTCAGTATCGGTTGAGTTTGTATCGATCCTTACATCTGCTGCTGCCTCATAAAGCGGCATTCTCTCTTTCATCAGGCTGCAGATTTTTTCATATGGGTTATCGCACTGTAACAGTGGACGGCTCTTATTCCCCTTCACCCGGTCAAAGATCACCTGATTTGCTGCCGTTAAATGATACACCTTTCCAATCTCTTTTAATAACCTTGCATTTTCTGTGCGAAGCGGCATTCCACCCCCAGTGGAAAATACTGTATTTTCTGCCGTATCCCGAAAATGCTCTAAAACCTCTGTTTCTAACCTCCGAAATGCATCCTCGCCATCCTCTGCAAAAATCTGTGAAATAGACTTCCCTGCCTGCTTTTCAATATAGGCATCCGTATCTAAAAAGTCCATACGAAGCTTCCCTGCAAGTGCCTTACCAAAGGTAGTTTTCCCACTTCCCATAAATCCAATCAGTACAATATTATCCTTTGGATATACCCGGCGTTTTAATTCCACATAAATGTCATCAATAACCTCCTGTGGAACCGTTATATTATGCCATAACTCATATGCAATGACACCCTGGTATAAAAGCATTTTAAGCGCATTATATGCTTTTCCTCCCGCCGCTGTTACCAGCTTCATAAATTTTGTGTCAGCCGGATTATAGATTAAATCAACACCTGCCTTTACTTTTTTATAAAATGCCATATCATCAATTACCACATCTTCTGTATTGGGAGACAGACCGATAGAGGTTGCCTGAAAAGCAATGAACGTCTCCTCTTTTATATTGTAATAATCTGCCAATGCCATAGGAATAACGAGAGTCGATCCACCATTCATACTCTCTGCGATGCTTTCTGCCTTTTCCACTGTGCGGTTTAACAGATACACTTTTTTTGCGCCTTCAAGCAGGCACATATAGACAACCGCCTTTGCGGCTCCCCCAGCGCCAAGAATGACCACAGTTTCACCGGCAAGTGCAATACCATCTTCTGTAATCTGTCTGCGGAGCCCTAACATATCTGTGTTATATCCTTTGTAACCAGTCAGTGACTCCCCATCTCTTTCAATCCGGACCAGGGTATTCACCGCCCCAATCTGCCTTGCTGCTTCATCCACCTTTACAAGGCTTTCTATCACCTGGTTTTTATGGGGAACTGTCACATTCATTCCAAGTATATTCAGCTCATATGCACCTCTTACGGCTGCATCAAGCCCTAAGGCTTCCACTTTAAAGGGAACATAAACGGACTTAATTCCCATCCTCTCGCTTATCCCATTATGAATCACCGGCGAAAGGGTATGCTCCACCGGGTTACCGATCAGTCCAATTAATCTTGTGTTACCATCAATGTTCATTGTTGTATCCTTTCTTACTTCATTGCTTATTCTACATCCGAATCAAACATATTTTTCTTAAGTCCTCTTGTTTTCCGATACTTCCATTTTATAAACCGTTCAGGAATCCGTTTTAATATAATTTGAATCTCTTCTTTCGGATTAATCGGATCCAATAAAATACTAAATAACCCAGCCCGCCTTGCTCCCCACACATCCGTAAAAATCTGGTCTCCAACAAATAACGTATTGTCCTTGTCTGTTCCAATTACATCCATCGCCCTCTCATATCCCTTCTTTAGAGGCTTTCCCGCTTTGTAGATATAGCTCACCTGCAATGGTTCATTAAAGGTCGACACCCGCTCCTCATCATTATTCGATAAAAGGCATATCCGATACCCAATCTCCTTCAAAGATTTGATAAAGGCAATTGCGTTCTCATCTGCCGGCGCATCATGGGGTACTAATGTATTATCAATGTCAAAAATAACACCCCGGTATCCCTGTTCGTAATATTTTTGAAACGGTATATCTTCTTTTTTGTCATAATACCGGTCTGGGTATAGGTCATGCATTTTTCTTCTCTCCATTTTCCGAAACATACTGATATATTGTCCTGTCAGGTGATTTTGTTATCTATTCTGTCATTGAATCAACGATATCACAAAAATATGGAAAGTTCAATCATAAAAACGGTGCAGGCACAAGTCCTACACCGTCTTATCATTTTAATGAAATATGAAACAAACTATATTATCTTATTCATACCTGATTTAAAAAATGTTTTACACAAGTTCATGCTTCTTATCCGGTATCTTTACAACAACTCTGTTCTCCGTTCCATCCTTCATTGTCAATTCAAATAATTTTGGAATCAGGTTAATCTTCAACCTCTGGTACGCAGTCCTGCCAGCAGAATCTGTCGCTTTGATTACAATATAGGTAAAATTACCATAAGGCTCAAAGTATTCCTGCTTAAGCTGCAGGTTCTTAAGTCCGCTGACTACTTCACCATCTTCATCAACCTCTAACCGCAGTTTTGCCAAAGCACCGGATTTTAACGAGCCACTTGAAGATGTACCGGCAGTATTATAGGATGTAATCAGCACATCCTTATCTTTATTATAGTTGTTGCTGTAATTACGTTTTCCGTCTTTATCTAACGCACCATAATCTAAATCATAATATACCAATACTTCTGCAAGATCAACCTTCTTATCCACTTTGACCTTGAAGTCAAACTCCGGAATTTCCGTCTTTTCGTTTACATTGTAATAATATTCACCTGCCTCATTAATAAACAGGTTGCCATCCTTCTTATCAGATGTAATCTCTTTTCCGTCTGTATCCTTCTCATGCAAGGTAATCCTCGGCTTTGATCCGGAATTCCGGACACTGTTTACAATTACATTGATAAACAACCGCCGCTCATCATTATTATCACGCTTTGGTCCCGTTACAACACTATGTCCGGCACCGCAGTAGAACACATTTCCACAACTATATAAATAGTAACTGTCCATACCGTCATGTGGAGAAGCTGCATAGTAAGATGCACCAAGCTTCGTGGTACCGTAACCTGCTGATAAGGTATACCATACGGAAACATCCTCATCCTCTAAGTCTAGCGCAAGTGTCTGGGAATGTGTCTTTGCAATTCGAAGCTCGGAACTGATCTTAAACGGATATACGCAAACAATACCTTCATTCACCTTCGATGCGCCGTTTGGTCCATAATTATCTGTCTTAATCTCATATCCCATATCCCATGTAATTGCATTCTGATAAATGTATTCCACATATTTATATGGCGTAGTGAAATTCTGACCGGTATTATAAAACATATATGGATCGGTCAGACCAACCGGTGAATTATAACCGAGTTTCGTCCACTGACCCTTAACATTACCATATGCACCATCATCCCAGGAACCATCATAAAAACGATTATTCCATGCAACATAGTCATCGGATAATGCACGCTCTGTAAAGAAATAGACTTTGTCATCCTTTGTCGTAAACTTCCGGTACTGAAGAGAACCACTCCCAACAGTATTCGAACCTTTACCGACAATCTGTGGAATCTCAAAGCTTACAATTCCCTCCGCATTCGTAGAACGGGTATAGGTAGCCGCATTGTAAATAACTGTAACAGTATTTCCTGCCAGATACTTCGCTTCATACCCTTCCGGTGGTACTACCTTAAACGTAACTGTCATCTTCTTTGTTGTATCGGTAATCTCTGCGCCTTCTGAAGTCTGTACAATCGAACCATCTCCACCGGCAGAATCAGTGGTTTGGACCGTATACTGTTTATCCGTATTTTTCAAAGTGATGCTTGTGGTAACAGCCTTTGTGGTTTTAGCAGCCTCTGTAATCTCTTTGCCTCTTGGAACCGTGATGGTTACATGACCATCCTTATCCGTTGTACCGGTTGCTACCTGCTGATATTCAGTCTGCCATGGTGAGGTTTGAACTCCTTTTTCAATGGTAACAGATTTCGAAGAAAGCGCTGTATAATTGGTTACACCGTTAGCAGTCTCTTCTGCCCTCAAAGTAAGCGAAACCGTGAAATTTTCTAAATCATTTGACAGATTACTATCTGTAAATGTCTCATGCGAATTCCAAGCAGTAAATCCGTATAGAAAATCAACATTATACTCATACGCTTTATTTTGGGTGCCCGGTAAAGTAAATTCCTTTTCCTTAATTCCATTATCCGTCTGAATTTTAATCTTGTACTTAATATCTGCATACTGACTCTTTGCTGACGTATACTCAAAGGACGGTACACGAACCTGTGCCGTTCCTTCACTTGCTCCGGCTGTTCCGCTGCTACCGGAGCCTTCTTTTGTTCCGGTTACATGATACCGATCCATACCAAAAATCTCACGAAGCTCAGAACTGATATTCATTGCTCCTGCCTTTTCATACTTTGTGGTGCTGTCATGGGTATTCAACATACTTCCACCTTTTTCCACATAATCGGCAATCATCTGACAGGCATCGGCATTCATATCCTCACCACCGAAGTCCTCAGCAAAACCAAGAACAATCATATCATAATTCATTGCCAGCCACTTATCTGCTGTATAGGAAAGTCTTCGGTATCTCCGATAATCCTCTTTTGCCTGTAATACATCATCATATAAGTCAATATATGTATTATAAAGGGTCCGATATTTACTTAAATCAGCATTATAATTTGGACTATTTTTATCAACCCCATAATAGTACCATACCTTATAATATTCCCCGTCTTCCGCAAACTGTTTGTACTTATCAGAGCCGGCTACGCCATTTCCATGCATGGAAATCAACTGTTCTTTCAATGCCTCCTCGGCAACTTCCAAATCCGGATTTGCCAAAGCGCTCTCGTAGGCATCATATGCCTCTTCCATCGCATCCTTATATGCCGCAATCTCCTCATCCGTACTCTTCTGTACCTGGGCAACGATATCCTCAAACTCATCCGCATAGACAATGTCAATATCCGGATCATAATCATCCGCTATGTCATCCGCAAAATTGGATTCCCAATCCTCATCTCCTCTGGTAGAATCATACTTTACAATACCAAACTTATGCTCATGCTTTCCTAAGGTAACACCATTGGCTACGCTTCTCGTTCCAATCGTATCCTTTCCTACAGTACCATTGTTAATAATGTTATATTCTGCACGGTACATATTTAACTGACATTCCGTACAAAGATATAAAGAATGTCCGTCATTCATAGGAGTCTGCAGACTGGTGTTATTCTTAATTGCAGCATTCATAGAGGTCTTAATACTGTCTGGTCTTGGCATAATCTGAAGAATCTCAATCTTCTTCTTCTCCACATCCTCCTTACGCTCATAATATGCATATCCGGATGACGAAGAAACCAGCTTGCTGTCCTGCTCTGTTGCCACAATCTTCCAGCTTATGATTCCATAATAGTCCGGATCCATCTGTGAGTAGCTTAATTTTACCGTATCCGGTATGATTGCTCCGGAATCATTCGTCTCCTCCGAATATGTATATTCAACCGTCTGGGCACATTCACCCTCACCTTCAATACTTCCCTCTTTAAATACACCATTACCATCTACATCAATATACAAAGAAATCTTAAACTTATTACTTGAATTCGGATCGGATGATTTCGCATATACCTTGAAATCACAACCATTCTTCTCAAAGTTATTATAAGTCTTTTTATTTCCTTCAATATAATTCGTTGGTGCGCTTACCACTGTTAACGTTGGACGGATTTCTCCGGCAGTCACCACTGCATTAATCAGGTTATTGATCTCTTTCGTAAATACAGTCACATCATCACCTAATGTATTACCATATTTTCGGTCTGCATTGCTAACCTTTTCTATATTATCGACTGCATTTAATTTCCATGCAACACTACTGGTATCCTTTTGTGCATATATTTTATCCAATGCCTTATACATCCATGAATCCGGGTCGATATCAACCAGGGCAAGCTGCGCCAAACGTCCATTCTTTTCTAATGTTTCCTTGGACTTTTCAAATGCAGCTGCAACTTTATTTTCAACAATGATTGGCATTCCGGCATTGACATACGCTACCAATTCCTCATATTTGATATTGGTAATATCGTTACCGTTAAGCTCTACTAACGTAGACATTGCCTTACCATTTGAAAATACCTGACCATATGCATAATCTGTTGACTGTCCCGGTGTGTTTGCAACCTTAGTATTCATGGTCGTGTTATAGGTTCCTGCCACAAGCAATGGAATAAGCTGCCCGGTATGCGTAAACATTTCAAAGTTTGTCAATACTTTCTTAACCTGTTCATTATAGCTATAACTAAGATATCCCATCTTGTAAGCATTGCTTATCAAAGCACTGGTGTCACCGCCGATATAAACCAAATCATATGTCTCTAAAACAACATTCTTCGAAGAAATAAACTCATCCGTAGACATCTGGTCGATCTGAATCTGATTCATCTTAAGACCGGTAGCGTAGGCAATCTTTGCTTTGGATAAAGTAAAGTTATAATAATCCACACCATTTTCAACTTCATCAGAGGTCACTCCGGAAAGCACTTCGGACGGACTGGTGTAATAATTACCTTTTACACCATAGCTATACTGCATTCCCTCGCCATTTTTTCTGCCCTCCGCAAGCTTTGTATCAATCGGATAACACGGCTGCAGCTCCAATACACGGTATACCTTACCATTTGCGCCTTTGCTGCCACTTCCCCGATAATCTCCTGCGTTAATAATATCTGCAATATTCTTTGCTGCAGTTACACTATTTTCACCTGCACTATTTAATGAATCAAAAAATCCATATGTAGATGCAAGTACATGCGCATATTTTGAAACACCTTTATTGGTAACCAATAACTCCAACAGCTTCAGATAATTATTTGCGCTGCTGTCAATTACCACATCACTTCCACCGGAACCTGCCCGGTAATCGTAAAAGATGTACTGGCTCGTTTCCGATAATGTTTTGAGCTTCATATATACATCTTCCGTTATCGCTGTACTGGAATTTTCGGTACCGATTACACTGTTTTCAATCAAAATGAAATCATACTTATGATCCAATACCGTTGTTGTAATTTCACCTGCAGATTTCACATCATATGTCAGGCTTTTCGGTTTCTCATTACCATAATATGCTGTACTGATTAATGTTTTCTCATCCATGGACAGCATCTTCTGATACATGGAATCCGTTGCGTTTGCATCATTTGTAATAACCAAAACCTCGCCAGTAAAGCTCGCATCATTTGTATTATACTTCAAATAATAAGAACCTTTGCTTGTATTACGGCTAAAGAAGTCCGTTGCCGTAGCATCCTGCTGCCAGCCAAAAGTACGGAAACGAATATGGTTATTCGCAATCACACTATACAAATTATAAAAAGTCTTATTAGAGCTTCCTCCACCTGAATTACTCTTTGTTACATAATCAATGATGACCGGCTTATCATCACCTAATGCATATGTATGCAGGTAGTTGTAAAATTCCTCGCTCATATTATTATTGCCATTATATGCTGTATAACTCGGACTGCTGACATAGATTAAATCCGCCGAATCCAAAATCTCCTGTAATGTAGATGTCTCTCCGGTAATCGCAGATGTCATCGTATTCGTCATGGCTGTATTTGCGGAAACCTTGATAACATCTACCTTTATCATATCCTCCGCCATAACTCCCTTTGGACTGGTTTCGCTATTTGCATCCATTACACATTTCTTAAAATAACCAGCATTGACATAGTTGCTTAACTTTGATGCGGATGCGCCACTTGGTATAACCTCAACAATATTAAAACTGGTACCATCCTTTGAATTCTGGATTGCCAAATCAATATTGCTGACATAATCTGCTCCAATCGAAGCACCCAGTCTGTTTAACTCGCTATTTTCTACTTTTTTCTCCCTTGTACCATTGCCTGATATCGCAATTGAATAAGAAATAATAGAAGCCGCTGCGAGTACAACTGCCAAAACCGATATAAATGTAAGTATTTTTTTCTTTGACATTTCTCTTCTTCCTTTCTTCTTATTATTTCTGTTTATGGTGTAGGGATGCCAGTGCCATCCTCTTTAAACAGCTTCTGTGGGCTAACCGTTAACACGTTGGAATTTCTGAATTTTACAGTCTGTACCACATTATACTTATATTTGCCAACTTCAGATACAAAATTAAATATCAACGCATTGCCATCTGCATCTGCGGACATATAAAAATCCTGTAAATGTTTCGTCAAAAGTCCTTCATCACCTGTCATAGTACATTTTGCCCGTGCTTTGAGAAACCGATTCAACTCCGCACTTTTGTCTTCATTTTCCGGTGATCGGTACATATACAAACTAAACGTACCATCACCATTTCCCAACAGACGATATATCGCATAGTTTAAATACCTGTCTCCACCAGGCTGTGTCGTATAATACTCCACATATATATCCCCTGGTATAATATAATAATTCGTACCACCCTGCTGCAATACCCGGAAAGAACGCTTATTACCAGACTCAATGTCCCCGCTAAGCGGATAATATGTTCCCTTTGCTTTCCCAGCCAGCTGATAGGTATCCATATTTACTATCGCCCGCCGCTCATCCGTTGCAGAAGCAGATTTACAATACTCACCGTAATAATCCGGAACTAAATCATATGAGAAACCCGCTCCTAAATCCGTTGTCAACGATGCAGTACTCCGGGTATCCTCTCGCTTATCTTTCGAAATAGAAGACTCATTTTCCAGTTCAAACGCACTATACGCCCAGGGACTAACACTCACATAAGTTGCCGTCACCAGTGTATCCTCCAGATTCAACATCACCATTGAAGCCTCCGTCTGAACCTCCAGATTATTCCGGGTTTTTTTGTTCGCCATCGTTGTCGTACTCATAAACTGAACCACCATCAGCATGACAATTGACAAAAGTGCCATACTGATCAAAAGTTCAATTAAGGAAAACCCTTGATTCTTATTCATTTGCCTGCTCACAGACTCACCCCCTATTTTACCTTATGACTGCCTGTTGCAGCATCCAGATGAACAGTTGCAATGGTTAATCCATTATATATGAATTTATAATCTCCAGCTCCATAACGAACCGAACCATTTGCCTTATTAAATTCAATGATCATGTATGATGACTGATCCACACCAGACACCGGACATAACTGAGCACTATCAGAAGGTGTATAGTCAATCGTAACAAGCTCTGTCAGGGTAACCTCTGCTGTATCTGCTTCTTTTTCGGTAAAGGAAACACCGTCCTCTGTTCCTAAAATAACAGAAAAAGTATTCTTTTTTGCAGTTGTACCATCTGCATATGTCACTGCCCCTGCAGTATTCTGTCGAATCAACAGACACAACTTTTCATCCTTTGCTTCCGACACAGCTTTTGTCTTTACCAAAAGACTTGCTATCTGGTCATTTAAATTCTGTACTGCTGTATTGCATTTTGCCTGCTTGATAACACCTAATGTAACAAATGACATACCAGACAAAATAGCCATAATTGCAATGACAATAATAACTTCAACTAAAGTGTATCCCTTGTTTTGTTTCATACCATCACCGCCTAATCTACATTCTTCTTCCAATTCTGGAAAGAAAGAATATCTTCAAACTGTACTGTTGCGATGGATCTCATAGAAACTGCCTGGGTATCCGTTGCTTCCGAAGCTGGCACATACTGTGACTGATATTGCCTGAATATGTCACATACATAACCAAAATTCTTTGATCCGGTCTTATCCTGTGAATTATCACACTCTCGTAAGATTGTCTTTATAATCTCTTCATTCGCCCGGAAGTCCATCTCTGTCTTACCGGCAATCTTATCAAAGTTATTCACGATAATCTTACTGCCCGAAACAATCAAGCCTTCAAATTCAGTTACATCGGATTTAAAGGTAATATCTCCCTTTGCAATAACCAATCCCTTTACTTTTCCATTATTAAAGCTTCTGTCATAATGATAGGTTCTTCCGTTAATTTCATAATCTCTTGCGCCAATTACAATATCATCTTCTGAAGTCCATACACCATATCCACATTCCAAAGAACAATACTGGTTTTTTATCTTAGAAAAATCAAAATAATGATTGATTGGTGTAATAATATCCTCTGTCAGGTTATGTGCATCTGTTACATCATCACCACTTGCACTTTTATTTGTCAAAAGCCACTTTGCCTCTTTGTATTGTTGCTGGAGCTTTGCTGTTACAGAACCTGCAAGCTGACTGGCAGTCACACCATCTGATGCAACTCCGCTTTGCCCATTCCCTGCATCACTGATTGCTGCATTAATATTCGCAGCAGCGCGCTTTAATGGTTCAATGTTATCACTATTCGCAACAATGGTAAAGCTGTTTCCATTTTTTGTAGTAATAGCAGAATTGGTGTAGATATTCTGATAAGCATCCTCTGCAGTTTGATTACTAACCGTTAACATTTTTACCTGGAAATAATCATAATCTGTAATATCAATCAAACCATTCGCCTGACCGGTTGTAACACCTTCTGAATCCGCTGTGGAATCATCAAACAACGCAGCATAATCCGCAATAAACTGATTCATTACATTCTGATTCTTGATATCTGCCTTTGAAAAATCAAGGAAATAATATGCTTTTCCGGAAAGAACTGTTTTAATCACCGGTATTTTATCAAAATCTGACCAGATTCCCTGATAAGCAGGTAAATTCCGCAATCTGACAGGCAGATTCAGATAAAGACCGTCTTTTGTATCCTCCACTCTCCAGCTTGGAATATATGCAAGCTGATTACTCTTGATGGAGATTGCCTCACCGGTCCGGTAATCCTGTACCGCTGTTTTCTTACCGTCTGCCTCATCCACAGTATAATTTTTGGTATCTGTCACATTACCATCTGCATCCATTGTACTGCTATAATAAGAATAGCTCTTTGTCTTTACGCTATCTTCCATATTGACAGTACCTTCATTATTCGTAACCGTATATTGCACGGTCTCTTCTTTCTCAGACTCCTTCGCCTCTTTTGACACTTCAATATAAGACTGTCCTGCCACATATAATGCATTTACCAATGAGAAATCCAGGCTGGTATCCTCACCATTTAAAATGATTGCACTACTATTATAGTGTGCCTGACCTTCAATTCCCATACCATCTGTAATTCCTTTATCTGTATTCTTGGTAAACTTTCTTGTAAGATTTTTCGTTGCTGCATCTGTATATACACGGTTATCTGTAGAAGCATAATTATAGCCATAATATTCACCGTTCAATAATACAGAAGAAGATTTTGCATTTAATTCCAAATCATCCGCAATATATGCAGTCGCCTTCATATCAATCGAAGAACCTTTTGTCTCATCCGTTTTTGTACTCTGCTTTAAAGCATAACCGTCTAACACAATACCATCTGCCCATATATCCGCATGCCCAATTGCTGCACTGTTAACCGTACTATTACTAATACTGGAAATCGTCAGTTCTGCACAATTAAGTGCTGCAATGGTTCCCGGAACAATGATACGCTCAGATGTCATTATGACATTTGCCCCATCCACATAGAATCCGGAATACATACTCTTCGTATTCACACCATCATATTCCTTTAAATCATCATCCTTTTTGGAGGTAATTTTCTGAATCTGATCCTCTTCAATTGTTGTAGTCCCACCTGACACAGTTGTTAGATTATTTGGATTTTCGTTATAACTCTTATTATAAAAATCAGATGCAGCATATACATTACCGTTAACCGTAACCTTATCTCCTAATGCCGGCTTTCCATCCGCACTTTCAATCTGAACACCCATATCTGCAATCATTGAATACTGGTAAAGCACACTCAAATCCGATACTGTGGTATTGAAATTAACATCAAATTCCGGTTGACCAATTACTAAATCCGTTGTAATCGTCTGGATAAAATTATCCGCCCCACCAAGCGTACCAGTCCTCTTTGCATTCATTGTACTATATGAAGCTTCACGTTTCAGCACCAGATTCACAATCGTAAGACTCTTACCGGTTACCTTTGTGATATTTCCAACAGAAATCTGAACACCTTCCGGATTCGCAGCATTATCATACAAATTACTCACAAAACTTTTCAGCCTGTTTAATGTATTATCCGGCGTCATATAATTATCATTATTCTGCAGCAAATTCATATATGAAGCTTTCATGATTTCATTTGCTTTATCCGGATCCATTGTAACATAACTCTTACTACTCGGATCGTAATATACCATAACCTCAAGTGTATCATTATAAGCTTGCTGCAACAGCTCCATAGAATCACTGCCCACACCGGCATAAATTTCATCCATTGCCTGTTCCAAATAATAGAAGTTATCTCTTGTGTTGATATCATAAGCCTTCAACCGGTAACACAAGGCAACTGCAACCAGAATTGCAGTAAGCAGTACCATAAGAAACGAAACGGTTGCCACAACAACTATAAAACTGTTTCCTTGATTCTTTTTTCGTTTTTTCAACAATTTTATCATTTCTCACTGCCTCCTTTCGTTCCTTCTAAAACAGGATCCTTTGAGGTATCCACCGTATTACCCGTCTGCAGCCAGATTTTAACTTTGTATAAACTTCTGTCACCTTTTACCGCTGCATTCACATTATCTACCGTTGCACCACTTCCCGCATTGTCCTGAAGCGGAATTGCGTTTATTCTGTCAGATGGATTATCTGAATTGTACCGATCAATAAAGAGATCAAGCTTTCCGTCTACAACATTTTGTGTCTCATCATACCAGAATCTGCTAATGTCGGATTTTTTGTTTATTTTGTCTTGTACATTCCCATCTTCATCCGTATAAGTATTCATACCTATGTTATGATACACATTAATATTTCCTAAGAAAGATGCGTCACTTCCCCTTCGAAAAGCCGCTAAATGAATATTTACATCATCACGGTTCACACCATTAAAAACCGCATCATCATACAGAGGATTTGTATTGTCGATATCACTTACACCGGAATCTATAATATTCTGGGAATACCTTTCTGCCACTTCCACAAGGAACAGATTCACCTCCTTATTCTCCGATGCATCCAACCCGCTCGTATCAATGGCAATATAATCATCTGTGCTATAACCGTCTATATAATAACATGGGTTATAGGTTAAATATATGTTTGGCAGATCATCATAGCTCTGGGCAACCGGAATATATTCTACATAATTGTCATTACCCAGCATTGCATTTGTATCAAGATACCGCATAATACAACGAACCGTATAACCAGTTGACTTTTTCCCTGAAACCTCTACCGTAATCAGACGATATCCCTCATCACCGGCAAAAATATTCGTTCCAGTACCCTGCATCTGCTGTTCATAACCTACAGGATCTGTTTCCTTTAATCTCTGAAGTTTTTTTGATTTCAAAGTCTGAGCCGCTGTCACGTCATAATTATACATTGTACCGTCAAGCAGCGCAACCTTTCTGTAATCCATATCTTCAATAATGCCATAGCTTAAATTGTTGACATTAAAGGCTGCAGAATCATAGTAACTACTGTCAAGTTCAATCTGCCATGCATAATCCGTCTTCTCTGTGCCAAGCTTCGTTGTACCCTTAGCGGTATATTTTGTACCACTCTTTACATAGCCTTTCCCTGCCAGATCAACTATCTGCGTTGCCTTCACATCTTCCATTAAATTTTCTGCAAATTCATTGCGGTACTGCGTTTCTTTCGACAACGTTGTCGTTCGTAGGGAAGCTCTGATTCCTCTCACAATCGGAACCATCAAAATCATGAAGATTGCAAGTGCGATCAAAACCTCCACTATACTGACACCAGTATTTTTTTTCTTTGCCATGGAACAATCACTCCATTCTACTTATAAACCTTAACTGAACCTGTTTTGCCTGTAACATCAACACGAGCTGAAACAGAATCATCCCCACTCACCTTAACATATACCGGAAGTGAAGTAGTATTCCGTACCGTCACACGAATACCAACTTTGTCATCATCACCCTTTCTTGCTGAAGACTGTAACAAAATCTTAATATCCTCTGCTGAAGTAACCTCTGCCTCATAAGAAGTGCCATCTAATGTATATTTGCAATAATTCTTTCCATCCTTTTCATAGAAATCATAACTTAAAGTAGATACAGAATTATCGCTATTTGTAATTACACTGGCTTCTTTTCCAGCTCCATTTTGACCAACTACTTTTGCAGACACATCACTGGTAGACGGATTTAACATTGCATAGAAATCATAATTACTCTCGATTGCTGCTCCATCATTCTCATCATATTTATTAAGACCATCTGATTCTGCTTCCCCTTGAATAGAACCGGTTCCAATAAAGATATTATCCACACCGGTCTCCACATCATTGAGTTCGATACTGCGTTCCGGTCTATCCCCACTACGGACTGCATAGCAATACATTGTCATGTTACCTTCATAGACATCATTTTCTGCCTTATATGTAATGTCAATACTGTTAATCGTAATTCTATCCTGATAAGCATCAATATAATCAATAACATTCTTCAAGGAACTATAAGAGCCATAGTACTCCATTGGGAACTCAGCCCGGAAACAGTTATAAGCAGAATCATCTATCGGCGCCTCTCCCTCAGCCAATTCACCACTAGCTGCCGCTTCTGTGGTAGCCTCCTCTGTAGATTCTGCTTCCGAGGTTGCCTCTGTGGTACCTGTAGAATCTGTCGTTCCACCTAATGTGGCATCTGCACCATTACTTCCCAATGTATAGAATAACTCCTCTTCACCAAGCTGGACCTTGCTAAAATCCATCTCATTATCTTTCTTGATTCCATCTAAGAACATAACCGTAATTTCCTGATTCAAATCTGCCGGGAAATAATTCAGTACTTCTTCAAATTCTTTATTATACTTCTCTGTATCTTCAAGATACTTCTCTCTATCAGCCTGTTTTGCCTGAAGCTCCTGCAGACGAGCCTGAAGCTGCTGTGCCTCCTGCTGTTTTTTCTGGTATTCCTCAATATTCGGTTTCATTACATATATGGCTGATAAAACAATAATCGCTATTCCTGCTATACTAAGTAATATTGTCTTTTCTGAATCTTTCATATCTAATCCCCTCCCTATTCTGCTGTGCCTTCTACTGGTTCCAGGGTTCCATCTGTCTCCTCAACCTCTTCCTCTTCCGGATCCATAGATACAAACTGCGCCGTCATATTAAATTCATATGAAATACTAATCGTCTCTCCATTTGTTCCCGTTAATTCTTTTTCCGTCATATCCAAAAGCCATGCATCCTTAATACATTCTACCTGTTTTAACTGTTTTACCAATTTTGCAATAGCTCCATAATTCATGGAAACACCTGTCAACGTCACACCTTCATCCGAAGAAGAATAATTTGTTATCACCATATCTTTTGGCAGATTCTTCTCAAGCTCTGCCAAAAACATTGACACATTCTCATTCAATGTCTTTGTCTGGGAATACATTAACTTGATATCATCCCGTTTTGCCTTTGCTGCATCATGTTCAGTAATAATTTCTTCAATATCTGCAATTGCTGCAATCTGGGCATTCAAGCTGGCACACCGCTGCTCCTGATTATTTTTCATAACCATTGTGAAAATAGATCCACCTACTGCTCCCACAACCATTACACCAAAGAAAATCGTTCCATATTTTAAAGCATCTGCACTTGATGCCTTTCGGGAACTTTTTACTTCCGTTGGCTGGAACCCCATCGGTGCAAACGCTGCACCAATCGCAACAATCAGATATACCGGATTATATATCTTTAAATCAATCTTGCTGTCAAATTTAACATTATAAAGGCTATCCATAATCTTTGTCTGGATGTTAAGCTGAATCTTAAACAGACCATCAATGCCACGGATCAAGGCACCGTCACCAATTAAGAACACATCATCAATCGGTTTATCCGGGTTCTTGGTCACATAATAATCCATCACACGCCCAATATTGTTAATCAGATAACGAAATGCACCTGTCGCTGCATTATCATCAAAATCAACCGTAATCAATCTTTCATTCTGTAACAAAGTCATTGCTGTTGTAGCATCCACGCCTTTTTCATCCATAACCTCTGTTACTACGGAATTCGTACCATATGGTACTGTTCTTTGAAGCAAAAGGGTATCCCCTTTTACGATATTCAAAATGGTGGACTCACCACCTAACTGGATTACCATTGTTGTAGAATTCGTACCAGTCTGGGTTTTGATCATCTGAAGCATTGCATTTCCAACATAATCAATTGACTGTACATTAAGACCAAGTATACTTCCCAACTCATAGTATGCTTTCACCATTGTAATTGGTGCTGCAACCACCATAAGTTTCATTTGCTTTGTCTTATCTTCACCTACAATATGCTCTAATATAGAGTGTGACACAACGTAATCCTCTATATTAACAGGGAAATACTCTGAAGCATTTGCTGCTACAATTCCCTTTACTTTATTCTCTTTCACCTCTGGAATTAATACTTCACGGTTTACAATCTTTGTAGAAGTCAATACAAAGATTACATTTTTATTCGTAATTCCATTTGCATCTAACTGCTCTCTGATTGCCATCGCAACCTTTTCCACATCCCTGATATTACCATCCTCATAGGCATCCTCAGGAGTGTCAAAAATCAAAGTGTTATGTACCATCGTCTGTTTTTTCTCAGACGGTGTAACTTCAATAATCGTAATACTCTCATTTGTTATATCCACTGTCAGGACTTTATTACTTTTCGCCATACTATAGCCTCCCTCGCTAATCAGAAGTTAATTTAAAGGGGCTTTACACCCATCATGTTCAGATACCAGCTTATTAGCTGTTCACCGCATATCATTGTAATATAAACGCCCAAAGATAAATACGGGCCAAGAGCAAACTGCCGTTCACCCTTCTTAATCTTCATGAGAATTAAATGTATAACTGACCCTGCCACACAACCAATCCCCAATGCTAAAAAATTAAGTTTCCAGCCTAAAAGTAAGCCAGTTGCTGCCATTAATTTGATGTCACCATCCCCTATTGCCGTCTCAATCGTGTCATCACCATACCTTTTTCTAAGGAGTGGCACTGATACCTTATTTACTAGCAGTAAAAAACCACTGACCGCAATAAGACCAATTACATATTCCAACCAATTAGATAAATCTACAAATAAATGAACCAATCCACATATAAAAATAATAATATTCATTTCGAATGGGATATACTGGGTGTTCCAGTCTACCACGCTTAATGAAAAAAGAGCAGACACTGTAACCATCCATAAAAATACGCTGATACCAGTCTCCTTCGACCAAAAGAAGCCAGCCAACAATACAGCATTTGTTACGATATAGACAGCCGTGCTTTTATTCAGAATGAAAACTGCATAAGGACATTTCCTTTTTAATTTCAAAAAGGAAATCAGCATCCACTCGTTCAAATTCTCCGAATGCTCAAAAACAGACTTTTTGTGTCCATAGCAATTTTCAATGAGGGAACACGTACTACATGTCTTTTCATCTTCGACCTGTTTGAGAAAACAGGATAAAGGAATCGCAACCTGCCCCAAAAGGCAGGTTAGGATTCCAATAACCAAAGTTATTATGTTTGTGTTCTGCATAATTCACACTGTGACCCAATCATCACGGAGCACAAGTAGCTCCATCATCTGTCAAGCATTTTGCAGCAGTTGGGTAAAGTCTATGTCCACTTGCACTACCCTCACGAACTTCTACATTGCTTCCAGTGATATTTACATAGAAGTCAGTACCTAATTGAGTACCAGTAGGGGCCAAACACTTCTTTGCCTTCAGGCTTGGAGTATTACCACCAAGAGTATCTGTTACCAATGAGCCAAATACACTACCTGTTGAGCATACAGTACTAAGAACTGTCCAGCTACCGTTGAGAGGACTTGCCTCATCATAAGCTGTCTCATTTGCAAGAGCAGTCTGAACAGCAGTTGCAATTGTGTTGGCAGTCTGAATATCTGTTGAGATTCTAGACTTATTGATGTACTTGATAAGTGCTGGTGCAAGAGCACCTGCTAAGATAGCCATAATCGCAATAACGATAATCAGCTCGACCATTGAGAAACCTTTGTTTGTTTTTTTCATAATCATCTCTCCTTTTCTTTATGAAATATTTTTTATTAAAACTGTTGCGGTCAACAACAGATTTAACCTATAGAATTATATGTGTGGCTTGTCGCCTTGCACTCACTCGCCATGCCATCTCGCCTTACGGCTCGATGCGGCTTGTCGCCGTATACCGGAATATAGAAACTACTCTGTCTGCAAGCAAGCTTGCACAGAGCACTTTCTATATTCCGGCGCATGGCTCGTAAGGTTTACATGTTGTCGATACCTTCGTACATGCTGAGGATTGGACCGTATACAGCTGCAACAATCATACCTACAATACCAGCCATAACAACCATGGTAAGCGGCTCCATCGCCTGGGTAAGAGACTCTGTTGCAAGATCCACTTCTCTGTCATAGAGGTCTGCAAGTTTATCCATCATATCCTCAATATTACCTGTCTCCTCACCAATCTTAACCATCTGTACCAACATAGTAGGAAATACTTCCATATCCTTAAGTGGTTTCGAAAGTGGCAATCCCTTGGCAACCTGTGCCTTTGTATCCATCAAACCATCCCGGAATATCTTATTACTCATCATCTTTGCAACCTGCTCAATCGCATCCAACATCGGAATACCGGCCGCCATCAGTGTACTTAACGTTCTCGCAAAACGAGATGCATTCGACTTAATTACCAAATCACTGAATATCGGTGCATTAATAGCAATCTTCGAAAAGAACAAATCTCCTGTAGGCGTAGCCTTGAACGCCCTGATAGCAAACGCAATACCACCTATTATAATAATTAACAGCCACCATTTTTCCAAAATAAAATCACTACCAGCCATCATCATTCTTGTCGCCAACGGCAGCTCCGTTCCCATATCTGCAAACATATCCACAAAGTTCGGAATAACCGCAATCATAACTACTACTACTACCAGTACAGCAACAATCAAAACCATAATCGGATATGTCAAAGCACCTTTAATCTTGCCCTTTAATGCATCATCTTTTTCAAAATGTTCCGCCAATCGTTCAAAAGAAGTCTCCATACTACCGGAAGCCTCACCGGCAGCCACCATGTTAATCATAATCGGTGGAAAAATATTCGGATTCAATCGGAACGAATCCGATAAATTACCACCCTTTTCCACGTAAACTTTCGACTCTACCAAAGCTGCCTTCAAGACCTTGTTATCCATCTGTTCTGAAAGCATTTCCAAAGCAGTAATAACTGTAACACCGGCATTCAAAATACTCACCATCTGTTTACATACAATGGAGAGATCACGGCTCTTTACCTTTTTCTTGCCAAGGCTGAAACCTTTGCCACTACTCTCTCCGGCATCCTTGATTTCCGTCACTGAAAGGCCTTCATTCTTAAGCTTCTCCATCGCCTTTTCACGATCTGTAGCATCCACGGTACCCTTCTTTGCTTTACCGCTCTTATCAATCGCCTTATAATTAAATTGTGCCATTCCGACTCCTCCAACTCTTCTGTTTTCATAATAAGCCGGCACATCACTTAAACGATCATTCTATCTATGTACCCAAATTACACCGAACAAATTATGAACATTTTATTAACAATCTTTTTTGTAACTAAATAATAACTCATCTTCGTCAAAATTGCAATAATTATTTGATATAAAATCAATTAATTATTCATTTTTGACAAAAAGTTACATTTTTTTCTTCAAAGCAGCCTGATCTTGAGCATAAATTAGTGCATTTTCACGACTAATTGCTCCTTCTTTGTATAAATCATACAAGCAATCATCCAATGTAATCATTCCCTGCTGCCGGCTCGTCTGGATGGTAGACTGAATCTGATGCACCTTCGCTTCACGGATCAGACTTCGAATCGCAGGGCTTCCAAACATTACCTCAAACGCTGCCACACGCCCCCTGCCATCTTCTGCCGGAACTAAAGCCTGTGAGATAACACCCTCCAAAATCATCGCAAGCTGTACTCTCGTCTGCTGCTGCTGGTGGGTTGGGAACACGTCAATAATACGGTCAATCGTACTCGCTGCACCAATCGTATGCAAGGTCGAGAACACCAGATGCCCTGTCTCTGCCGCTGTAATTGCTGTAGAGATTGTCTCTAAGTCACGCATCTCTCCCAAAAGAATAATATCCGGATCCTCACGCAGGGCAGCTCTCAAGGCATTCCCATAACTTAATGTATCCATTCCTACCTCACGCTGGTTAACAACGGACTTCTTATGATGATGTACATACTCAATCGGATCCTCTAATGTGATGATATGATCCGTTAGATTCTCATTTGCCTTATTAATGATAGAAGCAAGCGTTGTAGACTTACCAGAACCTGTAGGTCCCGTTACCAGCACCAGTCCTCTCTTTTTCTTGTAAAGCTCCACTACCTCATGCGGGATTCCCAACTGATCCGGTCTTGGGATTATCGTCTCCACGCGCCGGTAAGCAGCTGCCATATTGCCCCGGTCCATATATACGTTCACACGGAAACGACCGGTATTATCAGAATCATAGGAAAAATCGACCTCGCCCCGTTCCTTCAAAATCTGCTTATGCCGGTCATGCATTGTGGCACCAATCATCTCCGCTGCATCAATCGGCTCAAGCGGTGGACATTCCACCTCAATCAGCTTACCGTTAATCCGAAGTTTTGGCGGGATTCCCACCGCAATGTGTACATCGGAAGCTTTCTGCTCCACTGAAAATGCTAATAATTCCTGAATGTCAATCATCTTTTTATCCCCTTTCATTCTCCATAAAATGTATTCTCAATCCACATTCGGATATAAAATTTCTCTGCCACTACTATAATATGCAGCTGCATACACAGATTATTTATATAATATGCGTTTGTATACACTTTGTTTCGGTTGATGATATTTTATCATCTTTATATAATAATACGCGTTTGCCTGCTGGGATTATTATACCACATCTCCTGCCTCGTATACGATTTTACGCATCTCACCAACAGAGGTAATTCCATTCAATACATGTTTTGCACAGCTTAGCTTCAAAGTAGACATACCTTCCTGTAAAGCCTGTTTTTCTATATCCTGCGCCGGTGCATTTCTTGCAATAACCTGCTGTAAGCTTCTTGTAACCTCTAACATCTCATATACACCGATACGTCCTGTAAATCCCGTCTCGTTACAAACCGGGCATCCATTTGGTTCGTAAATAACTACATCCTCTTCATTTTCCGGAACCCCTAAGAACCGTTTCTCAAATTCCTCTGCATAGCGCGGCTGCTTACAGGTACACAATCTTCTGACCAGACGTTGCGCAATAACGCCTTTTAATGCATCACCCGCCGTGTACGGTTCAATACCCATATCAATCAAACGTGTTACAGTAGATGCCGCAGAATTGGTATGCAGTGTCGATACAACCAAGTGACCTGTAATCGCCGCTTTTACCGCAATATCTGCCGTTTCACCGTCTCGAATCTCACCTATCATAATAATATCCGGATCCTGACGCAGGATAGAACGAAGCGCTGCCGCAAAAGTCATATCTGCTTTTTCATTTACCTGACACTGGTTGATACCATCGATATTTGCCTCCACCGGATCCTCTACCGTGATAATATTAACCCCTTCTGTATTAAGCTCACTCAATGCAGTATAAAGGGTTGTAGATTTACCGGATCCAGTTGGCCCTGTTACCAGAATAATTCCATTCGGATTACTTAAAATACCATCAAACTTTGCTTCTTCTTCCTCACTAAATCCAAGTCCTGACTTTGCACGTGTCAGACCTTCCTTCGAGGTAAGACGCATAACCGTCTTCTCTCCGTAAACAGTTGGAAGCATAGATACACGGATATCAAACTCCCGCCGGTCCACCATAATAGAAATACGACCATCCTGCGGCTTACGCTTTTCTGAGATATCCATACCACCCATAATTTTTAACCGGGCACAAATTCCTGAAAGCAGAGAATAATCATAGGACATAACCTGCTTTAACACACCGTCAATACGGTAGCGGACACGTACCGAACTCTCCATTGGTTCGATATGAATATCGGAAGCTCTCTGTCTTACGCCACCCTCTAGGATCTGCTTAACCAATAATACGATTGGAGAATTCTCAATATCTTCATTATATTCTGCTTCTTCTGCCTCCGAAAGCATACTCTGTTCCCGTTCTTTCCGGTATGCTTCCGCAGCCTCCATTGCCTGGTGATTACCATAGTACTTACCAATTGTTTCACTGATATCATCTTCCATTGCAAGCAGCGCCTCAATCTGGGCACCTGTAATAATGGACAAATCATCAATTGCCATAATATCCATCGGATCTGTCATGGCAACCCTTAAAACATTCGGATTTGCATCGTCATAGCCAAGAGGAACTACGTTATATTTCATAACAGCATCCTCGGGAATCAGACTAAGAACCTCATCATCAAACTTGCAACCCTTAAGTTCTATATATTCTACACCTAATTGCTGCGTCAGGATTGCAATCAGCAGTTCCTGGCTAATATATCCGCATTCGACTAAGGTTTTACCAAGCTTTTGCCCCTTTTCCTTCTGGACTTTAAGAGCGTCCCCTAATTCTTCCTCTGTAATTGCACCTGCTGCAACAAGCAGGTCACCCATTCTGATTTTTTTTCTTCCTACACCAATACGCATATACAAGACCTCTCATAAGTTATACTTGTAAACCCATGTTTACATTGTTTAGTTAGAATTATTGTACCACATTACCAAAAAAAAAGAAACCTTTAATATTATTTTATCTATTTGCACAAATAAAGTTGTGGAAAAGCACTTTTTTTCTGTTTTCTCATAAACTATTCAAAAGCCCTCAAGGTGACTTCTATGCAGACATTTAAGCAGCCACTTACAAAGGAAATGGAATTATATTACTTAAAGAAAAGTAAAGAGGGCGATTTGTCAGCACGCAACATCCTAGTGGAATACAACCTCCGGCTTGTAGCCCATATCATTAAAAAATATAACAATTTTGACCGGGATATGGATGATTTGATTTCCATCGGAACAATCGGCCTTATCAAAGCAATCAATACATATGATATCGAAAAAGGCAGCCGACTGGTTACTTATGCCTCTCGTTGTATTGAAAATGAATTGCTTATGATGCTCCGACAAGAACGAAAATGTTCAAGGGAATTCTCACTTTATGAGCCAATCGGAACAGACAAGGAGGGGAATGAGATAAATCTGCTCGATATTGTGGAACACGAGGGAACCGATATAACCGAACAAATCATATTAGAAGACGACATCCGGCAGCTTCATGCATTTATCAAAGTCCTGTTAGACGAACGTGAACTGCAGATTATCACCCTCCGTTACGGACTATACAACCATGCGACATACACACAAAGAGAGGTTGCTGAAAAACTTGGCATCTCAAGATCCTATGTCTCGAGAATCGAAAAAAAGGCTCTTACGAAATTACGCAGATCCTTTGACCTCCTTGCGACGTAATATCGTTCCAACCGGCAGAACCCGATTTACCTGTACCACTAATGCCTCCTTTGGATGCGGTGCACTTTCGACCGCTTCCATATCAGCATTCCAGATACCACAAACCTCCAATTCCACGTTACTTCCATCAAACAGCATGGCTTCGATTCGTTCACCAACAAGAAACTTGTTGCGCTGCATAAAACAAATTCTCCCATCATCATCCACAGATTCCACCTTCCCAATATAGGTATACTCTTTCATATAATCATTATTATCATATACCTGTGAATCCGAATCTGTCTTTCCAAAATAAAAACCTGTTGTAAACTGCCGATATGTACATTTTCCAATCTCTTCTTTATACCACTCAAGATTTGACGCATAAAGCTCAGGGCTTTTCATGTAATCATCAATCGCCTTTCGGTAAGTTCTTGCAACCGTGGCAACATACAAAGCCGTCTTCATCCTTCCCTCAATTTTGAAGCTGTCAATTCCGGCTTCCACAAGCTCCGGTACATGATGAACCATGCACAGATCCTTCGAATTAAAAATATATGTACCCCTGTCATCCTCTTCTACCGGAAAATACTCATTCGGACGTGTTTCCTCAACAACACTGTATTTCCACCGGCATGGGTGGGTACAGGCTCCCCGGTTTGCATCCCTGCCTGTCAGAAAATGGCTTAACAGACATCTTCCCGAATAAGATATACACATTGCTCCATGCACAAAGCTTTCAATCTCCATATCTTCCGGAATATTTGCCCGGATCTCCTTTATCTCCCTTAAAGATAATTCTCTTGCACAGACAACCCTTGCTGCGCCAAGCTTATGCCAAAACTGATAAGTTCCATAGTTTGTGTTATTCGCCTGCGTACTGATATGAATGTCGATGTCAGGAACAACTTCCTTTGCAATCGCAAAAATAGCCGGATCCGAAATAATCAACGCATCAATTCCGATCGGTTTTATTTTTTCAAAATAAGCCCGGACACCGTTCAGATCATCATTATGCGCAAAAATATTGGCAGTCACATATAATTTCACTTCGCGGTCATGGCAATACGCCACCGCTTCTTTCATATCCTCCAGTGTAAAATTATGCGCTTTCGCCCGCAGTCCAAAAGCTTCGCCTCCTATATAAACAGCATCCGCTCCATAATCTACTGCAACCTTCAGCACTTCCAGACTCCCTGCCGGAACCAGTAATTCAATCTTTCGCATCCTATTCTATCTCCAGTACTATTTCTTTACAGACAATGCAACCCCGTCTCCTAACGGAATCACAGAGGTTTCTAACAATTCATGGTTTTTCAAAGCATATAGGTATTCTCTCATCCTCGCATGAATGGTGCGGTTCCTTCGCTCCACAACATATTTTGAATCGAATACCGCTCCATCCTGCAGTACATTATCCGATATCAGGATTCCACCCTTTTGAAGAACACGAACCACATCCGGAAGAAAATGGATATACTGCCCCTTGGCAGCATCCATAAAGATGAAATCATATGCCCCATTCAGCCTTTTTAGCCATTCGGCAGCATCTCCTTCTAGCAGGGTAATCTTGTCCTCTGCTTTTGCCCTTGCAAAATTTATTTTTGCCTGTTTAATCCTTGGCTCCCATTTCTCGATTGTCTCTATATGTCCATCTTCCGCAAGAAATCTGCTCATATAGATAGCAGAAAATCCAACAGCTGTTCCGACCTCCAAAACCCTCACAGGTTTCTTAATCAACAGCATTGTCTTCATCCACTCCCTGGTCTCCCTTCGGATAATAGGTACTCCGTCTGCTAAGGCTTCCCTTTCAATCTCCCCAATGATCCCCTCGTCATCTTTATTCATGGAATTAATAAAGGACGTAACTCTCTCCTCTACAATCATGATGTCTCCTCGCTTTGCATTCCACATATCGTTTGGCAGATCTCGTCCGGTGTCATTCCTGGTCCCAGTATATAGGTTCCTTCCATAATTCTGGTATTATACTTTCCAATATAAGTTCTGGCTAAAAAAACATACCGGTCATTTACAATTCCAGTTGATTCTAACAGCAGTGCAACATCTTTAGCCGAACTTTTAGCACTGATTGTGATATTCGTTTTCTCTGTAGATGCCGCAGCAGCCGGCAAGTCTGCAAATAACTCATACGAAAATTGATAAGAATATGTAAATCCTTCCATAAGCAGAAAGAGAAATACAATATTCAACAAAGTCCTTGCACATGCGCCAAAAACCATTGTATATGTATTTTTATTATCGTTTGTCATGTAAATCACTCCATATAATCATAATCGAGTTCTAAACCCTCTGCAATAACTTCATATACCTCCGTCAGCTTTCTGGAAAAAATCTGTTCTGCCTTCAAAAACTCATTTACCAGCGGATTACGCAAAACTTTCTCATACTCAAGAGAAAGATTAAGAATCTCTTCATAACGATTCACATTATCAATATAGCTTTGCAGCTCAAAATTCCGTCTCCGAAAAGCATTCATTGCCTGGTATAGCTCCTGATTTTCCTTGACGCGGTTCTTTGTTTTTTGGTAATTCTGATACTCTTCGCTGTCTTTAATCACTTGATTCAACTGGTATGCTTCTTTTGTCATCATTTTACACCTCTGTAACAATCGGTAAAATCATCGGATTCCGTTTCGTACGTTTCCATAAGAACTCGCCAAGCTCATCTTTAATAGATGTTTTTATTTTGCCCCAATCCGTAATGTTATGATCAAGACATCCTGAAAGTGCGTCTTCCACCACATCATGGCATTCATCCATAAGGTTCTCCGATTCTCTCACATATACAAACCCCCGGGATACGATATCCGGTCCCGCAACAAGCAGATTGCTTCCCTTTTCAAGAGTCACTACAACAATAATCAACCCATTTTGTGACAAATGCTGTCTGTCACGAAGTACAATATTACCCACATCACCGACACCCAAACCATCTACTAAGATTCCCTGGGATGTGACATGCCCGGTTACTTTTGCCCGCTCTGCCGACAGTTCTAACACTGTTCCGTTACTCAGAATCTGAATATTTTCTTTTGCAACACCCATTTCCCTTGCAAGCTCCGCATGCCGTTTCAAATGCCGGTATTCTCCATGTACAGGAACCGCATACTGTGGTTTTGTAAGCGCATAAATCAGCTTAAGCTCTTCCTGGCAGGCATGACCAGACACATGCGTATCTTGAAAAATTACCTTGGCACCCTTCATCTCTAACTCATTAATTACCTTATTGATCGCCTTTTCATTACCCGGAATCGGACTGGAGCTTAAAATCACTGTATCACCCGGTTTAATGCTGACTTTACTGTGAATATTTGCCGCAATTCTGGATAACGCTGCCATATTCTCACCTTGGCTTCCAGTTGTAATCAATACAATCTGTTCATCCGGATAGCTCTTCATCTGTTCAATGCCAATCAATGTATTATCCGGAATCTGGATAAATCCAAGTTCAGAAGCAGTATTAATGACATTCACCATACTGCGTCCTTCAATGATGACCTTTCGTCCGTATTTATCTGCGCTGTTGATAATCTGCTGCACACGGTCCACATTTGATGCAAATGTGGCAATAATCAGACGATCTTTCTTGTGCTCTGCAAATAAAGTATCAAAGGTTCTTCCAACATTCTTCTCGCTTGGTGTAAATCCCGGACGCTCTACATTCGTGGAATCTGCCATCAATGCAAGAACACCCTTCTTCCCAAGCTCTGCATATCTTTGTAAATCAATGGTTTCCCCAAATACCGGTGTAAAATCCACCTTAAAGTCCCCGGTATGTACCAAAATACCCGCCGGTGTATAAATTGCAAGACCTGATGAATCCGCAATCGAATGATTGGAACGAATAAACTCAATTCGGAAATTGCCAAGATTGATCGTCTGTCCATGCTTTACAACCTTGCGTTTCACATTGTTCATCAGATTATGCTCTCTTAACTTATTCTCAATAAGCCCCATAGTAAGCTTCGTCGTATAAATAGGCATATTCAGTTCTTTTTCAACATATGGAATTGCACCGATATGATCCTCATGCCCATGCGTTACCACAAGCCCCTTCACCTTATCAATATTATCTTTCAAATAAGATATGTCCGGGATAACCAGATCAATTCCTAACATATCCTCCTCCGGAAATGCCAAACCGCAATCAATTACAACAATCGTGTCCTCATACTCAATCGCTGTAATGTTCATACCGATTTGTTCAAGACCTCCTAAAGGAATAATCTTCACGCTGGGAGCCGCTGTCTTCTTTCTTGCAGCCGGCTCACCCTTTTTCATATTCATTTTCAAAATTCTACCTCCATATCACTATCTTCTAACAATTCTTCAAAAATCTGAAACAGCACATCCAATTCTTTTTCGTCTTCTACAAAGGAATACATGCCATATTCCTCATCCTTTTCATCTGCATTCTCTTTCAGAATGAAGCACTCGCCTTCCTCATTCTCCTCGTTATCTGCAGGTGCAACCAAATAATAATTCACCCCCATTAATGCTGTCTGTTCCAACACAAAAAACTCCACCTCTTCACCGTCCTCAAAGGTGATTGCAATCGTCTCCAATTCTTCCATAAAATATCCTTTCCAAATCCGCTGTTCACGTCCGCTATAATATGTGTTTTCCCGCACTTCTTACCGTTCCATAGCATCAAGGTAACTTTGCAAAATAATTGCGGCTGCCATCTTGTCCACATACTCTTTCCGGTGTTCTCTCCGCACTCCTGATTCCATCAGAATACGCTCAGACTCCACAGTCGTCAATCTTTCATCCTGCAAATACACAGGAAGCCCCGTCCGTCTTTCTATGTGTTCCTTAAATTCTTCCGTTGCCTTTGCCCTTGGTCCCACTGTATTGTTCATATTCTTCGGATATCCAAGCACAACAAATGAAACCTTGTACTCCTCAATCATAGACTCAATCTCGGCCAAGGTCTTTCGCAACTTATTCTCTGACTTTCTCTCTATCGTACGAATAGGCTGTGCAGTAATTCCCAACTCATCACTAAGGGCTACACCAACCGTCTTAGTACCATAATCCAGTCCTAAAATCCGCATCTTATGTCTCCTGTTACTTAAGTCTTGTCTCGATATAATTCTCTAACAAAACCTCAATAATCTCATCTCTCTCTGCCTTCATAATCAGACTTCTTGCATTCTTATAACTCGTTATGTATGTCGGATCTCCACTCATGACATAACCAACAATCTGACTCACCGGATTATACCCTTTTTCAGACAATGCAACATAAACCTCTTCCAAAATATCTGATACAGAAAGATTCGAATCTTTTACTACTTCTACAAATTGTGTGTTAAACGTATTCTGATTATTCATATTATCACGTCCTTATTTCGATATTCTTATGATAATATATTTTGTTAAAAGTTGCAACCCGTAACTTTTAAGCATTCCTCTTTTTTATCAGATAATCATCTCTTTTTTGACAATATTCCTCTATTTATACCCTGCATCTCATGGCTCTTCATAATTTTCAATTACATTTTAATATATCTATTTATCCTTTGCTTCACTTTATTCTTTCTCCTATCCGGACCATGCAGATATTATGCCATATCACAAAATAGTAATCCGGCATATACGAAAAGGGGATATGTTATTCATTTAATTCCGCCTCTGCCACCATTTTGTTTATATTCCACCGGTATGATTTGATTTATGATATCTGTCCGGGAAACCAGTTTCACTTTTATATACCGTTTTGTATGCCCGATATAATATAGCTTTTTAGTCATCCCATCTGCACTACTACCTGCTATATCCGTTTTGTTTTTCCAAAAAACCTCTATCCCTTCATCCGCTTCAATTTCCCCCACAGATTCTTCAATCAGAACTTCGTCCTCAAATCCGGCAAGCGACCGTTCAAATTCCTCCTTCTGGCGGGCAGTCAGTAAAAGCAGCTTGTTACTGCGGTCATTTTTTATTTTCTCCGAAACCTGATTTGGAAGTTTTTCCGCAACGGTTCCTGCTCTGACAGAATATTTAAACACATGGATTTCATACATCTGAATTCGCAAAAGATTTTCAACCGTTGTCGTAAACTCTTCCTCTGTCTCTCCTGGAAATCCAACAATCACATCTGTCGTCAATGCTGGTTTCTCAAAATATTTTCTTAACAGATTACATTTTTCTTCAAACTCTTCAATTGTATATTTCCGGTTCATTCTTTTTAGCGTCTCGTTACAGGCACTTTGGAGGGATAGATGAAAATGTGGACATAACTTTTTCGTTTTCGATATCTTGCCAAGGAATTCTTCTGTAATAATCCTCGGTTCTAAGGAACCTAACCGGATGCGCTGTACCTCAGAAATTGATGCAGCCGCTTCGATCAAATCTCCAAGGTCATAAGCTTTGTCAACATAGCCCATCGTCCTTTTTCCTGATGTCTTCATTACTTCATCATACTCTGTTCCCTGACTTGCAAAATCAAGTCCATAAGAAGAAATATGAATCCCAGTCAAAACAAACTCCTTCACACCTTCCTTTGCAAGCTTTGTAATCTCCTCTAAAATATTCTCCGGTCTTCTGCTCCTAACTCTTCCTCTGGTATACGGAATAATACAATAGGAACAAAACTGGTTGCAGCCATCCTGAATCTTAATATATGCCCGCTGGTGGTCAAGATGTGACGCCTCAAGACTTCCCATCTCCTCATATTCTTTCGTATGGTTAATATCTACATAAAAGTCCGCTTGCCGCTTCTTAAAAAGATATTCCTTTATGATGAAAACAATATCTTTTTTGCAATTGTTACTGACTACAATATCTACAAATTCCTCTTGTTTTAAGGCATCATGCTCCGCATTCACATAACAGCCTGCCGCCACAATAATCGCTTCCGGATTTCGTTTCTTTGCACGCCGCAGCATCTGTCTTGATTTTTTCTGTGCCATATTTGTAACAGAACAGGTATTCACAATATAGATATCAGCCACATCCTCCGGCTCCACTATAAAAATCCCTGCTGCAATCAGTTTATCCTTCATGGCATCCGATTCATACTTATTTACTTTACAGCCAAGGTTAATAATTGCTGCACTCCATTTTCCTTGTTCCAATTCCATATGTTCCATACGTTATCTCATTCCTTTTTTATTTTCTATAGTATTTCCTCTATGAACCCATTTTCATATTGACTTTTATCAGTTAAAAAGTTATGATATTAAACAGAGAAGTGAGTCAGGTCACTATTATTTTTTAGGAGGAAGCAATAGTATGAAATCAGTGGAAATCTCATTAAATTCTATCGACAAGGTTAAAAGCTTTGTCAATGATATTGCAAGATTTGATGCAGAATTCGATTTAGTATCCGGACGATACGTTATCGATGCAAAGTCAATTATGGGAATCTTCAGCTTAGATATCTCTCAGCCAATCACACTTAACATTCATGCAGAAGGCGATGATACAGATATCATGAAAGCATTAGAGCCATACATTATCTAATCAAAATGCAATATACCAAAGCGTACAGCTTATATGGCAGGTAAAAGGAACTGATTTGTCAGTTCCTTTTTTATGTAACTAAACACCCTGCATTTCCTGCCATATAAAACCCTCCGCTATAAAAATCCCCACTCAGACACACACCTCAATCACTTCCACTGTCTCAATTGCAGCTTTCATCAGGTCATCGATCCCATCCATAAGCTTTTCTTCTGACCGTTTAATAATCTCCAAAACCGGTTTTGTAACCGGATGCTTCGCCACAAAAATGGTACAACAGTCCTCATATGGCTGAATCGATGTCTCATAAGTACCAATCTCCTCTGAAATATCAATAATTTCCTGCTTATCCAGTCCAATGCACGGACGGAAAACCGGCATTTCACATACCTCATTGGTACAGGCAAGACTGTGCATTGTCTGACTTGCCACCTGTCCAATACTTTCGCCTGTGATAAGAGCCTGGCACTTATTTTCTTTTGCAAGCTGCTGCGCAATTTTCATCATATACCGACGCATAATGATCGTAAGTTCTTCATGAGGGCATTTCTCATAAATTTCCAACTGGATGTCTGTAAAATTGACAATATGCAGACGGATTTTTCCAGAATAGCCGGATACAATCCTTGCTAAATCAACTACCTTCTGTTTTGCGCGTTCTGAAGTGTATGGTGGTGCGTTAAAATATACCGCCTCTAACTCCACGCCTCTTTTGGAAATCATATAGCCGGCGACCGGTGAATCAATTCCCCCTGAAAGCAGCAGCATTGCTTTTCCGTTTGTACCAACCGGAAGTCCTCCGGCTCCTTTCACTGTTTCTGAATAAAAATACACTTTATCCCGGATTTCAACATTTAAAAGCACATCCGGTTTATGTACATCTACCTTGCTGTTTGGAAATGCCTCTAACAGATAATGACCAAGCTCACTGTTAATTTCCATGGATTTCATCGGATATGACTTATCACCTCTTCTTGCATTTACCTTAAAAGTAAACGGTCTTTCGCCATAACATGCACGCATATAATCAATCGCTGCCCGCTTTATCGACTCAAAATCTGTAAACTCCTCCACAACAATAGGACAGATTCCAACAATGCCAAACACCTTCTTAAGCTCTTTTATTGCATCCTCATAATCATATGATGATTCTGCCTCGGCAAAAATTCTTCCAAACTCCCTGCGGATTTGAAATTCTCCTACAGATGATAAATGATTCTTGATCTGTTTACAGAGAATATCTTCAAACACATACCGGTTCTTTCCCTTCGTTCCAATCTCTGCATATTTAATCAAAAATGCCCTGTATTCCATAACCATATCTCCTTTGCTACTTTCTGGTAAATTTTCTTAGTACCGGCAATAATTCTTTCAACACCCTTACCGTATATTCCGCTTCCTCAATGGTATTATACTCACTAAAGCTAAACCGAAGTGTGGATTCTAATAAATCCTTTTCCAAACCAATTGCCTTTAACACCCCACTGACAGCCGGATGGTTCGATGAGCAGGCAGAACCTGCCGAAACACAAATTCCTTTCTCCTCTAATGCATGAAGCAGTACCTCACTGCGTACTCCTTTAAAGCTTAAACTTGCAATATGAGGTGCCTCACCGGAATGATCCGTTACATCCGGAAGCTTTGTTGCGCCTTCAATCAATGCCTGTTTTACCGCCGACATTTTTCTTCGGTTTTCTTCAAGCCTTTCATACATAACCTCTGCAGCTTTTCCCATTCCGGCAATCGCTGCCGTATTTTCCGTTCCGGAACGAAGCCCTTTTTCCTGTCCACCACCATAAAGAATCGGTTTGATTTTGACATGACTGTCCACAAACAGTGCACCGCTTCCCTTTGGTCCATGTATTTTATGCCCACTGACCGATAATGCATCCACACCAATTCGCTTTGGATAGACCACCATTTTACCAAATGCCTGAATCGCATCCACATGATAGATGATAGCCTTATTATACGCTTTCACAATCCGGGCAGCCTCCTCGATCGGTTCCACCGCTCCAATCTCATTGTTGACCGCCATTGTAGATACTAGTATTGTATCTTCACAAAGTGAATTTTCAAGCTCCTCCAAATCAATTTTTCCAAATGAATCCACCTTTAAAAATGTTACCCTGAAACCCAAATCCTGCAGATACAATATCGGATTATACACCGAAGCATGTTCAATCCCTGTCGTTATGATATGATTCCCTGCACGTTTATTTGCCAGTGCAATTCCAATCAGCGCCAGATTATTAGACTCCGTTCCGCCGGATGTAAATGCAATTTCCTTTGGCTCACATTTTAGCTGCTTCGCCAGCACTTGTCTTGCATAGCGGATATACTTTTCCGCCCCTATACCCTTTTTATGCATGGAGGACGGATTACCATATTCCAAATCCATCGTTTCTAACATGATTTCCCGTACCTCCGGGATAATTTTTGTTGTTGCTGCATTATCAAAATATATGTCCATTCTTGTCTCCTTGCTGCTTACCTTAATTATTTATGCATCTAGCATAAACATGAGAAGGGATAAAACCGCCATGCCAGCCGTCTCAGTCCGCAAAATACGATGCCCCAGCGATAGCATCTTGCCACCGGCACACTGAATCAGTTCCACTTCCTCCGGATCAAAACCGCCCTCAGGTCCAATAAATATACCAATATTCTTTTTGTTCTCTGCCTCTTTCACCAGCCGTCTGGAAGCTTCCATTCCATCTGCATTTTCATAAGGCAGCAGAATGTAATCCATATCCTTTGCATATTCACAGGCTTCCTTCAATGACATTACCTTAGATACTTTAGGGATAATCCCCCGCTTCGACTGCTTCGCTGCACTTAAGGAGATTGCATTTAACCGTTCCACTTTCCTGGCTGCTTTTTTATCATCCAGCTTCACTACACAGCGTTTCATGCTAACCGGTACAATCTCCGATGCCCCAAGCTCCACCGCCTTTTGAACAATCATTTCTAACTTGTCACCCTTTGGATATCCCTGGAATAATGTGATTTTTGCCGGAAGCTCCCTTGCATTTCCAAATATATCTGTTATACGAAGCAAAACCTCCTGCCCGTCCTCACGAAATTCCTCAATTTCACATAAATATTCTTTCTCCCCACCGTCACACAAAAGAACTTCTTCGCCAGGCTTCATACGGAGTACATTACGAATATGATTATAATCCTCCCCTTGAATGTGAACTGGTTCTTTTTGCAACTGTTCTGGATCTACAAAAAAACGATACATAGTCCCTTCTTCTTCCTCACTTACAATCTATACATCATATACAAATCTATTTTAAATTCAGCCTGTCTGATCTTTTACTTTCACACAAAGATACTATGATAAATACCACAATACCGAATGTGGACAAAAGCAGTCCCGTCTTCCAATATGGTGTCTCGTATTTCACAACGATCTTATGTTCACCCTTCATCAACGGGATTGCAAGAAAGGTATCCCCAAGCATCACATTTTCTGAAACGCGCTCGCCATCAACATACACCTGATTTCCGTCCACTGCCTGTATAGATGTCACCAGTAAACCATCTTTTTCCGCATAGATTTGAGTTTCTATCCGGTCATCTGTATATTGGATGACTGACATTTTGTTACGGTTGAGAGCCTCATACACATTTTGAAAGACTTCTTCCTGAAACGCTGCCATCTGGCACCGAATGGTTCCCACCAAATCCGCTTGTGCATTGACGGCAGTCAAAACCTTAATCTGTTGTCCCACAGCCACTTCACCAATATGTGCCATCAATGTTTTTTCTGTTTTGTCACTCATTAAAACCTGTTCCCCATCAAGATATACGGTATAGATACTGTTCAAAGAGTTATCCAGATACATATATAAATCCATATCCTTTGGAACCGTGTACGTCAACCAGATTTTATCCACTTCATTTAAAAGAGTATATGTAAAACTCTCATCCTCATTTTCTTCATACCCCTTTTCCAATGTATTACATGTAATATCGTTTTGCAAAACCTCAAATACATTATCAAAACCGGTTGAAAGCTTCGCAAAATCATTCCGTATCGCAAATACGTTATCCTCATTTATATTCCAATTACGAACTGCAGGATCTGCCATATAACCTAATCCAACTGTCCGGTTTATACGAAACAGCGAATCCTCGCCGTCATTTGCGACCATCTTAGCATCGCTGTAACGCATTTCGCTTTTTCCAATGCCATATGTCACATTAAACATTATATTATCTAACGGTGTTCCACCGCTAAATTCCACCGCCGCATCATTTTCAAAGCCTGATATTCCAAGTGTGTGCATGAATTTCATCAGTCTTCCATTCGCAAAGGATGAAAAACCAGATATGGATTCTTTTCCAAGCCACATGCCCAGATTCACATTAGAATCCATACACGCAATCCGTTCACCTGGATTTAAGCGCACTTGTCCATTTAACGCCTCCAAGGCAGACTCTGCCTGCTGTTCAAACGGCAGATGTGTCTGATATACATAAAGCAGGACAAACGCATTGACAAACAGCTCCGCCAGCATCACACTGCACATTATATAAGAAAATGCCTTATGTGTAAAACTTTTTTTTCGATACAGCGTAAGCAGGATGCCATAAAAGATAACCAGCATAACTGCTGCAAGATATATATAAAAATCATACAGCTTTGTTTCCCTGAAAAAGACAAAAATCCAAACCGTTAATAGCAGCATAACCGCCAGTACATAGTACCGGATTCTGACCATAGAAAGCCGTGGCAGCAATTCCAAACAAGTCTGCAGCATAAAAAAAACTACTACAAAGCAGAATCGCTGATAATAGCTATGAGGCACTGCCCCACCATGCCACAGCAGATTAAGTTTTGGTATCAGGAAACAAAGACAGAAAAAGAATAATATGCCGATTTTTTTACACTTCCAAATCCGGCTGTTTTTTGTAAACGGTATCACCAACAAAAAGAGCAATACTGCAATGCCTACATACAGATGCGGTATGTTATCGGAACCACCTTCTAATGGTCTTAAAATATATTCTCCTTTTGCCAGTTCCCATAACCGGCAGACTATCCTGTCGATATTCCCAAAAGCTGTGCTTTGCTCCGCATAACGCTTATGCTGCATCATAAAACAGGGCAAAATCACAGCCATACTTGTCACCGCAGCAAGAACTGATGCAAATATAAACTTCTTGAGATCTTTTTTTAATCCGGCTATTCCATGCCCTGTTTCCTGAATAAAAAGGATGCACAGAAAAAGACATACCATAAATGCCATATAGAAATTGCAAAACATACAGACAGTTAAAAGAAGATAGTATTCCTGCCATTTTCCATTTTCTAACATGCGTTCAAAGTTTAAAACGAGCAAGGGCAGCAGCATAATGACATCATACCATATATAGCAAAACATATACCCTAACAAAAAACGTGAAAAGGAATATGCCAGTCCAACTGTAATTGCAATCAACATTTTTGATTGTGTCACTTTATATTTCTTAGTATGCAGAACATAATATGTCATTGTTGCAGAGCACAAAGCCCATTTTAAAACCATGATTCCCTGTGCAGCATCCTTTATTGCTGCAAATGGAACCAACAACGCTATCACATTAAATGGTGAACATAGATAATATGCAAAATTTACATAAAAGTCATATCCCATGCTGGCATGTCTGCTATAAAATAGTGAACCACCATTATGAATCTTATACCATAATTCTGATAAAAAATATATATACTGTTCACCTGCATCTCCAAGCAACAAAGATTTTTCACCAAACAGCCATACTTTACGGACATAACAGTGCAGCAGTATAAATGCCATACAGGCCATAAAACTTATGACACAGGGCAATATATTTCTGTTTTTTTCATTATTCTCTATCATCTTGACCATTTTCATTGCTTTTTCTTCTGCCTATATTCCCAAAAACAATATCCACCAAACATCAACATTCCAAAACATGTTCCAAGCAATCCCGGCATCACTCCCGGTGTCGCATACACAAATTCAACCTCATGTTTTCCTTTTTCAAGCGGAACACCGATCAATGCATCCCCAATTTTTTCACATTGTGTTTTATTTCCATCTACATATACGGTAAAACCTTCTAATGCTGGAATACTGGTCATCATAATACCGGACTCATCTGCCGTAATATTACCTTTTACCATAGTATCTTCCATAGTTTCTACTGTATATAAATTTCTGCTCAATTTATCATAAGCCTTCTGATAATTTTCTATATTAAACGCAGCAAATTGATACGAAACATGCAAAACCTCTGCATCATCTACTGCATCCAAATCTGCAATCGCATTGGATGCAATTGTAATTTTTGTTCCTTTTTCTACAACTCCGATATGAAATGTTTTCTGTCGGCTTCTAATTTCATCCACATACATCACCTCTTCTTCATAATCAACTTCAAAATAGGCTTCTGCATCTGAATTCACATATACATAATAATCCGTTACACCATCCGAAACAAACTGCATTTTTACCGCATCACCAGCATACATTTTATTATATGCGTAATTGAACATTTGTTTTTCTTCATGATAAATCCCATGAAACGCATCATGTTCATGCTCGTCCTCATCCTCACTATGCACATGTACAGCTTCTTCATTATCCGGATTGATACCCAAAACTGATGTACAGGCAATATCCGGCATGATAATCTCGAAAATATCATCCACACCGGTTACCTGATTCACATAATCATTTTGAACCAGAAAAGGGCTGTCCTGGCTCAAATTCCATTGTAACACATCAGAAGAGACCAGATAACCAAGAGAAGACTCCTGGCTCATTTTATACAAAACATAGCCATTATTTTCTCCACTCTTTTGCACATCACTATATGCCTGTTCCTCCTGCGCCATGCCGTATTTCACATTAAACATCATATTTAATAATGGGGAGCCACCAAAATAATGATACATATTATTCGTTACAGCCATACCTAATTTTTCAAACAATTTCTCCATTCGATTATCTGCATTTTTTGATTCCCCTGATGTAACGGGAATATTCAATATCATGCCGTAATTCGGTGTGACCTGTACATTTGCAACACGCTGTCCTTTTTCCAAATCAATACAACTTTTCAAAACCTCGCTCTGCGCATGGTAATAACTTGTTTCAATCGGATACATATTATACTCTTTTAATTGATAAAAAGCATTCACCAAAAGTTCTACTGCGCACATCACTGCAAATACGATTAAAATATTTTTGTACTGTATACTTTTTCTGCAAAAGAAGAAAAGCAGCAAGAGTATTAATACACTCAATAGTATACTGGCAAGATACACATAAAAATCAAGTAACACCACTGCTTTCCCAAATCCCAATGCAACTGCTCCCACACAAACCACCATTGTTATCACAATCTGCCACTTGCGGATATTCTCGAGATGAGCCAGCACCCTTAATGCCATAAACACAAGTAAAAATATCAGTAAAAAGGAATACCCATTCCCCACACCAATATTAGCAGCACCTGCGTACCATACAAAATCCATACCGCCAAAAATCAAACCTGCACAAAGCAATATTGCCAAAACGATACTGCTTATTTTTTCTTTCTTGTTTACCGGAACAAATACATACAAAACAGCCACCGCAACCGTAACAACACCACAATATAACATTGGCTCTGCTGCCTGAGAAATCAGCAGACTGTCACAGACAAAAAAGCGCTGTACAAAATCCACAATTGACATCTTCACACTTGAAAGGTATTCCCTGCTATTACTTAACAGCAGATTGGTATTTCGCCCAGCAGCCATAATACAGGGAACTACAATCAGCAGAGAGGTTGCAATTGTTGCAGCAACACAGTATATATATCTTACAATACATCTTTTATCCTTTGTTTCCTGCATACTATATAACATTCCATACCAAGCACAGAGAAACAGAATCATTGGTACCGCAGTTTGAAAACTGCAAATCATACAAAAGAGTAAAAGTCCAAAAAAGCGTTTATAACATTTTCCCTCCAGCATTCTCTCTTCTAACAATAATAGAAATGGGAATAATACCATGACATCCAGCCATGTCACATGTGAAAGCCCGGATATCATTACATTACTTAAGCAATATGCCAAAGACAATACAACACTGACAATCACCTTCCGTTCCTTCAATTCATTGCATTTTGAATGCAGCAAATAGTACAGCATTGCAACTGCTGTAAGTGACCATTTCATAACAATACTAAACTGTAATACATTACTAATCATACTCTTTGGAAAAATCAAAATAAGCAATGTAAATGGTGATATCATATAACCGAACAGATCCACTAAAAAATCTGTTCCAAGTCCTGAATTCCATGTGAAAACAAGGGAGCCTCCATTGTGAATTTTTTCCCAAAGTTCCCCATACATTTGATAGTATACATTTCCAGCATCACCTGTTAAAATACTACCTTCTCCTGTCAGCCAAGAATCCCACACAAAAGAGTGTACCAGAATAAGCAACCACGGTACTAAAAAAACAAATACAAAGCATCCTATTTTTCGAAAAACTTCTTTGACTTTCATATTATTTTCAACATCCTTTCCCTGTTCATATCGAGAATCACTATTTCGCCACAACAGACACCCACTCGCCCATATGACTGACATCCACAATTTCAAAGCCGTTTTTAATCAACGCTTCCTTCACAGCTTCTTCTTTCATATCAATGATACCAGAAGTGATAAACACCGCATCTTTCTTCATAAAAGGCCGAATTACTCCGGATAGCGGAATAATCACATCTGCTAAAATATTCGCTGTAACAATATCATACTGACCAATCTCTGCCACACTGTCTGCGAATTCTTTATCGCCAATCACATCACCCTTTACAATTTGAAAGGCATCCTTTGGTATTTGATTCCGTGTCAGATTCTCTACGCTTGCTTTCACTGCCAATTCATCAATATCAATTCCATATACTCTTTTTGCTCCAAGCTTCATGGCAATAATCGAAAGAATCCCACTGCCACAGCCGGCATCTAAGACCTCGCTCGAACCATCTTTTCTTATATACTTTTTTAAATTATTGATACAGAGCTTTGTCGTCTCATGGGAACCCGTTCCAAACGCAGTTCCCGGATCGATATGAATAACAATGTCATCCTTTCCCACCTCACATTCTTTTGTCCATGTAGGCTGAATGACGATATTTCCTTCTAACCGGAATGGTTGAAAGAATTCCTTCCAGTTATTGATCCAGTCCTTGTCTTCTGTTTCACCAATTTCAATCAAGCCACTTCCCACATTCATATAGACTGACATATCATGAAGCTGCTGTCCGATATAGCTCTTAAACTCATCGATATCTGCATCCTCCTTTACATAACAGGATATGAAAGCAACTCCGTCATCCGGGGGAAGTTCCGGCAGGATATCAATAAACATCGCTTTTTTATCCTCTTCTGACAACGGTATTTTATCTTCAATTTCAATTCCCTCCACACCTTTTTCCTCTAAAAAAAAGCTTAACATATCCGTTGCTTCCGTTGTCGTCTCAATTGTAATTTTTTTCCATTTCATATCCACTCTTCCTTCTATTCTTCATAAATGCATCTCACACATATCATTGCAAGTGTATCCAAACGCATTGCAGACACTTTGTACATAATAACACACTATACCTTAAAATACAAACAACAAGGTACCAAAATGCCAATTTATATATTGACATTTTGATACCTTGTCACCCCGACTATTTATTATAACATATGTCACCAATTTTCGAAGGAACTTCGTTTGTTGCAATAGTCGCCAAATGTATATACAAGTATCTACGCTTGGCTTGTTATCTGCACAAATTGATAACCTGCCCCCTCATCAGCGCAATTTATTATAACGTTATTTTTTCTTACCAAAACCTTTCTTCTTATGACCGCCAAAGCTGAAATCACCAGAAGAATCTGTAGAACGCCTTGCAGTAGACGTTGCCTCATCAAAATTGTTAAGAATCGATTTTTGCTCTTCTGTCAGTTTATCCGGAACCTGAACCACTAAAGTAACGTAGTGGTCACCACGGACACTCTTATTACGTAACGTTGGAACACCTTTTCCTTTTAACTTAATCTTCGTATCTGTCTGCGTACCAGCTTTGACCTCATAGTCCATTGGGCCATCAATGGTATTGATACTTATCGTACCACCAAGTGCCGCCTGAGTAAAGGTAATCGGCTCTGTCGAAAACAAATCATACTCCTGGCGTTGAAATTGCGGATGTCTGTCAACCAATACAGTAACCAGTAAATCGCCTCTTCCACCACCATTAGTTCCAGGTTCACCTTTCTCACGGATACGGATACTCTGTCCGTTATCAATTCCAGCAGGTACAACTACCTGGATCTTCTTCTTACTCTTAACATAACCAGTACCGGAGCACTGATTACACTTAAACTTAATTACCTTACCAGTACCGGAACACTCCGGACAGGTCTGTACATTACGCACTACTCCGAACAGGGACTGCTGTGTAAATACCACCTGACCTTTTCCATTACATTTTCCACAAGTCTCAGGATCATGACCTGGCTGGGAACCGGTTCCGTGACAAACCACGCACTCGTCCTTCAGCGGAAGTTCTAATTCTTTCTGGCAGCCGAATACCGCCTCATCAAATTTCACACGGACAGATGTCTTAATATTGGCACCCTTCATTGGACCATTTGACTGACGGGTTCTTGTACCGCCAAACATATCTCCAAAGATATCTCCAAAAATATCTCCCATGCTGCCCATATCAAATTCAAATCCACCAAAGCCACCAGCACCGCCCCCATTTGGATCAAAAGCTGCATGACCAAACTGATCATATCTGGCTCTCATTTCCGGATCACTTAACACTTTGTATGCTTCGGAAGCCTCTTTAAACTTTGCTTCTGCTTCTGCATCTCCCGGATTTGTATCCGGATGATACTTCTTCGCAACCTGCCTATAGGCTTTCTTCAATTCGGCATCGGTTGCACCCTTGGCAACGCCAAGAACTTCATAATAATCTCTTTTCGTCTCCGCCATTTTTTCCACCTTATCACAAGGAGTACCCACAGTCAGACCTTGTCTGCCGCAGGAACTCATATTCAATCACTGCTTTGTTCTTATTAGATTTCTGTGTAGTCTCCATCTACCACATCACCTTCTGAGTAATCGGCAGGACCTGTTGCACCTGTTCCTGCATTTGCACCAGGACCATTTTGCTCATATAACTTTGCAAATAAATTCTGTGCACTTGTCATCAAGGTTTCCTTTGCGTTCTTTAACTGTTCAACATCATAATCACTCATATTTTCAGGATCCGTACTTTCTACTAGGCTCTTCAATGCTGCAAGATCAGCCTCAACCTTTGTTTTATCCTCAGCAGGTAATTTATCGCCAACATCCTGCAATGCTTTCTCTGTCTGGAATACCATTGCATCTGCATCATTTCTTGCCTCAATAGCATCCTTTCTCTTTTTATCCTGTGCTTCATATTCAGCTGCTTCTTTAATCGCCTTTTCGATATCATCATCTGACATATTAGAACCGGCGGTAATTGTGATATGCTGCTCCCTTCCGGTTCCCAAATCCTTTGCAGATACATTAACAATACCATTTGCATCAATATCGAATGTAACCTCAATCTGTGGCACACCACGTCTAGCCGGTGCAATACCATCCAAACGGAAACGTCCTAATGACTTATTATCTCTTGCAAACTGTCTCTCACCCTGACAGATATTGATATCTACTGCATCCTGATTATCCTGGGCAGTTGAGAAAATCTGGCTCTTCTTTGTCGGAATGGTTGTATTTCTCTCAATCAGTCTTGTAGCAACACCACCCATAGTCTCAATCGAAAGCGAAAGTGGCGTTACATCCAAAAGTAAGATTTCACCGGCACCAGCATCACCAGCAAGCTTACCACCCTGGACAGAAGCACCGATTGCAACACATTCATCCGGATTGATACCCTTAAACGGCTCCTTGCCGGTTAACTGCTTCACTTTCTCCTGCACAGCGATGATACGTGTGGAACCACCAACCAACAATACCTTGTCAAGTTCAGAAGCAGAAAGACCGGCATCCTTCAATGCAGTCTGAACTGGTGTTGCTGTACGGTCAACTAAACCTGATGTCAGCTCATCAAATTTTGCACGGGACAAGTTCATATCGAAATGCTTTGGACCTTCAGCAGTTGCAGTAATAAACGGAAGGTTAATATTCGTTGTTGTAGAAGAAGAAAGCTCTTTCTTTGCCTTTTCAGCCGCCTCCTTTAATCTCTGCATTGCCATCTTATCAGAAGATAAATCAACACCCTCCTGTTTTTTGAACTCATCTAACATATAATTTGTGATTACATTATCAAAGTCATCACCACCAAGCTGATTATCACCAGCTGTTGCCAAAACTTCAATGACACCATCACCAATCTCAATGATAGATACATCAAATGTACCACCACCTAAGTCATAAACCATAATCTTTTGCTCATTCTCATTGTCAAGACCATAAGAGAGCGCTGCTGCTGTAGGCTCGTTGATAATACGCTTTACATCCAGTCCTGCAATACGTCCTGCATCCTTCGTTGCCTGTCTTTGCGAATCTGAGAAATAAGCAGGAACCGTAATAACTGCTTCTGTTACTTTCTCACCTAAATAGCTCTCTGCATCTGCCTTTAACTTCTGAAGTACCATAGCGGAAATCTGCTGCGGTGAAAACTCCTTATCATCAATCTTTACTTTATAATCAGAACCCATATGTCTCTTAATAGATGAAATCGTCTTGTCAGCATTCGTTACAGCCTGACGCTTTGCAGGCTCTCCAACTACACGCTCACCGGTCTTCGTGAATGCCACAACAGACGGAGTGGTTCTTGCGCCCTCTGCATTGTTAATAACAACCGGCTTACCACCTTCCATAACAGCCACACATGAATTTGTTGTTCCTAAATCAATACCAATAATTTTTCCCATGATTTTTTCCTCCTAAAACTTCTATTTATAATAATTTATTAATTCGCTACTTTAACCATACTATGGCGAAGTACCTCTTCCTTATACATGTAGCCCTTCTGCAATTCTTCTGTAACTACATTCTCACCAAACGCTTCATCCTCCACATGCATAACTGCATTGTGCAGATCCGGATTAAACTCCGTTCCTTCTGCATTCATAGGAGCTACACCAATTTCTTCTAAAGCAACCATCAATTGCTTATAAATCTTATCAACGCCTTGTTCAAAGCCACGCTCCTTATCTTCTTCCGGAACCATTTGTAATGCTCTTTCAAAGTTATCAACCACTGGAAGTAGTTTTTCCAATACTTCCTTTGCACCGATATCATACATTCTCTTTGATTCCTTCTCATTACGGTTACGGGCATTTTCAAACTCAGCTAAAAGACGCTTATACTTATCATTTGCTTCATCTACAAGCTCTTTCTGCTTTTGAAGTTCAAGCTCTAAAGCCTTATTATTGCCCCCTGATCTTCTGGCACCTTTCTTTCCCTTCTCTGGTGGTTTACTTCCTTTATCCTCTGAAACCTCTTTTGCCTCTACTTCTGTCTCTTCAGTGGATGTAACAGCAACTTCTTCGACCGTTTCCTTTACCATCTTCTTGGCAGATGGCTTATCTGCCTTTGGATTTTGCTTCTTAGAAGGTTGCTTTTTCTTACCTGCGTCCTGTTTTTTCTTTTCTTCCACTCTGACACCTCTATTCTTTCTTCTTAAATATAGTATCTAGTTCACCCGTAAGGTTCTTTAGGGTGCTGACAACTTTTTTATAATCCATACGCTTTGGTCCAATAATACCGATGGTTCCTTTCCCACCTTCTGCCAGTTCATATGTTGCAGTTACAATACTGCAGTCCTTCATATTTGAAACTGGAGATTCTTCACCGATATATACCTGAATTCCGTGGCTTTCGTCACTCATGGCTTCATCAATCAACTCATTCAGTCCCTGACGGTCTTCTAATGCTTCTAAAAGTTTTGTTGTCTGTTCAATATTACCAAGTTCCGGATATTTTAACATATTCGTTGTACCACTGGTATATATCTCCACCTCATCCGCTTCATGAATTGCTTCTGCAATCCCCTGAAAAATGCTCTCCATCACATCCGCAAATTCGCCAGCCTGTGCCTTGATAGTCTGAATCATTTCAAGATTAATGTCCGTAAGCGATGCTCCCTGCAAAAAAGTATTTAATAGTACATTGAGTTTAAGTATTTCATCATTACCAAGTGGTCTTGTTACATTCATGAGCTTATTCTTGATCACATTGCCATCCACCACAATTACAGCAAGTAACTGCTCCTCATCCACCTGTGTGAGCTGAATAAATTTAAGCTTGATATTTTGATACTGCGGTGCTGATACCAATGTTGCGTAATTCGTATTATAGGCGAGCACCTTCGCCACCTGCTTGAGCATATTCTCCATCTTATCCACTCTGTCAAGCAGCTTAGTCTTTATCTCCTCCATCTCGACATCCTTCTCTGCCATCATGCGATCAACATATAACCGATATCCGGCATCCGTTGGGATTCTTCCAGCCGAAGTATGGGGCTGCATAATGTATCCAAGCTCTTCCAAGTCGGCCATCTCATTTCGAATAGTAGCCGAGCTTAGATTCAAATCCGTATACTTGGAGATAGTTCTCGACCCTACCGGCTCTCCGGTTTCTAAATAATTGGAAATGATTGCCTTCAAAATCTTAAGCTTTCGTTCGTCTAGCTCCATGTACCAGACTCCTTTCTCTATTCAGTTATTAGCACTCAATATATCCGAGTGCTAATATCTTTGTATAGAGTACCACCGAGACCACTATTTGTCAAGAAAAAACATGTGAAAAAATTGCAAAAAAACAAAACCAACCGAAAATATAATGATTTCCGATCGGTCCTTATCAATGTAACGACTACATAACAGTAAGTGGAACCCCAACCTTATGCTCAACTTTGTCTGCCCAGTCAAGGAGATAATTGGTTCCTGTGCGTACTTCCTCTAACGACTCCTTCATTTCTTCCATTGAGCCCTTCATCTCTTCCATTGACTCTTTCATTTCTTTCATAGATTCTTTCATGTCCTTCATATCGCTTTCCAAATTGGATACTCTTCCATCCAGACCTTTCATCTCTATTTTTAAGTGGGATACATCCTCTTTTAAGCCAGACACATCTTTCTTTAAGCCGGATACATCTTCTTTTAATTCTGATATATCCACCCTCATCCCCTCTGTTTCAGTTCGAATAATTAGCGTAATTGCTTGCAAATCTTCTTTTGTTAACGACATGTTACCCCTCCTCTTCCGAATAATCTGAGTGCTGTTGTTCTTCACGTTTTCTCTGTAATGCTGCCTTAAACTCAATTAAATCCAGTACTTCCTGCTGGTTATCCTCATTCAGCGTATGAAAGCGATATAACAATAATAAATCCTTCTCCCCCACCGGTTTACCATTTAATAGCTCATCTGCTGTAATTCGGAACAGTTCACTAAATCTGGCAAGCTCATCTGCTGATATCTTTCTTCTTCCAGCTTCGATTTCAACAATTGCAGTCCGGTTGACTCCCAAAAAGACTGCCACTTCTTCCTGTGAATATTTCCTTTTAATTCTTGCAGCCTTCAAACGTTCATTAAGCCCAGACATCATTGTATTCTCTCCTTCTACCTATCCGTCACAGTAATAATTACTTATTATCTTAAAATGATTATAGCATTCTTATTCTGATTTTTCAACATAAAATGTTGTATTTTCCAACTTTTTTTGTTTTCTAATTAGAAAATGTAACCAAACAGACACAACACAGCCAATTTTCCTCTGCAAGCCAACAAGTGAAAGCATGTTTACCTGCCCGAATTATATATCATGTTGTTTTTATAAATGTATGATTGCATTTCGGACAGCGAATACTTACTTTATTCTTTCCCTTAGGAACACGAATGATCTGCTTACATTGGCTACAGACAAAATAAGCATATTCCTTATCTATAATACTCTTTCCTTTCATTTTAATACAAAGCAAAAAGTATTCCACAATACGAACCACGTTTCCCATATATTTCATATAAACTGCATTTTCATGTTTGCGTTTATCTATATTTTTTGAAAAAACACGCAAATAACAAAGGACAATAAATATGGCACCAACCAATGTAAATATCCATTTTTGAGTAAATAACGCAGCAACCACAAAGACAAACCCAATTAACATAAGCAAATTGTTCAGTTCATCCAAACCACAGCGATTTTTCATACCACTTTGTATATCTTTTCGAATCATTGATAAATATTTGTATAACATACTTTCATCCTTTCTATACCTTATTCATTTTATGTATTATTCCCTACAGCATAAACTCTGCCATCACCACATTGCTAACATCTATGCCTCTGTCACTCAAATGTAAGCATCCATCCTCTTCTGCCAGCAGCTCTTTTTCCACATACCTTCCAATTATGTTCCCATACACACTCTCCATTGTAACACCAAAACGACTTCGGAAATCCTCCTTTGAAACTCCTTCCATGAGACGAAGTCCTAAAAACATGAATTCTTCCATCTCATCCTTTCGTTTACAAAAATATAAGTCCTGATAATAATCCCTGATAAATTCCAACAAAGCATTTTGCTCTAAGCTCTTATACTTTGTTATATTTCCAGAATCCCCATCTTCATCCTCAAAGAAATGAAAAAACTCTGTATATTCATTCTCCCGCATACCATCACATTTCATAAATCTTTCTATATACTCGTCTATATTTTCTACTCCATGAAAACGAAGCTTCTCACAGTGTTCATCATCCAGCCAGACCATCATATACGAAGCGGCACCAAGACCAACACCTAAATATTCACTACCAGTCCAGTAAACTTTGTTATGTCTGCATTCAAAGCCTTCCCTCGCATAATTGGATATCTCGTATCTTCTGTAACCTCCCTGCTTCAGAAAATGTTTCGTTCTGGCATACATTTTTCGGTCTTCTTCTTCCTTTGGAATGACAGCAAGCAATTCCTCATTATTACTTAACGGTGTTCCTTCCTCCACGCTCAGACTATAAGCGGAAATATGCTCCGGCTGCAGCCTTACTACTTTCTCAAGCGTTCCAAGATAAGAATCCATATTTTCACCGGGAAGTCCCGACATCAGATCTACGTTGATATTGTCAAAGCCCACCTGTCTGGCACCCATATACGCTTCAATAAACTGATTATAATTGTGTATTCTGCCAATACGGAAAAGCATATCGTCATTGGTGCTTTGCAGTCCAATACTCAAACGGTTAATCCCTGCTTTTTTGTACTTTATAAGCTTGTCCGGCTTGAGACTGTCCGGATTTCCCTCAATCGTCACCTCTGCATCTTTTGCCACATCAAAAACATTCTGTATTGTCTCCAGAATCCGGCAGATGAAATCTGCATCAATATAGGATGGCGTACCTCCGCCAAAGAAAATAGTCTGTACACGGTATTCCTCAGAAATGAATTTGTAAGCTTCTATCTCCCTGCAAAGTGCATTCACATACTGCCTCTGTTCCGGGTATTGGCAGCCAGCATGTGACAGGAAATCACAGTAACTGCACTTCGCCTTGCAAAATGGAATATGCACATATATACTTAAATCTCTTAGTCTTGGTTTCACACTCTTTTCCTGCCTTTTATCATTTATTCTCCATTTGTGAGAAGCCTTTATTATCCTTTGCCTCTAAGAAGCCTTTTGTAAATTTTATATCCCGGTTATTCTTCATCCAATTTCAATACACTCATAAATGCCTTCTGTGGGATCTCCACATTACCAATCTGACGCATACGCTTCTTGCCTTCTTTCTGTTTTTCAAGAAGCTTTTTCTTACGGGTAATATCTCCACCATAACACTTTGCAAGCACATCCTTACGAAGTGCTTTTACCGTCTCTCTTGCAATAATCTTGCTTCCGATTGCTGCCTGAATTGGAATTTCAAACAGATGTCTCGGAATCTCTCCTTTGAGTTTCTCACACATCTTTCGCCCACGCTCATAAGCAGAATCTGCATGCACAATAAAGGAAAGCGCATCCACTTCTTCTTTGTTGATCAAGACATCTAACTTCACAAGATCAGAACGACGGTAATCCGACAGTTCATAGTCAAAGGATGCATAACCTCTTGAACGGGATTTTAACGCATCAAAGAAATCGTAAATGATTTCATTGAGTGGAAGATCGTATTTGAGCAATGCTCTTGTTTCCTCCATATACTCCATACTCTTATACACTCCACGACGTTCCTGACAAAGCTGCATAATAGCTCCCACATAATCCTTTGTCACCATGATTTCTGCTGCAACAAATGGTTCTTCCATATAGTCGATACTAGATGGATCCGGCAGATTGGATGGATTGGTAAGTTCAATCACCTCACCGTCCGTCTTATATACTTTATAAACAACACCTGGTGCTGTTGTCACCAGATCCAGATTATATTCCCTCTCTAAACGCTCCTGTATAATTTCAAGATGCAGCAAACCAAGAAAACCACACCGGTAACCAAAACCTAATGCAATGGATGTCTCTGGCTCATAGCTCAAAGAGGCATCATTTAGCTGCAGCTTTTCTAACGCATCCCGCAAATCAGGGTACTTTGCCCCATCTGCCGGATAAAGGCCGCAATAAACCATCGGATTTGCTTTCTTATAACCCGGAAGTGCCTCTTTACATGGATTATCTGCCTCCGTTACCGTATCCCCCACCTGGGTGTCCTTCACATCCTTAAGGCTCGCAGTAATATATCCAACCAACCCGGCTGAAAGCTCATCCTGTGGAATAAACTGTCCGGCACCAAAAATACCGACTTCCACAACCTCAACCTCAGCCCCAGTTGCCATCATGCGGATTTTTGTTCCTTTTCTCACGGAACCGTCAAACAGACGACAGAAAATGATAACTCCCTTATATGCATCATAAATACTGTCAAAAATAATTGCCTTAAGCGGTCCGGCGGCATCTCCATCCGGCGCTGGGATTTTTGCCACGATCTGTTCTAACACGTCCTCAATGTTTTGTCCGGTCTTTGCAGAGATTCTCGGAGCATCCTGTGCCTCAATTCCTATCACATCCTCAATTTCATTCACAACCCGCTCTGGATCCGCACTTGGCAGATCAATCTTATTGACGACCGGCATTACCTCTAAATCATTATCAATTGCGAGATAAACATTTGCAAGTGTCTGCGCTTCAATTCCCTGCGCCGCATCCACCACTAAAACAGCACCTTCACAGGCAGCCAGACTTCTTGACACCTCATAATTAAAATCCACATGACCTGGCGTATCGATCAGATTAAAAATGTATTCCTGTCCATCCTTCGCCTTATATACGATACGCACGGCCTGTGCCTTAATCGTAATCCCGCGCTCCCGTTCCAGCTCCATATTATCCAGCACCTGTGCCTGCATTTCCCGTTCTGTTAAAAGCCCTGTTTTCTCAATAATACGATCAGCCAAAGTGGATTTTCCATGATCAATATGTGCGATTATACTAAAATTTCGAATCTTACTCTGATCTATATGTGCCATTTTCATTTCTCCTGTTCTTCTCTGCCATCATCCTTCTTCATTAACAAAAATATGCTTCGCACACCCTTGCCCTCATTTTCTTCATAAAACACACCCTCACGGTATCACCACCGGTTTCGGTGCTTTATGATACAGATAGCATTACATAATTATTAAAATTATAGCACATTTCTTTATAGAATGATAGAATATTTTTATTATCATGGAATCATGGCTTACACAGGAAATGCAACCGACCCAGAAACGAACAAAACGTATTATTCTTCATCAGACAGAACCTGATTTAAAATCGCCGCCAACGGCTCCATTGCATTTTTTTCCTCCTCGAGCGTATTATTCTGCGCTCCCACTTCAATCAAAGTTGTTCTCGGCATTAAATGCAGATTGAACCTGAGACTTTTTACATATATTTTCCGCACATAGTCTCCGTAATACTCTCTGCCGGCTAGGTACATCTGAAAACTAAATGCGAGATTTGCAAGCTTATTTGGATTTTTCAGATATTCGATTTCCCCATTTGTATTCGACCGACTGACACCATTTAAAAACATAATCTTTGCTGTTTTTTTTCCGTTAATGTCCGTCACCAAATGAGTTTCCTCATTTACACCATCCCGGTGCAGGTCAATCACAACCTCAATCGATGGATTATCCGCTAATATTTTTGAAACGCTGTCATAAGCATTTTCATAAGCCTTACTCCGGTCAAGCACACCGTCTATCATATCATATGCTGTTGTATCATGATAGACAGGAACGCCATACTGCTCTTCTAAAACTTCTGTCAGATAGCTTCCCACTCCTACAATAGTATCCTCCTGCTTCCCTGCTCTGCTGTCCGCAAAGCTTTCCGAAGCATGGGTATGATAAATAAGAATTTTACACTCCTTCTCCTTTCCTTTTTTTCCCTGCCCCCAATCCTTCAGTCCTGCAACAGACATATCCTGATCCAACAGATTTTCAATGCTAAGCTCCTCGTTCGTCATACTCGTATTACTGTCCACTACAAATATCTTACTCAACAAAAAATCTTTATTTTGCAGTTGGTCCCTGGTATATCCATTTCCTTTTACACCATCTGCCAGCGTTGTAATCTTTTCTTCATTCTTCTCCTGTACCTCCTTGTTTTCCACCCCTATATCCACCACCGCATTCTGCAAAATTGCCATACCATCCCCTTCCGTATCTGCCAGACTGCCATTTTCCATCGTAACGCCTTCATCTTCATAGAACCACTCCGGAACCTGGTAATCAGCAGCATAGTCAATATCCGTCAACCCATATTCCTGCTCATATGTAAGAAGCGGCAGTAGTTGTGTTGTCAATCCATAAAACAGATTCTCCCGTTCCATGCCAGATATTGCACACATCACCCATATTGCAAAGATCAAAATCCATATCCTGGGTTTACGGATTCCCCCCTGCCTTTTCTGCCGCACAAATCTTTTATTCAATTTATTTTGCTGTATGACCTGCGAATATTTTTTCATATTATCATTCTATTCGCAAAATAGGTTTCTATGCCAAGGCTGCCTGATTAATTGCCTCCGAAATAGTATAACTGATTCGCTTCACAGCTTCATCAATATCCTTTGGTGTCACAAACATATTTTCCAAATATGGTGTTACCATTTCACATGCAAGCTGGTAGCGTTCTTCATCGTTGAATTTTTTTAAAACATTTTTGGTTGCCTGCTTTCCGATTGCATTCACCATCACGTCCATCGCATCATTTACAATAGTAGGAACAGCAATCACGGTTGGCACACCAATTGCCAGCACAGGAATTCCGACATTTTCCTCATTTATTGCATCCCTGTGATTTCCGACGCCAGATCCCGGTGTAATCCCTGTGTCAGCAAGCTGTATCGTCTTGTTAAGCCGATCCGATTCCCTCGCTGCCAATGCATCGATCACAATTAGAAGCTCCGGCTTTATTTCCTTTACCAATGCCTTTAAAATCGTTAGCGATTCCATCCCTGTTTGTGCCATAACCCCCGGTGCAATCGCAGACAACTCCACACTTTCCCTTATGATTCCTTCCATTAACAGATGCCTTGTCACATATAGATTATCAATCACAAAAGGTCCTAACGCATCCGGAGTTACTTCACGATTTCCAAGTCCTGCAACCATAATTTTCTTCTTGTTTCCTATAAACTGCCGAAGTTCCTTTGCCAATACTTCCATCATCGGCTCGTGGAAGCCCTCATCATGATCCCTTAAATGTTCACTTTCCAATGTAATATACGTACCTATCGGTTTTCCGAGATTCTTTTCACCCTCTTTATTTTCCACTACAATACGTATTTCTTTAATATCCATATCTCCATGGTTTTTGGTCATCACATGCACTCCGGATATTGGTTCGTCACTTTTTATATCCTCCTTCATCTCTACCGCTAAATCTGTTCTGCCTCGCATAGCATCCCTCTTTTCTAAATAAACTAATGACAGTAAAATCCTTTCCATTTTACTGCCATTATATACATGGTATTATAATCATAAAAAGACAAGTACATAATATTTCCAAAAAATCCTTGACAAATTATGCTCATTTGATTATTATAAACAGGTATGTTTACATTATATTGTCCGTGTCCGGTTTTAATGTAAAACCATCAAATAAATACTATTATAATAATGGAGGTGTCAGTTTTGGCAAATATTAAATCTGCAAAGAAAAGAATCAGAGTAATCGAGACAAAGACTTTAAGAAACAAAATGATAAAGTCTAAGTTAAAGACAATCATCAAGAAGTTTGAAGCTGCTGTAGCATCTGGTGATAAAGCTTTAGCTGAAGCTCAGTTAAAGGTTTGTACATCTGAACTTAGCAAGGCTGCTGCTAAGGGCATTTTACACAAGAATACAGCTTCTAGAAAAATTTCACGTTTAGCTGCCGCTGTCAACAAGATGGCATAAGCGCATTCTTAAAACAAATATAAATCAACAAAAGGACTGCTTAACCCACAGTCCTTTTATTTTGGAAATTTTCCCTAAAACAGTTCACATTTTCTACCCCACTTATTACTGAATTCAACGATCAACAGCTCCACACCTACAATATCCTGCACTCGTCCGGTTTTTACTCCCTGATCCGTTGCCTGGCATTGTTCCACTATCCTCTTTAACTGCTCATAAGAATATTTGGAAGCCTGCGTTGCATATTTCTTTACACTAAACGGTGGGATGCCACAAAAAGAAGCTATCGCTTTATTATCTTTTCCACTATCCGATAATGCCCTCACCTGCATCAAAATATGAAAATGCCTCGTAAGCATATGGAGAATCCGCATAGCCGGCTCCCGCAGAGCTAACAGGTCATGATAAAGAGACAATGCTTTCTCCCTATTATGATTGCCGATTGCATCTAACATATCAAACATTTTATCCGTTGCCTGGCTGATGCAAACCTGTCTGATTTCTTCAATTGTAATCACATTTTTTTCATAGCAGTAGCAAAACACCTTCTCCAGCTCATTTTTTAAAAGCAGCATATCCGTTCCCATATGCTCTACAAAATAGAATATTGCTGCGTCTTCTATCTGTTTCCCTTCTGCTTTGCACAGACCTTTCACCCATGCCAACAGCATTTTTTCATCCGGTGTGTTCATCTCTGAAACATAACCGGACTTTCCAATCCACTTATACAAACGGCTTCTTTTATCTACTTCCTTTTCCACAAAAATGAGATGTGTCGATTCCGGAAAATGTGCTAATTTCTTTTCAAAATCCTCCGGACACTTCTTAAACAGCCCGGAATTTTCCAATACGATCACCCGGTTATCCGCAAAAAAGGGAAGTGTCTCTCCAAGATCCAAAACCTCCTGTACATTTAAATGGTCTCCCTCGTAATAATTGTAATTCATATTATCATTCGAATCCACTAATGCATCTATAAGCTTATCCCTATACTGCACCTTCAGGTAATCCTCGGCACCATATAAAAGATAAAACTGTTTTAATTCATTCCGCTCGATGTCCCTATTTATATTTTTCATCGTTTTGCCCCACATAAATCATACTGTTTTTGTATATACCTACAGGCTGCAATCCCAGACTATTTATCAGCCACTGATAAATACGTCTTTATCCTGTACCATTTTCCATTCGTATCTATGGTAACCGCTCCACTATCCTTTGTCAAATAAATCTTATCTGAGTATTGCAAAAGACGTCTTACCACCTCTTTAGCCGGATGGCCATATCCATTTTTCTCTGCCACAGAAACAAGCGACACCTCTGGTGCTATATTTTTTAAAAATATAGCAGAAGATGATGTATCTGAACCATGGTGAGCAACCTTTAATACTTCTATATTATATTGTCCAAGATGTTCCTGCTCTACCAACCGCTCCTCTGCCATACGATCAATGTCACCGGTAAACAGCATATCAAAATCCTTATAACTCACAAGAAATACCAGGCTTGCAGTATTTTTGTCTGCATAATCCCCATACTCCGGATTCAGGCACTTAAAAGAAATCGCTCCAAGCTGTAAATGATCACCAGCCCCCATATAGATTACTTCTGTCTGACCTTCCTTCGCCTTTTGTTCTAACACCCTGTATGCTTCATCCGGATTCGCTATGGCCGGCAAAACCAGATGCTTTATCTGTGTATCACCGTCCTGCAAAAGCTCTAAAATTCCACTATAGTGATCTTTGTCACTATGGGATACAAATACATAATCCAGCTTTTCCGTCCCAAAATACCGCACTGTATTGTTTAAAACATATTTCCCAAGTTTATTCTTTGTACTGCTGCCTCCATCCATTAATATATGTAAATATTCCGGTGTCCGTATATAAAAACCATCTCCCTGCCCAACATCCATCATGCATATTTTCAAATTCCCGGGTATCCTTTGTACTGCAAATAATAAACCAAATGACACCACATAGCACCATACTTGAAGTTTCTTTCCGAACCGAATGTTTTTCTCCTTGTATTGACCTAAGAGGAATATGCCTAATAATATATAATACATGACAATAAACCAAACAGACGGTCTGCCCATACAAAATGTATGAAACGGTAAATACCCGATTCCCTCACAAAGCAGCTTATACAACCTAAAAATCCAAACTGCCGGCATTGCAAATAACTGTCCTGCCGCCAAAGAGAACAGACCGATAAGACCACAAAAAATCAGACATGCAAGCAAAATGCTCATCAGCGGCACTACTATTATATTCAACCAAACGCCCCAAACCGGTATCTCATAAAAAAACCATAACAGGGCAGGCAGTGTTACGATCTGTACACTTATACTAACAGTCAGACCGCTAAGCCACCAGGGGATGTTTTTAAAATACATATTCCATACAGGAACGAACCATGTAATGCCAAGAACCGCTCCAAAGGAAAGTAAAAAGCCCGCCTGAAACATCTGGTAAGGATTCCTAATCAGCATAACAAGCAATGCCAATGCAATTGCCGATTGTATATCATACCGTCGTCCGGTAACTTCTGCCCCGATCATGACAAGCAGCATAATCACTGCCCGCAGGGTTGACCCGGAAAGTCCTGTCATCATACCATAAAGTATGATAAACCCTCCACCTAATATAGCCGCCACTCCAAAGCTGCCGCTTTTTCTCCGAAGAAACTGGTAAATGGTACCTCCGATCATTGCTATATGTAGTCCCGATATGGCAATCAAATGTGCGATTCCGTTTTTCTGGTAAAGCTCTTTGATATCCGAATCCAAGTCTGCTTTATCTCCTAGCACCATCGCACTGGCCAATGATGCATTTTCCTCATCAAACAGCTTCTGATATATATCACTAAGCCTTCTTTGCAGCAAAAATAATACCGCTTTTATTGATACTTTTTTCCCACTTCTCTTCTTAAGTTGAGCATCTTTTACTTTTATAAATATCCCATTGCCGTACTGATATTTTTCTTCATCATATCCTCCAGGATTTGTAGCACGGTTAAACCTTGCCGCTGTTCCCTCAATTTCAATATACTCTCCCGGCATCACATCCGTATTTTTTATACTTGTAAGCACATTCATGCTACAGCTTTTTCCATTTATCGCATCTGCTTTTACAACATATTGTATCATCTCTTCTTTCTCTGTGCGTTTTTGAACAACTCCTTCCACATATACCCTGGTATCCGCAAATTGCTCACAAAAATAAATTTTTCCTTTCACATGCGACATACTCACTATACCCAATAAAAAGAATATACCGCCAATCCACCATACCCAATTCTTTTGATTCGTCAGACTATGGTGGTATTTTGCTTCTTTCTTAAAGTTACAAAATGCCGTAACAGCAGTAAAAAATCCTGCCATTCCGGCAATCCCAATAACCAGTTGACTTATTAAGAATCCATATCCCAGCACCTCTCCAAGCACAAACAAGATAACCCAATAAATCATTGGTCTTTTCAACTATTAATAATCTCCTTTTCCATCTATCTTTTCATTCTGTTTCACCCAATAATAACCCGATGGACTTTCCGCAAACTGCACGCCGCCATTATCCTTCCTTCAATGCATCTTCAGATTCCGTCTCTTTGTCCGGCACCTGTTCAATCAAATCAAGGTTTCGCTCAAATAAAGAATCAAATGGCATCGTTTCCCGGAAAAATGCCTGTTTTTCACCGTTCCTTAAAAATTGTACCTTCGATACGGTGGGAAGCTCCACTAACGAATTCACAATAGAATACACAATAATATCATTTTTCATAGGGTTATCCGTATTATAAAATTCATCGCTAAAATCTACATAACAAATACTATCCTTAACAGAAATATTCCGTATGGTCGTTTCCTCTGACACCGTGGCCTGATATCCTTCCTGTTTCGGACCTTCAATTAATGCGCCAACCACAATCTCTGCTAAAGAAGTATTATTGGAGATTTCTACGGATTTATGGTATTCCTTCAGGCTCTCTCCATCCGGTGTTGCAAAATATAAAACAATATTTCCTTTTTGCTGATAACCATTGCTATTGCCAAAGGACATTGCAAATGAATCTCCATCAAAATTCTCTACTACAGTAGCTGTCTCTACATCAGCGTTTGTCAAATCTGTAAGTGCAATTGCAACCTTATCAATCCCCTCAAGCTGTAATAAGGTCTTTGTGACACATGCCTTAAAAAACAACAGGGAATCTGCCTTTACTTCATCATATAAAATATTAAACGAAACGATCATCCTTTGATGTCCTGCTTCATACTCACTGGATACAAATTCCACACCGGAAGGAATTGTTGTCTGTATTTCTGCATTTTCAGTCCCTTGGGTAAAATACGCCATAATCTCATCCGCGTTTTCTGTCTCAGATGCTGCCGGCTTAATCCGATATACCTGTTTTTCCACATCGGTCAGATCAGAATTTACATAGTATATATATATTTCATTTTGAGACAATACCTGTTCTGTTGTCTGCTCTGTTTCACTTTGTCCACAGGCTGTCAAAACCAGACACAGTGTACATATTAAGATATATTTGAATTGTTTCATCTCATCACCCATCTAATTTACATATTTCAGTGGTATCCGAACCGTAAAGGTTGTGCCCTCACCGGGCTCCGAATAAAGCTTAATCGCACCTTTATGCATAAGAATTGCATTTCTCGTAATTGCAAGACCCAGACCGGTGCCTCCGGTTTCCCGGCTCCGCGCCTTATCTACCCGGTAAAAACGCTCAAATACCTGGGATTGACATTCCTCCGGTATTCCTACACCGTTATCCTGTACCTTTACATAGAAAAACTTGTGGTCTGCATTCAGCGAAACATGAACATTGCCACCATCATTATTATACTTTACTGCATTTTCAATCAGGTTCGACAAAGCTAAAGATAATTTCACCTCGTCAACTTCACCAACAACCTCTCGAAAGCTTTCAAACACAACCTCGATATTTCGCTTTGCTGCAATCGGTTTAATCCGCTTTAACAAAAGTTCCAGCAAGACATTAATATTTACCGGCTCAATGTTTAAAGCAGCCGCTTTTTTATCCATTTTAACCAATGTCAGCAAATCATTAATTATCTTATTTTCACGGTCAATCTCTTCCACCATATCTGACATAAATTCCCGGTACATCTGCGCCGGCACATCTTCCTGCATCAGCAGGGAATCGGCTAATACCTTCATGGAAGTAATTGGTGTTTTTAATTCATGAGACACATTCGAAACAAATTCCTGTCTTGATGTCTCTAATAACTGCATCCTGTTGATCAGTCCATTAAAAGAATCAATTAACTGTGATAATTCTGTATACTTACTCCTAATCTGAAGGTCTTCTAAGTGTCCATCATCTAATTCCTTAATTTTTCTGTTTAATATCTTTACGTCACGTACACTTAAATTACAGATGATAAATGCTGCCGCAACCGCTAAAAAAGAAAACAACAATACAAGGATATTTGCCCGGGAAGCAATATACGCATTTGTTCCCTCGATATCCTTCAATGAAACGGTAGCAATCATTGCACCATATATCACTTTATCTGCGTTGGCAATCGGAATAATAATCTCTGCATAGTTATCGATCATACGGATATTCTTATCCTTTTCCTCCCGCATGATGTGAAGTACTTCATCATAAACTATGTAATTACCCTGATCAATGGTATACGTGTCTTTTACAATCCGGTAACTGGAATCGATGACAAGAATCCTTCCCTCCCATACGTTTGCGAGCTGGTCGATCTCAACGTTCAGATTATCCTGCATAGAATCAATGGTAAATTGATTGACTAAAATCTGGTTTCCCAATATGCTGCATTGATTCTGAACGAGAGTAAGCTTCTCCTCAATTGCCTTGTCATTATAGGACTTCTGCATCATCACATCAAATGCTGCCATAATAAGGAATATAAGGAAAAAAAAGGACAGAAATACAACAACCTTAAGACTTTTTAAGGGATTGGTTTTTACTCTATTTCTTAAAATAATAACCCACTCCCCACTTTGTCTGAATATACTTTGGTTCTCCAGGGTTTGTTTCCACCTTTTCCCGAAGACGTCTCACATGTACATCCACTGTACGTCCATCTCCTAATGTATCACTTCCCCAAACCTCCCTTAACAGATCATCTCTTGAATATACTTTGTTTGGATGAAGCAGCAATAAAGTCAAGATATTAAACTCTTTTGCAGTCAGATTAATATCCTTACCTGCGATTGAAACTCTGCGGCTTTCTAACTCTATTGCCATATCCCCTTCTACCAGGCGCTTTGGCTTCTCTGCCGATACATCTTTTTTCTTATTTCTCCGGATAATAGCCTTAATCCGTGCTTTTACTTCAAGAATATTAAATGGTTTTGTAATATAATCATCTGCGCCATATTCAAGGCCTAAAATCTTATCCATATCTTCACCCTTTGCGGTGAGCATGATAATTGGCACATCTGAAAATTCACGTATCGCCTGGCATACTTCAAAACCAGACAAGCCTGGCAGCATAACATCTAACAAAATGATATCAAAATCATTATTCTTTGCAAGCTCTAATGCCTCTTCTCCATCGTAAGCAGAAGTCACAACCATTTCATCCTGCTCTAATGAAAATTTAATTCCCTTTACAATCAACTTCTCATCATCGACTACCAATACTTTTTTCATTCTTAATCTCCTATCTATCTGCAAAAAGCTCCTTGCTTTTATATTTCCCTGTCATCCACTATCTTATATCAAATCATTTTACACAATAGCTTATCATGAAACATTCTGCCTAACCGCCAAATGCACATTGTTATCCGGCATATGCGGGAACATGCCAGCCGCCTGCAAATAGACCAACCAGACTAAGACACCTTGATTCCTTCCTTAATCTTATTGTATACGCCTTCCTTAATACCTGGAATTTCCATCAAGCCCTCAATACTCTCAAAATCACCATGTTCTTCCCGGTACTTTATGATCGTCTCTGCTTTTGACTCTCCAATGCCTGGCAAAGTCATAAGTTCTTCCCTTGATGCAGTATTGATATTGACCTTTCCGTCAGTCCTGTCCTCTCCCACAGCTTTGGAATCTTCCATACTCCATTCTTCATCAACACCGGGAACATACAGTGTTTGTCCATCCGTCATATGCTCTGCCTGATTAAGCGCCTCCCCACGTCCATTCTCCGAAATACCGCCGGCAAGGGCAATCGCATCGCAGACCCTAGCCTGCTCATCTAAAGCATATACACCTGGATTTACCACATGACCGCAGACATATACATAAATGCTGTCTGTCTCCGGCTTCTTCTCCTCCATCTCTGTGGTTCCCGCAGGCTGTGTTTCTCCTGCCGTACCGTCAGAATCCACCTCATCGAAGACAGCTTTCTCTTTCACTGTCATTTGGACTTCTCCATTGCTGCATCCACATAAGACACAAACAGCCACTAGCATCCCTAACATAAATATTTTATTGTACTTCATAAACACTCCTCCTAAATCTACTATCCGGAGTGTAATGTATAAAAATGAGATAAAATAAGATATGTCCTTATCATAACGAAAAAATCAACAATTTACAACCTCTTTTTTTTGCCATTTTCATAATTTAAGGATTTTTAAGATTCCCATTCTTTGCAAAACAGCTTTCCTTCGCAAATTGTACAGGGCACTGTACCAAACATATTTTATGCAATCAAACATTCAAAATAATTTCCTGTCACATAAAAGCAGCCCCAGAATGATTTCCGGGGCTGCTTTTATTTGCAAAAGTTTATTTTTTAATCTTAACCGTCTTCTTTTGTCCTTTTCCTTTGAAAAGTTTCTTATATTTGTTATACTGCTTCTTTGGAACTTTAATAACGGCCTTCTTATGAATATTCTTAAATGCATTTGATCCTACACTGCTTACTTTTGTGGACTTTACTGTAATGGTTTTCAGTTTATTACAGCCATAAAAAGCTTTTTTGCCAAGTTTCTTAAACTTATTTGGCAATGTAATTTTCGAAAGTACCAAACAGCCCTGGAATCCACTGCTTCCAATCTCTGTGAGTGCTGATTTCTTATAATCAATCGTAACTGTCTTCAGCTTTTTACAGTTATAGAATGCTTTTGACTGAATCTTTTTTACTGCATTTGGAATCGTAATTTTTGTAAGTGCAGTACAATTCTGGAATGCACTTACTCCAATATCTGTCAGCTTTGAAGACTTCGCATTCAATGTAACTGTTTTTAAGTTTTTGCAGTTATTAAATGCATTTTTACCAATCTTCTCCACAGAGTTTGAAATGGTAACCGTTGTAAGGGAAGTACATCCCTTAAATGCCTCATTTTCAATAGCTTTAATATTATTACCCACCGTTACCGATGTAATCTTTGTATTACCCTTAAATGCATTTGCATCAATTGCGGTTACCTTATATTGGATGCCGTCAACCTCCACCGTATCCGGAATCACAACATTCGTTCCCTGACTGGCTGAACCTGCAACAAATTTGACTTCTCCCGGAGTATTCGCACTTCCGCCTTTCGTTACAGTAACTTTCTCTCCGGATGTCGTATTGACTGTGTTCTGTGTTGTACCCGGTGTCTGAGTACCTGTGCCACCTGTTGTTCCCGGTGTCTGAGTGCCTGTACCACCCGGTGTCTTCGTTGCATACAAAGTCAATATTATCGTTGTCTTTGCTACACGCCCTGCCACCGACTGCTGTGCGGTAGCCGTAAAGGTTACTCTTTCATATGCAGAAACATATTTGTTAACCGTTACCGTTCCTTCCTCGTCAATGGACGCAATGTCCGGTTTATCGGATTCAAAGACAATTGGGTTGTTGGTATAAGTTTTAAAACTACTCATATCCTCTGCAGTTGCCTTCTGATTCAGCGTATTTGTATATTCCTTAAAAATATTAAAGGTTGTTCCCGGCTCTAATGCCTTATTATTATATTCGTTCGGAACCGAAAGGACGATCCGGTTGACATCTGCATTGACCTGATATGTATAGGTTCTCTCATATTCCGGATATGCTTTTGGATAAACCGTAATATGTGCCGTTCCAACTCCCTGCGCAACCAGATAGAAAGTTTGTGCATTCACATTTGCCGAAACCTCTCCGGTACTGGTATTCTTTGTCGTTCCATTGATCTCTAATCCATTTTTCGTATCATAGGAAGTTTTGTTGGCACCTGAGCTCTTCCCCGGAATCAAAACATCCGGATTATCTGTTTTGACCACCAGATCGTAATTTTCAATATCTGCATAAGTGGCCTCGGAATCCTTAATACTATACCAGCATTGTTTATATTTCTGTCCTCCTGCTGCCACCTGGAACGGATGGCTTGCGGTATCTGAAATCTCTGTTTTACGATCCTTGTCTTCGTATAAATATCCATTTGTTTCTACGTCCTTTACTACCACCTTATAGTCTGCCACAAATTTCGTTGCAGATACGGTACCACCATTTTGAAGATTGAAGGTAATACTGTTTGCGATAGAAAACGTAACCGGTTCCTTCGTTGCCTGTAATCCTTCCACCTGAACCGTATCTACCTTTTTCCTGTTCACGGTCGTATACAGGCTGCTCTGTGCAGTTGGCGTATAGTATGGCTCTGTCACCTTATACTGAGTCTCGTTTGACTGATGCACTTTAAAACATCCATCGGATAAGGATGCCTTGATGCCTAAGTAGGTATCGATTGTGTCAATCTCATCTGTTTTGTCTTTTCCAATCAAAATATAATTAAAGCCTGATTTGGACTGCGGACTTACATAATAAGGGAAATTCACTGTTCTGCCCTTTGGAATCACAATTGGTTCCTTCGGAGTATCCACAATCAACGTAATCGTGTAATTATTTTCAGAAGCCGTATAAGTGTTACTGACTGTCGCCATTTTAAATACATCCGTACTTACCGTAGTGGTCGATGCAAATTCCAACGTATGAAGCTTCGGACAGCTTGCAAGTGCATTGTCATTAATATAGGTAACCTCATCACCAAACGTCGCCTTTGTAAGATTCAGACAGCCCTGTAAAATGGTTCCGATTTCAGAAACCTTTGTTCCTTCCAGTTTAAATACTTCCAGACTGTTGTTGTTGCTAAACGCACTGTTCTCAATCTTTTCAAGCTTTGCGGCCTTTTCAAAATTAACAGAGGTAAGCCCTGCCTTGTTAAACGCATTTGAACCAATGCTCGTCAATGCCGGTCCAAAGACAACAGATCCTAATGAAGTAGCTTCACTAAATGCACTACTGCCAATCTTTTCCAAGGTGTCTGGTAATTGATACCCTGTCTTGAATACCAGATCACTGCATTTATAAAATGCATAGTTACCAATCTCTTTTACCTTTCCAAATCCAACGGTTGTAAGCCCTGTACTTTCTGCGAATGCATAGGTTCCAATTGTTGGAACCGAATCCGATAATACCACCTTCTCCAAACGGGTATTTTTATAAAATGCATAATTGCCCATGGATGTACAGCTTGCAGGAATCGTAACTGTCACTTTATCATTACATAAAATGGAATCCGTAAATGCCTGTGTAAATGCATGTTCCTCAATCTTTGTGACCCCACCTAGATCAACGGAGGTTAACATTGTATATGCCGGTGCAGTATTCATCTGACCTTTACTTGCCATGAAAAATGTTCTCTTTCCAAGCGTATAAGCTGTTTTTGGCATTTTCACTGTTTCCAGATCAACACAGCCCTGAAATACACCCGGACACAGATTATCCAGTGCGCTTCCGTTACCGGTAGAGCCAATCGTGGTAAGCGCTGTAAATCCCGATAAATCCACTGACTGAATGCTGCTGTTTAAAAATGCCGCCTGACCAATTGCCTTTAAATACTGCTTATTGGCTGGCAATACATCTTCTGCTTTCACGATATTTTCACACGCATTAAACGTCAGCGTTGGAATCTCCGTCCAGGAAGCAGGATCCTCATACACCATCTTTGAAACACCGGTACCTGCAAAAACACCCATACCACATGCCTTCTTGGAAGCATTGCCGGTATCATTCGGTATGTAAGACGGTATATAAAACTGCCCTGTCTGCCCTTTGCTCTTTGTCTTAAACGTTGTCATCATCATCTGGCCACAAAATACCCCAGCATTCAGGAACAGAATACCATCTGCAGCGGAATTCGGCATAATAACGGTTTTCATGACCGGACGATATGTTTCATCATTTTGCCAATTATAACAATATGTTACTTCTTTTTGAGTAACCGTATCCACCTGCGCAAATGCAACGGTTCCAATCTCTTTTAAACTGGTATATCCTGAAAGATCCAACGATTCAATTTGACATCCAAAGAATGCCCCTTCTCCGATTTTCGTAACCTTGCTTTCTCCGCCGCTCATTGACAGGGAAGAGACTGCTGTATCATAACATAACCGATCCGGAATTTCCGTCCATGTATTTGGCAGAGTAACATCTTCTAGGCGGATACACTTTTCAAACACAGATACTCCGGCATTTTCCTGTGGACAGGAGGATACCTTCACACTTGGAAGAGCAGCACACCAGAAAAACGCTCCTGTTCCTAACTCATTTACCGTTGCCGGAAGCTGGTTCGTTACAGACTGCAACGTTCCGTTTTTATGAAGTTTGATAGCACTCAGGCTCTTCATTTCATAAAACGCATATGGTTTGATTGCTAACGTATCTCCGGTATTTTCCGGCAATACCATCTCTGTCACGTTCACATTACCATGGAATGCCTCGGAGCCAATTGTTCTTGCAGCCTTTGAACCATTCGAATTCCATGTGATTTTTTTGATCTTCGATGCCGTCTTAACATCCGCTTCCACCTTTACATCCGTTCCACCATATGTAATATTTCCTTCCTTGTATACACGGCTAAAGAAAAATGCCCGGGTTCCGATACTGGTAACAGATGCCGGAATCGTTACAGATTCCAATGCCCGGCAATTTGTAAACACCTCACTGCCATAAACATAGCTCGTATTCTTTGTACTCGTCTTCTGATGGGTTACCGCATTCTCACTGATGCTTCCATCCCTTCCACCCTGTGGAAGAGACTGTACCTTTTCCAAATCTGCTTTCTTATTACCGACACCATACACCGTAAGCTGCTGATAACCAATTGTTTTCAGGCTTGTCATCTTACTTAAAAAGTCTGTATTTGTGATAGCCGTTGAACGGAATGCACAGTCCCCAATCGCAGCCACCTTAACAGGACTGGTGCTTCTTTGTGTCACACTGGCAAGTGCTGTACAGCCATCAAAAGCATAATCCGGAATATTCTTAAGATTCGGTGACAGGGATACACTCTCTATCTTTGATTCCACATCCGGCTCCTTTTGCTGGGTGTTATTGCCACTTTGTTCAACATAGATACAGAAACACCCTTTCCCGATGCTTTGAACAGAATCCGGAAGATAGATACCGGACTTCACATTTCCACTTTCATACATTGTGGATAACGTTGTATTTGCAAATGCATATGCCCCAAGCTCTAAGCTGTCAGTCTTTGGTAAAATAATGGTATCTACATTTGTCGCATAGTCGAAAACAGAATCTGCAATGGAATTCAGCTTTGTACAATTGGACAAATCGATTGTTGAATTTGCAAAATGTGCCTTTGAAAATGCACTGGATAATATTTTTTCCAAAGCACTGCCACTTTCAAAGGTTACGGTAAGTCCACCATCTACATATGCAGAACCCGCTCCACCAAAGGCCTCTGCCGGAATTGCCTGAATACTCTTGCCGATTGTAATTTCCTTAAGCCCCTTACATCCTGAAAACAAACTTGCTGAATTTTCCAGCACACGTCCGTTCGTAAAATTCGGAAGCTTGATCTCTGTGATTGCAGCATCATTTACAAAAACCTGCTGTCCGACTGAGGTAAGGGAAGCTGGCAATGTATTGACTGCCTTCGTGCTGTTCACCGCTTTCAGACTGGTGCAGGCAGCAAATGCATGGCTTCCAAGTTTCGTAAGTGTATCCGGTAATGTGATTTCGGTTAAGTTCGTACAATCTTTAAATGCATTTTCATTTATAACCGTAATGGAATTAGGAAGTGTTATCTCGGAAAACGCACACCCTGTAAATTCTCCTGACCCAATCGACGTAACCTTGGTACAGGTACTGATATCAATAGACGTTGCTTTTTTTGCCTTACCCAATCCACTCAGGTCCGTAATCTTTCCTGCACCACTATAACCTGTGAGATCCAATTTTCCGCTATATGACTGAAGCTGTGCCTGTGTTAAATCACTTACACTCGTACCCATAGCTTGGTTATATGCCGCCAAAACTGCCTTTTGAAGTTCCGCATCCGGCATAAACGCACTTAAGCTTGTAGCAAGCTTTTGTTCTAACTCTTCTTCCTCTGTTGTCTCTTCTTCCTCTCCAACTGTTTCCTCTGCAGCTTCCTGTGTTGTCTCCTCTGTTACAGATGCCTGTGTTGCCTGTTCCTCTGTCATCTCCGCAACAGGCTCTTTGTTTTCTTCCGATTCTGCCTGTTCTGTGGTGGTTTCTTCTGAAGACTCCGCAGCTTCTTCTCCCTGTTCCACCTGTTCTTCGACAATGATCTGGTTCTCCGCCTCTGCTGCAAATACAATTCCCCCTCCGGAATTCACACTGGACAAAACCATTGCAGCAGCCAGAGCAACGCTCAAAGCTCTCATGCTTTTTTTCCTCATTATAATACTCCTTTCTTCTTCCCCGTCTGATCAACGAATCTTCCCCTTCATTGATCAATTTCCTTCTTATAAACAGATGCATTTATTATAATCCAATTTTTATTGTTTGTAAATCAGATTCTTTGCACGTTTCTAACCTTCCAAATCGGTCACAATTTTTAAGATTCCCACTTAAAGATGAAAAGACCTGCAACTGCAACCACAATTCCAATAAGCTTTACCCATGAAAAATCTGCCTTTTCCACACCAAACCATCCAAACAGCTCAATGATATAGGCGACTAACACCTGTGTAATTACAATCGCCAGCACTGCCTTTGCCGGTCCAAGCGTTGCCATACTTTGAATAACGGTAAAGGTTATAAAAGCCCCGATCACCCCACCAAGCAGCATGTATTTATGATCCACCTTAAATAAATCCCCCATCTGAATCTTTCCCATTTCCGCAAACAGGAAAAAGCCCAGACAGACAATAAAACCGGTCAACTGCACGAAACAGTTCGTAATCCACGGTCCTGTCTCTTTTGTTACCCCCGTATTAAATACGCCCTGTACACTCATCAATGCCCCGGAAAGCATTGCAATCAAAAAACCCCACATAAACATTCCTCCTAGATTTGAATTTGTTATAACGGTTCCATTTCCATTACAATCTATTATGAATAGTATGTGAAGCTTTCTTTTATTTTTATTCAATTATAATTACAATAATCCTTTTTTTCCTCTGTTTTCTTATGATTTGCACAGTAATCGGATAGGCAGGATTTCTTTAACAGCCTTGCGGCATCCATACACCAAAAGTCACTGTCCGCACTTATCTTCCATCGCCTTCTGCAGACGGTCAAGCTGCTCCTTCACATCACCGCCACTCCAGATTGCATCGAAGGCGATCCCACTCTCTGACAAATAATCACCAAGCACCATCACCTTTGGTACCGGCTCTGAATTCAGATACTGGGCATATATAACAGACTGCAGGCTGTCAGCTTTCTCTTTTTGGTTCACAACGGAAAGCCTGCCATTTCCTGCATACTGTTTTTCCGCCGCCCCTATACTTAAATAAAGTGCAAACAGATTGCCAAGATTCGTATCTGCTCCGTAGGGATTTACAAATGCACTATATGTAGTGGAAAGTGTTGTAGACGATAATTCGGCAGTCAGGCTTGGCACATAGGATATCTGGTAATTCGTCTCCTGCTCACTCTGTAAATCCAAGTCATCTGTCTCCTTTACAGGCTTAACATCACTTTCCTCCTCTGTATCTGCTTTACCATTTTGCATTTCATAAAGAGTCGACAGAATATCTGACTTACAAAGTCCCAATACCAGCGTTCCCTCTTTAATCCTGTTTTTAACAGTATCATGGGAAATGTTATTCTTATTCATCCACAAATAGGCACTTAACGACTGAAAATATTCCATAGCTGCAATGCATTTTTCATTATTTATCTTAAATGCCTCACCATCATCTCCATTTTCCCCGAAAAGCTCCGCATAACTTGCCAAAAACATTGTATTGATATAAGGATCTGCCACATCCCATCTAAATATCGCCTTTGTCGAGCCCGTATCCTCGTATTCATCCGCAAAATCCAAAATATCTTCAATAGATGCCGGTGCATTTTCAAGCAGGTTTGCATCATATACAAGACAATATGTATCAAAGTAAACAGGATATCCGTACTGCTTTTCCTTATAGGTTACTGCTTTTTTTGCGACATCCGGATAATACTCCTGCCAGAAGGAATCAACAAGCCATGTGTTCCTGGAAGCCATACCACTAAGTACCGCCAACTCAATCTGGTCGTTACCGGCCAAATACACATCCGGTCCGTTTTCTTTTTGGTTTGCCTGGTTCAGATCATCAAACAGGCTCACACCATCATAATAGACCAGATTTACTTTGATATCATACTCTTTCTCAAAATCCTCTGCTACGGTCTCTAACCAATCTTTGTCTTCATCACTTGTGTACCAGCAGGTTATATCTTTATTAACAGCTTTCCCCTTCCAATAGGACATCAGCCCTTTATAATCCTCTGGAACCGAAACTGTCTGCTCCTGTTCCCTGCTTCCGCCACATCCCGCAAGACATCCTAGCAATAATGCAAAGATTAATATACTTGCTATTTTTTTTCGTTTCATTACTCTTCCTTTATCTTGTAATACGCTAGTATAGCGAATCTTAAGTTATTTGGTGCAAAACAAATGCAAACATACTTCGTATTCGCTTTACTAGAACAACGGTTCCTTCAAAATTGCAGTTCCAATACCCTTCTCAGTGAAAAATTCAAGAAGCAGGCAGTGCTCCACACGGCCATCCAGCACATGGACTCTTGATACTCCATTTTCTATCGCATCAATACAGTTTGTGAGTTTCGGAAGCATTCCCCCTCCTACAATCCCCTTCTCAATAAAATTTTTCGCTTCTGTCACATCCATCTCTGAAATTAAAGTATCCTTGTCGGATGGATCGATAAATACACCCTCAATATCGGTTAAAAATACCAGCTTTTCTGCCTGAATCGCCTTCGCCACTGCACAGGCTGCATCGTCCGCATTAATGTTATAGCTTTCAAAATCCTCAGACGAACCAATCGGTGCAATGACCGGAATAAAATCATTATCGATCAGGGTATCTAAAATATTAGCGTTTACGTCCTTTACCTCACCGACATATCCGATATCCTTTCCACCCGGAAATCTCTTGGTAACCGTCATAAGGCCTGCATCCTTACCACTGATTCCCACTGCATTAAGACCTAACTTCTGCATCATCTGTACAAGACTTTTATTTACCTTGGAAAGTACCATCTCTGCAATCTCCATCGTCTCCAAGTCTGTCACACGCAGTCCGTTGATAAACTCCGGTTCCTTTCCAATCTTTTCCACCCACTTGCTGATTTCTTTTCCTCCTCCATGGACAATAATCGGCTTTAATCCAATCAGCTTAAGAAGTGCTACATCCCGGATTACATTATATTTCAAATTCTCATCCAACATTGCACTTCCGCCATACTTAACAACCACTTTACTTCCGTTGAATTTCTGTATATATGGTAATGCTTCAATCAATGTCTGTGCCTTTGCAATTACCTGCTCCATACTGTTATTCTTGTTAATCATTGTTTTTTCCTTTCTACGTATCATTTTCATTAGGTGATTGTGACCTTTCTATGGGAACATCGGAGCCTGCTTAAGACCCATATCCTCCGGCAGTCCAAAAATCAGATTCATATTCTGCACTGCCTGTCCGGCTGCCCCTTTTACAAGATTATCAAGCGCTCCCATGACAACAATTCTTCCGGTACGCTCATCTATTTTAAAGTTCACATCTACATAATTGCTGCCCTCCACCCATCGTGTCTCCGGGCAGACATCTTTGTCAAGAACTCTTACAAAACGCTCTTTCGCATAATATTTATCATATAGAGCTTTTATCTCTTCATAAGAATACTCCCCGTTAAGATTACCGTATGCAGTCACTAAAATCCCACGGTTCATCGGCACTAAATGCGGAGTAAAATTAAGCAATATCTCTTTGCCGCATGCATATCCTAATTGTTCTTCAATCTCCGGTGTATGGCGGTGTGTTGTGACACCATATGCCTTAATGCTTTCATTGACTTCACAGTAAAGATTATTCATCTTTGCTCCTCTTCCTGCTCCGGAGGTTCCGGATTTCGCATCTATGATAATGCTGCCTGGATCAATGATTCCTTCCTTCACTAATGGATACAGTGATAAAATAGAACAGGTCGTATAGCAGCCCGGATTCGCAACTAAACGTTTCCCTTTAATATCTTCCCTGTTGATCTCACAAAGTCCATAGACCGCCTCTTTTATGAATTCCGGTGACTTATGCTCAATACCATACCATTTTTCGTATGTAGCAACATCCTTGATCCGGAAGTCTGCACTCAGATCCACAATCTTAACCTTTGACAAAATCTCCTCGTTTACAAGAGAAGCACAAAGCCCCTGAGGTGTGGCAGTAAAAATAACATCTGCTTTTTGGGAAAGCTCATCTAAATTATCATCCAGGCATTTGGCATCCACAATTTCAAACATATTGCCAAATACCTCATAATATTTCCTGTCGATATAACTCCTAGAGCCATACCATACAATCTCTGTCTCTTTATGTCCTAATAATAATCTTACCAATTCCTGTCCTGCATATCCTGTAGAACCAATAATTCCTGCCTTGATCATATCGTCTCTCCTTTTATGGTTACTCTTTTGCTATTCAAATAGTCCTTCCTTTACAATAACCCTATTTTAACCCGAAATCTTATTATAACACTCTTTTTTCCCTCTGTATAGAAAAATGTTTGAAAACCATAAATGCCTCATCCATATATGGCAGCTTCTCCACTTTTCCTTTTTGCGTTTTATAATTATACATTTTTTTTGAATAATATGCAACCCTTTGCATTAAAAAATGCACAGAACCAAGTAATATCTCCAACATACTCATTTACAAATCGCCAAAATAAGGTTGCATATTCCCTACATTCGTTGTATATTAAGTGATAGGGTTTCGGGATAACATATCCGAATACACAAATGCATAAAGGAAGCATATTGTTTTTGTGCAATATACATTCAGGTAATGACAGAATACAATGTGCATTCCACTTATATATTTATTTTAGGAGGACTTAATAAATGAAAGAAAAAGTTATTTTAGCTTACTCTGGTGGATTAGACACCACAGCTTTAATCCCATGGTTAAAGGAAAACTACGACTATGAAGTAATCTGCTGCTGTATCGACTGTGGACAGGAAAGTGAATTAGATGGCTTAGAGGAACGCGCAAAGCTTTCCGGTGCTTCCAAGCTATATATTGAGGATATCACAGATGAATTCTGTGATGACTATATCGTACCTTGTGTACAGGCAAACGCCATCTATGAAAATAAGTATTTGCTGGGAACTTCCATGGCTCGTCCGGGTATTGCTAAAAGATTAGTTGAAATCGCCCGCAAGGAAGGTGCTTCTGCAATCTGTCATGGTGCTACCGGCAAAGGAAATGACCAGATTCGTTTCGAGCTTGGTATCAAGGCATTCGCTCCAGACCTTAAGATTATCGCAGCGTGGAGAGATGAAAAGTGGACATTACAGTCCCGTGAGGAAGAAATTGAATACTGTAAGCAGCATGGTATTAATCTTCCATTCTCCGCTGATTCTTCCTACAGCCGTGACCGTAACTTATGGCACATCAGCCATGAAGGTCTTGAGTTAGAAAATCCTGCAAATGAACCAAATTACGACCATTTATTAGTATTGGGTGTAACACCTGAGAAGGCACCTGACGAGGGTGAGTACGTTACCATGACCTTTGAAAAAGGAGTTCCAAAATCAGTAAACGGCAAGGAAATGAAGGTTTCCGACATCATCCGTGAATTAAACAAATTAGGCGGCAAGCACGGTATCGGAATCGTTGATATCGTTGAAAACCGTGTTGTTGGCATGAAGAGCCGCGGTGTATATGAAACTCCAGGTGGAACAATCCTTATGGAGGCACATCAGCAGCTAGAAGAACTGGTATTAGACCGTGAGACAACCGAAATAAAGATTAACCTTGCAAATAAGTTTGCACAGGTCGTATATGAAGGTAAATGGTTTACTCCTCTTCGTGAGGCATTACAGGCATTTATTGAAAAGACACAGGAGCGTGTAACCGGAGAAGTCAAATTCAAACTTTACAAGGGAAATATCATCAAGGCAGGAACCAAATCTCCATACTCTCTATACAGCGAGGATCTTGCATCCTTCACAACCGGTGATTTATATGACCATCACGATGCAGAGGGCTTCATTACATTATTTGGTCTATCAACCAAGGTTCGTGCAATGAAGGAACAGGGAATGATCTCATAATCAGCCGTCAAAGGTCTTATCCCTTTTTCTCCGGTACAACAAATTATTTCTGGAGTGCGTTTACGCAGTTTTTTCCAAGAGCTTTACGCCCCAAACCTTGCTACAACAAGGTTTGGGGCGTAGTTCTTTATTCTGCGTTTCTTCATCTATATTCCATTTATAAAACATTAAAATGATTTTGCCAAAGCCAAATTATTCTAAACTGCATGAAGATTCTTCAGTGACAGATCCAAAATCGGTGCAGAATGGGTAAGGGCACCGGATGAAATGTAGTCCACACCGATATCAATTAAGTTTGCCACATTTTCCTTTGTCACATTACCGGAACATTCCGTCTTTGCTCTTCCATCAATCATTGCAACTGCCTGCTTCATAGTCTCCTTATCCATATTGTCAAGCATAATGATATCAGCACCAGCTTCTACTGCTTCTGCCACCATATCAAGAGTTTCACATTCCACCTCAATCTTGCGAACAAATGGTGCATATTCCTGTGCCATGTGTACTGCCTTTGTTACGCTTCCGGCAGCCCCAATATGATTGTCTTTCAGCAGTATTCCATCCGACAGGTTAAATCTGTGATTGTACCCACCGCCAACCTTTACTGCATATTTCTCAAATACACGCATATTCGGTGTTGTCTTTCTGGTATCCAAAAGCTTCGTCCTGCTCCCCTCAAAAAGCACTGCAATAGAATGGGTATAGGTTGCAATTCCACTCATACGCTGTAGATAATTAAGCGCTGTACGCTCTCCTTCTAAAAGAACACGGATATCTCCTGTCACTTTACCGATGAACTGCCCAGCCTTTACCGCATCGCCATCCACTGCCTTCTTATCAAACCTTGTATTCGGATCCAACAGCTCAAATACCCTTTGAAATACTTTAAGTCCTGCAATCACACCATCCTGCTTACATATTAAATCCACTTCACCAAGCTGATATTGCCGCATAACAGAATTAGTGGTAATATCCTCGCTTGTAATATCCTCCCGAAGTGCCTGTAAGATTAAATTATCTACATTTAAGTTCATCAACTCTCTCATTTTGGTATCTCCTATTTTATCCCTTAACACGGACTCTTTCTCATTTTATAAATCTATCCTTAATCTGGTCAGCGATTCCACAGATCTGCGTTCTTTAGGCCTTGCCGTTTCCTTCCGTCTTCCCGGATTCTTTCCCGGACACGATTATGATAGGTTGACATAACATCTTCATATGTATTCCTCTCTAAAACTCTGCACATTTCGGCTAATTCCTCTGCTGTGTTCTGGGTTATGTCAACTCCTCTATAATCTGCCATGATATCTGCTGCTGCTGCTCTTGCCCATACAAGGCTTTCCAATAAGGAATTGCTTGCAAGCCGGTTAGCACCATGCACTCCATTGCAAGCAGTCTCCCCGGCTGCATATAAACGCTTCATGGAAGTTCTTCCCTGCAGATCAACCTTCACACCGCCCATAAAATAGTGCTGTGCCGGCACAACCGGAATACATTCCTTCGTAATATCATATCCCTCTTCTAAGCAGCGCTTATAAATATTCGGGAAACGCTTCACAATATCGGCTGGCAACATCTTTTCTAAAGATAGCATTACATAATTTGTTTTATCCTGTTTCATCTGCCTGTAAATCGCATTTGCCACTACATCTCTTGGCTGCATCTCATCCGTAAACCGCTCCCGATTTTTATCATATAACACTGCACCCTCACCGCGGACAGACTCAGAAATCAAGAATCTTCTTCCCGTCCTTTTCGAATATAATGTCGTTGGATGAATCTGTACATAATCCACATTTTCCAATTCAATACCATACTTCATGGAAATGGCAAGGGCATCTCCTGTCAGTTGACGAAAATTCGTGGAGTGCTCATAAAGCCCGCCAATTCCACCACAGGCCCATACTGTATAATCCGCCAAAAAACTTTTCATCGTTTTGTCCGGCAGTTCTGCTACAATACCATAACAAGTATTGTCTTTTACAAGAATATCTACCATTGTAGTATGAGTACAGACTGTAATATTCTCTCTTTCCTGCACTCTTTTCAGCAGTTTTGACGTAATCTCCCTGCCTGTCACATCATCGTGATAAAGAATTCTCGAAGTGGAATGTGCGCCCTCTCTCGTAAAACAAAATTCTCCAGTTTGCCGCTCAAACTCTACACCAAAATCTACCAGTTTCCTTATAATATCCTGTGAATCCCGTATCATTTTTTCCACGGCTTGCTTATTATTCTCATAATGCCCTGCGCGCATTGTATCCTCAAAATAGACCGCATAATCATCTTCGTTTTTTAGTACACAAATTCCACCCTGTGCCAAAAAGGAATCACTTTCCTCCATGTCACCCTTTGTAATAATGGCAATCCGCTTATCGGCTGGAAGATGAAGCGCTGTAAATAAGCCGGCAACACCATTTCCCACAATCATGATATCATATTCTTTTTCCATCGTATTCTCCATTACATTGCAATCAGCAATGAACCCCTTGAGACTTTATCATGCCCCGTTAATCTGTTCCCTCTAATCCTCTGGCATCTTGTCCGGAATATCCTCATCTGCACCCCAGTCATCATAATTATCAAAAATGACAGTTCCCTTTTCGATATCATAAGCATCCAAATCTCCGTAGGTCTTTCGTATCTGCTCGTCAATCTCTTCCTTAATTGGCATTAGCTGGTTTATCGGCATATCGAGAAGTAATGCTACCTCTTCGATTTCAATCCTGCCAAGCAGCATTCTTCTTGCTGCATCCACCTTTGCCTGATCCGTATGATTCATTTTTATCGCCTCTTTCTTATATCTTAGTCTAACCCTGCAAGCCAGCCCTCATTTACCGCAATCACTTTCTCCATGGATGCTCTACCCGGGGCACCAATCGTGGTTCTCTTTTCCACACATGTTTTAAGACTGATTGCCCCATAAATATCCTTCTCAAAAACCGGAGAAATCTTCTGATACTCCTCCAAAGACATATCATCCAAAGAAATATTTTTTTCTATGCAGTACAATACTAACTGACCCACAATGCCATGGGCATCACGGAACGGTACACCATGATTTACCAGATAGTCTGCTGCATCTGTTGCATTGGTAAATCCATTTCTTGCACTGTCCTCCATCCTATCCCTGTTTACGGACATTGTCCTGATCATTCCCGTAAATAATGCCAGACATCCCTTCACTGTATCTATGGCATCAAAGGTCATTTCCTTATCTTCCTGCATATCCTTATTGTATGCAAGTGGAATTCCCTTCATTGTCGTCAGCATCTGGGTTAATGCACCATAAACACGGCCCGTTTTACCGCGAACCAATTCTGCAATATCCGGATTTTTCTTCTGTGGCATAATGGAACTTCCAGTACTATATGCATCATCCAATTCCACAAACTGATACTCGTTAGAATTCCAGATAATAATTTCCTCAGAAAAACGGCTCAAATGCATCATAATTGTAGACATCGCACTTAACAGTTCTATCACATAATCCCTGTCAGATACAGAGTCCATACTGTTAAGAGTCGGCCCCTTAAATCCAAGCAGCTTTGCCGTCATATCACGATCTAATGGATAGGTTGTCCCGGCAAGGGCACCTGCGCCGATCGGGCAATAATTCATTCTCTCATAAATATCACACAATCTGCCATAATCTCTTTTAAACATCTCCATATATGCACCGAAGTGATGTGCCAATGTGATTGGCTGTGCCTTCTGTAAATGGGTAAAACCTGGCATATAGGTATCCACGTGCTCTTTCATAAGGTTATGTAATACACTGGTTAAATCCTTTACCAATCCCTTTAACTCCACAATCTCTTTGCGGGTATATAACTTCATATCAAGCGCCACCTGGTCATTTCTGGAACGTCCCGTATGAAGCTTCTTGCCGGCATCTCCAATCCGGTCAATCAAATTAGCCTCTACAAAGCTGTGAACATCCTCATACTCTGATGTAATTTCCAGCTTTCCGCCTTCCACGTCTGCCAAAATCCCTTCAAGACCTGCAAGAATCTGTTCCTTTTCATCCTCTGTTAAAATACCGGTCGCCGCAAGCATCTTCACATGCGCCATACTTCCCTCTATGTCTTCACAATAAAACTTCTGGTCAAACGCAATCGATGCATTAAAATTATACACTAACTGATCTGTCTCTTTTGTAAACCGTCCGCCCCAAAGCTGTGCCATAACATTGTCCTCGTTTCTTTTTATTTTTCATTGGAATGCTCCAAATATACCCGTCTCATTTTACCGCAATTTAACAATTGGTACAAGGGCAATAAAACCTCTTTCATCTCTTTTTTACTACTTCAAAAAAACCGCACCACAACGGATTGATAAAAAGGTTGCTACACCCTTTACCACAACAATGCACTCATTCAACTCTACCCTCTTTAATTCTTCCGGCTTTAACGCAGCAGTCTTATACATTTCTTTACCCATCACCTTTGTCTTCCGTATCATGACAGAATCCGCATTTTCCAACACATATCCCTGTGTCAGCTCATCATATGCCCCAAAATATACAATTACATCACAACTGTCAAGCAGCTCTTTCCATTTGTCATAAACCTGTCCAATTTGCGAAAAATTATTCACAAGCAGCATACTTCCTACATTATACTGACAAAACTGCGGCAACAAATATTCAAGGTTCACAACCGAGCCTACATCAGCAAGAATATCAAAATAAATCATCACCATACGGTCCTTATTATTCTTTCGGGACTCATCGCACAATGTATAACAAATCTGCGATAAAATCATAGAGATAAATAACTGTGCATAATTTAGTGCTGATGAAACCACAATATACAGCACCTCTTTCCCAAGATATAAATGCTGGAAATTAAGCGATTCCGCTTTGGTCAGTGCTATAAGCCGCTCATCCTTAAAAAACTGAATCCGTTCATAGCAGGACTGCACAATATCCAAATACCGCTCCCCTGCCTCCTGCTTAAAATCCTGAAACCGCCTGCACTCCTCTTCATTTGGTCCTTGTGGGAACTGTCCGGAAAACAATTTGTCAAGCTTTTCTTCCCTGTCCTCATTTGCCAACAGATTCACTACTGCTGTCAATGTCTTCGAAGTTCCGTATTTCATATAACATGAAATTAAAATCTTAAAAAATTTGCGTTCTAAATCCTTTACTGCAACAGGCTCCTCACCCATTACTTTCAAAGAATCATTAGAATTTGTATTATCAATAATACACTTTGCCACAACATTTACATCTTCTTCATTACGAATATAAGCAAATGGATTATAACCATCGCTTACCTCCGGATTCATAAGATTAATGCTCTTTACCGTATAGCCTCTTGCTACAAAATCTTCTGCAGTATCCTTAAAACAAACACCATCAAAGTCAACAATGATATAATTGCTGGCATCATCCTTCAGATTTTCTAATACCATATCATAGTTATTCTTTTTTTCATCAAAAACTAAAATATTATTATTTCTCCTTGTTTGGATATAATCCCTGCTCACAGACAATGTGTTGGAAAGAACGCTTGCTCCCCGCTCGCTTCTTGAACATTCCAGCTTTAACTCATCAATCTGACGGCATTTATTTGAAATATCTACATCCAAATCTTTTAATTGTTCACGTATACCCATAATCATGCCTCCATTACTCTCTATACTATGCAATATTTTTTTGATAAAGTCAATAATCTTGTTTCACAGCATAAAAAATAGATAGAAATATCCACGTATTCCTATCTATTCTTCCGTCATATTTTTCTATAAAAAATCATACTATCCTAAAAAATCATACTTACTGGTACTGGCCGAATAGGTATTTCCTGCTGCGTTATACTGGTTTGATATGCTGTTTGCATAACTTTGCGCATTATCTGAAATCCGGTCTGACAAAAATGCAAGCTTTTTCATAAAATCGCTGTCTTTGCCAAAGACCTTTTCAAGCTGTTCTTTATCGACACCCCTTAACTTCTCTGTATCTATGCTCACTTTTCCATCTTTTCCAATATTCATCCCAACCTCTGCAAGCTGATCCTTACTCTCTGATGCTGCTTCTGAGAGCATAATGCTATAATAATTATTAAGTGCACCTGATGTTCCTTTCAGTATTGACAGCGTGTTATTATAATGCTCTGCCAAACTCGCAATCTCATCGTAAACATCCTTATAATCTCCCGTTTCCTTTGCCTTCGTTAAAAGATTCTTTTCATCCTCTGCCAGAAAACCTTCTGTACTCTTAAAAAGGCTTTCGGCAGCAGCACCAAGCTTTTCATAACTCTTTTTTTGAACCGTATCATAAGCATTTGTCTTTTTATTACTGATGACACTTAATAAATCGTTATTATTCTGGTTAATATAATCTAACATACTACTGGATCCAATCGGGATTCCTGTTTTCTTGGATGTTAAATTCAGCATTGTTGTTGTAATTCTCATAATATTTTCCTCCTCTACCAGACACTTAATGAATTTCCCTATATCGGTCATAGCTTTCCCGCACACCTTTAAGCCTCGCTTTTACAATCCGCAGCTCTTCATTATTGCTCAAAACAAGCATTCTGCCATTCATACTGCGAATGTGCTTCATGTTGACAAGAAAACTTTGATGCACCCTTACAAAATCATGCCCTGACAGTTCCTCCTCCATCTGATTTAAAGTTCCATACAGCGTATAACTGTGTGCCTCCTCTTCTACTACATGAAAAATCAAACGGTGAAGACTGCTTTCTACATATAATATCCTGTCAATGGAAAGCTCTCGTTCCCCTTCACGAAAAGAAAAAACCTTTTTTTCCAAAGCATAATGCAACCGGTCAAAAATGGCATGCATACACTCACGAAGCTCCTTCTCAAAATCCTCCTGTCCCCTTATCAGATACCGGATTGCATCCACTTTATAACCTTCCTGTACAAATGTATCATTGTCCGCTACAAATACAAGAATAATATCTCTGTTAAACTCCCGGATTTTCTGTGCTATTGCAATCCCCACAAAGTCCTGGATAATCAAAAAGACTACCTTATAGGAAAGTATCCTGCCATTCAGTTTTACAAAATCCTCTCCGGTATCAAACAGCTCCATCTGACATATAAGTCCACACTGCTTTGCATATGCCGTAATGAGATTGCGGATTTCATCCTTAGGATTCAGACCATTGTCACATACTGCAATCTTTACCATATTCCTCTGTCCTCATCTGTTTTGCTTTTGATAAGTTTACCACTAAATACACCCGATAAACACATCTCCTATGGTATATATCGTGTTTTTCACAAAATAATGTAGCTCTATTTTGCCCAATTGCAGAAAATGACCTTGTTTTGCAGAAAATGACCTATTCTTTCTTTTTTCCCGAAAATCCCAGACAGATAAATACAATCCCGGCCGCAATCATCAATACTCCAATAAATTTGAATAAAAATCCAATTTCATAGAAAATGGCACCCGCAATCAACAGGATTAATCCGATTACAAATAAAACCTTGCTCTTCATATAAAGCCCTTCTTAAAAACCCAAATCCTCATTGACTAATATAACCTTGATTCTGCCATCATGCTTGCTATATCTGGTAATCAATGTCTGGCAGCAAATTGTATCATGCGATTTACAGTCATAACATGCCCCAGTCTTTGCACACGGAGTCGTTAATCCAAACCGCTGTGCATTAATGGGCGCCGCTATGTTTTTCGCACGGCTTAAAGCATCCTCTTCACTTTTCACAATTTTATTCATACCTGCTACAACGATAACATGTGCCGGTCCAAATGCAATGGCAGACACCCGGTTCGCATTACCATCAATGTTCACAAGGATTCCATCCTCGGTAATAGCATTTGCACTCGTCAGGAAAAAATCAGCAAAGAAAACTTCTCTTTGCACCTTATCTTTTTCCTCCTTTGTCTGTGCCATATCCCGGTCAAATAATTTGTACTTTCCATTATGAATCGCATCAAAACCACCAATTGCAGCCACACTCATGGTTCCACCCCACCCAATGGAGCTGCCCTCCGGAATCAGTTCTAACATTTTGGTCAGCGCCTCTTCCTTCGTATTCACAAAATAGCCCTCCATATTTCGGGACTCAAGACCTTCAATTACCTTTTTACTTAATAATCCGTTACGCTTACTTTCCCATTCTGTCATCATTTTCTCCTCACTTTCCTTTTTCAATTAAACGATTGCGGAACTCTCCGTTATATCACACATAATGCCTTTCTCTTCTGCTAAGCTTCAAGAATTGCTTCCCTCAAAATTGCAACAGCCTTGTCACAATCCTCCTTCGTAATAATAAGCGGCGGCACCATACGGATGATCCGGTCTGATGTAGCCGTCACAAGGAGCTTCTTTTCCATCGCTTTTATCTTGACCGCAACTGCATCTGTATTCGCAAATTCAAGGCCAACCAACAGACCAAGTCCACGAACCTCCTTCACATCCGGAAGTGTCTTTAGCTGCTCCATAAAATACATTCCTGTTTCCTTTGCATTCTCTGCAAGGTTACGGTCTAACAGCTCATTTATCTGTGCGTAAGAAGCGGCGCAACATACCGGATTTCCGGAATATGTACTTCCGTGAGAACCAGGATTTAATGCTTTCGCACATTCTTCCTTTGCAGCCATTGCACCAATCGGCATTCCTCCACCCATCGCCTTTGCCATTGACACTGCATCCGGCATTACTCCATAATGCATAAATGCCATGATTTCACCACAACGACACCATCCGGTCTGTACCTCATCAAATAACAAAAGCATTCCACGCTCATCACAAAGCTTACGCAGTCCCTTAATAAACTCCATGGTTGCGGGATACACTCCACCCTCACCCTGAACCGGCTCTATCATAATAGCAACCGTATTCTCGGTGCAGGCTTCTTTAAAGCTGTCAAGATTATTATACTCAGCATAAGTAAAACCAGGCACCAACGGTCCAAATCCAATCTGGCATCCGTTATCCGGCTGACCTGTTGCAGTCATCGCACCAAAGGTACGCCCATGAAAACTTTTCTTTGCCGTAACAATATGGTAATGCTCCGGTCCGTATTTCTCTGTACCATATTTACGTGCCATCTTAATCATTGCCTCATTTGCCTCTGTACCGGAATTCTGAAAGAAAATCCGATCCATTCCTATCGTTTCACAAATTAACTTTGCAAGCATGGCCTGTGGTACGGAATATGGATAAAGGCTTGTATGCATCGTCTGTCCCGCCTGTTCTCTGATTGCCGCCACAACCTTCTCATTGCAGTTTCCTGCAGAATTTACCGCAATCCCTGCATAAAAATCCAGATATTCCTCTCCTTCTGCATCCCTTACCAATACATCCTTTGACTCCTCAACCACAATTGGGAAACGATATCCGATATTCAACATATATTTATCTGACATTTCAATAATATCCTGTTTTGTTAGTCCATAATCCTTTGCTTTCATCTCTTTTTCCTTCTTTCTTCCTCATTCTGTTTTTTATGAACAGGTAATATTCTCCTAAAAACAGTTCATTCAAAAACATGACAACATTTTAACATGAAATATATATTTGTCAATCCTATGAGTGTATATTTATTCGCATCTTATGTGTTTTTATCCATTTTAGTTGTGTATCATAACACATTTACACTTTCATTAACCGATACACCTATCTGAATCAAATGCCATTGATATTATCCTGTTACTATTGCTTCAGCACATCCACTTCCAGCCGATTATATGGTATTTCCACTCCATTTTCATCAAATGCAACCTTGACTTTTTCCCGCAAATCCCATGTAACCGGCCAAAAATCCTCTGTCTGCACCCAACCGCGGATTCCAAGTGTCATCCCACTGTCATCAAACGAATCAATAAATACATCCTTTGGTTCCTCCGAAAGAATTCGTTCATCCGCATCCAAAATACCATATACCAGTTCTTTCACTTTTTTGATATCACTATTGTAGGCAATTGATATTTTAATTTCTACCTTTCGCTTTCTCTCATCGGTCAGATTCACTAAACTGTTATCCGCCAATATTCCATTTGGAATCACAACAATCTTATTATCGTGAGTTCGCAGTCTGGTATAAAAAATATCAATTGACACAACACTACCCTCGTTTCCTTTATTATTCTCCAGTATGTAATCTCCCACCTGAAATGGTTTTAACATCAAAATAAGGACTCCACCTGCAAGATTCGAAAGCGCTCCCTGCAAAGCAAGACCAATGGAAAGAGATGCCGTTCCAAGAATCGTTACAAAACTTGTCACCTCAAATCCAACCACGGTTGCCGCTGTTAAAAATACAAGTACATACCCAATCACTCTGATCACCGACAATAAAAAACCCGCTACGGAGTTCTCCATTTTGGATCGTTCAAAGGAATGCCGCATTGCTTTCATCAGCCAGTTCACAAGCCTTAGTCCAATAACAATCACTAAAACCGCAATGATCACGCTTCCTGACTTACTGATCATCCAGTTAAGCAGTTCATCCAATGTCTGTCTTACAAGCCCTGCTGACTTTTCGGCCTCCTTCGCTGCCTCCTCCACAATTTGGGATGCCGGCTGAGCCGCCATAACCTCTAAAACCATATCTATCCTTCCTTTCTTACCAAGCAACTACGTTACGTCCATCTTTCGCCTTTTCAATCCAGGTTCGTTAACTGCCACTGCATACAAAACTTCCAAAGCAGCCCACGGTCTTTATCATTTGCTTCTTGAACTAGTAGAAAAGGGCTGCTACCTGTCATGCAGCAACCCCTCTTGCTCCTATTTTTGATTTTCAGCAGCCGACCTTACCGGTTCGCCATTCTTTGACTGTTCTTTCTTCTTAGCTGTCTGTTTCACGTTTTTTCCTGCTGTTTGCTTCACAGTAGCTTTCTTTGCTGCAGGCTTCCTGTTGTCCACATCAGTCTTCTCCAGTTTGAAAATACTCATGGATAACGGTGCAAGACTGATTGTAATTGAGTTTTTACGGTTATCACAGGCACTCCGCTTACTTGCTATACCCTTTATATTCTTACTTCCATCTCCACCAAACTGCACATAATCACTACAGAATATCTCTTTGTAAGTTCCCGCCACTGGCACACCAAGCTTGTACCTGCTATGCTGTACCGGTGTAAAGTTGCAGATAATCAGGAGCATATCCTCCTGCCGTCCACTCTTACGTATAAAGGATACCACACTCTCATTTGCAGCATTCTCGTTAATCCACTCAAAGCCTTCCGCATTATTGTCAAACTCATAAAGCGCCGGCTCCTTCTTGTACAAATGATTGAGTGCCTTCACATATCCCCGCAAAATGGTATGGGCATCAAAATCAAGCAGATTCCAGTCAATCTCCCCAGCTTCACTAAACTCACTAAATTGTGCAAATTCCTGTCCCATAAAAAGAAGCTTTTTACCGGGATGCATCATCATATATCCATATAACAGACGGAGGTTCGAGAATTTCTCTTCATATCCGCCGGGCATCTGGTCCACAATAGAGCCCTTCCCACCTACAACCTCGTTATGGGAAAATTCCAATATATAATTTTCATTATAGGCATTCGAAAGACTGCTGGTCAGCTTCTTATGTTCATATTTACGATATAAAGGATCTAATGCCATATAAGAAAGCAGATTTTTCATCCATGACACATTCCACTGATAGTCAAAGCCCATGCCGCCCTCTGATGCTTTTTCTGTAAGCATCGGCCATCCGGATTCTTCCTCCACAATCAACATACATTTCGGAAAACGTTCATTTAAAATTGTACTCAATTCCTTAAAAAAGGCAATCACATCCAAATTCTCATTTCCACCGTACTGGTTCGGAATCCAATTACCATATGATTTCCCATAATCCAAATACAGCATAGATGCCGCACTGTCAATCCGAAGTCCGTCTAAATGGTACTTAGACACCCAATAGATAGCATTGGAAATCATGAAATTCTTAACTTCCTTCCTGCCATAATCAAACATATAGGTACCCCATCTGGGATTCTCACTTCTTCTGCTATCCCGTGGCTCATAAAGCGGTTCACCGTCAAATCTGGCAAGACCACCTTCATTCATTGGGAACTGGCTTGGTACCCAGTCACAGATTACACCAATTCCTTTGCCGTGCATATAGTCCACAAAATACATAAAGTCCACCGGTTCACCATAGCGCGAGGTCGGTGCATAAAATGCAGTTGTCTGATATCCCCATGAACCATCATTTTCATGCTCCATAACTGGCATAAGCTCCACATGGGTATAGCCCATATCTGCCACATAATCAGCCAACTCCTCTGCAATCTCCCGATATGTAAAAAACTCCCGTCCATCTTTTGGACGTTTAAAGGAACCAAGATGCACCTCATAAATATTCATTGGCATCTCATCCTTTACGGCTGCCAGCTTCTCAAAATATCGGGCATCCTTCCATTCGTAAGTAAGGTCTGTAATTTTCGAAGCATTTGCTGGGCGAAGCTCCGTATAATTCGCATACGGATCCGGTTTCATAAATGCATTGCCAGCCTTTGTCATTATCTCATACTTATAGATCTCTCCACATTCCAGTCCCGGAATGAACAATTCAAAAAGACCCGAATATTCAATCCGCCTCATAGCATGAATCTTACCATTCCATCCATTAAAGTCACCCACAACCGATACTCTTGCAGCGTTTGGTGCCCATACAGCAAACAGCACTCCATTAACTCCATCTAACATGCATGGATGCGAACCTAATTTTTCATATATTTCGTAATGAATTCCATCATTAAATTTACTGATATCAATCGGATCTATGACCGGTTCAAACGCATAAGGATCAATCACTGTCCGCTTTGTTCCATCACTGTAAACCACTATAAAATAGTAGACAAAACTTACCTCATTCATTATCTTGATCGAATAAAAGCCAGCCACCTTATCGCTTATCAGTTCGTATTTTTCTTTATTGGCCTTCTTTACTGCCGTAACGGATTCTGCCCCCGGAAAATATGCATTAATATAGACTCCATCACTCGTCTCATGCATTCCTAAAATATGATGTGGATTGTCGTGTTTTCCTGCCACTAAGGAATCTACCTCAGTCCAGTTAATTGCAAATACCGGTTTTCTATTAGCCATGTCTTCCTCCTCTAAAATTGAGTAGATTCTCATATAGGAATAAAGCGTCCCACTTGCAAGATTTCTGCATCAAAACACAATCGCAAGTATCACAAGCTTCATACCTTGTAAAATGTATCTCGTAAAGCATTTTTGAAACGAATCTGCCTATAAGCAGAAAATGCTGTCGCACCAGAAACTGTAAGGTGCGACAGCTTTTCATTACTCACCTCTTAACTGCTTTACTACACGTTTAATAGACTCGTTATACTCTTCCTCAGAAGAATTCTCAAACACAATCAATTCCTTAATATTGTCCGGTCTGTGAAAATTCTGGCTTGCAATATATTCATCCCAGTTCTCCAACTTCCATGTATCACGGTCAGAATTACGCTTAATCATTCTTTCTTTACATACATCCACCCTGGTATTAACCCAGATCACTACAAGCTGTGCACCATGTTTTGCAAGCTGTGCCCTTAGAGAATCCAAATACGCATCATCACGAATCTCGTCCGTAAACGGTGCATTGATCAGTACCGTATCATTATAGTCCAGTGCCTCCATTGCCAAATCCAATACACAGTAATATTCATAGTCACGAATCTCTCTCTGGAAGAAATCAGAAGAACGGTTATATTCCTCTCCAGCCACCTTAAAAATCTGCTTTGATAATACAATCAAAGTATCCTTATCCAAGTAGACACAATTCGTTAATGCCTTTGCTAACTGCTTAGAAATAAAGGTCTTCCCACAAGCTGGTGGTGACGTAACTAAGATTAAATGTTTCATGTATATATGCCTCCTTCATGCCCTTTTGGCTTAAATATCTTCCTTCGTACACATTTCGTACAATAATTAAGCCAAATTATAGCATATTCCGAAAGGTTTTACAACGCATTTACTGTTAAAATGAAATATTTTTTACCCAAATCCATCTCCTTTTAATCCATATCAAGATACCCTTTCATACTTTTTAAAGCAGACTTTTCAAGCCTTGACACCTGTGCCTGCGAAATAGCTATTTCAGAAGCGACCTCTGTCTGGGTTTTTCCTTCAAAAAAACGGAGTGTTATAATATTACACTCCAGATCGGATAAATGTTTCATCGCTTCCTTCATAGAGATATCCTCTACCCAGTTTTCTTCTTTATTCTTCTTGTCACTGACCTGGTCCATAATATAAAGAGTATCTCCTCCCTCCTGATAAACCGGATCATACAGGGACACTGGCGTTGCAATAGCATCTAACGCCATAACAACAAGTTCCTTATCCATTTCTATTGCCTTTGCCACCTCATCTATGGTTGGTTCCCGGTCTTCTTCCCTTAAAATCCGCTCCTTTGCATAGATTGCCTTATAGGCAATATCTCTCAGAGAACGGGATACGCGGATTGCATTGTTATCCCTTAAATAACGTCTGCATTCTCCAATGATCATAGGAACCGCATAAGTTGAAAATTTCACATTCAGACTACGGTCAAAATTATCAATTGCTTTCATCAAACCTATACATCCAACCTGAAATAAATCATCTGCATTCTCCGAAGAAGCAGAAAACCGTTGAATCACACTCAGTACAAGCCTTAAATTTCCTTCTACTAACAATTCTCTTGCCTGCTTGTTTCCCTGTTCTGCCTGTATAAATAATGCATTCTTTTCCTCATTCGTAAGTAATGGTAATTTAGCTGTATTCACCCCACATATCACAACTTTGTTAAGAGCCATTGTGATGCCCTCCTTAACATTTTCTATATGTTAAGGATTTACATCAAAGGGAAAGTTTATACAATTTCTAAACCGTCAAAAATTACCTGTTTAAAACATGTTATATTCAAAATAAATTGAACCAGCCGTATTTTCTTCTCAGGAACCTATCCGAAGCATTTCTTTTTTGAGGCGTTTCATAATTTTTTTCTCCAGTCTTGAAATATAGGACTGTGAGATTCCAAGCATGTCTGCCACTTCCTTTTGTGTCATTTCCACTCCCTGTTTATTTGACAAGCCAAACCTTAAGTCGATTATCATTTTTTCCCTGTCTGTCAAAATCGTCATAGCTTTTTTTAAAAGCTCCCGATCCACCTCCTCTTCTAAATCCCGGTAGATAATATCCTCCTCTGTTCCCAGAATATCAGATAACAGAAGCTCATTTCCATCCCAATCCACATTTAACGGCTCATCGATGGATACTTCCATCTTTGTTTTTGCACTTCGCCTTAAATACATCAAAATCTCGTTTTCAATACATCTTGAAGCATAGGTGGCAAGCTTGATCTTCTTGTCGGTTTTAAAGGTATTAATCGCTTTTATTAAGCCTATTGTACCAATTGAAATCAGATCTTCCACTCCCACACCTGTATTATCAAATTTTTTTGCAATATATACCACAAGCCTCAAATTCCGCTCAATAAGAATACTCTTAACCTCCGTATCATCATAATCCCCAAGCTTATCAAGCAGCTTTCTTTCCTCCTCCGGTTCTAACGGCGGAGGTAAAATATCTGTTCCTCCAATATAATGTACTTCTTTTTTTGGCATAAAAAACATACTTGCCACGTTTTTCATCATGGTAAGCTTTAATTTATCATTACTGACGATATTCACCATATAATCCTCCAATAATACACATACTACAAACAATCTCTATGTATCAAACCCTGATATTCCGCTCCTTGGAATAAATCGTTCGGGGCGACAGCAACAGGTTGTTTCCTATGTATACAGTCTTTTCCACCTACTTTCAGCTCATCAATCAAAAAACAGAGCAGCTTTCCAGATGGGTTCCCAACACTGCTAAATGCAATTTCATGGAAACAATTTTTCTGTAGTGTACTATCCCTAAGCATTTGTGAATAATCTATTATTCCATTTTTCTCATATGCCTCTATAAAGCGGCAGTCTTCTTCCTTTAAACAGCTTACTGCAATGCTGCGGCTTACAAGCAATACCGGTTTTCCAAATAGCGGATCTGTTAAAAACAAACCGGTATCCAGAAAAACTCTGCAATATACCTTCCTGTCTGCATTACATATTTCAACCGGGTAAATATTTTCAACAAGCCTTGCATTCCTTCTCACTCCACAGACCAAAGCTGCAGTAATCCCAATGCATGTCATAAATAAAACCAGCCAGCCACAAAAAGTTAACACGGTCTGATTGGTCATCATCTTTACATAATTCATAATGCTGCCTGTCAGAAACAAAATCGTGGTGGAACAGAACCATTTCCGGATAAATCCTTTTTTTCCAAAGGTTACAAAAACGGTTCCCATACTGCTTCCAACAAGGCATATGATTCCTGTTACTTTAGGAACCGACCTTGGTATGTAAAGAAACAAAATAAGCAGTCCTGCACCAAAAGCTGCACCTGCAAACAATCTCAGATATTTTATCCGTTCCCTGTGAATACAGGAAACCAGACAAAGAATTACAAAATTCGCAAAAAGATTGATGCAAAAAATGATATCCAAATAGAGTGTAATCCGCATACGCATCCTCCTGAAAATCCATTTGGTATCTTTCGTCTCATCCTACTTTCTTTTGTTCTTTCCAAAAGTATAAGAAACTTTTCCCTAAAAAAAAGTCGAAATACAGACTTTACTTTCGCAAAAGAGCACAAAAAAAGACACTTCCCATACATCTTTTTCCGAATAATGGGAAATGCCTTTTGCTCTTTATCTTCTCTTTAAAAATTCCGGAATCTTAATGCTGCCATCTGCCTCCTGCTTTGGCGGCTGTGGTCTGGCAGTTGTCACCGGTGCTGCTGCCTGTGCTGTACTACCCGCACTACCCTGCGTACCATTCAAGAAAGATGGTTTTACTGCCGGTCTTGGCTGCTGCGTAGCCATCGGCTGCCCGCCATAGCTAGGTGCGGCCTGTCCTGCTGAAAATCCGGTCTGTGCTGGCGGTTCGGCTTGAACCGGCTGACGATATGTACCAGGCTGTACTGGCGACTGTGCCGGTGTGGCTGTTTGTTGTACCGGACTTTGTACCGGCTGTACCGGTGTAGCTGCCGGCTGTACCGGACTTTGTACCGGCTGTACCGGTGTAGCTGCCGGCTTTGCAAAACCTCCCATTCCCACAGTTTGTCCAAAACTGCCATATGCATTCTTTCTCGTAGCAGCTTCAATACCGGTTGCAATAATCGTGATACTTACCTCATCACCTAATGTCTCATTGTCAACTGTACCAAAAATAATATTCACATCTTCACCTGCAGCTTCTGTCAAATAATTAACTGCATCGTAAGCCTCAATCATTCCAATATTACCGGCAAAATTAATTATAATATCTGTTGCACCAGATACCGTTGTCTCTAACAATGGAGATTCCATTGCCTGCTTGATTGCTTCAACAGCCTTATCCTCTCCACTTCCACGGCCAATACCAATATGAGCAATACCTTTATCACGCATAACAGACTGGATATCTGCAAAATCCAAATTGATAATACCCGGACTCTGAATCAGATCCGTTACACCCTGAACACCCTGCTGCAATACTTCGTCTGCCTTTTTAAGTGCATCAGGAATCGTTGTTCTCTTATCACAAATCTGCAACAACTTGTCATTTGGTACAACAATTAATGTATCAACATTATCCTTCAAACGATCAATACCAGCAAGGGCATTATTCATACGAGGTTTACCTTCAAAAGAAAATGGTTTCGTCACAACACCAACTGTGAGAATTCCAAGATTTCTTGAAATCTCGGCAACAACAGGAGCAGCACCCGTTCCGGTTCCGCCACCCATACCGCAGGTAACAAATACCATATCAGCATCCTTTACAAGCTCTGTAATCTCTTCTCTGTTCTCTTCAATTGCTCCAGCGCCAACCTCCGGCTTTGCACCGGCACCAAGACCCTTTGTCAGTTTCTCACCAATCTGAATTTTAGTAGGTGCTTTTGATGTTGCTAACACCTGTTTATCTGTATTAATGGCTACAAGATCCACTCCATTGATGTTCTCGTCCACCATTCTATTCACTGCATTGTTACCAGCTCCTCCTACACCGATTACCAAAATCTTTGCAGGCCCTTTTTCCTCAAATGTCTTTATTTCAAGCAAGGTAATATCCTCCTTATAAAAATTTTTCTTCTTTTCGTAAATAATATATTATTCACCAAAATATTATGTAAAGCAATCTAGTCTTAGAATCAGTTTAACAAACATATACGTATATAATACTGTTTTTTATTAAAATAATCAACCCTTAATTTACATAATATTGCGTTTTTTTTAACTTTTTGCCTGTTTTTTTCCTCTGCGATTCCATATTTTATATAAAATCGGTATTTCTATGCCCATTTTTCCACTTCATCCCATTACTCCGTTCCCCCTTCTGTAGTATTGTCCTCCGTAGAAAAAGTTCCTCCATCCTCTTCTGCTTCAGGATTCTCTCCATCATCTGTATCCTTTGCAGAGGAGTCTGTATTCAGCTTAAAAGAAGCCCTTTTGGTAGCCGGATCAAAATCATTAAGATATAAGGTCCCATTTCTGCCCTTTAATCCCTCCAACATCTGTGCAAGATCCTCCATCTGCTCCTCTAACTTACTGCCATCTCCAAGCTCAATACGGATGTCCTCATGATTCAGTACCACCTCATCCTCTGTAGTAAACCGAATGGCATCGATCTCCAAGTCATATTTGCTAATAAGCTGTGTCAGCTTTAGAATCAATTTAAACCGCTTTTTATCATCAATGGGGAGCTTTTCATAAAGTTCCATACTGCTAAAGCTCATCCCCGTAATACATGGTGTATCCGAAAGCTTCGTCAATGAAATCTCCAGCACATAACCATCCTGATCAAAATAGACATACCGGTTCATATACTCCACACATCCAGCTAATGCTTTCTCATATACCGTGACAGTGATTCTATGTGCATCCACATACTCAATATCTAGCTTTGCAATAAATGGGATATCCTTCGGTGGGTGCAGCTTATTCTTGATCATTAATAAAATCGTATTATCCACATATCCGTTTGACAATACATAATCCTTGATCTGTTCCTCACTGTAATGTATATTACCGGTTACTTCAATATCGTCAATATGAAAACACGTCAGTAAAAATATGACCGGAATTCCTAAAAATATTGCTATACATAAAGCAATAAGACCATTCTGTCGCTTTTTAAATTTTATGATATTATTCTTCTGTTTACTCATATAGTACCTTCAGACATAGAAAATCTTTACACCAACACCCTGCAAATCCCTCACTATATCTTCATATCCTCTCTCTATATAAGAAATATCTGTTACCGTTGTAAATCCCCGGCTCATAAGACCTGCTACCACTAATGCCGCTCCCTGCCGCAGATCCGTAGCCTTTACCGTATGCCCCTGCAGACGGCATCCCGCTTTAATATTCGCCGAGTCGCCAGTCACCTCAATCGATGCACCCAGCTTTACAAGCTCTGTCACAATCTGAAACCGGTTTTCAAAAATAGTTTCCGTAAGCCTGCTGTCGTTTAATGCATTCACAAGAACCGTCATCAGCACCGGTTGTAAATCTGTAGGAAATTCCGGATAAATGCCGGTTTCAAAGTTTCCTCCCTGAATCGCTCCGATGGACTCCACACTTAAGTAATTATCAAAATGCACCACATTTACACCAAGGGAAACTGCCACATTTATGATATTTTTCATATAATGAATATCTTCAATACCAATCAGCTTAATACGACTTGGTATTGCTGCTGCCATCAACAGATATGTTCCTGCCACAATACGGTCATAGGGATTGCAATAATCACAGCATGCAATTTCCTTTGTGCCCTTAATAACTAATACATCCGTGCCTACGCCCTCCATAAGAACGCCCATACACATTAAATAGTTACAAAGTTCAATAATCTCCGGTTCCCTTGCCACTCCCCGTAAAATGGTTCTCCCTTTTGCACCAACCGCCGCCATGATCAGATTTTCCGTTGCACCTACACTCGGAAAACGCATCGTGTATTCTGCCCCCTGCAGATAAAATGTTTTACAGGTAAGAACCTCCCTGTAAAGCTTCACATCCACATTCATCTTCATAAAGCCTTCTAAATGTATATCAATGGGACGCATTCCAATGGCACATCCTCCAGGCATTCCAATCTCTGCCCTCTGCCACCGTGCCAGCATCGGTCCAAGCAGCAAAACCGAAGACCTAAGCTTCCTTGTAAGTTCATAGGGCAATGGTTCACAACATGCATTTCTTGTATCAATTGTTAATACATGATCTTTAAGCGTTGTTGCGACATGAAGACATTCAAGAAGCTTACACATCCCTCTCACATCCTCAATCTCCGGACAATTATAAATTGTCGTGACACCATCCCCCAAAAGAGTTGCTGCCATAATAGGAAGAACTGTATTTTTTGAACCCTGTATTTCAATACTTCCCTTTAATTCGTAAGCTTCTTTCACGCTAATCGCCTTCAAGTAAACCACACCCATTTCCTGCCATATATACTATAATATGCAGAAATTTCCATAGTGTTACTGAGACGTTTTTCGCGAAAAATTATTTGCACTTAACCAGCACACAGTGTTCCTGTTTGATAAAATTGATTTCCACATAGGCTGTCTGTATGCCTAATATTCCTTTGCAATCCGAATCTGCCTTGCCACAGACAGCACCAGACCAATTTCTACAAGCAGAAAGAAAAGCGCTGTACCTCCATAGCTTATAAATGGTAACGGTACTCCGGTAGGCGGCATCGAATTCGTCACTACAGCAATATTTAACATTGCCTGAACCGCAATATGGGTAATAACTCCCACAACAATGAGTGCCCCAAACAGGTCCGGTGCGCTCATTGCAATCATCATACACCGCCAGATCAGCAGCACAAAAATCGCAATGATGCAGGCAGCCCCAAATAAGCCAAGCTCCTCACAGATAATCGAAAATATGTAATCATTATGCGACTCAGGTAAAAAGTCCAGCTTCTGGATACTCTGCCCAAGTCCTTTCCCAAAAATTCCACCAGAGCCAATAGCATACAATGCCTGTAGCGTCTGGAATCCACCTGTATTTGCATATTCCTCCGGATGCATCCACACTTTGATACGATCCATACGGTAGGAAGCAATCAGCAAAAAAATTCCCATAAATGCAACCACACCACCACCCAGCAAAAGGAACTGCTTTACTTTTGGGCTTGTGATAAATACAATCATAACTGCAATTGCAGCACAGATAATGCCCGTACTTAAATTCTCGGATGCTATGAGCGCAATTGCAATCATCGGAAGCACTAAAACCTTTACCATAACCTTGAAATCTGCGATTCTCGCAGCCCGTATTGTAGAAACATGGGCAGTATATAAAATAATGACAATCTTCGCCACCTCAGACGGCTGGAATTGTACCGGACCAATCTTGATCCAGCGGATTGCGCCATGAGATCTCGTACCAATGATCAATACAATGATGAGAAGTCCGATAATTCCATACATAAAAAACAAAGACCATCTCTTCCACCAGTGATAATCAATCCTTGATACGACAAACATCGCAACAATACCTAAAGCAGTAAAAACCCCCTGTCTCTTTAAATAATGTGCCGCATCACCAGTCTTTAACTCCGCTGTATAAGAGCTGGTGCTGTAAATCATTACAAGACCTAATGCCACCAAAAACAGAACGATAAACAATAACGAATAATCAAAGAAATCGCTCTTAAATAACATCGATGATTTTTTCTTTCTTGTCCGGTTGTTCGTCTTTACAGGCCTTCTTCTTGCCATACACTATGCTCCTAACTCATTTACATACTCTTTAAACAAATCTCCGCGCTGCTCATAATTATCAAACATCCCCCAGCTTGCACAGGCAGGGGATAACAATACCGCCTCCCCCGGACTCGCACACTGTGCACACACGGTAACGGCCTCTTTTAAATCGTTGGCAAACACCACATCCGTAAAACCATACTTTGCAGCAGTATCTGCAATCATCTTGGCGGTCTGGCCAAGTAATACAAGCTTTTTTACCTTACCGTCAAATGCCTTGATCCAATCATCAAAAGCAACACCCTTGTCATATCCGCCACCAATCAGAACCGTTCTTCGGTTCATCGCCTGAATCCCTTTTATCGCTGCATCCGGATTGGTTCCCTTTGAATCATTATAATAGGCGACTCCATTTACTTCCTTTACAAATTCAATACGATGTGCCACACCCTTAAAGGTTTTTAGAGTCTTTACAATCACATCCATCGGAATTCCCATATGATAACCAACCGCAATACCTGCCATATAATTTTCTAAATTGTGTCCTCCAAGCAGAATCAGTTCCTTATTATCAATCACCTTGGTATCTATGCCATTTTCACAGATGACAATAGCGTCATCCTTCACACAGACACCCTCCTCTAAGCTATGTAAACGGCTAAAATAGACTATCTTCGCTTTCACCCTTTTATCCTTTGCCATTTCTCTTGTAATAGGATCATCATAATTTAAAACCAAAATATCTTCCTCTGTCTGATTCTTACACACATCAAGCTTAACAGAAGCATAATTTTCCATCGTGTAATGTCTGTTTAAATGATCCGGTGTCACGTTAAGCACCGCACTTACATGCGGTTTAAAATGAACAATTGTTTCTAACTGGAAAGAAGAAACCTCTGCAACCGTATAAGAATCTTCATTCATCTGCAGTGCCACTTCTGTATAAGGAATCCCGATATTACCGACCGTAAAACTGTTATCCGTATAGTTTGCAAACATCTCCCCCACTAAAGAGGTTGTCGTTGTCTTTCCATTCGTTCCTGTAATCGCAGCCAAATGACCGTTTCCTGCCTGATATGCCAATTCAATCTCACTCCAGATTGGAATTCCCGACTCCCTTACCTGGTTCGCAATAACAGAATCTACTGCAATCCCCGGACTTATTACCATTAAATCAATCCTATTTAAAATAGATTCATTTATCGCTCCTAATACAACACGAATCTGTTCCTTTTCTTCAAACTGGGATAAAAAACCATTCACATCAAGCTCCTTGTTATCATCATAAAAGGTAACTTCTGCCCCCTTTTCTAAAAGAAGCTTACCAGCATTTACCCCACTCTTTCCTGTACCTGCAATCAACACACTCTTTTGAAAATCCATATCTTCCTCCAATTTTTTTTGCTATGCTCTGCCACAATTATATATCAATTAAAATGCTATCAGCCCAACTAAGCAAAGTACTGCTGTCACAATGGAAAAAATTGCAACAACTTTCGTTTCCGGCCATCCACAAAGCTCAAAATGATGATGGATTGGTGCCATTTTAAAAACACGCTTTCCCGTCTTTTTGAAATAGAGAACCTGGATAATAACGGAAAGCACTTCAACAAAATAGATAAAGCCCACAATCACGATAAAGATTGGCAATTTTAACATAAACGCAGTGGAAGCAATAAGACCACCTAATGCCAATGAACCGGTATCACCCATAAACACCTTCGCCGGATATACATTAAACACCAAAAAGCCAAGCAGTGCACCTACCGCTGCACAGGTAATCGGCTCAATTCCAGACCCGGTTCCAATCGCAATTACAGTAAAAAAGGTAGAAGTAAGAACCGTAATCGATGAAAGCAATCCATCCAGGCCATCCGTAAAATTAGTTCCGTTTACTGTACCGATTATAACAAAGAATAGAAATGGATAAAACCAAAATCCCAAATCCCATTCATATCCATTGGTAAATGGAATGATCACGGAAGTTCCAAGCTCTGTATAATTTGCAATATAGTAAGCAAACACAGCTGTAATCACAAACTGTCCTGCCATCTTTTGCCATGCCCTAAGTCCCATTGAGCGTTTCATGACAACTTTAATATAATCATCCAAAAAACCTACCAAACCAAATCCCAGTGTCACGAACAACACAGGAAGGATAACCGGGTTTTTCTTCATATAAAACAATGATGTGATAACAATACTCACCAGAATGATCAGACCACCCATTGTCGGTGTTCCTGACTTTTTTAAATGGGATTCCGGTCCATCGTCTCTCACAAACTGCCCAAATTTCAACTTTTTAAGAAATGGTATCATTACCGGGCTTAGTACCACACTGATACCAAATGCAATCAATACCGGCAATAATACTGTAAAATCAAATTTCATATTTTTTCCTACCCTTTTGTAATTATATTTTGTGTAAGGCTTGTTGTTTCCGCTATCCCGCAAACCCAATATCCAAACTACAATACCTTGTGTCTCATTTAAAACACATACTTTTATAGTATAAGTCTTTTTTTCCTATTTAGCAACCCTCTATTCCACTGTATCTTCAAAGAATTCAAGCATTGTTTCTTCGATATCCTCCTCTTCATATTCTGCCTCTAACCCCATATACGGAAGAATATTTGAAAATATCTCCGACATAACGGGAGCCGCTATCGTTCCTCCATAATAGATACCAACCGGTTCATCAATCATTATAATTCCAATAATCTGTGGATTATCCGCAGGTGCAAACCCCAAAAACGATGATATATATTTTCCGTTTCCTCTCGGCAGCTTTTCTGATGTTGCCGTTTTGCCACCCACACGGAATCCTTCTACTTTGCCTTTGCTGCCGGAGCCTTCTGCTACAACTGCCTCTAAAAGCTCCTTCATCGTATCCGATGTCTCTTTCTTAATCGCATTCTCCTTCTCCGTGAAGCGGAATGTTTTCGTCTTCTTCCCATTTTCATCTGTGGTCCAGAGACCAAAATGCGGTGTGACCAAAGTTCCTCCATTTATCACCGCACTGGCAGCTCGCAATAGCTGCAGCGGTGTAATCTGAAAGGACTGCCCAAAGCTCATAGTCGCAAGTTCAACAGCTCCCACATCCTCCTGCTTATGCATGATCGAAGATGCCTCGCCAGGCAAATCCACTCCTGTCTTTTCAAACAAACCAAGCTTTTTATAATTTTTGTACATATTGGCTACACCGACTCTCGCCCCCACATCCATGAATACCGGATTACAGGAATTCATAATCCCCTGCTTGAAAGTCTCCAAACCATGACCTCCCACTTTATGGCACCGGATTCTTCTATCCTCCACAACCCGGAAACCGGGGCATGAAAAAGTATCCTCCACTTTTACAACATTTTCTTCCAATGCAGCCGTTGCTGTGACAATTTTAAAAGTAGAGCCCGGCTCATAGGTATCATTGATACAAAAATTACGCCACATATTATTTAAAGCATCCTGTTTTTGTTGCTTGGTTAATTTTTTCGTTGTCTTTTCACCCGTCTCCTTCCCGTCTTCTTTCTTTTTTACATCCTCAGTATTTTCTTCTATGTTTTCTTTCGTTTCTTCCTCTTCAATCGGAGTCACATACAAATCCTTTACATCTACTAAATTATATGGCTCATTTAAGTTATATTCCGGCACATTTACCATCGCATATATTTCTCCATTTTGCGGATTCATCAATACCACAGAAACCCGTTTTGCCTGCTTTGCTTTAAGTACCTTTGTAGCTGCCTGTTCCGCATAAGTCTGTATATTCACATCTATTGAAATATATAAATTATTGCCTGCTATCGGCTCTAATCTGCTCTCTGCTTCATTTTCTATTTCTATTCCATGTGCGTCCGTCAGTGTCAAAATACTGCCAGGAATCCCGGCTAACACCTCCTCATAGGAAACCTCCAGACCTACAATTCCCTGGTTATCCGATCCAGTAAAGCCAAGCACTTTACTTGCGAGGCTGTCGTATGGATAATACCTTTTGTAGTCTTCATCAATCATAACACCATCCAGATTAAGTTCACGAAGGCGATCCGCTGTCTCTTTATCCACATTGCTCTTGATTTTTTCCCGCATCGTATTTGCCTGAACCTTTTTGCGTATATCCGTTTCTTCTAATTCCAATATACTGCAAAGAGCATTTATTACCTCTTCCTCATCTGTAATCTGGGAACGTATGACTGATATAGAGCTCACAGGCTTATTCCCCGCTAATTCCACACCGTTTCTGTCATATATGATTCCTCTTTTCGCCTTTATGCTCCGTTCCCTTTCATGAAGGGACTCTGCCTTTTCCAGATAAAATTCTGACTTTGCAAGCATTAAATACGAAAGCCGTCCAACCAAAAGACAAAGTATCGTAACCATGCCAATCGCAATCACAAAAATTTTTTTTCTGGTAAAAGTCTTTACCATATCTGACGACCTTATGCCTTTTTTTTATCATATTATCCACTTTTTCAACTTATGCGTAATCTGTATAATTTTGTAACGAAACCAAAGATTTTGCAAAATTGACTCTCGATAACTGATTTTTCCTAAAGATAACCCAGGCATGGACTTCTCTCCCAATGAAATCCATGCCTTATTCAATAATCGAACCAGCTGCTGCCGGTTCTTAACAGTATGTCATTATTTTGAAATACATTTATTATGTTTGCACATCGTCTGTATTTTCTGTAGTTCCTTCCACCGGCTCTTCGCTGGTCTGATCACCACTCTCCGTTGTCTGATTATCACCATCACCCTCTGGCGTTCCCTCGGAAGAATTATCTTCTCCCTGGATATCTCCTGCCTGGTTCTCACCAATCTGTTCATCCGGTATTTCACCATCATACAAAGGACCGGCCACTTCATCTCCCACTTTATCAACGGTATTGCTGTTATCTGCATCCTCCGTCTGGTAGACATTCATATAAGGTAGTAGCTCCTCAAAAATACTTTGTGCGATAATCGTACCAAGACCAGAAGTTGCCTGATCTTCCACATGCGGTTCATCAACTGTTACATAAACAACCACCTGCGGATTTTCTACCGGCGCAAAACCAATAAACGAAAGAATATATTTTTTATTGCCACGCGGCAGTTTTTCTGCTGTACCTGTTTTACCGCCAATGGTATATCCCTCTACCTTTGCCTTATTTCCAGTACCACTTTCTACCACCTCAAAAAGTGTGTTTCGCATAAATGCAGATGTATCAGAAGACACTGTCTTTCTAAGCACTGTCGGTTCAATATTGTTAATGATCCCACCATTCTCATCTACAATTTGCTTCACCATATGAGGTTCATAGTAATTCCCACCATTAATTACGGAGCAAAATGCGGTTCCAATTTGCAGCATCGTAACTGTCGGACCCTGTCCAAAGGAAGATGTCGCAAGCTCAACAGGGTTCAGCCGTTCTCTTTCATAAATCAGTCCGGCTGCTTCACCCGGTAAATCCACCCCGGTTACCTTTCCAAACCCAAATACATTCTGGTATTTTGAAAAGGTAGATCGTCCTTCCAGCTTTGCGATTTCCATAAGCGCCACATTACAGGACTGCATCAATGCCTGTGGAATATTCACCTGTCCATGGCCCTGATGATTGTGACAATTAATGGTAGCATCTTCAACCTCTAAGTTGCCGCCGCAAAAAAAGCTCTCATCACCCTTTAATATACTGTCCTCAATTGCTCCTGAAATTGTAAAAGTTTTATATGTGGAACCCGGCTCAAAACCGTCCGATATAATGAAATTCCGCCATGCCTTATTCAAGCATACCAGCCGAAATTCCTCATAATTTTTATTAACACTTTTTATTTTTTCCTCCGGGGAAATCTCCCCATTTTCCAGCATTGCCTTTAAGCTTGCTTTTTCCTCTGATAATTCCGTTTTATCATCCGTATAAAAATACGATTTCGACTCATCCTCCAACAAGTGACTGATATAGTTTTTTTCAAACAGATAAGAAAAGGTACTATCCTCATACGGCTCATTCAAATCATAGGAATTTGAATTTGCCATTGCCAGCACTTCACCCGAATTCGGATCCATCACAAGCACGGAAACATTCCTTGCCCCGGTCTCTGACATAAATGCATTTATCTTCTTTTCCACAATGCTTTGTGCATTGGCATCGATGGTTGTTATCACATTATATCCATTCACCGGACTTTTCGTTGTCCGCTCTAATGACATATCCTCTGTGAGATATCCATACTCCCTTCCATTCGTGCCGTTTAATTCACTGCTGTAGTAGCCTTCAATACCACCCTGCCCTACATTACCACTCACCGTAAACCCAATGGCATGGCATGCAAGAGAACCATATGGATAGTATCGCTCGTATTCATCCTCAAACCATATTCCCTTTACATTTTTACCATCATCCGTGGCAATAAAATCCTGAAAGGGTTTTACCTCTTCATAAGAAATCTTTGTCAGCATCCTTTTGTAAAGGGAATTATTATCTGCTAATGCTTTGTCAAGTTCTTCCTCCGTTATGTCAAAATATTGAATCAATGCTTTTTTCGTAGCTTTTTTTACATCATCATTTTGCATAATATTTTTTGGTTCAATAATAAGATTATATACCTTCTCACTGGTTGCAAGCTGTGTTCCATTGCGGTCTAAAATATCACCTCTGCGATAAGGGATCTCAATGCTGTCATAGCTTTGCTGGGCGAGCACTATCTTTTCGTATCTTTTTCCATCTTTTACATTAATATAAAGAATTCTTGCAACCAATGCCACAAATAAAACCGTAACAATTACAATTACTACCAACAGTTTGTTTTGCATTCTTGCAAGAAATCTTTTCCTTTTCTTCGCCATATTATCACCTGAATTTATTTCTCTGGTACATCCTTATATTGCTTCACATAATCAGGATTTGTAGTCTCGTATGAGATAACCTGTCCTGTTTTAGGATAGACCATACCAAGCTCTTTTGTCGCCACGTCATACACCTTTGTCAGATCTACGGAGCTTTCTAACCGCTTGCTAGTCTCATTATTTGTATCTGTCATTTCATTTAGGTTACTTTCTAAAATGGCAATCTGTCTTTTCTGTTCTGCGATATCTGCCTGTAAAGACAGCATACTGATACAGGACACAAATAAAAATGCTGTTGCTGTTACAAGTGCTACTGTATATTTCAAATCAAACGCTCTTGCACGTTTTGTATTTCTTCTGACTCTTTCATTTACCTGATGTCTTTTCTTTTCCCTGTGCTCCGGCCGTTCTACCCGTTGCGGTGCCGTAGATAGTTTTCTTGCTGTATTACCTTCGATGTAATATTCTCTCTGATAATTTCTTGAATCCAATGTCACATTCCCCTTTTCTAAATACGTTTCTCATCCGTGTTTCCGGTATTCCCCAATTCATCGAATGGCGACGTGTTTCGCCGTTGTTGTGTTTTTCTATATAATAATTACCAATTATGCTTTTTCAAAAATACGAAGCTTCGCACTTTTGCTTCTTCTGTTCTCCTCTAATTCTTCCTCTGACGGTAAAATTGGTTTTCTCGTGATGACCTTTCCCTTTGAAACCTTACCGCATACACATTTAGGAAAGTCGGGAGGGCATGTACAAGGATTCTCATTTGTTCTAAAAATCCTCTTTACAATCCGATCTTCTAACGAGTGGAACGTAATTATGCAAATTCGGCCCCCCTGATTCAGCAGGTCTATCATTTGGTCGATGGATTGCTCAAGAATGGTCAGTTCCTGATTTAGTTCAATCCTGATAGCCTGATAGGTTCTTTTTGACGGGTGCCCTCCTGCAGACCTAGCTCTAATTGGTATAGCAGCCTTAATTATGTCATTAAGCTCAAATGTAGTCTCAATGATTTTATTCTGCCTCGCAAGACATATATGCTTTGCGATGTTTTTGGCAAATTTCTCCTCTCCATAATCTTTGATTACCCGGTATAATTCCATTTCCGGATATTGATTAATTATATCTTTAGCAGTCATTTCCTGCCTTTGATCCATCCTCATATCGAGAGGTGCATCTTCTCTGTATGTAAACCCTCTCTCTGGTGTATCTAACTGATGGGAGGATACCCCCAGGTCTAAAACAATACCGTCAACACCGCTGACTCCTAAATCATTTATTACCTGGGGGGTTTTTTGATAATTGCTTCTTATAATGTCTATTTTTACTTTATCTTGATATGGTAATAGACGGGCGCTTGCTGCTTCAATCGCAGCAGCGTCCTGGTCTATTCCTATGAACCTTGCTTTACGGGACAAACGTGCACATACATAAAATGCATGTCCTCCACCACCTAAGGTGCCATCCACATAAGTTCCGTTTTCTTTTATGTTAAGTCCTTCAATAGTCTCTTCTAGCAAAACCGACTTATGTGAAAATTCCACGTTTCCCCTCCTTCTTTATTATGATTTCACAGACAAACTTTAGATCATAATTCCGAGTTCTTCAAATCCCTTTGCGATTTCATCAAAATCAATGTCTTCCACATTGTTCTGTGCATCCCATTTTTCTCTGCTCCAAATCTCTGCATGGTCGCCCATACCTACAATGGTCACATCCTTTGTAATATCCGCAAACTTTCTAAGAACTGGCGACAACAGGACTCTCCCCTGATTATCCACCTCTACATCATCTGCGCTTCCCATAAAGAATCTTACAAACTGTCTCGCTTGTGTATTTGTAGTTGGAAGCTTACTTAACTTGCTCTCGAATATTTCCCATTCATCATTCGGATAGGCATGTAAGCATCCATCCATTCCTCTTGTTACCACAAAGGATAATCCTAAACGTTCCCTAAGCTTCGAAGGTACGATCATTCTGCCCTTGGCATCCACAGAGTGGTTATATTCGCCTTTTAACCCCTTGGACATGACCTCACCTTCCTTTCTGTTTTCTTATCCTAAGTGGGCATAGCATGTATCCTTTGAGGACTCATTGCTATTGGTGGTGTTCCTTGTGACGTCCAATGATAAATCCACCACAATTTACCACTGTCTACCACAATTCTCCACTTACAACCACTATTGTACCCTATAAGGTTACATAATGCAAGGATTAAAATTTCAAAAGTAGCTAAACTTTTTTGTGTTTTTTTGTGCATTTTGTACATTTTTTCGACATATATCTAAATCTTTTTTACACCTTTTACACAACATATTGTTTTACACATCCTTAATCTGGTCTATATCTTGTGTTTTATGTCCATTTTTGTCATTTTCTCCCTTATTTTATAAAAAGCAGTGGTGAACAGTAGAAAATTTCCCACTTTCTCCCCACTTTTTGAAAAATCCTCCACTTTTCTTCCACATAAAAAAGAACAGGCCACAAAGTTTTCCCTTGTTACCTGCTCTTTTTTATAATATATTTGTATACTACTCTCCGCCTTGCCCTACCATGTGCTTTTTCAACTGCATCCGCTTATAAATCATGTAAACCGAAGCGACCAACACGCAGATGGCAGCCAAAAGCTGTGATACTTTAAAGTTAATGCCCGGTATCATCAAAGAATCGGTACGAAGCCCTTCAATCCATACACGGCCAAGACCATATCCCCATGCATACATAGCAAACAACTCACCATCAAATTTCTTATGTCTTCTGTATAAAAAAATGATACACAGTACGATAACGTTCCATACCGATTCATAGAGAAATGTTGGATGCACCTGAATAAATTCCATACCATCCACATTTAACACATTGTCAATCATTTCCTGTGTAATAATTCCACTATTCACTGAACGAAGCAGATAATTCTTGCCACCAAACCATTCTACAGGGATTCCCATAGCAAATAGAGAATCGGTATAATCACCAAATGCCTCTCTGTTAAAAAAGTTTCCCCATCTTCCCATGATCTGCCCTACTAATAAACCCATACAGCAAATATCAAGCATAAGCAAAACAGAAACCTTTCGTTTTTTTGCAAATATAGCCAGCGTAATAACGCCTGCAATAATACCACCATAAATCGCCAGCCCGCCACCCCGGATATTGATCATGGCAATCAGAGTATCCTTTAATGATCTTCCCTCCTTGATATAGTCATCTAAACGGAACACCACATAATATATCCTGGCTCCAAGAATTGCCGGAATCACCAGCCAAAGCATAAAATCAAGGTACAGCTCCGGATCCTGATTTGTCCTCTTTGCTTCTTTTGAAATCAGTACATACCCCAAAATAAATCCCAGTGCAATAATAACTCCATAAAGATGAATTTCAAAATTTCCAATATAGAATCCATCCATTACATGTTTCAAATGTATTCCCAAATTAGGGAATCTGATTTCGTACATACTCTACCTCCGTTATACGTTGAATTTAAAGAGGATTACATCTCCATCCTGCACCACATATTCCTTACCCTCTGAACGCACAAGACCTTTTTCCTTTGCGGCTACCATTGAACCATTCTCAACTAAATCGGTATAGGCCACAACCTCTGCCCGGATAAAACCACGTTCAAAATCTGTATGAATCTTACCAGCTGCCTGTGGTGCCTTCGTTCCCTTCTTAATCGTCCATGCTCTTGTCTCATCTTCTCCAGATGTCAGATATGAAATAAGACCGAGCAGCTCATAGCTTGCACGAATCAACTTATCAAGTCCTGACTCCGCAAGTCCTAAGTCCTCCAAAAACATCTTTTTCTCATCATCCTCCAGCTCGGAAATCTCCTGCTCAATCTGAGCACAGACCTTAAACACCCCGGATTCATACTCTCCTGCATATTTTTTTACTGCTTTTACATATTCATTGTCAGCATCATCAGCAACCTCGTCCTCTGCCACATTCGCTGCAAAAATCACCGGCTTTCTCGTCAAAAGATTATATTCTGCCATCCAGCGCTCTTCATCTTCCCCATCTGTCAAAAAAGTGATAGCCAGTTTGCCGTTTTCAAGATGCTCCTTAATACGCTTCATAAACTCTACCTCTTTGGCAATATCTTTGTTATTGTTTGCCGCACGGGAGCTTTTTGCAATACGCCTGTCTAAAATCTCAATATCGGAGAAGATCAGCTCAAAATTAATCGTCTCAATGTCACGGAGAGGATTGATGCTGCCGTCCACATGAACCACATTCGTATCTTCAAAACAGCGTACCACATGTACAATCGCATCCACCTCACGAATATTGGAAAGAAACTGGTTGCCTAAGCCCTCTCCCTTTGATGCACCTTTCACAAGACCTGCAATATCTACAAACTCAATCACAGCAGGAACAGTCTTTTTTGAATGGTACATTTCTGTCAATACATTAATCCGTTCATCTGGTACCGGAACCACACCCACATTCGGATCAATAGTACAGAATGGATAATTTGCTGATTCTGCACCCGCTTTTGTCAATGAATTAAATAAAGTACTTTTTCCAACATTTGGAAGTCCAACGATTCCTAATTTCATATTTTACATATTCCTCCTTTGAAATACCTTAAAATAAGCATTTCTTTCTATTCTATAATTTCTTGAGCACCACTGTGAGTACCACTCTTAGATAGCCTTCAAAACTTTTCCATTTTTTCTTCTTTTGATATGTAACTACACACAGAACGTAGTATAGCATAAATGTTATAAAAACTCAAAACTTTTCCGCCTGTTCCTTTCGAAAAAACGTCCGCATATATTCTGTTTCATTTTCAAACAATAAATCTGTATCTGAATTATCTTTAGATAATTGCGAAATTCTCTATTTCCAAAATCTACTTATCTGCGTGGAAGATACTGTACTGCTATCCTGTTTTCTGGCTTTGTATCACACAGATAAATAACAATCAAAAATATCCACTCCAACGGCTTCATCAGTATATATACGATATCTGCCGCAAGTTTTGTCCGAATCACTCTTGCAATAGGAAATCCACAGGTATCATATACATACCTTACAAAACGATGGAATCCTGGTAGTCTCTCCTCCAAAATCTGCTCAAATGCATTGGCAATGCACAGCTGGCGGTTTACCACCACGCGATGTCCATGCCGTTCTCCCATCCGGAGCGGTTTCACAATTCCTGCATGCCCTCCTGCGGCAACTGTACACAAATAATGCTCGTCAACCTGGACATTTGGCGGTGGAATTTGCTGTGACAGCCGCCAGTCCGCCGTCTCGGTCCACGCTTTTATCAGATAATCCGGTCTTTGTCCAAATAGCACAAGGATACAGAGAACCAAACCCAACAGCGGAAGCATCATTACCAGTGCAAGAACCGGCCAGCAGGCGGCATTCCTCAATCTATCATTCAACGTATGTAAAGCAGTTTTCTCCTCATAGCCAACATCGTTCTTATTCTCCATTGAGTTCCACTCTGCTATTTTACAGCGAATGGTTTTCATTGCAATAACAATACAATTAAACGGAAACAGGCAGAGCAAGCAGGTACTTATATCACAAATCTGCACGCACCACAGTATGCACTGTGATACCCCCAGATACATTGCCGACATGGACAATACGATAACCAATGGCGGCAGCTTCTCTAATTTAAACAGGGATAGTACCAGATAACCAAGTATTCCGACACCACACAGGACAAGCACAGTCGGCATTGCATCCAACCATACCGGCTGATGCTTTTCAGTATTGTATAATACTTCATTCCACTCTGCGTTCATTATGATACCCCACAAATCCATGAGAGACCATGCAAGGCAGGAATAAATCCCCCCGAGAAACAGCGTGACATATTCAAATCTTTTAAAATTCTTTTTCCAGATTATATCCTTTGGAACAATAAATAATGCGACCAGATTAATCACTGTCAGCACAAAGGGATAAAGGAGGAATAATCCAAGAAAAAAACCGCGAAATATACCCGCTCCAATGAAATTAATATTGAAAGAAACTGCCTCAAGCAATGCCATGCCAATAATACAAATGCTAATGCTTAATGCCAAAGAATATAAGACCGGTGTCTTTTTTATGCGTTCCCATGTTTTATTCATTTCTGCCTTTTCTCCTTCCTTTCTCATAAAAATATTCTCCCACAAATTGTGTTTTCATCACATTAAAGTCATCCCAGCAAATGCTGTCTTTAACTGCCATGTGTAATACTACCTGTAATTCCCAATATCAAAAGAATTAACATTAACAACGCAAAAATTGCCATTAAAATAATAATGGTGATTGTCAGTTTTCTCCATTTACGCTCTTTTAAGGTCAATACCATCAGATCAATGACGTCCACTACAAAGAAAAACTGTAGTATGGAATGTATGACCACCATACTCTTTGGACGCAGCTTTTCCTTTGCAGATACACACAGATAAGAAATGGTATACGGTGCTCCCAATGCCAGAGCAAACCAGCCCACGCCTGCTTCCAACAGTGCAACCATAGGTCCTACAAATATCATAAAAGGAACTGGAATAAAAGAAAATAAAAAGGTCACCACGATTAGACAACCGCCAATCATAAAAAATGGTATTAATGAATATTTAATCAATACTGCTGCATTTAACAACACAATACGATTTTCCGTTCTTCCACACATAATAGAAACAATAATATTTACAATTCCAAGTCCAAAGGGTATTAAAAAGAAATAAAATGTTGTATTTGAAGATCCAATTAAAAAAAGAACCGGCATCATATAAATGGATAAAACATATATCAAAGAAGTAACATATATATAATGGAAACCTCCTGTTTGATTTGTTATTTGGACTACTGGCTTTATTAAATCATTATTTATTTTATCATCCATCTGATTTCTCCTTTCCAACTTCCAGCCTTTTTCTTCAGTTTATATAACGCAAATGGTGTAACAGCGTACTTTATAATCGTCTTCTCCTGTTATATCATATATCACCAATTTTCGAAGAAAATTGATGACCTGCCCTCTCATCAACGCAATTCACTATTTCATGTATCCTCCCAGAGTTCTCATAATATCGAATTATAAATTTCATTTCGCCAGTCTCCTGAGCCTGTTCTATCACTTCCCTGTCTTTTCCAAAAAATGTAAACATATTTTGTCTGCCCTCTGACGAGACGCCTATAAGCGTATCATAATGCAGCCAGCGTGTCTGGCAATTTACAATCCTGCAGTCTGACAACGTAGTCACAATAATCTCTGCCACCTCTTCCAGCTTCATCCTTTTTAGAATCATTAATCCGGTACCCATCAGTAAAATCCCTACTCCCATTACCATATATAACAATGAGTTTCGCCCTGACCCTATATCTGTCCTCCGCAATATCTGACCTTGAATAATTCCTACTCCGCTGCCCACAAACAATAAAACTCCAATAGCTAATGCCCGCATTCCCATTGACCGTGCCGTTTTTCTTCCCTCTTCCCCAATATGGCTTTTTTTTGCCTGTGTTTTTATAACAGAAACCGACACAATGCCTGCCAAGATAAAACAAACAAACATTAATATTCTCATACTTTCTGTTTCTCCCTGATTTTTTGTTATTTTGACTCTATTATTCACATGATTTATTCTTCTTTACTGCTCCTATAAAAAAACAGGTGCCATCATGCCCCTGCCTTTTTATATTCTATATCATTGAGTAATCCTGTTTTAATAATGCTTATTTTTTTACCTTGTGCCACTGCCTACTCTCGTATAACTTCTCTCATTGAGCTAAATTCAGATACACCTTTCGGCAGATTTCACGTTGTTCTTCAGAAATTTCATTCATCCCAGTTGTGGTAAACTGCCTGCACATCATCATCCTCATCGAGTAAATCCAAAATCTTATTCATTTTCTTAATATCTTCCTCGCTTGTAAGCTCCACGTAGGTCTGCGGAACCATAGTAACTTCAGCAGAAGCCATGGCAATTTTCTCATTCTCTAAGGCTTCTCTCACTGCCGAAAAATCCTCTGGAGCAGTTATAATCTCAAAGCTGTCCTCCTCTTCGGCAAAATCCTCTGCACCGGCATCTAACGCAATCATCATAAGGTCATCTGCTTCCATCTCACACTCTTCCTTATCAATGATAATCTGTCCCTTCTTATCAAACATAAATGATACACAGCCTGTGGTTCCAACATTTCCACCACCTTTTGTAAATGCATTTCTCACATTCGATGCGGTACGGTTTTTGTTGTCAGTAAGGGCATCCACGATAATTGCTGTTCCATTCGGTCCATATCCCTCATATGTAATACCCACATAGTTCACAGCACTCGCATCCCCAGCAGCTTTTTTAATTCCTCTTTCAATGGTGTCATTTGGCATGTTGTTCGCCTTTGCCTTCGCAATAACATCCCGAAGCTTTGAATTGTTATTCGGATCCGGCCCGCCTTCTTTTACTGCCACTGCAATTTCCCTTCCAATTACAGTAAAAATCTTTCCTCTTGCTGCATCATTTTTTTCTTTTTTATGCTTAATATTTGCAAATTTTGAATGTCCTGACATAATCATTACTCCCATCTTTTTCTAAATTACCTGCATGTACACATTATCCTGTTTTAAGATACCAACATGCGTTCTTTATTCTAGCACCACATTCCATATTTTTCAAGCGCTATCTTCCCTGCGTCATTATCCGGTTACAGTCTATTGTCTTTTTCAATATTCCTTTATCAAACCGGCTTTATATTATCCAATCTTACACCATTTTCCTCCCTCTTCTTCGTTGCGTCACGCAAAAGCTTGTACGCAGATGCAGCAACCGGCACTCCGATAAGCATTCCAACTACACCGCCAAGACCACTGCCAACCATAATTGCTGCCAGCACCCAGATGCCAGGAAGACCAATCGATGAACCAACCACCTTCGGATAGATCAGATTTCCTTCTAACTGCTGCAATACTACCAGATAAATCAGAAAAACAAGTGTCTGTTTTGGATCTACTGTTACGATCATAAACGCACCAAGCACAGCACCAATATAAGCACCGAAAACCGGAATCAATGCAGTAAGACCAACCAATGCACCAATCGGTCCAGCATATGGCAGGCGCAGTAAATACATTCCCAATGCACAAAGTGTTCCAAGAATAACAGCTTCTGTCATCTGCCCGACTATAAAGCTCGAAAAACACTGATGTACCACCTTTAATACATAGGACAGTTTTTCATACACATTTTTCTTCAAAAAAGCTTTAAGCACACGGTTTAACTTATTGCCTACATCCTCCTTGCATGCCAATACATAAAGGCTGAAAATCAATCCGATCACTACATTTGTTACTGCACCTACAAAAGAACCTACTATTGTAGTTGCCGATGTCAAAAATCCTTTTGTTCCAGTCATCAGTCCGGAAGAAATCTTGTCAAAAATACTGCCCCAGTTCAAATCCAGTTCAGTCAGCTGCTTTTGCAAAACCGGCAGCTCGTCCGATTTTTCAATCAGAAAAGAAATCATTTTCTCCACTATCTGCGGTACATCCTTTGATATAATCACGAAACAATTTACTACCTGTGGAATAACCAGATAGAGTACAAAAAAAACAATCAGAAACAACAGTGCCAGTGATAATATAATACAAACCGGTCTTCTGGACTTTATAACCAGTACGCTCTTACCCTTTGGAAAATAAATCCTCTCCAAGCGCACCATCAATATATTTAGCACATATGCCATCACGCAACCCAGTATCAATGGATAGACTACTGCATACAATGCACTGCCCCATCCAAGCACATCCTTAAAATGGATTACAAACAAACATAAAATTGCAACAATCATTCCCCGTTGCACAAATTGCTTTGTGTTCATAGAAACCTCCAAACTTTTATTTGTTTTCGTGTTCACAGTATACCACTTTTTTTAAGACTTTGTTATATATTTGCAAAAGATGAATTATTTTCATGTTTGGCATTCTTTTTTGTTGATGACACACATTTTTTTTGATATGATAAATATATGAATTATAAGATATAAGGAGAAGATTATGGATTCTGAAACACAGCATATTTATTCAACCATTATGTCTATTGCAGAGAAAATTGACAAGATATTAATGCCGCAGTCAGAAACACATGAAAGCGTTAAAGAATTGTTACGCATAGATTTACGTAATTTTTTAATCTATTTATCTATCGCTGACCGTATGATAGCAAAGGATGAGATTCGGTATATTAACAAATCCTTAGGCTACAGCTTTGACGATATGACAATGAAAAAATTCGCTACGGAAAGTAACATCGCAAGGGACGATTTTCTCAACGAACCGCCTGCATCCATGCGCTATTTTCTCGAATATGGTAAAGATGATTTTGTCATCCACGAAGCAAAATACTATGACATTAAGAAGCTTTACATTTTAACCTTTCAGGCTTTGGGAGAAGACTTTCTTTCCAACTGCAAACATGTAGATGTTACAGAGGTAAACCAACTCACCCGCTACCGCTTTATGTTAGAAAGCAAGACAAAGTCCTATTCAAAATCCGGGCAAATGAAAACCAGACATCCAGACAGCATCCCTTTCAAACGAAAAGAAAAACCGGAAGAACTTTCTAACACGGATTTACATGAACCCGAAACCACCTTTATTGGCAATATTTCTGGTGGAGATAAAACAAAAGAAGACTTAGACTCTCTTCTTACACAGTTAGACAGTTTAGTCGGTCTTGCCTCCGTCAAAGAAGAAGTGAAAAATCTAATCAACCTGTTGAAAATCATTGAGTTACGAAAGCACAATGGATTAAAAGCTCCCGCTGTCACAAAACATTTTGTATTTACCGGTAATCCGGGAACTGGAAAAACAACGGTTGCCAGACTCCTTTCACAAATATACTGTTCCCTAGGCATCCTATCAAAAGGACACCTTGTAGAAGTTGACCGTTCCGGCATGGTTGCTGCCTATATGGGACAGACAGCGATTAAAGTAAAAGAGGTTATCGAACAGGCAAAGGGCGGAGTTCTGTTTATTGACGAGGCATATGCTCTTTCAAATGAAACCCCTGGTGGTGATTTCGGACAGGAAGCAATCGACACATTGGTAAAGGCAATGGAAGATAACCGTGAAGATTTAATTGTAATCGTAGCCGGCTATCCGGATTTAATGACACGCTTTGTAAATTCCAATCCCGGACTGAAATCCCGCTTTCAGAAAACAATTTACTTTCCTGATTATGACGCAGATGACTTGTTGAATATTTTCAAAAAGAACTGTACGGATAACGATTATCAATTAGACGAAGCTGCCAGCAGCTATCTGGCTTTAAAGCTCTCTGACTATGTCAGCCACAAGGATAAAAACTTCGGTAATGCAAGAGACATCCGGAATTTTTTGGATATTGCTATTTCTGCCCAGGCAAACCGACTGCTGACAAGCAATTCCACCTCTGCTGAGGACTTGGTTACTCTGACATCCGAAGATATTGCTGCCATCTTTGAACAAGGAGGGAATACCACCCCATGACATTATTAGCTTATCAAATTTTTCAAACCGTTGTAGAGCAGGGAAGCTTTCAAAAAGCTGCTGAGATACTAAATCTCACTCCTTCTGCTATCAGCCATGCCATATCCACCGCAGAAAAGGAATTGGGATTTCCGCTTTTCAATCGCAATAAAAACGGAATCACGCTTACCAGCTATGGAGAGAATCTGCAGCCCTACATTCTGACTGTATTAAACAGTGATTTAAAGCTTCAGCAGGCAATCCATGAATTTAATGGGTTAACACAGGGATCGGTAAAAATCGGAACTTTTTCCTCGGTCTGTAACAGCTTCATTCCCGACTTGGTAAAAAGCTTCTCCAAGCTGCATCCCAACATTGAAATTAAAATATACCAGGGTACCTATGATGATGTCTACAACTGGCTTAAAACCGGTGTGATCGATTTAGGCTTTTTATCCGAATCCAGTTGCAAAGACTTCGAAATTACTCCTCTATACAAGGATGAACTGCTTTGTGTCACTCCAAAATCCTTTCGTTCCAGACACAAAAACTATATTGAACCAGACGAAATGAAGAACCAGCGTTTTGTCTCCCAAAGGGAGAGTACGGATGCTGATATACAGAATCTTTTTCATAAGCATCAGATTAAGATCCACTCCTCTTGCCATGTAGTAGACGATTTAAGCACGATTGCCATGGTAGCGGCGGGTCTCGGCATCTGTATTATGCCCCGACTGGTTATGTGTAATATCCCCTATGAGGTGGATATGTACTCATTTAAGCCTGCAGAACACCGTACCATTGGCATTTGCTCCCAAAACAACGAGCTTATGGCACCCGCTGTGAAATCTATGCATAAGCACATCCTTTCCTATTTCAATAAAATTAGGTGATTGCGAAACTCCTTATTTTCAAAACCTAGTTGTGCAATATAGACAATATCATAAGCAAGGTGCTTTGGAGCCGCCGGTGCTTAGCGAGGTTTTTTCGAGCTTAGCACCGCTGCGAGCGACAAGCAGCGCAATGCCTGAATACTTAGCGAGGCTTTGCCGAGCTTAGTAGGAAGGTATGCCTTGTGCTCGTGCCTGCGTTGATTTGTCTATATTGTACAACGGATGTGGGCAAAAACAGAGTTTCACAATTATATAAAACTGCATATTGTATGCAGTGACACAGCTGACAATTATATCTCAAACAAAAACCATCTACTCAATCTTTGCCTTACCACCCATATATGGCTGTAAAGCCTTTGGAATATTGATCGTACCATCTTCATTTAGATTATTCTCCAAAAATGCAATCAGCATACGTGGCGGTGCCACAACAGTATTATTAAGGGTATGGGCATAATACTTTCCATCCTCTCCGTTCACACGGATTTTTAAGCGCCTCGCCTGGGCATCTCCAAGATTGGAACAGCTTCCCACCTCAAAGTACTTTTTCTGTCTTGGTGACCATGCCTCTACATCAATCGATTTTACCTTAAGATCTGCCAAATCTCCAGAACAGCACTCTAAAGTACGAACCGGAACATCCAGACTACGGAATAAGTCTACCGTATTCTGCCACAGCTTTTCAAACCACATCGGGCTCTCTTCCGGCTTACATACCACAATCATCTCCTGCTTTTCAAACTGATGAATACGATATACACCACGTTCCTCAATACCATGCGCTCCTTTTTCTTTACGGAAACATGGTGAATAACTCGTTAAAGTCTTTGGCAATTCTCCCTCCGGAATAATGGTATCAATAAACTTACCAATCATAGAATGCTCACTTGTGCCGATCAAATAGAGGTCTTCACCCTCTATCTTATACATCATTGCATCCATCTCTGCAAAACTCATAACACCGGTTACCACATTGGACCGAATCATGAATGGGGGGATACAGTAAGTGAAGCCTCTGTCAATCATAAAATCTCTTGCATAGGAAATAACCGCTGAATGAAGCCTTGCAATATCCCCCATCAGATAATAAAAACCATTGCCTGCAACACGACCTGCTGCATCTAAATCAATACCATTAAATCTCTCCATAATCTCTGTATGATATGGGATTTCAAAATCTGGTACCACCGGTTCTCCAAACCTCTCTATCTCCACATTCTCACTATCATCCCTGCCAATTGGAACGGAAGGATCAATGATATTGGGAATCACCATCATAATTTTGGTAATCTTTTCCTGTAAATCCTTTTCCTGTTCCTCTAATGCAGCAAGTTCTTCCGAACGTTCCGTTACAAGCTTCTTCGTCTCTTCTGCTTCTTCCTTTTTCCCCTGTGCCATAAGTGCACCAATCTGCTTGGAAATCTTATTGCGCTCTGCACGAAGCGCATCTGCCTTTCCCTTTGCCTCACGGCTCTTTGCATCCAATTCGATGACCTCGTCCACTAACAAAAGCTTATCTTCCTGAAACTTATTCTTGATGTTCTGCTTTACCACATCCGGGTTTTCGCGTAAGAATTTGATATCAATCATTGTTCTTTTTCTCCTCTTGTCTTCCTTAATAGCCTAAAATCTTATCATATAACTGCATGTATTTAACAGCAGACTTATCCCATGAAAAATCAGCCTTCATACCTCTTAATACCATCTTATTCCAATCATCTCTGTGATCGTAATAGATTTCCTTTGAATAATTGATTACCTTAAGCATCTCGTCTGCATTATAATTTGTGAACGAAAATCCAGTTCCCGTGCCCTCATACTCGTTATATGGCTCCACAGTATCCTTAAGTCCGCCTGTCTCCCTGACAATCGGCACCGTGCCATAGCGAAGGGAAATTAACTGTGTCAGTCCACACGGTTCAAACCGTGACGGCATCAGCATTGCATCTGCCGCTGCATAAAGCTTATGTGCTCTCTCATCCGAATAAAAAATATTGGCAGACACACGGTCTGAATATACCCACTGATAATGCTTGAACATATTCTCATACTTCGCTTCACCAGTTCCAATTACTACAAACTGTACATACGGATCTACAATGCCTTCCATTACCCAGTCTATCAAATCCAGTCCCTTCTGGTCTGTCAAGCGGGAAATAATGGCAATCATATATTTATTCTCATCTACAGGAAGCCCCAGCTCCTTTTGAAGCTCCATCTTATTGGCAGCCTTCCCTTTTTTATAATTTCTCACATTGTATTTCTTAAAAATCTTCTCATCCGTATTCGGATTGTATACATCATAGTCAATACCATTTACGATACCGCAAAGCTTTTGGTTATGGAATCTTAACAAATCATCCAGATTCTCACCGTATTCCGGTGTCTGAATCTCCCCTGCATAGGTATCACTAACGGTTGTGATATAGTCAGAATATACCATACCAGCCTTTAACATATTACCATCCTTGAAAAATTCCATACGGTCCGGTGTAAATACATAATCCGGAAGTCCTGAAATATACTTGAATGTCTTCACATCCCAGATTCCCTGGAATTTTAAATTATGGATTGTCATAACCGTCTTTGTTCCTGCAAAGAATGGATTGTCATGATAAAGGGTTCTCAAATACACCGGAACAAGTCCTGCCTGCCAGTCATGACAATGAATCACATCCGGCTTGAAATTAATTACAGGCAAAATTGCAAGCGCTGCTTTACTAAAGAATGTAAACTTCTCAATATCAAAGCGGATTGTTCCATATGGTGCCCATCCCGAAAAATAATACTCATTATCAATGAAATAATAGGTGATTCCATCTAATTCACATGTCATGATACCAACATGCACATCTGTAAATCTCTGTCCTAAATCCATATAAAAGTGATGTACGTACTGAAACTTTTCTCTATATTCCCACGGAATACAAGTATAATTTGGCATTACAACCCTTACATCATACTCATCTTTCGGAAACATCTTAGGCAATGCACCCACAACATCTGCCAATCCCCCCGTTTTAATAAAAGGCACACACTCTGATGCTACAAATAAAATATTTTTCATAACTAATTCCCTCCAATACTATTTCGTTGCAAAATACATACCGGAACATGTCCGATTCGTTCTGCAAAACAACAAAATGCCTTCCACTATTATACCCTTTTTTCCAGATTCTGTCTATGAATCCGTCTTATTTTTCTAAATATCTTTTCTAACTGTTACTATTTCAGCTCATCCAACGTTTTCCTGTAAGCACCACCAAAATCTCTTAAAAAGTCCCTCACCTCTGGCAAATCCATCTCGTTAAGCTTCTCATATGTAGCAGCCATTGCACTGGAAAACTCCCTGTTTCCTGCTTTTTCCTCTTCAATACACTTGATATAGGCAGAAAGCCGGTCCGCAGCTTTCACAATTTTTTGTAAATATTCATCCTCTTCTGACGGAAATAATATCTTTTCATATTCTTTGCGCAGATAGTCCGGCAACATGAGTAAAAGCTCCTTTGCAGCCTGCACCTCCACATTCTTATACGCTTCCTTTGTATCTTTATTGTAATATTTGATCGGGGTTGGCATATCTCCGGTAATGATTTCCGTACAGTCATGATACATCCCGATCAATGCTGCTTTTTCTGCATTTAAATGCTTTCCGTATTTACAATTTCCAATCAGTGCCAACGCATGAGCCAGCATTCCCACTTCCAGGGAATGTTCACTGATATTTTCCGGATAAGAGTTACGCATAAGTGCCCATCGGTTAATATACTTCATTCGTGACATCATCGCAAAAAAAGAACTATTATATTCCTTATATTCGTTTTCCATTTTCCCTCCTAACAACAAAATCTTCCTCCACAACACAAATTACATATCATATTTGCCAGACATAATTTGAGACAAAAATCAGAACCATTCGTCATTGGCATACCATAAAAATCTCCCTGGCTTTCATACCACCGCCCACCGTTTTGAAGCATCTGATAAAACTGACGGTACCGTAGATTACCAGGCTCCATCCGCATAGCAACCTGAATATGCCCTAAGGCTGTTTCCTGATTTCCGATTCCATTATTTGCAATTGCAGATATATAATACCATCTTCCGCTTCGATTCTCAATATTCCCCAACACATTCAGTGCTGATTGATAATCTCCACTGCACACATAGGTATAAGCTGCATTTAGATAGGAATCTTCTTTATCCTCTTCATGAGACGTACCCTTCCTGCCTGTAGCGCTGCCAAAGCCTCCGAAACCGGAATACTTTTCATATCCACCATAGCCTCCATATCCAAACCCACCATTAACCTTTCCATCCATAATCATCTGATATGCCTGCTGAACCTCCTTAAAGCGTTCCTCTGCCTGTTCTTTGTTTGGATTATTCACATTTGCATCCGGGTGATATTTCCGGCTTAAATTCCGATATGCTTTTTTTATCTCATCCTCCGTTGCATTGGAAGGAACACCTAATATCTCATATGGATTTTTCATTCATCTGCTCCCTTTCCTTGTTTCTTTCCATTCTCACCTGTTCATATCTGGTCCACACACCGGAATAAATAATATTCCGCAAAATGCCTGCATTTTTTAATACCGGAAGTTTTTCAAATTCCTTCGCAAATTCCGCCGCTGCCATCACCAACAGTTGTTTTACATAATCATCAAATCCCAATGTTTTCTCTTTGTTCATAAAAGCATTAAAGCATTTTTTCTCCCTGTCATGCTTTAAATCATCATAGGAATCTAAAATATAGATGAATTTTCCCATATAAAATCCCATCCGGCGAAGGCCCATCTGCCATTCATCTTCCTTCATCACAAAAATTTCTTCCAACAAATGTCCAAAACAGCCAGACAAGCTGTCAATGTCATATGAATTCATTTTCTCAAGTTCCGAAAGCTCTCTTATATATTTCTCAACTGCCTCTGCTTGCCTGGTATACTGTTTCTTTATTTTACAAACGGCTTTATCAAGACTTTTCCCATAACATACCCTGACAAAGCTTTTCTCATCTGCAATATCATCCCTGCACTTATACCAGGAAAGCAGTATTGTCATATCAGCTGTATACGAAAACAAAGCATTTTTCCGTACCGCATGCTTTCGAAACGGATGCACCATACACCTTTGACGTTCTATTATTTCCTCTGGCTCATACAGCCCTGCTAACAATATTATAAGAAAGGTCAGATCATAACTCAATGACAACTGTCCCTTTCGCCCATAACATTGTTTCAACTCCCTGCACAATCCACAATAATAAGAACGGTACTCTTCCATTTCCCGCATCTTTAATTCAGACTCATTAACCACTATATATCCAAACATACTAACTCCGTTTCCTAAAGTGATGATGGTATTTCGGACAAGTGACCATAATCCTTCCCTTACCTGCAGGAATACGGATTTTTTGCCTCTTATCCCTTTGTTACCTTAGAAAAATACAAAGCCCAGAATCTCGATTTTCAAGATTCTGGGCTTTGTAAAACAATAAGCGCGAGACGGGGATCGAACCCAAAACATAAATGCGCTAATTCCTTATATTATCTACATTTTTTCAAGCCCTTTGCAATAATTCTTGTCAATCTTTTTAGTATTTCATTGTCAAACTACCTGTTGCATTTTCTGCCGCTGCTCTTCAATAGATTCTTTACTTGCCAAAATATAATTATTCAATGTCGTAGATATCTCACTATGTCCAAGATACTCTGCAATTTGTGCTAGTTCAATATCCGGCAGTGAATTTAATTCACTGGCAAAAGATTTCCGGATTCGATGTGTGTTAAACCCATCTACATGTGATTTCTCGCACATAACTGCTAATGTTCTCCGAAGACTTTCTGCTTTTCCAACAACATCGCTGCCATCATAACACAAATATTTACTTTTGTAACCCTTTTCTTTTCGATAGTCCATTAGTATATTTAGAATGTCCTGCGCTCTTTGCGTAAGCGGTATTTCCCGAATACCATTTCTGGTCTTAGGAGAACCTTCCTTATATATACTACCTGGCACACAATCACCTGACTGATTTCTTTTTTTACATTTCTTGACTGTCCTTCTGATCAATACAACCTTTCTGTCCCAATCAATATCTTCGGTAGTCAAAGCTGCCAGCTCCCCTATCCGAAGCCCTAAAGAAAAATTCAAAAGAATACATAAAACATTTGCGTACTTAATTGGATACTTGTGTTCTTCTACCATGGATTCATACAATTTCGCCTGGTCGGTCTTCGGAACTGCATATTCTCTCTTTTTTACAGAGTATATCTTTCCTTTGGGAATCTTTCTCTTGATCTTATCCCAATCTATAACAGGCGCATTATTGGAAAAATCAAACTCTTCATCATAGACAAAATCAATTACCGCCTTAATGATGTGTTTAATCCTCTGCCATTCTCTATTTGTAATAGCTTCATGTTCCTTGATAATACCCATAAAAAAAGTATATACATCCTTTGTTGTCAGTTTGCGGATATCAACATTTGTTAATACACTTTCTAAAAAGTACTTGTTAAATGTATTTTCCTCACGGTCTACTGTCTGAGGTTGAACAACCTCCATCAGCAGTCTGTAATTCCGATATCGGTAAAAGCAGTTGATAAATGCATATTTGCTTTTACATTTTTTCTTTGTCGTCGATTCCTTTTCGTTACAACTTTGTTCATACTGGTATTCCAGCTCGTTTGCTTTTGTTATTGCTTCGTATTCTGTTTTACCATAACAAGCTTTATATTCAGATCCCAGTTTCGCATTACATTGATATCTTCCGTCCTTGCGTAATGTCGCTTTCCTCTTTCGACCCATAGTCTTATACATTTCAGTTTCCCAATCACACGGTATATTGATTTTACTCCGTTGATTTTTATAGGTCAAATCAGGGGGAAGCACATTTTCTTCCTTCATTTCATCACCCCTAAAAGTCTTAGCATAAAAAATATTCAACAACCAGCATTACTGCTCTCCCAGTTTTTAACTCTCCCGATGCCTTCGTGCCCGGGTACCACACTGTTTCCTTTTCCCATCCGGTAGACGGTACGTCCGTCTGGATCCAATGCTCAGGTAGGTGCGCTATTTTTGCTCATAGCTTATGCTATATCACCGCAAAACCGCAGTTGTCTCATATATATTCAGTTGTCAGGTACACGCTTATTCACATACCAATGCTTTCAGTTATGCTTTGGGCAATATACATATATTGCTGCTTCGCCTGCAGCTTCACTGCATATTATCTTATCAGAAAATTCTTATGTAAAAAATTCTCTGATAAGATAATACTATTTAGTTATTTTTATAAATTAATCAGTTTTAATATACATCTATTTTATCATATTGTCAAATAATTAATACTAAATATGTTAAAATATAAAAAAACGAGGTAATGCTATGTTTAAACGAATACGGGACTTACGTGAAGATCACGATTACACACAAAAAGAAGTCGCAAATAAATTAAATATGTCGCCTCCACAATACCAGCGGTATGAGTCCGGTGTTGTGACACCACCAATTGATGTTCTGGTTTTTCTTGCAGATTTATATAATGTATCTGTTGACTATCTTGTTGACCGAACCAATATAAAAGATATGTTTCAGAAAAATTATGAAAGTGAGCCTGCAGATATCAAACGCTGCATAACTTATTTTCGCGAATTAGAAATACAAAATAAGGATATTATTATGGGCACCATGGCATCCTTGGTTAAAGAACAAAATGCTACAAAGTCAAAGAAAAAAAATATCGGTTAGAAGAAAATATAATTTATATATCCCTTGATGATGAGGGATATATATTTTAAGCATATGAACTATTTTCTAAATATTATATAAAAAGATATAACATTTTCGAAAAAAAAACGGAGGACATGTATTTATGAGTATTACTAATTATTTATCAACAAAAAGACTTTACCAAACTTCTAACGAATATGAAAAGTTTGATCAAAGAACTGATTTCCAAAAAGATTATCATTCCATTATATCCAGTTCCGCTTTTAGACGTTTACAGGACAAAACCCAGGTTTTTCCTCTTGATAAAAGTGATTATGTTCGTACTCGTCTAACCCATTCACTAGAAGTCGCTTCGATTGGTCGTTCATTAGTACAATCTTCCTGCAAATATTTTTCATTTAAAAATTACCCTACAAATGAGGAATTAAAACTCACAAAAAACGAAAATGACATATCTGATATCATTCAATGCGCTGGACTATTACACGATATTGGTAATCCTCCTTTCGGACATTTTGGAGAAGACGTAATTGGCAAATGGTTTGAAACAAACCTTAAAATTATTGAAAAAAATAGTAATATACAGCTTACAGAACAAATGAAACAAGATTTAATCCATTTTGAAGGCAATGCTCAAGCATTGCGAATTATAATACGTCTTCAAAATATAAGCAAAAATTCTTCCAGTAATTTAACATCTGCTGTTATTAATTCCATTATCAAATACCCTATTCCTTCTACCCAGGTACAAAAGGATGGAGATGTTTCGTATTATCACAAATTTGGATATTTTTCATCTGAAGAATTTTGGATAAAAAAGCTAATCAAAAATACAGGCTATGACCAAAAACGTTGTCCCCTTACATATATCCTTGAAGCTGCTGATGATATTGCGTATCGCATGGCAGATCTCGATGATGCTTTTAAAAAGGGACTTATCACATACAGACAATTATATTATGAATTAGAAAACAACAATTATCTTGATTTTTCAGATTCGGATAAATACAAACACCTTCAAATGTCATATGAAGAATTTTCAAGTCCGAAAGATTGTACTTCTGCATCTAAAGAAAGTGATTTATTAAAATACTGGTTAAACGGAGTACAATCTAAATTAATTGCTGCTGCTACATACACTTTTACATTCAACTTTGATGAGATATTACAGGGAACATATCCGAATGATTTATTTGATAATTCTCACTCACACTATTTGATACGCTTTTTAAAAGATATTGCTGTGAAATACATTTTTGACTCGCCAGAGCTTTTAAAATTAGAAGTTGCCGCAAGTGAAATCTTACAATTTTTATTAGATAAATTTTGCTTTGCAATTATTGATTATAATCCTTTAGATGATACTACACCTGCCAACGGACTAGATAGGAAACTTTGCAATTTAATATCTGATAATTATAAAGAAGTTTGCAAAGATGAATTCAATTGGTTGGAAATACAATCTTTTGATGCTGAAACAAAAAAAGCATATCAATTATATTTTAAATTTCTTCTGGTGACTGATTTTATTAGCGGTATGACAGACAGTTATGCAAAAAGCTTATATCAGGAATTAAAAGGGTTTTATTTGTAGAGACTAATATATATTAACTCATTCTAATATTACTTCTTTTTCAATAACCTTATCGTATAGATAGGGTGCAATTTTTGCAAAAGCAGTCTTAAATGCGCAGGATTTCTCTGATTACTTTCTGAATATGGCAAAATTCTTTCCAAAGCGCAGACTTAAAAATCTGGAACAGATTGTTTTGATACAGTCTTTTCCAGATTTTGCCATACACACTATTTTTCTCCTTGCTCCGTTTTTTATCATGAAAACTTTTTGTAAATTCGCCAAGCAAAACCCCATCCATTACAACTACTTCTTGGCTGCCTGTCGCTGATGCAGAGCTGCTAGTCTCTTCCTGTTCTAGTTCTTCAGCATGATATACCTTTCCGGTAAGCTGCATCACAAGACCAGCCTGACCATGTAGGACAATCTTTTTTATTTTCACCAACCCTTTTTCCCGAAGGGAATTCAGTATACGCTGTAAGGCCCAGCCTTTCACCCCTATTGCTCCCATAAATGCCTGGATGGAATCATATACGATGCCCTTTTTATTTGCCCGGTGATAGAGATAAACAAGCAGCAGCTTCTCTCTTGCTGTCAGCTCCATACGGTATATTTTCTGGATCTCATCTATCTTTCGTATCTGCCTGTCCGGGATATTGAAAGAAGAGGCATTCAATTCCTCATATTCCTGGTCAGAATATTTCATTTTTCCTGGCTTATCTTCCGTGATGCCAAAATAGAACACATACTGGTTCGTACTCTGCACATGATTATAATAACGGTCTTTCCGGATGATGTAACCGGCACGTTCCAGTTTCCGCATATTGTACTGCACTGTGCGCCTGCAGACTCCCAGTGCTTTTGCTATCGTATCAACGGAAGGAAAACACTGCTCTTTGTTGGATTTATGTACCAGATACTGTAGAAGGGCAATCGTTCCTTTCTTCAGCTCCGGATCTTTATATGCTGCATGTAATAGATCATATTTTGTCTCAAATCTTTGCATAATTACTCTCCTATCAAAAAAACTCCGGCTACCCGGAGTACAAATTTTTTTATTTCTCTATATTTTTCATTTTCATATTGCCTTTTGTAAATAATTATGCTATTCTAGCTATACCATAGTTTTATGTTGGAAAGCAGATAACATATTATTTGTTTTCTGGCAGCAAAGGAGCTATCCATTAAATGAATAGCTCTTGAGTGATTAAAATCCGCTTCGGTTCTGCAAAATTGTGAGCGGATTTTTTATGCTTTTTTACTCATCTTCACTTTTTACCGGATGTAGTATAAAAAACTTATTCGATATTCCTTGATTTACAATTTAAGCAATGTTATAATAATCATACAAAAAGAGCAACCGCCCACAAAGTGGTTAGCCTTAGGGGTAAAAAATACCTACCTGTACCGGCCAAGTAACAAGGTAGGTATTTTTATTTTCGCTTGTTGTTCCTATCTATGTAGGCAAGCAGTGTAATTAAAAATGTTGCAAACAAGATTAAATCCTGAAAAGAAAACATTTCCATCCGCACCACCTCCCTTCTTATGTAAGACTGGGAGGCTATCCACCTTGTACACGATTACTCTCATTTATATTCTAACAGATTCCACATAATAATTCCACATTAGATTTACCAAATACATTTATCATAAAATACATTGTCACCCACATTTACTCCTTTCTTTTCAATTTTTAATTTCTTTGCATAATTCTTTGATATAAAATAACACCTTGAACCAATCGGGTTCTTTGCGGTTCCATCCAGTACTTTCCTGGCTGATTTAACAGCCCAATCCGGTGCTTTCTTTAAATAGCTGTTCCATGGACTGTTAAATTGATTTTTTGCTGTTACCACTTGCTTTACGCTGTTTCCAAAATCTTTGGAATTCACACGATTCATTACCACATATCCCACTGCAATCTGACCTTTTTCACTCGTAGACAGCGACTCTGCAGCAATACATGCTGCCATGTACTTTAAATCTTCTTCAGAATAATCAGCCTTGATCAACCTTCCATAGCCACAGGGTTTCCTGTAACCGATATTGCTGATCTTAATACCTCCCTCCGGATACGGCTTCGAGTTGCTTGCATGGATTACCTGGTTATTGCCGATGTACATGGTTACATGCGTTATATTACTGGTACTCGTTCCATAAAACAGCAGATCTCCCGGTAAGAGTTCTTTTTTGCTTATTTTCTCCGCTGCATCATACTGATCCTGTGCTACTCTTGGTATTTTTATGTCAAAATGCTCATATACTTTCATGGTGAATCCGGAACAGTCTGCACCATTGACTAGGTCTGTGCCACCATATACATAAGGATTTCCTATAAACCGCTTAGCATATGCCACCATATCCTTACGCATCCCTGTCGTAGCTCCGGTGGTATATGATATCTTTTCTTTCGAAGATACATACTTTTCCGGATCCACATATTTACCGTCCTTAAGGATTGCAAAATGGCAATGTGGACCGGTAGACACACCGGTATTTCCGGAAAGAGCGATAACCTCCCCCTTTTTTACGGTATCACCCACCTTGACCAGTAATACACTGTTATGCATGTAATAAGATGTGTAATGCTTATCATGTTTGATTGCCACCCAGTTACCCTCTGCTGAAGAATTTTTTGCAATTATAACTTTACCGGATTTTGTCGCTACAACGTCAGATCCTTGTGCACATGCAATATCAATTCCCTTATGATTGCTGGATGCACCAGCGGTCGGACTTGTACGCTTGCCATAGTGGGAAGAAATGATCCTGCAGTCCGGTACCGGCCACATCCATTCTTTTGTACCATAATAATATCCATTGCTTTCACTTTCCTCAAATTCCACACCTATGATTGCGCAAAGCAAAAGAAGGAATCCTAAGAATCCTCCTATGCTCCACGCTAACACCCGGTTCATCACCTACCTCCTGCAGAACCAAAGTACTGCCATTTATAATCTGCAATTTCAAACATAACCTTCATCCGCATGTGCCCAATGAACATAAGGGCAAGCCCCTTTTTTTCCAGCTCCAATGTAGCCTCTTCTTCCTCAGTCAGATTATAAAGAGTAACCGTATCCTTCAGATTCTGTCCGTTGCAGCCCATCAGTATCTTTATCGCAGCAGAATCCAATACTGCCTGCCCATACATCCGGATAGACTCATCTAAGAAATCTACGACGGAATGGGATACAAGAACAAAGGATATCTCATATTTTCTGCCACGCTTCAGTCCGTTCCGCAAAAAGATAAGTGCCTGTGGTATCTTCCGATCAATCATAAGATATGCTTCATCTGCAATGATCATTGCTCTCTCTTTCCGGTTCTTCGATGCTTCCAGCCATAGCCAGGTCAATATATTATAATACTGTGCACCTTTTATATAATCCGGTGCATTGTTCTGCAGGTCGTGGGTATCAATAACAACCATATCAGAATCGAGGTCAATTGTAGTATACCCATTCCAGAGGAATTGTAGCGAACCGGTTACCATATTTTCAACGAACCCCTTTACTTCTAATAAATCTTCTTTTCTTTTTGAACCTTTATCCTTGATATCAGACAACTCTTTTTCAAGATCCTCATACAGATCAGACATGATCGGATAATCTGTATTTGCAAACCTGGTAAAATCCGTACTCCATTGCATACCGAACCGGTTATAGGTCTTGATCAGAACCTTCTCCAACTCATTCAGCTGGGATGTCGTAATACCAGGACACGCCATTTCAAACCATGCCTTTAAATGCATCAGATACGCTGCCATATCCGGAAGCCTGTCATCATCCTCATCCTTATATTCACCATCCTCATCCGGATCCGGAGGGAGCACTCTTACTTGGAGCGGATTAATCTTTCCTTTTCCACCACCGGCATTTACCCAGGTTCCACCTAACCGTTCACATTCTGTCTTGTATTCCCGTTCCGGATCAATGATGAATAACCTGGTACCCATGGCATAGTCCATCAATATGATATCCTTTACCTTTGTGGATTTTCCGGTTCCCGGCATCCCCATGATCACTATATGGGAATTATTGCGCTCCTGGTTCCGTTTCCATGGATCCAGTATCATATTGGAATTTGCGATATTATCACTGCTTGCAAGTGCACCGAACATATAACCGGAACCGTCATTAAACCCGGCAGAAGCAAAGGGGAATCCACCCATGATAGAACGTAATGGTGCAGGTTTTTCCAGAACCTCACATATTTTCTTATTTTTTGTATAGCAGGGAGACATATGTTGGTAACACAGCTTCTGCAACCCTGCCAGTCTCCGGAACCGGTGGCTTCCCTTCGAACATTCCCCTTTTATCCGGTCATCAATCTTCCGGATATAATGTGACTGTGATATCGACATGATCGTTGTTGTGACTGCTCCGACACTCTCACTTTTTGTACTGATATCCCTTAACATTTTCTCTGAATTTTTTATAGACTGCTCTAACTTGATCTGAGTCTTTGGATCCGTTGTCTCATTCAACTTTCTTCTTAACATGATTGTGTTATTATTGATAACATCTGTAGCCTCTCCTTCCGGCAGAGGATCGTATGTAATGGCTGCCATTGTACCGGGAATGTTCATTAACGATTCCAGCCATGCATAATCTACATTTTCATTAAATCTTGTAATCCCGTATGCACTCGCCTCATTTTCTCCAATCTCCATACGGTTTTTGTAATAGCGAAATCCCATTGGCGATATCATATTCAGCAGTGCATTATTTACCTTTACCTCTTCCTTTGTTTTCAAACAATCGCCTCCTCTTTTTTGGCATCTTCTACTGTCAGCATCGTAAATGCAGGCTCTGATGATGTATCTTCAGTGTTGATATATGCCGGATTATGTACTAGGTTGCAAAGGCGTATGATATCCGGCTTTTTCAATACCTGGCACACAACACCTATTGACTCATAGATTGCTGCTACCTGCCTTGCCCTCTCCAACAGCTCCTCCTCTACATGTTCCTTACAGGGTTCCCAGATCTGGATATAAAACTGCCGTTCCACAGCCTCACCACCGCCAACTTTTCCCTGAAGATTGCTCATCTCTTGTTTCAAGATCTTTTTCCGTACCGGATCTTCCGTCTCATCCCGGAGCTGCTGATATTGATTTATAAGCTGCGTGATATCCATTGGTCGGGATACTGCAGTCAGCTTCCATGGTTTTTGATCCTTAGAAGCTTCTGCCGTCAGGGTATTTGTCCGCATCCGCTTATCCCTTCTTGACCATAAAGATGACATAGGCGGTTGTAAACGTATATATGACATACAATAATCATCCTTGGTATACAGCACATGACCGACTATATCCCGCACATTTATGAAATCCTGTGCAGATACCATCGTTCCCTCTTCCTTCGTACCCATCTGTTTCTTTCCACTTCCCATCAGCATCAGGATAAATAAAAATATGATACATAACACTACGATAATGATAGGAACTATCATGCCTCATTCACTCCTTTCCTGTTATGACCAGATATTCCTGGTCGCCCACTGGCAACAATCTGCTTAATATGCTGTGATCGCCTGGAATCAATCCAAAAGGGAGTCACATCCAGATAAGTATGCCCATCTGCTACAATGCGCTCAAGCCCTAATTCCTCTGGAGAATATGACTCACCTTTTATCTTAATATTTTTCTTACACATATTTTTTCCTCCAAAAAAGGGGCGTTACCAAATGAAACGTCCCTTTGCTTTTGTTTTCCTTATCTGTTTTAGGTAAATGGCAGCTCATCCTCTACACCTTCCGGTATATTCATAAATCCATCTGAACTGGCTGCGCCTGGTTCCGGTCTGCTCCCCTCCTGTGCTTTCTTACTTTCTGCAAATTCCTGGTCTTCCACTACAACCTCAGTCGTATATACCTTCACTCCGTCTTTATTCGTGTAACTTCCAGTCTGAATTCTGCCGGTGATACAGATCTTAATACCCTGATGCAGATATTTCTCTGCAAACTCTGCACTTTTATTAAAACATACGCAGCTGATAAAATCAGCGGATTGCTGCTCATTTTTTGCGAAACGTCTATCTACTGCCAGCGTGTACCTGGCAATTGCCATAGCATTTTCTCCCTGGCTGTATCTTATTTCCGGATCCCTGGTCAAACGCCCCATTAAAATTACTTTGTTCATATGATTCCTCCTCTTACCAAAAAAGGACGTTGCACTTAACAACATCCTTTTGTCCTATTATTAAATTTCCTGTTCCCAGTTATCATGAATTTGCTGTATCAATATCACCATTCTTCTTATCATTCCTTTTTTTACGTATAACAGCTATCATTGCCAGGATTACGCAAAGAAGCAAAATTCCTGCTGAAACAACTGACACCGCCTGATGCTCTGTCACAAAAGATATGATATTATGCCATACACCAGTCTTTTCATAATAACCGGTTGCTTTTAGGATATAGCTTTCCGCTTCTCCTGTCTCAACCTCCTGCTCCAATGTATATGTGGCATGTGCCGTATAGAGAGTTCCATTTTCCACATCCCCTTCATATAATGCCCTGTAAGAGGCTGCATACTGCTGTCCCGCCACATAGGCATCCCTGCAGCGGATTCCCTCCTTGTCCTTATACTCCTTTCCCTGCCACTTAGCACTGGTTAGTCGGTACTTACTGGTATCATAACCGAGCATTCGTATAAGCTCTGCATAATCGGACGATGAAAAAGAAATGGAATCCTTGTTGTACGCAAATTCATGAGTACCTAGGGTAAAATCCCCACCATCCAGGTTATGCAGCGTTACAATTGCCGAAAATCCGTCTGCCCAAGTGGTATCTCCCTGTTCCAGCTTCACAAAGGGAAGCGTTACCGTATTTTCTTTTTTGGTTACCGGTGATGTATAGGTATATTCATAAGTCTTTGCCGGCTCGGGCTCCTCCGTCCGGTACCCATATACCACTGTATAATCTACATGTTCAATATTGGGTTCCTCGCTCCATGTGATATCCTTTAACTTATATGTCTCACCGCCTACATCAAGAGTATCCGCTATCTTTGCTTCATCCTTATCTGTAAGTTTCTTATAATCCTTCGTCTCTTCCAGTACTTTGATCTCTTTCCCTGGTACCATGTCTATGGTCTCACATGCGATATCCTGCAGCTCCATGCCGTTTACGGTTTGGTCAAAATAAGCGGTCACATCTGTATGTTCATCTGGAACCTCAAACTGCTTTTCCACGGCATAGGTATATATCTTGCCGTTATGTTCCGCATCTGTAAGCTCCCGGTTTGCAATCTCCTTAAACTCGGCTGCAGCTTTCACGGACAATCCAAGCAAGATGCTTCCGGATATGGCAATGCCAAGCACAAACAGTGCCTTTTTAAATACTAAATGATTCCATCCACCTGCAGGCTTTGTCTTTCTTCCGTGTCCGGTTCCATCCGGTGCTCCGTGCATCTTATGCTTCTTTTTCATAAACCAGGCTGCAACGACACTGAATAAAAGGAACATGCCCATGAGCATGCCAAAGAGCCCTCTGTCTCCCGTTTTTACGCCTCCATGCCCGTTTACAGATGTATTCGGTCGTATCGTGATGCTGGTATCATTTTGATAATTTTCCACTTCCACGGTCTGATTAAGCGCCTCCGGTGTCAGTACCACTTCTACCAGTTCGTCCATGAGCTTATAACCCTTCAGGGTTTTTGTTTCCTGTACATAGTAGGTACCGATTTCAAGGTCTTCCATAAGGATTTCACCGTTTCGGTCGGTTTTATAGGAACCAATGACCTGTTTTTCCTTATCCAACAGATTGAATTCCACTCCCTCTAACGGATACTTTGTTTTTCCGTCAGTCTTGATTACCCGGATAGAACCCTTATATATACGGATATCCTCAAAGGTGTGTGTAAAATTATAGCCGTTGGAGCTTACATTGCTCTCTCCATCATGCGTAAAAATGTAAGATTCCTCTGCCAGCCCATAGAAACTTCCATCCTCCATAACCGGAGCTTTTGTCTCCGTGACCAAGTATCTTCCCCGTGGAAGGCTATCAAACTCTGCCATGCCGCCTTCCTTCGTGGTAACAGTTTGGATCGGCACCCATCGTCCTTTTTCCACGGTCTCATAACCAGTTGCTAAATTCCTTGCCGTCACTGCCGGAACTGTACTGGAAGCATCAAATAGCGGTTTCCCGGAAAAATCAGTATTTGCCACGTCCGCATACAGGGTAAATTCTGCGCCATCTAACGGCTCCTTCGTATCTGCATCCACCTTAAATACATGGCAGACAGCAGGTGTAACCTCATTGATGATCCCTGCCGTTCCGTTGATCGGAACGGTCTGGTTTGGAACGATTGTAAAATAAAACCGTGCTGTTGCCTTTTCAAAGCCTTCCACTGTTTTAGTCTCTATCGCATAATAATCTCCTGCCGGCAGCCCGGATATGGTGATCTTTCCATCTTTGCCTGTCTTACTGTTTGATATATTGACGGTATGTTTATACGTATCCGGCAGGTTTCCTCCACCGTGTAGGACTATTTTTCCCCAGCCCATGCCATCCGTTATCTTTGTTCCAGCCTGAAAGACCAGGGTATCACCACTGTAGATATCCTCTGCCGCATAAAATTCAAACTCTGCACCTTCCAATGGCTTCTTTTCATACACAAATTTCCCATCCCTGTAAGCCACAAGCATATTTCCGTATTTTGTAAGGGCTGCTGAACCTTCCGTGGATTCATTGATACAGGTATAGGTAAGGTTCATATCATTGTCATTTTCTACCCCCCAGCCCGGATGACCTAAAGAATCAGACAAAGGAACTTCTAATACAAGCTTTTTCACACCTTTTCCCGGTTCTGGTCTGCCCCCTGTAACCGGGTCCACCTCTTTCCATTCTGCTGTAAATGTTACCACATTCTTATTCCGCACATACTCTCCGCTATCCGGCACTGCAGTTTCCTCGATGGTATATGTACCTGCATCTTCTATCTCAAAAACATCATCCGTGCTGTCTACAACCATCTCACGCTCATATCCATTTGCCAGTGCATCCCCGCTTATCCCTTTTACACAGAAGGTACATCCGGATACCGGATTGCCGAACTCATCCTCCTTATTGATCGATACGCCAGAGTATTCTTTATCGTTTTTTGCATACACTTTCATCGCAAAATAACCAATCGTGTCTGCCTGCGTGTCATAAGTAAGATTCTGCTTACCTGACGGGGTCTTCAGATACCGGAACTTATCCGCCCCCTCGTATGGGAAACGTACCCTCATGAGGATCGTTGCAGGGTTGTTTTCGCTGCCAAACCCTGTCTGTGGGTCTGTTGCAAGCTTAATATGCAGCTTCCCATCCGTTCCCACATAGTTGCTTTCCTTATCGTAACTGACTGCCTTGCCGTCTTTGTCATAAACCGCTGCGACCGTGATCCCAGAACTGCCTGCCCCAACATCGCTAACTGTACTACCTGGAAATTCCCCCTTAGCAAAGTACTTCCATGCAGATCCGGAAAGACTAATCGTCTTATCAATTACACCATTTGAAGCGGAAACCTTCTGGGCTTTTAAGCTCTTTACAATGCTGCTTGTGGAACCTGCTCCGACCGGTTTTAGCTTACTGTCGAAACTTGCGGAGCCTGCCGAACGGCTGCCATTATTTGAAGCTAGCTTCCATGCATGCCGGATATAGGTGAGCAGCCCCGAGCTTCCCGTATTCCATATGGCATTCTGCACCTCTCCGTAATGATCCTTTTTTCCATATCCGCCATTTCGGATCTTAAAATAATTAAGGGCTGTGGCAATCCGGAATGCATCATAGCCGCTGTATCCGGTCGTGATCTCTCCATAGTATTTTCCGGTATACATTGTAGATCCATGATCTAAGCAGAAAATATAATGCTTGCCGCCACTGCTGCCATTTACATACCAGATGATACCACCTGACCATGAGCCGTCACTGTATATCATTTTTGAGTTGCTGCTGGCAAGTAAAGAAGCCATCTCCTCTTCTTCCTCCTCTACAGGAGCTACCTCTCTTTCCGGTCTCTCCTTTGTAAAGGAACCTTCTTTTTTCTCTACAAAACCCTGCTTTTCTTCTGTGCCATACACAACCTGGTACCAGGTATCTGTTTCTGCCGTTACGACAAAGGCTTCCCCCGCTGTAAGCACTTCTACTACTGCCAAGGCGGCATCTGCCTTTTCATAAACCCTGGTATCCTCCATGCAGTACAGGGTATATTTCTCTACCTGCCGGAAGCCCTCCCGGTCTCCCTCCGGCTGTTCTTCTACCGATTCTGTAGCAGGTTTCTCCTGTGCGTCAGAGTCCTTCTGCTCCTGCCCTACTCCATCGGCTGTCTCTTCCTCCTCCGGGCTTACAATAGCCACTTCTTCCGTGGAAGCTTCCTCCACTGTCTCTGTGATGGTTTCTTCCGTAGCAGCTTCTGTCGTTTTCTCTTCTGTCTGCTCAGAGGCTTCCTCTGTATCCTCTTCTGTATTTACGACTGCCTGTACAGGTAAATCCTGCGCTATTTCCTCTGCTTTTGCCACATCCGGACAAAAGCCTAACACCAGCGATACAATTAGAAGCACCGCCATAATCTGTTTCCATTTTGCTTTCATTTCTTCTTATTCTCCTTTTCTTCCTATAAATTTCTCTTATCTGCCTGCACCATATACTTAATGGAGCAAGTCCTAATCCCTCCTTTCTGGCAGAAAAAAAGAGCAGTAAATACTACTGCTCCATCTATGTAAAAAGGGCATACCCTTATGGGTACACCCTTTTACACGCTCGTTATGTGATTGTATTCCTTATGATTTCTTGACTTTTACACTCTTTCCGATACCTTTTGCCTTCAAAAGCTTCTTATATGTGCCCAGCTTCTTGCCCGGTACTTTGATGACTGCCTTCTTATGGATTCCCTTAAAAGCATTCTTACCGACCTTTGATGAAGTAAGCTTCGTGGTCTTCACGGTAATTTTTTTCAGACTCTTGCATCCATAAAAGGCATTCTTACCAATCTTTGTTATGTTTGCCGGTATCGTTACAGCTTTTATTTTCTTATTATCCTTAAACGCATTGGCTGCGATCGCTGTGACCTTATATGTTTTCCCCTTAATCTTTACTGTCTTCGGGATTGAAACACTGTTTTGGGAATCATCTGCATTCTTAAACTCTACTGTCTTATTTCCGGTACTGGTTACTTTGTAGGTATTGCCGGATACCGTATAGGAACTGCCATTCTTGACAGGTTTATCCTTTATATCAAACTCCACAGTCGTATTGATGCTGCTGTCTGCTTTCAGGCTTATTAAAAGCTTTGCCTTGCCTGCTTTTAGTCCCTTCACCTTTCCATTCTGATAGGAACATATTGATGGGGTTAATACCTTTACGTCATACTGGTCATCTGACAAATAGCAACTACATCCCCATCCAACAGTACGAACACTTACTTCAACTGGCATTTCACCCTCATAACCGTTTACTTTTGCATACAGAGACAAAATGTCGGGATTTACCTTTGCTGTAAAATCTGCTGTATAATCCTTACGTTTTCCAACTGTCATGGAATCCCATGGAATTGGCTTATTGTTTTCCGGATGCTCTCTGTCATAGCCATCCTCATAGTATTTGTTTGCTACTGAAAAATTCTGTACCCAATAACTACCTATACACGTAGAACCCTCATAAATCTCTACATATCCATAACCTGCGTAGGAATACTTTTTATCTACCATTGCTGCATAATGTCCCGGAGAATCTACCAGGCTCTTGTTTGCATCCTTTGCAGTATGAGAACCGGTATGTATGTTCTCCCTATCAATAAACAGGCTTGCTGAAGAACAACTTGAACCATCCGGACGGATATGCTCCCAGTAAAGAGCTGTCTCTGCCGCTCTCATCATTGCTGCATCCATCAGCTCATCCTTTGCCACCAGCTCCGGAACACCTGCCTTTCTCCGCTCTGCATTCACAAGATCTATCATCTTGTATGCTTCCTCATAGCAGTACTTCACTTCATATGTCACTTCAATGGGATTGTTTGTATAACGATTGCTTGAAGCTTTCACCCATTGCCGCCCATTCCAATATTGGTAACTGTCTGCTTGTGCATCCAGCTTCACAGTTGATATGCATACAACAACGAATATGATAAAAAATAGATTGTAAACGATTCGCTTCATGGCAATTCCCTCCTTGATTTTTCTGTTTTACACTTGACATCTTTACCTATACTTATTATACCATAATACAAGACAAATGCTAGCAAATTCTGATTATTTTTTACATTTATTAATCAATCGTTTTTTTGTTGGTCTATGTATTCCTGAGTTTCTCGGAACGCTCATAGCCGGTAAACAATTCTTCTAATTCTGCCCTTGTCATATCATCATTCTCCAATATTAAATTTTGCTTGAAAGAAGTTTCTCCAGATGATATGATAGATTTATCAGTGGGAAACCCCTGGTGTCAAACGAAGGTAATCGAGCTCGCCAAAGTCATCGGTTACCTTTATTTTTTTAATTTGTTATAAACCTCTCTAATTCCCTCTCGTACAATTGTTGCTCGATCCTTACCTGTAACTTCACAACAATAATTTAACATCTTTTCATCCTCTTCAGATGTTCGTATTTCAAACCTTCCTCTTTTCGGATTAGATGTAGGTCTTCCTGTTCTTGAACTCATAAACTCACCTCACTTTATTGTCCGTACATTAATTATAAAATATGTACGGACATAAGTCAAGTAATATTTTTACAAAGAGCAGTAAATACTACTACTCCCTCTATGTGAAAAGGGCATATCCTCATGGATATACCTTTAAAATCAATACACTATCAAATTTACGTCTCAATCTTCTGTACATCCGTATACTCTCCATATACCTTCGTTCCATCTTCGTTAAACTTAAACGCCCTTACCCTGACATAATATGTCCTGCCAGCCGTCAGGCTTTCCACTGCTTTATCTGCTGTTTCCACCTCCACTACCACTGTTTTTTTCTTGTCAAAATTTTTATCTATCGAATAACTTACCTCATAACCATCCGCTCCCTCAACCTCTAACACAGATATTTTTATATCCGGATTAATGTTAAGCTCCTCATCCACGAGCTCTGTTGCATCCTGTCCGTTATCCTGGTTATTGAAAAAGAAATGATTGACCGCTTTTTTTATTGCCGGTTTCGTAGTTGCTACAAAAGCTGCCGCAGCTACCAACACTAACCATATCATATATGTATTAGCAGCCTTTCTCTTTGTCTTCCTGCTTCCGCTATCTGCTTTATTGGAGTCTTCATCAGAATTTCCTTCCCCATCACCATCTGATAAAATATCCTGGATAAACTCATCATCCGGCTCTGGCGGTTCAGGATCTTCTCTGACTTCTTCTATATCATCAAATATGACCTCCTCTGGGGATTCCTCTTGCGCCATCTCATCTGCTTCCCAGTTTTCAGACGGAATTAAAACAGCTTCTTCCTTTGCTTCCAGCTCTGCATCCTTTTCTTCCTGGATATGCTTTTCCTTCGGCTTTTTCTTTAACAATCCCTTCAGCTTATCTCCCGATATCAAAAAAGACACTCTTCTGTTATCAGCATCTGTTTCAATATAATCCCTCATAACATGCTGATACAACGAATTCTCATTCTCAAATAAATGGTCATGCCATGAAACCCTGCCGGTAATCGATACGGACTGGCTGTAATCTGCCTGCAGCTTCTCATAATCCGCTCCATTACACAGATTAAGAAAAACCTGTGCGGTATCATCTTTCATCTGCCGGTAAACATTTAGTAAATCTGCCATACGGTAGGGTTTTCCATCCCCTATCAGAACCTTGATTTTACATTGTGATAGCAGCCTAGCTTTTACTGCATTATATTTTCCCAGGTCTATAACAACGAATCTTCTTGACTGGTCAATGGACTGGTGCCAGTAATCCATCCCATTTTTTACATAATGATTATCCTCTGCCTTTTCCATACCATAAAAGGAAGCCATCGCAGCAAGATCACCGGACTCATTTCCTTCCACATAACATACACTCTGGTTATACCGGTATATAAAGTTGGCAAGCCCGATGGAGAAATCGGTACACCCTGCACCAGTTCCGGATGAAGTGACACCAATCCAGATTCCATCCACGGCAAATTCTGCCGGAATCTTCTCCCCTGTAAGCAGATATTCAATATTACGCTCTAAATCATCCTGGTATTTATCTAAAGAAGTATAATGCTCACCATACATAACCTTCTGTTGTTCTCCATTTTCATCTACAAGTTTTTCTTCCAATAATATAACCTGTGTACTGTACATACACTGTATCGTTTCAATGATTTCCTCCAATTCCCTGTCATTCTCTTTTATACTGGCTCTGTCAATTACCATATAGGACAGGCTTTGGATTACCTGCAGCTTTTCTGTAATATAATCTGACAGGCTTTCTCCGGCAAACACTTCCCTTACAAGCTCCCATTCGTGCTGCTCTGCCAGACTGTCTAGCAACTCCTTTTTTTCCTCGTTACTGATATAAATGATCATTCTTCTCACCTCATTTCAAAAGGGCACTCCGCAAAATTGCAGAAATGCCCTGATTCCTTACTCTACATTTTCCCATTCATTTTTTGCTATGTAGGGATAATACCGCTGCTCCCTGGCAAAATTAACTTCCAGTCTTATGAAGTCTACCGGCGACAGATTCAATTCACCTTTTATCATCATAAACATGACTGTCGTAACACCAACTGCCGGGATAAAGAACAATATGCCTACATTTTGCAACCCAAACATCCAGAGGATGCAATCAAGTATCACAAATACAATGCCGGATATAATGGTTGGAATTAAATCATCCTTTGTAAACCCCGGAAACAGTTCTTTTTTCATCTTCAACCCCGTGGGCATATATAACTCATTACGAATGTTTTCTGTCTGTTCCTGCACATCCATTCCCCCTTTCATTTTGGCACAGAACCATAATATCTCATGATCAGATATCCAACTGACAATGAGATCTCTATCAGAACAAGCGCTATGGTCAGATTTCTTATTTCCTTGTTTCTGATTTTTGTATCCTCATCCTGCATATGGTCAAAGTATATGTACCCTGCCCGGAACAGGCTTACCGGCAGTGCTGCAATCTGCACTGCTAATATTAAATCTTTTATCTCTTCCATATAGATCACCTTGTAAAAGAACGCATAATACTGAATGAATACAATGCCTGCTGGAGCTTGTTCCCACCACCCGGATTGGTCATGATAAACTCCTGTAAGAATGCCGGCGCTGTCATTGCCATTGATATCAAGGCAAAAGCCCAGATAAAGGAATATTGTGTCAATGCATATGCACTCATTTTGAAGCAAGCCACCTGGATCAGCACTGCAAAGCAGATCTGAAAGAATTTCTTGACATATGGCTTAAACACACCGCCATCGGAATCCAGTAACCCAACGGCAGAAAATGCAAGACCAATCCGCAGTATGACCAGCTCGATCGCATTTTTTACAAATTTTATTTTCAATACAATTGCCAGAATCGTATAAATTCCAAACATCACACGTAAGGGTAAAGTTCCTGACAAAACCAGAGGCACTAGCTTTGCACTTTTTGGATCTTTTAGTGCCGCTGCTACGTCCGCTGCGTTAACCGTAGCCGGCAGCTTCAGGGATGACATTACTTTTTGCGTTATTTCCGAGCTAATATTTAACAGATATGTAAAGAGCAGCCCAAAACACAATGACACAGCTACTGCCTTTGCAAAATTGGTAAACACAACAACCGGATCTGCATCTGCATCACCATCCGTGCCTAACAGGTATGTGTTAAATAATTTCCAGCTAAACTTTAGCACAAGAAGAAAAAAGGCATATGCAAAGACTACCTTTATAACAGGTGTTATATTGATCCCTACCTGTTTTTGCAATGACTGCTGGCAATTGAATACCTCATTATAATCCAGCATTGAAATATACTCGTCCGCTATCGCTTCTATGTTAAACAGTTCATCCAGTATATTTGAAAGTATTTCTGCTCCCATGGTCATCACCTCTTCTTATGAGAATTTAATTCCATAATAGCCACCCAGTGTTCCGGCAAGCGTTCCGATCAGTTCAATCACAACAACGGCAATGACCACAACCCGTTGAAGCTTCTTATATTTTGTCTGCTCCCCTCCCTCATCACCGGCAGCCATTTCCTGGAACTTAAACCAGCCAAACAGCAGTAATCCGATTGGAGCTGCGATTACCTGAACCGCAACCAGTGCATCTGATGCGAGCTTTTTCGTACCTGTGACCAGAATGGAGTCCTGGATTCCAGATGCATATGCATAACCGCCAGACACAAGAGTGATAAACACTACGGAAAAGGCATACACAATTGCCTTATACCACCTTAATTTCTTATTTTTTACTAAATCCATTTTTTATTTTCCTCCTTATATTTTGCATAAAAATAAGCCCTGTTTGTTGTAAACAGAACCTTAATCATCATCGTTATTCATTCCTTCCAGCATTTGAAAATATGCCTCCTCCGGTACTCCGGTCATTCCTCCGGTCTGTACCTCCATCTGTTCCATTTTTTCCGCTAATTTCATTACCTCCTTTTCTTTTTGTTTTCTCCGAATCTCGCCACTGTACACTTCCCAGATTCCCCATAACACTATATCTGCAGATATATCCTGCTTCACACGCTGTTCCTGTCGTTTTTGTCGAAGCCTCCTGTTATGTTCTTCATCTCCCATGCCAAAGAGCTCATTAAACTGCCAACAGCTTAAATCCGGAGCATATAGGATAGCCGGATCCGCCCTTGATGTTACTAATGAATATGGTCTCTTTATCCGTTTCAGGTCAGCCGTTGTCAACAGCTCCCTTCCCACCAGGTTATTCGATGAGCCAGTTGATGTCACCTTTGTATTATTGCGGTTGGAACTCATGTTTGTTGTGTAGGATGATGTCGTATATTTGTCAAGCTTGTCTGATATCTCCTTTAGCGTTTCCGGATCATCTGACTGTAAATATACCCATGTCTCGCAGTTGCCCCGGATAGTCCGCAGACCAGTTTTTTCATACGTTTTCTCTATCTGTGCAAAATCCTGTAAAAATAAATAATAGCGGATCCCCTTTCCTCCAGACACGGTAAGCATTTGTTCAAAATTAGAAATCTTAGTAAAATTACCAAACTCATCTGCAACAACGTTCACTCTATTTTTTAAACGTCCACCGTTTCTTTTCGCTTCCTTTGATAGCATCGTATATACCTGAGATACAAAAAGAGTTGCCAGGGTATGATATGTAAGCCTATCATCCGGCAGGACAATAAAAACAGCCATCTTCTTTCTGCCCAGATCCGCTGGATCAAAACTTGAAGCAGATGACATGTTTGCTATATACGGATTTGTAAAAAGCCTTAACGTCATAACGGCTGCTGTGTAAAAAGATCCCTTTGTCCGGCTGGGTGCAATGTCCGATACTCCCAGAAGTCCCTTTGCCGGATGATTTTCCGGCAGCCTTGCCACATACACACTTAAGGGAAGGATATTACCAATCGGCTTGCACATGTTGATCAGAAAATAATAAACGTTTGCAAGATTTTGATATTTCTTATTTTCACCAAAACGATTGTCATAAACAACCGCCATAATGGCTGCTGCTATCATGGATGCCTCACCATCATTCCATATCCTCTCACCCTTAGGTTCTCCAACAAGCTGGGAAGTAAGATCCCATGTTGCATCAATCGCTGCTGGTATATCGCCCTCATCTACATAGTTAATGATCACCTGCAGATAATTCCACAAATCAGAATAAACCGGCTCATCATAATTGATAGTAAGTACTTCATATCCGAGTTGCTCCAAAAAAGGTTTTGTATAATCTACCAATTCGCCTTTTACATCCGTTGCAAGGATGGATTCACCGGCAAGTCCCAGTAGTCCGATTGTCTGTAGTACAGCGCATCTCGTTTTACCGGAACGTGTTGCACCAATTGATAATACATGTGTATCTGTATCCATGTAATAGACCTTTTCTCCTTCTTTTGTATCCACTTTCCCAAGAACATACCCACCAGAAGGAATATCCACCTTTCGTATGTTCTTTTCTATAATATCCTTTGGAATCAAACAGGTAGAAAAGGCTTTATCATAATCTCTCTTAGGCAGCCATTTCGCAGAACCGCACTGATTCTGTCCTGCTGGTGCAGGAGTATAAATATCCGGTGTTATCTGGATAAGCTTTGATTTATAATTCTGGCGGTTGCTGTCTAACCACCACACTCCGGCAAGCTCCAGACCTATTATGCAGCCAAATATGGTCAGCCTGTCTCTTGTCGTAAGTATTTCCATAATAACTTCTTTCCCGATCAGGATTGTCTTTGCATCAAGCATCCCTGTCAGAACCGCTGTTATATACATATTCATGTAAAACAATACTGCTAACATAAAAAACAGTAAAAGAAGGAGAGATTTATCCTTTTTTACTGCTTTCATTACCGTTCTTATTATATTATCGTTCCCAATCGATACCACGTCCTTTCTGTGCTTCCTTCGCCAGCTCCCTCCTGGCAGCCATAGAGGAATAATCCTTTTCGAGTTTCTGAAATGGATATCTGCCACTCTTTCCCATCTTATTCAAGCTGTTCACCAGCCGCAGGATACTATAAGCATCATCCATTGCCTCTCTGCCTTCCTGTTCCTTTGCCATATCCTGATACTGCTTATTGAGTGCAAAACGGTTCTCCAATGCATCCTTGGTAAAAATAGATTGCGGATAAAGCTTCCTGTTCCGGATTTTGTGTCCGTCTGGATCCGTAAAGGTGATATATTTTCTATTGTCTTTCCAGTCCACTCCGTAGCCCAGAGCATTCAACTTACTGATGAAGTCCTCCCGGCTTATTGCAAGCTCCATACAAGTCTTAACCGCTAGGTATGTCTCCCGCTTCCAGCTCGTACCCTCCTTCTCCATTTTCACCTGCAACTGATGTTTGTATGCTTCTTGCTTGCTCTCTGCCTGCTTTTCCGGAACAATATACAGACCATATTCCCTTAAAATTGAATCGGAAAAATCCTTTAACTCCTGTAATTTTTTCTCCGACATCTGCCATTTATGACCATCCTCCATATTAACGGAATTGATCACAAAATGTGTATGCAGCTTTCCCGTATCCAGATGGGTTGCATAAACAGCCTGAAAGCCTTCAAACATCTTATGTTTTATAAGCCGCCCTGCTATCTCATGTGCAGTATGCGGATCCGTTTCGCCAGCCACCAGGTTCTGTGAAAAATGAACCAACATCCTGTTTTTCCCATTTTCCATTGTCTTATCATACAACTGCTTCACCAGTACCATTTCTTCATAAGCTGTAGCAGCATTACAATTCACTGTACTGATTAGCCATGGTTCTGTCTTTTTTTCCTGTGTTACATATTCAATTATGTCCTTCAAAGACTGTAATGTATGATACCCCCGATGACCAGCTCCTGCATCTGTCTTACTTTTGCCATTGTGAAATGTTATAGTCCCCATCCACCTATCCTTTCTTAATCTCGATTAACTTCTTCAATACCTGCTTCAGCGTATCATTGCAGGCAAACAGATCTACTTCCTTTATTCGTCCCTGGTGCGCCAGAGTCGCAAGCTGGTTGATATTGACTCCAAGCTTTGCAATCTGCCTGGCAACCTCTTTCATTCCGGGGACGATTATAACGTTATTGCCGTTCGCACTCCGGCGGACATACTCGGATACCGAGCAGCCGGCTTCTTTTGCCTGGCTTTCATAAAATACCATTTCTTCCTCTGATATCCGTATATGTATATCCTCTTTCCTGCTGGTACCTGACTGCTGTAACTTTGTGCTATGCACATATGCGATATTTGTCACTTCATAATCAGATGCAGCAAGGATTACTTCTCTGACATACTCTGATAATGTTTTTCCTGCAGCTTTTGCAGCCTTTTCTACTACCTCCTTTTCATCTGCTGATACTCTAAAATGAATATCCGTGCTTTTTACATTCAACGGAATACATCACCTCCTTTAGTTGATCTATGAATTATATTGATACAGAGGGTTTGGGATACTTCCCAAAGATTGAGGTCCAGGGGGAACACCCTGGCAAGCTGTTTGCGGATACATGTGGCACACATGTATCCACAAATAGGAAGCTTGCCCCTGCTTCGCTCCGCTCGCACGGTTTTTCTGACAGAAAACCTCTCGGGAGGATAGCCTTACATTTCCATACCCGCAGCCATATCCAGATTCTGAAGGGACTGCAGGTCGTTCAAGGGTGTCTGTTCTATGATCTCTGTCACTGCGTTCTCCATCGCAAGATCCTCGGCAAAGGTCATAAGCTTCGGCTCCATGCGGTCACACTTTATCCCCAGTTCATCGCATAATGCCTTTATCTCCTCTGCAGCCCGTTTCCCTGTATCCATCCGGCTTGTCTTAACGAACACCTGACTGATCTGCGGATTTGTTAATATATAGTCTTTCATCTGCCTTACACCTTGATATGCAGCACGGTATTCATCGTGCGGATATTCTTCTCGATATGCAACCTCTATATCTTCCTGGAATTTATCCCATAATCGGCATCCCATATCCACATCCGCAACAAGCTCCTCCTGACTGTCATATACATATAACAGATTCGAATTTCCTTTTATGGAAAACATTTCATCCACGCATTCTTTTTCTGCATCCATATACCATGCAATTGTTCTTTGTTCTATACCAAGCTTGAGCAGTTCCTTTTTGCTTAACTGGAAATTCTGTTTTATCTGCTCAGTGTCTTCTCTTTCAGCATCCTGCTTTTCAGATTCTCTGCCATCCTGTGCCTGTTCTTTATGATTGTCTGCCTGCACCTCGTTTTCAATATCCTGTTCTTTCGCTTTTACTCTTTCCGGATATTTCAATGCCACCAGATCCTCATTAAAGTCCTTATATGATGGACGGTGCCTGGTTATTTTATATCGTTCATGGTACTCTTCATAAATCCGGATAGCTGCATTCTCTCCTGCTTCATCATGATCGGTGCATATCCTTATTTTTTTAATATCCGGATACTCTTCCAAAAAGCGTATTAACGCTTTATCCGTCACGCCTCCCAGGGCAACATAAGAATCGTCTGTTTTTAGCCCATGTTCTTTTTGAAGTGTCATGTAAGACAACATATCAATTGGCGCTTCAAATACATTTAATGTTCCAGATGTACCGGATAATGAAAAAGAAAACTGTTTCTGGCTGCCTGGTACATCCTGCTTAAATACCTTTCCGGCTGTATTGGTAGAACGAACAGAAGCATGTCTTGCCACTCCTTCCTTATCCCGTCCGACAAATACACAGCTTCTTTGTGTATTCTCATAAATGAGCCTTTGAGCAACCATATCTTTTATGATTTCTTCGTCAATCCCCCTGGTTTTGCCAAGGTACGCAAATACATGTCGATACGTATCATTTCTGGATGGCAGGTTGAATTCTTTTTTTTGCTCTGGTTCCGGTTTCCAGTCCTGTGTATGCCGGATCTCATTCATCTCTTCACCAAGCAATGTTTTCACTGCCTCTACCCATGTTTTATTTTCAAGCTTCATGCACAGACTGATTGCCCCTCCTCCTCCAACATCCTGTGTTTCCCAATGCCAGGTATTTTTCGGACGGTTAAAATACAATCCACCCTTTCCTTTTGCTTTATACCAGATACCACTTCGTTCTATTTCATAACCAAGACTTTTTGCATAATCGACTACATCTACCCTGTTTGCACGCTCAACCTGTTCGTCTGAAAATCTTTTGATAGTTCCTCTTGCCATAACCTTCCTCCATATAAAAAAGGAGCAGATTCCTCTGCTCCAACTGCATAATCCCTTACAACTCTGCTTCTGCTTCCTCTTTCTGTGTTTCAAAATCCTCCAATTCAATTTCAGGCATGTCTTCCATCTCCTTCCCGAAAGAGTATTAAAAAAGCGCCTTACGCTCTCAATCTTTCTTATTCTATAAATGACTCTTCAAAGGAAGCTTCTAGCTCCATTTCAGCTTGCTCCATCACTTCTTCTACTGCATCCGCATAACTCTTTTGATAATCTCCCTGCCGTTCCCTGGGTTTCCAGTCTACATCATATACCGCCTCGTCGTACCTTTGATCAAAATGAATGATTTTCGCTTCCATCTTTGGAACTGCCATTCCATAATCACCAAACCATTCTGTCACGCGCTGAGCCGACGGAATCTTTTGCTTTATCTCATACTCATAGATCTTCTCAACTTTTGCCCAGTCAATATCCTGTGGTTTCAATCCTTTGATCCTGTCTGCCTTTCTTACAGCCAGTGCTTCCATGCAGCTTTTTTTCATATTCTCAATTTCAATATCTGTAGCTCCTCCGTCCATTGTAAAATGAATGGTATCCAAATGCCTATTTTCGCCCCGCACATCAACATGTCCCATCGTTACAGAATTAAATGTACTGAGCTGGAAAGAATTATCCTTGATAACCGTAAACCGGTGGAAAGACATTTGTTTGAAAGATGCTTTTAAAAAATTGTTACAATCAAATACAGTGTCATCAAATCTGCAATTTCTTATATAGGCATTCGTAAAATTGTTATGGATAAACTGGCATGCTTTACAATCTGAAGAAAAATTCGCACCGTCGAAATTGCAATTTGTAAAATCCACATCTACAAGGTTGCATTCCCTGATATCTGCATCTTTAAAATTCGCATTATAAAAGTCGCCACTTATTTTTAAATTGAATATAAATGCATTTGACAAGTCTGTATATTTTCCTGTGGCTATGTGATCTATCTGTCTTTGGGAAAGTGCCACGTATGCATGCTCCGTTGGATATTCTTCCCTTATGCCAATCTTTTTTGCGATATGGTTCTCCGGCAGCTCGATGCTTTCCGGTGACTCATATCCTGGAAAGACTTTCAACATAATCTTATCACCTTGTATCTTTTCCCAGCCACAGTTCCCATCCGGACGGATAACATGTGTCTGAAGCTCATCATTTTGTTTCCTAAGTCCACTGATTACATATTCCATATTGTCCCTCCTACATCATCATTTCCATATCAATCTGTTCATACATCATTTCCTGCAGCTGTTCAAACTGCTCCTGCTCATTCATCACTTCTTCAATAGCCTCTTCCGTGGACTTGACATAAATGAGGTTTTCTTGGTTCATATCCAATTTTGCTCCGGCTTCCTCGCAAACCTCCTTGACTTTTTTTGCAACCTGCCTGTCCAGGTTATCTGGTTTGTTACGATAATCCTCCACCAGCTCTTCCAATTTGGTTTTTATATTTTCATCCAGTTCCTTATCTTCATATGCCTCCTCCGGTAAAAGCTCTGAGTTGATCAGTGTTGTTTTTACATCTTGCACAGCTTCACGCATACGTGCTTCCTGCAGTTCTTCCGAAGAACGTACCGCCCGGTTCTCCGTTCTTGCCACCAACTTCTCTGTCATAGTACTTATCTTTTCACCAGCCCACGCTCTGACATCTTGCAGCCATTTCTTAAATATATCCTTTAAATGCTGAAATACAAGCTGGTGTCTTACTGTTGCCATTTGATCTGGCGTATAATGGATGTTTGCATAGGTTGATGTATTCAATCCTACCTGCTGTCCCAGCCGTATTTCTTTCATCTGCGCAGCACTAAATTCAGGATCCATGTAATCCTTCACATTCAATCCCTTTTCAAAACCAATCCGCAATTCATGAATCTGCTCTGCATTATATAAAGTTTGATCTAGTTTGCTAAGATCTAATGCAACACCATTTTCAGCACCTAGCCGTAGCTCCTTCATATGTTCTGCACTGATCAAAGGATTGTTGTAACTCTTGATATCAACACCCTGCTGCATTGCAAGGCGGAGCTCCCGCATCTGATCCGCATTAAAATGGATATTAGAATAAAGACTGGTATCCAAACCTCTTCGTACACCCATCTTTATTTCATGGAATTGCTGTTTATTATAAAAATGCTGCTTTGGAGCTTCTTGTTTGCTTTCATCTGCCGGTTCCTGTTTCTGCTGCTTTTCCTGATGTTTCCTCTCCGTCTGGTTGGTTGCTTTATCCTGGGCAAATTCCTGCCTATTGCTTTTCACTGCCCGTTTAGTCTCACTCTGTCTGACTTCTTTCTTTGCCTTTGCTTCCTCACGAAGCTGCTCACGTTCTGCCTTGATACGTGCCTTTTCCTCCGGATCGTAGTCATCATCATAATGATAATAATTACTCTCTAATTGTCCAGCGGTCATTTGTATAAGCTTTTCTGAAGGATGAAGACGTTCTTCCACCGCCTCTTTGAGTGTTGGTGGTCTCCAATCCTTTCCCTCTTCACGGATTGCTGGGATGATGTCTAACTGCTTATCATCTGCCCACTCCACCACTATTGTATTTTCATCTGCAGATACAACGTCTTCTTTTCCAATCAAAAGATAATATTCTGCATTACTGTTTGGTACTCTTGTTAATGCAAAATCTCTGTTTGCATCATGGATTAATGATTTTCGATTAATTTGAAATTTTGCCATGTTTCTCCTCCTTTACATTTCCATTTCAAAATCCGGCTGTGCCAATTCTACTGCTTCCATAACTTGCTCGATAGCGGCATCCCATGAGTTGCCTGTATCATTTACCATCTGCCTGGGTTCATGATTTAAATGTTTCTCATCTACTGTAAGAGAAATAACATCCTCTTGCATCTGTTCTCTATACCGTTCCAGATTGTCACTTAATCTTTCTACTGCCTTCTGTGCATCAGAACAGGCACGGAACAACTCGTTTGGATCATCCTTCAATACCTTAATCCATGATTCCAGATACTGTGTATGCGAATCCAATAATTCCTGGCTTCCCTCAATTCCTAAATCCGTCCCCATAAAAAAGGATCCCAGCTCCGCCCTTAATTCCTCTAACGCATATTCAGGTGTTCCAAATTTATTCAACATTGGACGGTCAAGCCTTGAGCTATGACCGGTGCTATGTACCATTTCATGCAGCAGCGTTGTCGCAAATGCTTCCTGACTGATAAAGGAATCTCTGGGTGGCAGTGTAATTGAATCTGTTGGAGGACTATAATATGCTTTCGCCTGCGGTTCTTCACTGATGCTGCATTCACTGCTGGCAATCAACTGATCTGCAAGTCCTAATACCTCATTGTATTCAAGCGGCTCCATTTCTTTCATGGGCTCTATACCATCAATCTGACTTGCGTTAAACACTACAAAGGTATTTACCATTGGTCGTCTGAGGCGTACCATTACCTTTTCTTTCTGCCCTGTGTCTGGATTCTCCTGCTCTACCTGTTTTGTAAATATATACTTTTCCAGCCGGATTCCCTTTTCACCTTTCTTTACCTGCCAACCTTTACTTTGTGCCTGCTTATAGGTCATAAATCGTGTATCCATATAACCGAACGCCTCGCTATAAAGATACAGCTTGACCATATTCATTCCATGATACATTGCATTGGAAACAGGATTATGAAAAGAAAAAGGAGTTACAGCCCACTTTGGTTTTGGCAGGATGTAACCCTGTTTCATGTTTTCGATAATTTGATTGACCAATTGCCTCCGTTCTTCCATTATTCTGTCAAAACTTCCTGACATATTCCCACTCTCCTTCCACGTCATCCACCGGTACTACTTCCTCCTGATCCTCCACGATGCCTAAATAATCTTTCCAATCATCCGATGTCATAATTTTTTCATCCATATGTACCCTCCTTTCTTCCATCAAAAAAGGAAGCAGGTATACTCTGCTTCCCAATTATCAGACTTTTTTACAATTCATTCCGTTAAATCCTTGATTTAACTCTGAATTTTCATCTCACTCCAATCTTTTAGAAAAATACCCATTTATGCAAACATCCTCAATTGTCCTCCTGGTTCTACTCCCACCAACATATTCTTTATGCGCTCATGCCCGCAAAGTTCCGGCAGATTTGCTTTAACCAATGCATTGGCAAATGGAGGCGGTACTGCATTTCCACACCTTTTCACCTGTTCTGTACGACTGTAAGAATGACCTTTTAAATCATTATCTATTATATAATCCTCCGGAAATCCTTGACAGCCATACAGTTCCCTCGGTTCTAACATTCTCAATCCAATATCTACAATCTGATAATCAGCTCCATCTATAGTGACCAATCCAAATCTGTCATGCGAAGTTACAGTATCTAACGGATTCCTGATATCCTGTCCGGTACCTTCACCATAGTATTTGATCAGAAATGCTCTTACTTCCCCAAAATGTCCGGGTGATGTAGTTATCGTATGCAACGGTTCCCTTATGTCCTGTCCGATGCCAGATTTATAAAATTTACTCAGAAAAGATGTAACCAATCCATATCTGTTTGAACTGTCAACTGTCATAATCGGATCTTCTATAGTCTGCCCTCTGACATCTTTGTCAGAGGACTCTCCGTGGTATTGAATAAATGTAGGACTAATAAGGCAGTGTTCATTCTTACTCACAATCGTTGTAAGCGGTTCCCTGACATCCTTACTTCTATCATTTGTAAAACCGGTCTGTCCAATTTGTACCATGTAAGGTTCAACTATCCCAAAACCATGCTTTGATGTAATTACTTTTAATGGCTCATTCATACTGTTGCAGTAATCGAATCTGGCACCACTATGATTTATCTGCACAATGAATGGTTCTGCATTGTCAATTACAAATTTTTTTAATCCTCTGGCAATCCGTTCCATGGTCTTCGGTGCCAGTGGTCGTACTGCCCGTATTCCATATTTTTCTTTAATCTCCTCTGCTGTATCGAATATGGACGGACAGGGACGGCTGAAATCCAACTGTGTATAAGCTCCAACATATGGCTTTAATAATCCGGACTTCACTTCTTTACTATCTGCCGGTGCATGTGTTGGCTTTGGCCATACTATCGGTTTTCCATCACATCTTGCAATCATGAAGAACCGCTTACGCATTGTGGGAGCTCCGTAATCCGCTGCAACCAGCTCCTTAAATTCAACTTGGTATCCTAAACCCCGAAGCTGTTTACAAAATTTCTGAAATGTTACTCCCTGCTTTGCCTTGATAGGTCTATGGTTCCTGTTAAGTGGTCCCCATGTTTTAAATTCTTCCACATTCTCAAGCATAATCACTCTTGGTCTGACTAATGCAGCCCACCTTAAAGCTACCCACGCAAGTCCTCTGATAGTCTTATCCTTTGGCTTTCCACCTTTTGCCTTACTGAAATGCTTGCAATCTGGTGAAAACCATGCCAAAGCTACCGGATTACCATTACACACTTTTACAGGGTCTACATCCCACACACTTTCACAATAATGTTTTGTACTAGGATGATTCGCCTCATGCATACGGATAGCTTCCGGATCATGATTTATTGCGATATCAACACTCATACCTGTAGCAAGCTCTATACCAGTTGAAGCACCTCCACCACCGGCAAAGTTATCAATTATAAGTTCCCCATTTATCATCTGTTTCCTCCAATTCTTATCACCCCGTCATTTACCGTTTCAAATAAGTTTTTGATTTTCATGATTTTTACCTCTCTTTTTTATTTTGTATTATTCCTTTACCCTCCAAACAGTTTAATCGTCTCCTGATCAAACTCTTCCTTTAGAATCCCCATTGTATTTACATCGTAATCCTGATACTTCAAACTGCAGGGACAATCATCCCTGCAGCATACAGAATAATAACCACAACCAAATTGCTGTTTGATACGGTTATATTTTAATTCAATTTTGTCCTGAATTAACAAGTCATCACCTCCCTGTCATTCAAAATCCGGTTCCTTCACTGCCTCCATAAACGCATTCCAACAATCCGGGCACATCCTAGATAAAAACATTTCTCTCCACTCAGGTGCCAGATCCGGCACGACATCCTATATATGCTTCCCCTCTGACAGACCATTATCCAGCCTTATATACTGCCCTTCTGTCATTGGAATGATTTTTTCCTTCCTGCAAATCGTGCAGGTAACCTTATAACCATTCATGCATCCTACTCCACCTGCCTATTGTTCAAACTCATGCTCATTGCAGCAGTTCACTACCTCTTTATTTTCTTTCATAAACACAAGCCAGTGTGTATTATTTCTTTTATTCCCAAATAGAGGCTTATATTCAATCGCTTTCAAAATTTCGCTTAACTTAATCTGCTGTTCGTTCCATTTGAAAATCAGCGTTCCATGCAGTTTTAATACCCTCATACACTCCGAAAATCCCTGTTTCAAATCATCAGTCCAAGTTTCTGATAACCTTCCGTATTTCTTGGCCAACCATGAATTTTCTCCAACTTTCAATAAATGTGGTGGATCAAACACAACCATGTGGAATGTGTTATCATCAAACGGAATGTTTCGGAAATCTCCAATGATGTCTGGCTCAATATCGAGTTTTCTTCCGTCACACAAGGTATCATGTAAGGTTCGATTATCCATAAACAAGACATTTTCATTATTCTTATCAAACCAAAACATTCTACTTCCGCAACAAACATCTAAAATCAATTTATCCAATATTCTTACCGCCTCTCCAATCATTCTTCATTGTTATATTATGCATATCTCACACATTCAGATTTGAAATTGCAACAATATTAAGGTTTTCCATATCTATTAATTTATCCTCAGTATACAAAACATCTCCACCACAATTTGAAGGTGCAGCATACAGGCTTAATAGCTCCGGTTTCACATCGCTAATGATTTTTTTCTTAATTTTTTTCATATTGTCTAAAGCAGGCACATAATCATCTTCAACCTCTATTACTGCTGACTTGACAAGTCCTAGTCCTCTGTGAACATTATAAGCTACCAAATATTTCTTCATTTAATACCTCCTATTCCTTTCCAAAATACATCTCCAAGGCTTTATCAATTGTCTCCTCAATATCCTTTGGCTTATCCTCCGGCTTAAAATACTTCTTGATAATACCACCATTCACCTTAAATGCTTTCGGCTTGCCTGGTGATTTCTTTGCCTTTTCCCCGGATAAGATCTCCTGCATAGTCGCAATCGTAAGCTTACTCTTCTGCTGATATTCCCTTATAAGTTTTGCTTTCTTTAGATCACATTTGTATTCATTAGCCCTCATCAGCTCCACAAACACATTCTGATTCTCTTTACTGATATAGGACAATTCTACAGCAGGAAACAATGCAATTTCTTTATCATCCAGCATTATTTTTAAATCTTCAATCAGAGTATCAATCCGGATGTAGCGGGCAATCGTAGATTTTGATAAATCATTCTCCTCTGCTACTCCTCTGACACCGTCTGTCCCTCTGAGGGACAAACCATCCTCAGCCTTTGTATTTACAGGGCTTGCATAGGTTTGTAAATACGAATTAATTTCATCCAAAACCTCTTTGCGGACGTTCCTTTTTTTCATGGCATCATAATGCCCGGCAATCACTGCAGCCCGCTCGGAATAATTCATTTCCTCAAAGGAACGCTGCAGGTTTGTTTCTGTCACATACTGTTCTGCCTCTTCTTCTGTCAAGCCCTCTTTAATGATACATGGCACTGTTTTTTTTCCAACCGCCATGCTAAGCTCTGTCCGCTGATGTCCTGCAAGTATCTCATAATCACCGGCTATCGTATATGCACAATCTTTTTTTGGTCGGACGATCACCGGCTCAATAACTCCAAATTCTCGAATGGATTCCGCAATCGCTTCTCTCTTTGCATTAGAAGACTCATGAAATCTGTGATTTTTTCTGGGACTTAAATCTTTTATTGCCAGCTCCGTTATTTCCTGGCTGCCGACACCAAACATATTTTGTAAACCGATCATATTACTCATTTTCCATTCCCTCCCCTGCAATTACCTCTCTTGCCAGCTTCCGGTACATTTTCGCCACCGTGCTCTCGCCTTCCTTGATCCGTTCATCCTTATAATCAATCAGCGGACGGTTTTCATCAATTGCTTTGGATACCTCCGTAAGTCTTGGTATCACAAAATCATAAATGGGAATAAACTCTCCATATTTATCATATATCTGCTGCATATATTTCTTTGCGATCTGAAAGGATTCCGTAACCTTTGTAAACAGGATTCCGTCTATATCCAGATTTGGATTTAACCGCTTGCGTGTACGGAGTACACTCTTTATTAATTGCTCTAAACCGACTGCAGAAAATGTTTCTGTTTCGGAAGGAATCATTACGGAATCTGCTGCTACCAAGGCATTCAGCATAAATATGCCAAGTGTTGGACCGCAGTCCAATATGATATAGTCAAATTCTTTCTTCAACGGTTCCAAAATTTCTTTCAGCATGAATTCTCTTTCCATAGCCGTTATCAGCAGCATTTCCACATCTGCCATAAGCACGTTACAGGCGATATAAGACATGTTTTCATACGATTTGATATAATCCCTGATATTATATTCTTTTTGTCTTATTTTGGCTTCTATGAGCTCTGCCATGGTGTTTGGGATTGCATCCAGATCCTTATCCTTGTTTCCGCAACAGTAAGTCAGGTTTCCCTGGCTATCCAGATCCACCAGCAATACTTTCTTTCCCTGTTCTGCCAGACAGGCTCCCAGGTTAATCGTGGTTGTTGTCTTTCCAACACCACCCTTTTGATTTACAAGTGCGATTGTTTTTCCTTGTTTCATGATACATACCTCCTAAAATTAAAATGATTGATACCTCATGTATGCCTTAACGCAAAAAAGGCGCAGCAGGTTGCAACACTACTACGCCTCATGAGGTATGTGCCAGGAAGGAAAATCCCAGCTTTTATGAAAAGGATATTGAAAAAGAAATCCTTCTTATCAATATCTCTAATCATCCTATGGAATTGTTTATCGTAAAAAGGGCGATAGCTGATTGCTACCACCCATGAGGAAAGCGCCACACGAAAGTATGGCATGAAAAAAGACCGTTGATTTCATCAACAGCCTCTTAACACCTAAATTATTTGATTTCCAAAATATATGTCAAATACAAAAATTATTGTATTCATTATCGTTGTCATTTTATTGTCAAAATTCCGTTGTCAAAACAAGTTCGTGTGATTGGAGAAACTCTCCTTTCCCTTGTATTTTCAGTATTATTTGCTTGAAATAAAATAAGCGCGAGACGGGGATCGAACCCGCGACCCCCTCCTTGGCAAGGAGGTGCTCCACCGCTGAGCCACTCGCGCACGTCTTAACGACAAGTAGTAATATACCAAACGTTAGAACATTTGTCAACAATAATTTTTGATTTTTGATAAAAATTTAAAATGCTCTGCAGCCTCTATTCCACAATCTTCTTTCCTGCTACCGGATAAACCTGATAATCAGCATCGGTTCCTCCATAATAGATTTCAATCTTACTTTTTGATGTATCCAATGTATAATAAAATTGTGGCGTACCATTTTGCATTACATTGCCATCAACATCTTTCTTTGCTTTTCCTTTCACCGTATTCACAGAAAGAATTTCATACACTTTGTCTTTAAAATCATCACCATCCATATCCTCAACAGGATGCGGGTCTGCATGCTCCACTGCATTATCCTTTACATCCTCTTCTGTCACAGCAGCAAGAATTGCCTTCGCAATTTCTTTCCCCGTATCAATATCACTGCTCAAACGCGCTTTGTTAACATAGCGAATGAGCGCTGGTGCCAATACACCAGCGATTACTGCTATAATCGCCATCACTACCAACAACTCTACCAATGAAAATCCACGATTTTTTCTCATACAAATCTCCTTTATAGTGACAGGATAGGTATATATTTACCTATCCTGTTTTTATATCTAATTCTCATAGACTAATCATATCATAATTTAATCTCTTAATAATCTGCCATGTTTTATCCCGTACTTCCTCTGCCTCTACCACTGACAACAGAGAATCTCTGTCGAACTTACCCTGCATCAGCATATTTACCCAATCTGTGATATATCCTTTGACATATGAGACATTTGAATCACTTCGATTCTTCAGGAAATCTTCAATATGGTTAATGTGTTCAATAACCGTTGGATCACTATTCTTACTGTTAACCGGCTTATTGCCTGACTCATCAGATAACTCAATTACTTTACCTGTCTTCGTAATAATAACCTTCTTATTCGGGGTTGGTTCTGAAACATCTATTTTGTTTTTCCGTACAATCAAAAGCTCCACTACCCGAATCAAACATGCAACACTATAAGTTGCCTCTTCATCCGTCTGCCTATCACGATTCTTTGTTGTATGCTGATTCCAAAGCCATTCTGATTTGCAAAGCATCTCTTCCATAATTATATTATTAAACATTTTTGTAAGTTCCCCATCAACAACATTAGAAGAAGACTTGCCAAATCCAAACTTATTACCACCACCAGATGCTTCATGCTTTACTTCATAATTTTGTGGAAGATTAATCTTTCCATATGTCTCTTGAACCATCTTTCTTGCCTTTTCTTTATCATAGCTCGAATATAGCACAGGCTTATCTTTATTGCTAAGCCCTGTCTTTATCATATCTGTAGCTGCAATGAACACAAGATGTTTCTGACGATCCTCAAGAAGCTGCTTAATCTCGTAATTTGTCTTACTCTTCTCTATAATTGTGTTTTTCCGGATCTTAAATGCTTTAATCTTTTCTTTCACACTGAAGAATAATTTGAGAAGAGATGGATTCGCATTCACATAATTTCCAATCCATGTAAGCTCTACATACTGATGCTCAATGCGGTTCGAAATCTCATACACATTATATCCATCAAATACAACATTCAAGGTTGTATAGAGCAAATCTAAAATCTCATACTTTTCTTCCCATGAGCGGGTAGACAGATCCTGATTTACCAATTGCTTAATCCCACACTCATGAAATACAAGATTGTACTCATAAAGACCTTCAAACACATTACTCTTATCACTTAAAGAGGAACCCGCTCCAAGAATCTGTAAATTTTTCTTCATAACCGGTTCATCTTCAATGTACTTGTATACCTTTTTCACAAATGCGCAAACTTCAACCAGCAGACTATCAATTCTCTTATTATAAATGTCCTGCTTAGAAATTGCAGAAATAACGGAACGGCTCAACACATTCGTATACTGGGTGCTGTTACAGTTGCGGATCAATTCCTTAAAGTTCTCATAAACAAGCATGTTATCAACCGGAATAAATTCAGCATTCAAACCATAAAATTCAAAAGCCTTATTATAATCCTGCTTGCGGATAAAAGAATTAAACATACCCATACTAAACTGAACCTTATAATCATTGCCCACATGGGTATCCTCTACAAAATAATCATATAATACCTCTAAATTGTTAAGATATGCTTCTGAATTCGAGGCAGAAGGCGGCAAATCCATCTCCATTACAACATTGATCAAATCCATATAACCCATAACAGCTTTGTCATATGTTGGCGGTCTGTCATCAGCATCTGTAATCTGATAGCAGGTATTGATCAAAAGTGGAGCCACACGCTCGCCAATCAGACGCATCGCCTCTCCAAAACGATCCAACTGATAAAGATAAATCATCCATATGCTATATCTATAAATACCAGTTGTGTTAATAATGGCATCTATATCCGCAGGATCAATATCTCCATATACAAAATGGAACAATGGTTCAATCCACTCCTCAATTTCATATTTACCTGGCTTCTTAATATATTCATCCACAAATTCAGCAAGCTCATAAAGCTTAGTACACTGAGCCTTTACATCCTCATCCACAAGCATAGTGGATAAATCAAAATTATGATCCTTTAAATAATCGATTACCAACGCATAAAAACCTTCTTCAACCTGCTCATTCAAAAAACGAATCAGCATTCCCTTATTCGAGGATGCAGCAATAGAAATAATATTCGTATCATTACCACGTGTAACATTTGCCGGTAAGTTCTGCATTAATAATACCTCCTTTATACTCAATTTGTGTGAAATCAATAAATTCCACTTATCTAATTACAAGTTTAGCACAAAATTAAACACATTACAACTGAATTTTTTTAATTTTCAGTTATTTTGACAGATATTCGTTGTGCATTTTGCACAATCCCAAACAATTCAAAAGAAAGAATTGCTTTTTAGCCCTTTCTATATTAAAATAAAAATAATTTTAGAGTACCCCCAAAACCTACCAATATCTTTATTCAAAAGGGTGAATTTCTGGTAGAAATGATGTTTAAATTACGGCAGGTCTGCAGACTGTAGGAAGACTCAAACAGACACGTCTCTTA
>CAMWYJ010000002.1 GCA_947178445.1 uncultured Clostridium sp.
ATACTTAGCGAGGCTTTGCCGAGCTTAGTAGGAAGGTATGCCTTGTGCTCGTGCCCTGCGGTGATTTGTCTATATTACACAATGAACGTCTTAAAAAACAGAGTTTCGCAATTACCTATATTTTCACGCATCCTCGAAATTTTCCAGATAGAACTCTTCCAAGTCTTCCTCAATGTCTTCTCTTGCACCTTTAAAAATCAGCTGCCCGTCCTTCATCATCAATATTGTATCTGCAATATGCTCTATATCCGACACAATATGGGTAGATAAGATGACGATACTGTCTTTTCCAAGCTCACCAATCAGATTCCTGAACCTTACCCTTTCCTTGGGGTCCAGTCCGGCAGTGGGCTCATCTAAAATTAAGATTCTCGGGTCATTCAATAATGCCTGTGCAATACCGAGTCTTTGCTTCATTCCCCCAGAATAGGTTTTTATTTTTTTCTTTGCCACATCTGTAAGGGACACCAGCTCTAAAAGCTCTCTTGCTTTGCGTTCTGCCTGCTTTTTTCCAATCCCTTTTAGTGCCGCCATATATAACAGAAAATCCCATCCTGTAAAATTAGGGTAATACCCAAAATCCTGGGGCAGATAACCGAGATATCCCCGGTACTCCTCTGTGTCCACATCAATTCCGTCAAAGGAAACCTCTCCACCGGTGGGTGTTAAAATGCCGCAAAGCATCCTCATCAGAGTAGTTTTTCCGGCGCCATTCGCCCCTAACAAGCCATATACTCCCTCACTGAACTGAAAAGAGATTCTGTCCACTGCAATCTTATTTTTATACTGTTTTGTCAAACGGTCTACTACTAATTCCATACTATTTCCTCCATTTTCCGAATGTTGCGCTTACTTTCCCTAATCGTTAAATACAAAATAAAGCTGACTGCCGCAAACCATAATGCAGTATACCTGCTTTGATAAATCCATCTATAACGCATTATACTAAATTCCACTGCCAGCCCCACAAGCAGCCCCAGTCCGGCACAGGCATAAATCCCCTCTTTTCCAGAAATTGTTCTTACCAGAATCAGACTTCCATATGCAGTAAGCAGGTACGGTGTCAATAGATACAACACATTTTCCCAAAAGTTTCCGCCCACCAGCAGGGCAATCAGCAATTCCAGAACCACATTTCCCACACCGACAATAACCAGCCTTGCCAACACCACACTCTTTAATGAAAACCTTGCAGACATTTCCAGCTCACTCATTTTCCATGTAACAGAACGAACACTCTCCGACACACTGACCACCGCAAGAAACGGTACCAATGCAAGAATTACACTGAACATCCATTCCCTGTAAAGGCTTCCCACAGCCACCACTCCTCCGAGCAGAATGACGGATAAAATCCACTCCCATTTAGAAAGATAGAAGCACTGTATCCAAAGAATGTTTCCAAGCCTTATCGGCGGCTGCTCTATTTCTCGTAAAAACGCCCTCTTTCCGGCAGGTCTTGGCGCTTCATATATTTTTTTCAATTGTTCCTTCATTTTTCGCTCCATCCGAAATTCTCCTTTCCAATTTTTTTAAAACCTTTTTTGTCTCCCTGTATAATGCAAATCTGGAAACCCCATAAAATTTTGCCAGGTCCGCAACCGGGACCTCATTTACATACCGGAGTAATATCAGCTCCCTTTCCTGCCCGGTAAGTGACTGCAGCGCCTGCCTGAGCATAACGGAATCCACCAATGCGTTTTCCATATCCTCCCCTGGCAGATTCTCCGACAGCTCCAAGGGCTTCCGTTTCCGATATTCATCTATACAAAGATTTCTCGCAATGGTGTACAAAAATGCCAGCGGCCGTCCGGTATTTTCCACACCTCTGCTTTCAAAATAACGCAGGAAGGTCTCTTGTGTAATATCCTCTGCCAGCTGTGTATGACGGAGCCTGTAATAACAGTACCGGTAGACACAGTCATATTGTTCGTCTATATCAATTGACATACAAGATTTCCTCCTTCCATAATGTTTAACGGATAACCCGGCTAAATGTGCGGAAAATTATAAATTTTTAATATTTTATAGAAATAAACACCTTCAAAAATTTATAACTTACCAAAAATATAATATTATTATAAAATTATACTATAAATTCATGTTTATTTTAATAAAAAATGTGATATAATGACACTAACAGTCACAGGGCACAGGTTGATGACCTGCGCGTGCATCAGCAAGCTTCATGAGATAATCACACAGAATGAGGTGAACAAGATGGATTATATACAACTTTCCAAAGAATATTACAAAAATAGAGAGAATTATGAGCAATTATATCAAAGCAGATTTTACAACGAATTTACCCTGCACATTCCCATTCGCATAAATGGAAATGATGCATTTTTAACATATCCGCCTGAAATGTTTCAGCTCGTTACCAAAATATATAAGATGAACACTTTATTATACGAAAAAATCCAACTATTACCCGACATTGCCCTTGAGCAATTTACCAAAAAATGCTTAATTGATGAGATAAAGCTGTCAAATGATATAGAGGGAATCTATAGCACCAGAAAAGAAATACGTGAATTATTAAAACCGCAAACAACCGAACATTGCCAAAAAAGATTATACGGATTAGTTCAAAAATATAATATGCTGTCGCACAATGAAAATATAAGCATCGCTTCCTGCAAGGATATTAGAGAAATATATGATGATTTGGTACTAAAAGAAGTGATGGAAGAAGATATTCAAAACAAACCGGATGGTGTGTTTTTCCGAAAAGATAGTGTCAGTATACAGGGAAACGACTTGAAGATTATTCATCATGGTGTGAATCCGGAGGAAAAGATAATATCATATATGGACGAATGCCTTAAACTGATAAAGGATGATACATTGAATCCGGTAATAGCGGCATCTATGATACATTATTTTATTGGTTATATCCATCCCTTCTATGACGGAAACGGGCGGCTTAACCGTTTTATCAGCAGCTATCTGCTGTCTAAGGAACTGCACACCCTTGTAGGCTACAGCTTATCCTATACAATCAAAAAACAGGTAGATATATATTACAAGGCATTCAAGATAACAAATGAAGCCAGAAACAAAGGCGATATCACCCCCTTTGTCCTTATATTTCTTGATTTTATCCGGCAGGCATTAGAGCATTTGAATACTACATTAGCGGATAAAATCGAACAGATGACGTTTTACTACAAAAAAATAATGACCGTATCAAAAGAAGATAAATTGTTGGATCTACTGTTTGCTTTGATGCAGAATAGTCTTTTTGGCGAGGAGGGAATGACTGTGGAAATATTAGCTTCCGAATTAAGCGTCAGTGTCCCAACAATAAGGAATTATATAAATAATATAGATAATGAAATGCTCAAGGTTAGTAAAATTGGTCATAAAAATGCATTTGATATTAATTTGGAATATTTTAATTCTATTTAACAGGTAATCTTATTTCCTTGCACATTTCAAATTGAACACCTTTTCCTTCATTCCCTTATATATTGTATACCTATATTTGCCTTACTGGAAAAACCACTTTTGCGAAAAGTCTTTTTATCGCTTACACAGTACACATAATACCCGTTTTGCGCCAGAATATAATAATCTGTATCTCCGTATTCAGCCTCATAAATAGCAAAAACTTCGTCCGCATTTTCATTATTTAATCCATAGCAGATATCAATATAGCTATCTTTATTTTTAGCAACTATTCTTGTGCCCGCAATATCGGAATCATTTGGTGACATTACGCTATGATTTTCAATCGTATATCCTGCATTTTCCAGATTATCAATAAGCGTTTCCTTTGAAGGCACTATATTCTCAGGCAAATCTGCCTCTCCACTGCCTACATCATTTATTACCTTAACAGCTATGACTATTGCAATGATAATTGTGAATACAGCAACCACCATTATTACCTTTGTCTTCACTTTCATCATATCGTCGAGCAGACTTTGTCTCGACTTTCACTTCCTTTCCTCTGTATTCTTTTGTAGGTAATTGCGAAACTCTGTTTTCGCTAACATCCGTTGTACAATATAGACAAATCAACGCAGGCACGCTTGCGCTGCTTGTCGCTCGCAACGGTGCTAAGCTCGAAAAAACCTCGCTAAGCACCGGCGGCTCCAAAGCACCTTGCTTATGATATTGTCTATATTGCACAACTAGGTTTTGGAAATAGAGAGTTTCGCAATCACCTAATATTCTTTTACAATGAGAGGCTCAAGTCTCAACACCTCCACCGCTGTTCTAATAATCACAAATATCTGCCCTGGTTAGGCTTTTGCATCTTGTCACCATAAGAGGCACTACAACCGTAACATTACAGACAAGAAGTCCAAGCAGGGCAACCGGGTGAAAATACCGCAGGTATTTCCCCACCGGATAGAGCACAAAATTGTTGTAGAGATACAAAAACAGCATGCTGACTCCCGCACCAAGCACCAGCGCAATCATATCCATCACAAGCAGCTCTCCTGCGATCTTGCCTGCCATTGCAGGCTTTGAAATACCGATTGCCCGGTACACTGCAAATTCATACTCCCTTTTCTGATACATACCGATAAAGGCAGCATTAATCGTCACTGCCATAATCACTGCAATTAAAAAAACAAGAAAGATATAGATTGTATGGAGGGGATTTAACTGTTTATCAAGCCGTTTGGCTGCACTCTCCCCAATCAGCACATCAAACTGCTGCTGTAACTGCTTTGCATAATCAAGCAGTGCCTGTCCCCTGATGGTTTCCCCATCCTTTTCTTTGCCGATTAACATAAGCCCACCGGAATTCTTGTTGCTTTCATCAATATAGTACTGGCAATATCCCTCCTCCTCAGTCAATGCATCCAGCGTATATTCCCCGTAAATATTCCCGTCATAATCTGGATCAATTTTATCTCCCAATTTCAAGTCAAGATTCTTCGCAAACCGGTCACTCAACACAAAACTGCCGCTTTTCAGTTTGTCAAAGGCACAGTTAATCCCCAGAAATTCACAATATTTTTTAAAATCTGTTACTGAACAGAACGTACAAGCAGCAGTTCCACTTTCAAATCCCATAATGCTCTCCCAGTGTAAGCCGTTGTATTTTCCCAACCATATCACCTCTGCCCTGCCTTCCTTTTCTACCTGTCTGGCAAATGCCTTTAACGCCTCCCCTTCCGTATCTGCATTTTGGGAATAGACAGCCACGCACTGCTCCTGGTTATCAATCATATAATTCCAGTTATCCCGTACATTCGTCACATAAAGTCCTCCCAGATATACGGCATAGGAAAGAAACAGCATAAAGATGAGCAGTATGCATTTTGTCTTATTTTCTTTCACGTAATAAATAGGCGAAAACGGTTTCATTCGAGTTCCACCCCCTTCTCTTCTATACAGTTAACCGCACTGATTTTGCCATCCCACATTTCCACAATACAGTCCGCATCCTTTAAAATGGAATGGTCATGGGTGATAACCAGCACCAGATTCTCTTTCGCATACTCCTTCAAAATCTCCATTACCGCAAAAGCGTTTTCATGGTCTAAGGCCGCAGTGGGTTCATCGGCAAACAGAACCTTTGGCTGGTTCACCATAGCCCTCGCAATGGCGGTTCTCTGCCGCTGTCCTCCGGAAAGCTTTGCCGGACGCTTTCCAAATTCCTTTTCGGTCAGTCCAAATCCGGTGAGCAGCTCCTTCGCCCTTTTCACCGTTTCCTCGTCATTCATTTTTGCGGCCACCAACACATTATCCACGGCACTCATATACGGTACGAGAAAATGCCGCTGAAACACAAAGCCAAACTCTTCACGGCGCAAATGCTCCCGCTCCCTGTCCGGCAGACAGGTAATTTCTTTTCCGTTATACTTTATTTCACCCTCTGTGGGCTTTTTCAGCGTTGACAGACAATACATTAAGGTAGATTTCCCGCTGCCTGACGGACCAATAATACCAACCAGTCCCTTATCCGGCAAATCTAAATCAAAGCCTCCTAACGCATATAATTTTTCTTCTTTTTCCATATCATAAATCATGGTAATATTCTTTATTTCAAACATATCCTCCATCCTTTCTAATACATATCATCATCCAGGGCATCCACGGTACGGATACGGTATAGTGCAAACCGTACCGGAATCTGTAATAATCCAAACAAAAACATATATGCACATAAAATCTCTGCTAAAACCTCCGGATACCAGAATCTGCAAAATAACCCCTGTGATGTAATAATCAGTATTTCCAATATCTTTCCGATAAATATAATCAGCAGCCCGCCTATGAGAATCGCAGTGATAAAGCTGAAAAGTAATTCCCTAATGATAGAGAAATAAATAGTCCTTCTGGAATATCCAATGGAGCAGTACAGACACCACTCTCCATGCCGGTCACGTAAATACATCGTATATACAATAAATAATGCCAGAGATAGCAGAACCAAAACCCCTGTAAAAATAAGTGTTATGGAACTGTTAATAACATCTGTCACCTCTTCCTTAAGCCATTTCTCTCCGTTCTTCCGATCCCATACCATATCATAACTGTCTCTTACCTTTAAGCCATTTCTCTCAAGTATCTCTGCTATATCATAGAGACTGCCATCGGAAAGGATACAGATATATGCCTGATCATAGCCTGCTCTTTCCAGCCCTGCTCCAAAATAGGAATCACAGGAAACAATGCCTGACACGATAAAATCCTTGCCAAAATTATCCTCATTAAAATACCCACCTATCCGGTAATGGTTATTTTTCACACTTGCCTCATCGATTATCACCTCACCGGGCTTCTCCGGCAGTCTGCCCTCTATAAGCTTCGCTCCCATATGTGCCATGACAGTCTCCACATCCTCTGTCCTCTCCATTAACGGTACCTCTACTGAAATGGTTCCCACCACCGCCGCAATCTCACTGTAAATATACGGCACATAGTAAACCCGCTGCACACCCTTTTCACTGCGAAGCTTTTCGGCAAGTTTCTCGTTTTCCTCGTTATAAATTCGGGCTACCTCCTCCGGTAATGTGTGCTCCACATCTATGCCAAAGGAACTGCCGGCAAGTCCTACATACTGCATCTTTGAATAATAATCAATAAGGACCTTCCGAAAAGACCCCTCTGCCGTCCCCAGCATAAACCGGGTAATATAAACTGCCATAAAACACAAGGATAAGCTTACAATCAGTACCAAAACCCGGCGTTTGTTATTTTTGATATAGTTCCATGCAGATAATTTCTGCGTCATGATAATTCCTCCCTCGTATAATATTGAATTGCCCCCTCACCTTTGGTTCGGCGGCATGTCGTCGGAAGGCATGAAAAAAATGCTCCGCATTTGCCTTCCTTCCTGATAATAATTTAGGTAATTGCGAAATTCTGTTTTTCAATATGCCCGTTGTACAATCCAGACAAACAAAATATAACATATATTCTTCTCAATAAAAATATAACCACAGTCACATTTTTCTATGACTGTGGTCATATATCCTGCAGCGCTTTTAATTCGTTCTCCTTATATCTACGGCTGCTCCTTTTTCCCTGTCTTTCTAAATAATAAAACGGTTTATTATCTTTAAAATGTTCTATTTATCTCTATTACCTGACCTACTATAGACTTTTTTACTATTTTTACATAACTTTTTATTCTCCTTTATAGAACATCTCCCTTGTATCTAAATAGTGCTATTATGTGATTTTCATTGATCTCCAATACCTGCTTTCGGATATTTTATCATCAAAGAGACCTTTCCATGACTTCTCAGTCAAAACTACAAATCCAAACTGTTTTCTTTTTTCAGAAATTCTCTGATACTCATTGTAGTAATTCCCATATCATCCCTCTTTAATTTAATGTAATTCCCTACAACAACTATTTTCTTAAAGGAATCTGGAATGTTCAATAATGACCGCTCTTCCTGTCTCTTCTTTTCCTCATCTGGAATAGAAAACGCAGACTGTATATAGTATTTATTATTTCCTTTATATGCAATAAAATCCACTTCTAACTGCTTACGCACACGTTTTCCATTAATATCTTCTCGTATTTCAACCAGTCCAACATCAACATTGAATCCTCTTCTTTTTAGTTCATTATATATAATATTCTCCATTATATGCGTTTCTTCAATTTGCTTAAATCCTAGTCTCGCATTTCTCAGACCTAGATCTGTAAAATAGATTTTCATCGGCGTATTTATATATTTCTTGCCTTTAATATCATATCTGATTGTTGTGTCTATTAAAAAAGCTTCTTTTAAATAATCCAAATAATTTTTTATTGTTTTATCTGTAATATCACTTCTGTTAATAGTTTTAAATGTGTTTTCCAGCTTTTTCGGATTCGTAAGCGAGCCAATAGCCGATGCAATTATATTCACTAATTCTCCTAATTCTGCAGTATTTCTAATACCATTACGCTCAATAATATCCTTTAGATATGTTTCTTCAAATAAATCTATCAAATACTTACTTTTCTGCTCATCTGTCTGCATTGATAAAATTCTTGGCAAACCTCCATAAGTCATATATTCTATCCACGCATCTTCTTCTGTTCCATCAAATGCAGAAATATATTCAGAAAACGAAAGCGGATATACTCTTATTTCATCACCTCTACCCCTAAATTCTGTCAATATATCAGAAGAAAGAAATTTTGAATTACTTCCTGTGACATATACATCTACATTTTCTATTCTAAGCAGGCTATTCATAACTTCATGAAAACGATCAACATACTGAATTTCGTCTAAAAGTATATAATATTGTTCTTCGTCAACTAATAAATTTTTGATGTTCTCATATAACTTATGTGGATCTCTTAATTCTTCATTTTCTATTCCATCCAAAGCAATTGCTATGATATGATCCTCTGGTACATTTCTTTCTAATAATGATTCTTTAAATAAATTAAAAATAAGATATGACTTGCCACATCTTCTTACACCTGTAATAACCTTAATCATACCATTTCTTTCACGCAGCTTTATTTGTTCCAAATAAAAATCTCTAGCAATCCTCATCATTACCTCCGATACATTGACCTTATGACCACTTTTTCGTAATAATTATATCATACCCATCTCATATTTAAAAGATACACGAAAAATCTTAATCTATTTAACGCAGCCGTCTTCATTCAAGCTCTCTTTGACAGCTCTCCGTTTAGAACATGCTCATCCTCATATATATTATCATCCCTTCAATGCCACAATCAGCTTTGCACGATCATGAATCCCTGTCTTTTCATAAATGGAGGATATATAATTCTTTACGGTTCCCTCCGATATAAAAAGGGCATCCGCAATCTGGCGGTTTGTAAATCCACGGGTAAGCAGAGTACAGACCTCCTGCTCCCGTTCGGTCATCGTTTCCGGCAGCTTCATGGCTGTATCCATCTCCTGTCCTTTCCCTTCGGTCCGCTTTCCTGCCATAAGCAGAGCCAGCCGTTCCATCACCTTACTGTCAATAATCGTCCGTCCCTCCATGATCTGGCAGATTGCATCAATAATTGCATTCTTTCCGCTATCCTTCAACAGATAACCGTCCGCTCCGTTTGCAATCGCTGCCGTAATATATTCGTCATCATAAAAAGTGGTGAGCACCAGAATTTTCACGGAAGGATACTGCTGTCTCATACAGGAAATCAGCTCGATTCCACCCATCCCTTTCATATTGAGATCCACCAATGCAATATCTGCCGGATGCTCTGTTAGTGCTTCCAATGCCTCCTTACCGTCCCTCGACATGGCGACAACTTCCATTCCCCCGTAGGTCAGAAGTATTTCCAGGCTCTCCAGTAACAACGGTTCATCATCTACCAATAAAACACGATATTTTTCCATACTATATTACCCCTTATCTCTTTCTGACCGTCTATTTATCCCCAATCTCTTCCGCAAGAATCGGAAGCTCTATCTCGGTTACAAATCCGTTCTCATTCCGGTACTGTATTTTTCCTCCGCATCTTTGCACATAGGCAATCAGCTTTTTCATTCCAAAACCTCTTGTAATTTTCTCCCCGGCATTATTTTCGTTAAAATCACTTACTCCATTATCCTGTATACGCACCTTTACATGTCCGCTGTCCCCGGATACATGAAGAATAAATGTGTCTGCCCTGCCATGACGCACCCCATTGGTGAGCAGCTCCCGCACCGCTCCTGTTAAAAACTCTGCATGCTCATGAGGTATCTGAAATTCCGGCGGAAATGCCGTAACATCCTTCCTTATGATTATTGCTGTGTCCATCACAAAATTTTCTGCAATGTCCAAAACCTCTTTTATAAAATCACTGCCGCTTACCACACCGTTTTCAACATCCAGCACCCGCACCGCATGCCGGATGGACTCCAGACTCTCACTGACCCGCTCCTTTGCAATGTTCATTTTCTCTCTTGCCCGTTCCGGTTCCTCCAAAAAAAGCATGTCCGCCGCCTCCAGCGTCATAATCGCCGCTGTGACAGAATGTCCCACACTGTTATGGATATTCCGGCTGATGGTTTCTCTTTCCTCCAATCTGGCATTTTTATCCAGCAGATAATTTTTAAGCTGCAGCTCATGATTCAATTTCTTTTCATACATTTCATTGATTGCTGTAATCTGAATGGATTCCTCAACCTTCCGGTTTGTCAAAAAGACCCGATGAAATACCTCTTCCACCAGTCTCAAAGCACAGACAGCCAGCTCCAGAATCAAAACCTCACAGATAATATAGGGAAGCTGCTTCTTCCCTGCTGCCATTTCCCAAATTGCACAAAAGATTCCGGGTGTAATCTGCCAAAATTCTCTTTTTCCAAATCTGCACTCATAAAACAGTAAGAATATCATAAAATGTCCACTGAACACAGCAAAGATTGCCACCAAAAAAGTCTTACCAAGCTGCAGCAGTATATTCTGCTCCGAATCAGATATGCTTTCCACAGTAAACATTACCATTAAGATTCCTGCCAGCAACAGGCACAGATACGGCTGTTTTGATGAAAACACCGCTGCTATTGTTAATATCACAGTCAGACTCATTGACCGGTTAAAATTTATCGTTTCCTGCATAATTTCACCTCTGACTAATTTTACATCATATAATGATAAAATAAAACGAGAACTTTTAAATTTGTCCAATACGGATCTTCTCTTTTTAGAAAGAACTCGTAATAAAAATGCGGGTAACCGCAAAAATATTACGAGTAATATTGGATTTCTTCTTTGGATATGCTATACTTAGGTTGTAATAAAAATGCGGATAACCGCAAAATTTTTTTGAGAGGTGCTTTATGGTTATTAATAGAGACCGATATTTGAATAAACTAATAGCCAAAAAGGAAAACGGCTTGATAAAGGTTATTACAGGTATTAGAAGATGCGGAAAATCATTTCTTTTATTTGAACTCTACCACGAATATTTAAATTCTATTGGCATTTCAGATGACCAAATCATAGGGCTTGCTTTGGACGAAGCAAGGAATGCAAAATACCGTAATCCACTGGAACTTGATGAGTACATTCGTGAACAGCTCGCAGATAATAAACAGAAATACTATGTTTTTATCGATGAGATACAGAAAGTATCTGAAATACAAAATCCTTATCTGGATGATACATCTGCAAAAATAGGATTTGTCGACGTGCTTTTAGGTCTAATGAAAATTAAAAATGTGGATTTGTATGTTACGGGAAGCAACTCCCGTATGCTGTCCTCTGATATTCTGACAGAATTTAAAGACCGTGGTGATGAAATCAGGGTAAACCCTTTGACCTACAGCGAATTTTATTCCGCATTTGAAGGTGACAAAAGACATGCCTGGAGGGAATACTACACTTATGGCGGTATGCCGTTGATTCTTTCTAAAAAAACACATGAAGAAAAAAGCAAATACCTAAAGGATCTATTTGCAAAGACATATATTTCGGATGTACTTGAACACAATAAAATTTTGAATGATCAGACTGTACTTGAAGATTTACTGAATATTGTATCATCTGCCGTAGGGGCGCTTACCAATCCGACAAAACTATCAAATACTTTTCAAAGTGTAAAACAAGTATCAGTCAGTTCTTTCACGATTGGAAAATACCTTGACTACTTTATTGATGCCTTTATTATGTATAAAGCATTCCGATATGATATCAAAGGAAAAAAATATATTGATACTCCACTAAAATATTACTTTACTGATGTGGGACTTCGGAATGCCCGTCTGAATTTCAGACAGCAGGAAGAAAATCATATTATGGAGAATATTATTTTTAATGAATTAACCGCAAGAGAGTATGATGTAGATATCGGCGTTGTGGAGTATAATCATCAAGATAAAAATGGTAAGAAAATCCGGACACAGCTTGAGGTTGATTTCGTTGCCAACAAGGGCAGTAAACGGTATTACATTCAATCAGCACTTTCCATCGACGATGAAGCGAAACGGCTACAAGAAACCAACTCTCTGCTTAGAGTATCCGATTCATTTAAAAAAATAGTCGTTATAAAGGACGACATTATTCCCTGGCACGATGAGGACGGCATTTTGTATATCGGAATCGAACAGTTCTTATTGGAAGAAAATGCTGTTGATATATAAAAATATGGATAGAGGAGGAGCGGGTTGGGGGTGCGGACATTTTCCCGGACTGGTTAAACCGCCAATCCAAGAAAATGCCCGCACTTCCACTTACAAATTCGCTTTCACCTGCTTGTAGATTCCTTCACCGTCTAACTGGTACTTATGGAGAAGCTCTACTGCAGGACCTGACTCACCAAAACAGTCCCTTACGCCAATCTTATACACCGGTACCGGAGCCTTTTCGCAAACCACATCACATACAGCAGAACCAAGCCCGCCAATGGTAGAATGTTCTTCCACCGTAAAAATCTTCTTTGTCTCGGTGGCAGCCTTTACAATAATCTCCTCATCAATCGGTTTGATCGTATGGATATTAATAACTCTCGCATCCATTCCATCTGCCTCTAACATCTTTGCCGCCTCTAATGCAAATCCTACCTCTAATCCGGTGGCAATAATCGTAATATCCCTGCCCTCACGAAGCTCTACACCCTTTCCAATCTCAAACTTATAATCCGGTCTGTCATTGATAACAGGTGCTGCCAAACGTCCAAAACGCATATAGACAGGTCCAACATATTCATAAGCAGCACGAACGGCAGCACGAGCCTCCACATCATCACATGGATTGATGACTACCATATTCGGAATGGTACGCATCAGGGCAATATCCTCATTACACTGGTGGGTTGCACCATCCTCACCAACCGAAATACCTGCATGGGTTGCACCAATTTTAACATTTAACTTTGGATAACCAATCGTATTACGAACCTGTTCAAAGGCACGTCCAGCTGCGAACATAGCAAAAGTAGATGCAAACGGAACCTTGCCAGTCAGTGAAAGTCCACCTGCAATGCCCATCATGTTACACTCTGCGATACCACAATCAATATGTCTGTCCGGGAATTCCTTCTTAAAAATTCCGGTCTTTGTAGCTGCCGCTAAATCTGCATCCAATACTACAAGATTCTCAAATTCCTTTCCCAATTCCACTAAAGCATTACCGTAGCTTTCACGGGTAGCAATCTTCTTTATTTCTGACATAATGCTTCACCTACTTTCTCTAAGTCTGCCATTGCAATCGCATACTGCTCATCATTTGGTGCTGCACCATGCCATGATGCCTCGTTCTCCATAAAGGAAACATCCTTTCCCTTAACCGTCTTTGCAACAATGGCAGTCGGCATTCCTTTTACACCTCTTGCCTCCTTAAATGCCGCATCAATCGCATCAAAATCATGTCCATCGATCTCAATTACATGAAAGTTAAATGCCTTGAACTTGTCTGCAATCGGATATGGCGAACAGACATCTGCCACATCACCATCGATCTGTAAGCCATTATTATCTACAATCACAACTAAATTATCTAATTTTTTATGTCCTGCAAACATAGCAGCCTCCCAAACCTGACCCTCCTGGATTTCGCCGTCACCTAACAGGGTGTACACGCGGTAAGCTTCGCCGGAAAGCTTTGCTGAAAGTGCCATACCTGCCGCAACCGAAATTCCCTGTCCCAGAGAACCAGCCGACATATCCACACCAGGAGTTCCCTTCATATCAGGATGTCCCTGAAGCATGGCTCCTGTTTTACGAAGCTTTAAAAGCTCCTCCTCAGGAAAATATCCCTTCATGGCTAGCGCACCATATAAAGCCGGTGCAACATGACCCTTTGAAAGTACAAAGCGGTCTCTATCACCCTTCTTCGGATTTCCTGAATCTACATTCATTTCCTCAAAATACAAATACGTTACAATGTCTGCTGCGGAAAGGGAGCCACCCGGATGTCCGCACTTTGCAGCATGCAAGGAAGTCACAATGTGCTTTCTTAACTGATTTGCTTTTTGCTGTAAATCTAACTTATTCATGTTTTGTCTCCTAACTACATATGTTAACATGTTACTCCATGGTCCATGTACTATTTTAAAGGCAAGGATGAAAAAAGCAAGCTTTTTTCATAAAAAACTTGCTTTTTTCCCATAAAACAAACGGAATTCCTGTAATTTCCTGCAATTTCACAAATTTTTCACAAATCTTAAGAATTCTTTCATATTTTTTCAGCAGAATATGTGGTTTAATAGTAATGTGAAAACATAACAAGCGATATCGTTGTCAAAAGATTTTGCACTTATGCTACATAAAATCCTTTTGACTGTATTGTGCTGTATCATAATACAGCTTATACCATTTGTAATATAGATTGGAGACAGCTATGAATAACGTATTAGAATATCTCGAGGCAAGCGCTGCTGCATTTCCGGAAAAAACCGCTGTAAAGGATGACAAAACTTCATGTACTTACAGCGAACTGCTTAAGGATGCCCAAAAAATCGGTGTATTCCTCGCAGAGAAAACGGATATTCGCAAACCAATTGCAGTATTTATGGATAAAAGTGTTACCACACTAAAGACATTTATGGGGATCCTGTATGCAGGATGCTTTTATACGCTGGTGGATCCTTCCTTTCCTCCAAAACGGATTGGCCAAATCCTTGATGTGCTTAATACAGATATTGTAATTACCTTGAAGGATCACAGTGATAAGCTGCTAAATGCAGGCTATAACAGAACCATTCTATATATTGAAGAACTGCAATATACCGGAAACATCGCAGAAGATGAATCGACATTAACACAAATTCGGCAAAGCCTTGTTGACACAGATCCGGTTTACTGCAACTTTACATCAGGCTCCACGGGCATTCCGAAAGGAGTTTTAATCTGCCACCGCTCCGTGATTGATTTTATCAATCCATTTACAGAGGTCTTTGGCATCAGCAGTAATGATGTGCTTGGCAACCAGGCACCATTTGATTTCGATGTGTCAGTGAAAGACATCTACAGCACATTGAAAACCGGTGCAACCCTGGTGATTATTCCAAAATCATATTTTATGTTTCCGAATGCAGTCGTAGATATGTTAGATGACAATAAGGTAACAACCCTGATCTGGGCGGTATCTGCACTTTGTCTGCTGAACCGTCTGCATGGCCTGAAGCATAAGGTCCCGTCCTGTATCAACAAGATCCTGTTCAGCGGCGAGCTTATGCCAATCAAACAGCTAAATGCCTGGCGTTCTTATTATCCTGATGCAATGTTTGTCAACCTATATGGTCCGACAGAAATCACATGCAACTGTACCTATTATATCCTGGACAGGGAATTTGGAGAAGATGACAAGCTTCCCATGGGACAGCCCTTCTTAAATGAACGCATAGTTTTATTAGATGAAAAAGACAAGGAGATAAGTCCATACCAGGCAGACATTCCGGGAGAGTTATGTGTAGCCGGCACATGCCTTGCACTTGGATATTACCGTAATCCGGAAATGACCAAAAAGGCCTTTACAAAGAATCCGCTACAGCCTGACTGGCCTGAAATAATATACCGGACAGGTGACCTGGCATATTACGGAACAGACGGAATGCTTTATTTTGCCGGACGAAAAGACTTCCAGATCAAGCATATGGGACACCGCATCGAGCTTGAGGAAATCGAAGGTGTCTTAAACAATATAAGTATTGTGGAGCACGCCTGCTGCTTTTTCGATGAAAAACGCGGGAAAATCGTTGCTTTCTATGTCGGAAGTGATGATAAAGAACGAATCGTAAATGAAATGAAACAAAAGGTTCCAGAGTATATGGTTCCGAATATCTTACGCTGTATAGATGAACTGCCACTTACCAAAAATGGAAAAACTGACAGAAAACACTTAAGAGAGCTATACGAAAATAAAAAGAAAGGATGAGGAAATGGACAACAGGCAAAAAGAATATTTTCAAAGGATTGCTTCGAATTTTGAGACTCCAACCTATGTATTTGATGCAGGAATACTGTCAGAGCGGGTATCGCTAATCCGGGACAAGCTTCCAAGAGATACGACACTTTGCTTTGCAATGAAGGCCAATCCGTTTATGACCGGTACACTTGCTAAGCTTGTGGACCGATTAGAAGTGTGTTCACCGGGCGAATACGAAATCTGTATCCGTGAGCATATTGATCCGGAGATGATTGTCGTATCCGGCGTGAATAAGACACCTGCTTCCATGGAACGAATTTTTTCCTACAGCCATGGAGCCGGCATTTATACAATTGAATCCGAACTTCACTACCGGATTCTAAAGCAGTGCGCAGACAAGTTCGGGAAAAGACTTAAGGTTTTGTTAAGGCTTTCCTCTGGCAATCAGTTTGGCATGGATGAGGCTTCTCTCAATCAGGTGCTTTCCATGATTCAAGCTGATGATAAGATGGATGTAATCGGCATCCATTACTATGCCGGTACACAAAAAAGTGTGAAGAAAATTGAGAGCGAATTACAGCTTCTTGATGCATATGGTGACAAGTTACGGAAAGACTTTAATATAGAGAATCTGGAGTTGGAATACGGACCTGGGCTTATGGTATCCTATTTTGAAAATGCCGGGGGCGCCGAACAGGAAGCCTCTGATGCATCTGCCCAGCTTCACGCACTAAGCAGCCTGCTTGCGGACATGAACGCATACAGCCACATTTCCATTGAGCTTGGAAGATTCCTTGTCTCAACCTGTGGATACTATATGACGCGGGTAATGGATATCAAGCATACAGGCAAAACAAACTTTGCAATTGTAGATGGTGGTATTCACCAGATTAATTACTACGGACAGATGATGGGCATGAGAAAACCATATATCAGTCTTTTGAAAATGTCTCAAAAAGATAATACGGTTCCGGCAGAGAGCCATTCCCAATGGACAATATGCGGTTCTCTGTGTACAGCAAATGATGTACTGGTGCGCCAAACCACACTGGAAAACCTTGACGTAGGCGATATTCTGGTGTTTGAACGATGTGGCGCTTATTCCATAACCGAAGGTATGGCAATGTTCTTAAGCCGTGAGCTGCCACAGGTACTTTTTACCGATTATGATGGGACAACACAGATATTAAGAAAGAAAACAGAAATTAACACATTAAATGGAAGAATGGAGGAATGGCAACATGGAGAAATTAATTGAGATTTTAGAGGAGATTTTACCGGGAAAGGATGTCGAAAATTGCACGACACTGATTGATGACCATATTCTGGATTCATTTGGTATCCTTTCCTTAGTATCTGAGATTGAGGACGCATTTGACGTTGAAATCTCTCCGGCTGAACTGATTCCGGCTAACTTCAATTCAGCTTCTGCACTCTGGGACATGATTGGCAGACTGAAGGAGGAAAACTAGATTGGAGTATCATTTACTGACCTACAGCCTGTTATTTCTGCCAGTGGTCCTAATCCTATACCAGCTTGCTCCGGCACGGATGCGCTGGATGGTACTGCTTGCCACTGACTACCTGTTTTTTTGGATGGTCAGCAAAGGTCTGATTGTCTACCTGCTTGTGGCAACACTGACTACCTATAGTACAGGAAGAATCCTTTCCCATGTAACAGAGCATGCCACCGTAAAAGGAAAACAGCTTACGAGAAAAAAACGGATTATCCTCGCAGTTGGTATTTTTATCACATTGGGGATGCTGATTGTATTCAAATATTTAAAGGTATTTGGCATCACATTTATTGCACCAATTGGAATATCCTATTATACACTTCAGACTATTTCCTATATGACAGATGTTTACAGGGGAACTGTCAAACCTGATAATGCGGGCAGTGGCACGCTTTCATCGAGAAGCAGTATTTCCAATACGGTAAATGGCATCGCGAAGGTTGCGCTTTACTTAAGCTTCTTCCCACAGATTATGGAAGGGCCAATCAGCCGGTATTCGGAAACTGCCGAAGCTCTTTTTGCAGGCAGGGGAATCGAATACAAGAATCTCGTATTTGGTTACCAGCGCATTATCTGGGGACTTTGCAAAAAAATGCTGATTGCAGACAGGCTGGCACCGGTTATTTATAAAATATTCAAGGACTACGAAAAATATGATGGTTCCGCAATCACAGTTGCAGTAGTCTGCTTTACCCTGCAGCTCTATACCGAATTTTCAGGATGTATGGATATCATACTGGGGAGCGGTGAAATCTTTGGCATAAAGCTCCCGGAAAATTTCAGACAACCGTTCTTCGCAGAAAGTGCTTCCGATTTCTGGCGCAGATGGCATATTACACTTGGAACATGGCTCAAGGATTATATATTCTATCCGATTTCTTTAGCAAAACCTGTGAAGAATCTTGCAAAAAAGATAAAGGGTATCTGGGGAATCGGTGTCAGCAAATTTGTAGCACCTACCATTGCCCTGTTTTTTGTATGGCTTTCCAACGGAATCTGGCACGGTGCAGGCTGGACCTACATATTTTACGGTATGTACTATTTTGTGCTGATTTTCCTTGAAAACATAACAGAAGCACCAAGGCAAAAGCTGATTGAACAAATGCATATCCATACAGACAAGCTGGGCTTTCGAATTCTCACAGGGATAAAGCTATTTATCATCATTAACCTTGGAGAGATGTTTTTCCGCGCAAAAACCGTTGCCCAGGGCTTTGATATGTTAAAGAATATCTGCTTTGATTTTCATCTGCACTCTCTGTTGGAAACGGATTTTGGTATTGACAATTATGATATCCTTCTTTCCATGTTTGGTGTTTTTATTGTTTTTGTTGTCGATATTCTGCACGAAAAGGGAATCTCCATCCGGGAACGAGTTGCTGCTTTCCGTTTACCACTCAGATGGAGCTTTTGGTATGCCGTTATCCTTTTCCTTGTAATCTTTGGTGCTTATGGCGCAGGATACACGATCGTGGATATGATTTATGCAGCTTATTAATGAACATTGGAGGAACAAAAATTGAAGCTTAACAAAAATATATGGAAATGCATTGGTTTCCTTCTGGGACTTTTCATAATTCTTGTACTTGTATCCGTTCTGTTTCGCCGCAAGGATGGACTGTATGTGTATGACCCCCTCTCCTTTCATGTAAAGAGCTCGGATATTAAGGCGGAACCCGATTACAGTCTGGATGTACTCTTTTTTGGTGACAGCGAAGCTTATTCTGCCTTTTCGCCAAATTATCTCTACTCAAAATTTGGCTATACCTCCTTTTGTTGCGGAACTGCGGCGCAGAAGATTTGTGATACCTATGCCCTCTTAAAGGAGAATTTTAAAACCCAGTCACCACAGGTTATTGTCCTTGAAACAAACTGCTTATACCGGGATTTGAAGCCGGAAGATGAAAACTCGGATCTGGTTATGGATCTTTTGACAGAATCCATGCCAGTATTTGCAAATCACTCTGCCTGGAAGCTCCTTGTGCGCAAAGCACTGCCAAAAGAGCGCGAAGCACGACGCAGAAAGCAAAAAGGATTTGTCCTAAGAAAGGATGTAAGACCTTATAAGGGCGGTAAATACATGAAAAAGACGAAGAAATCGGAAAAGATTTCAGAGGATATTCTGTCTTATTTAAACCAGATTACAGATTTGTGCAAAGAAAACAACGCAGAACTTTTGCTGGTAAGCGCGCCTGCTCCTAAAAACTGGAACTACAAGAAGCACAACGGTGTAAAATCCTGGGCAGATTCACACAATATATCCTATATCGATTTGAACCTTGAAAAGGATTTGAAGATAAACTGGAAGACCGACACCAAGGATGGCGGAGACCATCTGAATTACGATGGCGCAAAAAAGGTAACAAAATATATAGGGAAATATTTCCAGGAAAATTATAATCTGACAGATCACCGAAAAGATTTGGAAAAATAGAAAATCAGCATCTAAACCATTTTGGCTTAGATGCTGTAATTATATGCTTATCCTCTAACATCACTGCGCTTCTACAATCTCAATAATCCTGCTCTTGAAATCACCAAAGTCTGCATCAATGCGGATACCGGCATTAAGCAGTAATTCACCTGTATACGTCTCATTCCCCACAGTATAATTTTTAGATGGATCAAGACCCTGAAGCCTGATAAACCGGCTCTTTGCGTTCGCTTTTGCCAATACCTGAACATAGGTTACAAGGGCATGCCGCTTTTCCTTATCTACCACCATAAAACAGTCGTAAACATTGTTCTCGGAATAGGAAGCAAGGCGATAATAATCTCCCTCTGCAACGAGATGATGATACTTATGGTACATGGCAGTCTGCTCCTTTACCATTTCCTTATCCTCATCCGAAAGCTTTGTTATATCCAGCTCATAGCCAAAGGTTCCAAAAAGCGCCACATGACCTCTCGTCTCGAATGGAGTATTTCGCCCAACCGTGTGATTTGGACATACACTCACATGGGCACCCATACATGATAACGGATATACCAGTGCAGTTCCCTCCTGAATCGACAAACGCTCTATCGCATCAGTATCGTCAGAACACCAGATTTGTGGGCTGTAATAAAGCATACCCGGATCAAATCTTGCGCCGCCTCCAGAACAGTTTTCTAATAGCAAATCCGGGAAATCTGTAACCAGCCGCTCCTGCAACTGGTACACCCCTAACATATAGCGGTGGTAGAGCTCACCCTGCTGGTCTGCGGAAAGCTTCGCACCTCCAAGGGTGGTAAGCTGACGGTTCATATCCCATTTCACATAGGAAATATCTGCACTTCTTAAAATATCTGCTACCATCTCATATACCGTATCTACAACCTCCTGGCGGGACAAATCTAACACATACTGCGCACGGCTCTGCGTAATATCACGCCCCGGAATCTGGATTGCCCAGTCGGGATGTGCACGGAACAGGTTAGAATCCGGTGAAATCATTTCCGGCTCAAACCAGATACCAAACTTCATTCCCGTCTTTTTTACTTCCTCTACAAGATTGGAAAGCCCTCCCTTTAATTTTTCCTCATTTACCTGCCAGTCGCCTAAGGAACTGTCATCACTGCTTCTTTTGCCAAACCAGCCGTCATCCATCACCAACATTTCAATACCAAGGGAAGAGGCTTCCTTTGCAATATCAATTAATTTTTTCTCATCGAAATCAAAATACGTTGCCTCCCAGTTGTTGATGAGAATTGGCCGCTCCTTGTGAAGATACGAACTGCGGATTAAATGATTGCGATAAAGCTCATGGAAAGTTCTTGTCATTTTCCCAAGTCCGTCTCCAGAATAGACCATAACGACCTCTGGTGCCGTAAAATAATCCCCAGGTGCTAATTTCCATTCAAAGCCTTCCGGATGAATTCCCATCATCATACGAACAGAATCAAACTGGCTTTTTTCCACCTGTGCAAAAAAGTTTCCGGAATAAACAAAATTCATGGCATAGACCTCACCATTCATCTGATTCGTCCCCGGAGTCACAAGAGCCATAAACGGATGCTCCTGGTGGCTGGACTCACCCTTAAAGGAAGCGATATTCTGCCTCCCATAGCCCACTGGCATTCTCTGTATGTGGCGCTCTCTTGCCCAGGATCCATACAATCCCATCACTTCAAAATTCGCATCATCCATATCTATGCAGGCACTCAATACCTTTTCCAGATATACCGTCTCACTGCCCCGATTTTCCACACAGACAGAACGGGTAATCGCATCCACATCATTAAATGCCGAATATTGCAGCATCACCCTGACTCCTGATACCGAATCTTTTAAAAATATATTAAGTGTCGTACAATCTGCCTCTTTCGCCCATGTTGCAGGAAGCCCTGCAAGCTTTGGCTTTCCCTCTACAATCTCATATCCCTGATATTCCAATTCACTTGCACGGTATCCATCCTTACTTCTCATACAAAATGCAGACTCTCTGTAATCTCCCATTCCCGTCTGTGGATACTCAAAAGGTGCACAATCATAAAAAGAATTCGTCTCTCGCTTATTTTTGCTTGGAACAAATGGAGCCTGATCCTCCCTTAACAAAAACCGTAAATTGGCAGAGCCTATCCTTCTGCCATAATACACGTGATTCAAATATCTGTCATCCACAACTGCCATTGCATAGGTAGTACCTGGTGTGTGTAACAGAAACATTTTCTGCTGTTCATCATAAAGTATTGACATATCTTACCTCCGTCCTCGCATCAGCGCAATTCATTATAACACATGTGTGTTTTGAATATTTTTTTATTTCCCGTTCTTCCCATATAGTCTAAATAAGCATGTTCTATATTATTTGTCAACCATTTTAATTAAATTTTTACTGCATATAATACAAAAACCTGCATTTTATGATATTCCCTGTCAGAAACATCGCAAAATGCAGGTCCTCTATCTCTCAATATACGTCTTCAGCCACTCCACAAATTCGCCAGAGTGATTTTCAAGCTACAGAAAATCATCTTTATTCTACAGATAGCTCTTTAATTTATCCACCATATCAAGCTTCTCCCATGGCAAATCAAGATCTGTACGGCCAAAATGCCCATATGCAGCAGTCTGCTTATAAATCGGACGACGAAGATCCAACATCTTGATAATTCCGGCCGGACGAAGGTCAAAGTTCTCACGAACAATTTCTACAAGCTTGCGCTCATCAAGTTTTCCTGTTCCAAAGGTATCTACGCGTACAGAGGTTGGACGTGCCACACCAATTGCGTAAGATAACTGAATCTCACATTTATCTGCAAGTCCGGCAGCTACAATATTCTTTGCTACATATCTGGCAGCATAAGCAGCAGAACGGTCAACCTTGGTACAGTCCTTGCCAGAAAATGCACCACCACCATGACGTGCATATCCACCATATGTGTCAACGATAATCTTACGTCCTGTAAGACCAGAATCCCCGTTTGGACCACCGATTACAAAACGTCCGGTTGGATTGATGAAGAACTTGGTATTCTCGTCCACCAGCTCCTTCGGAAGCACCTCATCAAATACATACTTCTTAATATCTTTATGAATCTGCTCCTGGGTTACATCCTCGCTATGCTGGGTAGAGAGTACAACTGCCTCAAGACGGATTGGTTTTCCATTTTCATCATACTCGACTGATACCTGTGTCTTTCCATCTGGTCTTAAATATGGCAGGGTCCCATCTTTACGAACCTGTGTCAATTTCCTTGCAAGCTTATGGGCAAGGCTGATTGGATATGGCATGTACTCCTCCGTTTCATTTGAGGCAAACCCAAACATCATGCCCTGGTCACCAGCACCAATTGCCTCAAGCTCCTCATCTGACATCTGGTTTTCCTTTGCCTCTAGTGCTTTGTCAACACCCATTGCAATATCACTGGACTGCTCATCAATCGCTGTAATGACACCACAGGTATCACAATCAAAACCATATTCTGAACGGTCGTAACCAATCTCACGAATGGTCTCTCTAACGATCTTTTGAATATCCACATAGGCATTCGTACTGATTTCACCCATTACAAGCACAAGTCCGGTAGTAATAGAAGTTTCGCATGCCACACGGCTGTTTGGGTCCTGCTTCATCAGTGCATCTAACACTGCGTCTGAAATCTGGTCACAAATCTTGTCAGGATGTCCTTCTGTAACAGACTCTGACGTAAACAATAATTTTTCCATAAATACCCTCCTTTGTTTTCTCCGGTTTTGCTAACTGCTCTTCAAACCGGATAATATCTGCAAAAAAAACCTTCAAATCGGGGATTTGAAGGTCGTTAAATTCCTATATTCAAATCCTCTTATTGATCGATTACTCGCTTCAGGTCGGCACCTTCCATCTGCTGGGGTTGCCGTGGCTTCACAGTCCCTTCTGACTCCACCACTCTGAATAAGAGAAGTTTTTTCTGCTTCATACTATCTGTAACGTGATTAGAATACACCATATACCCTTAGCTGTCAAGAAAAACATTGCCTGTCTCCTCCAAAGCCCCTTCTTCAATCAGCTCCAAAAGAACATCCACAATATGGGCATCCAACTGTGTTCCCGAAACCCGTTTCATCTCGGCAATAATATTTTCCATTGGCATGCATTCTCTGTAAGGACGCGTGGAATGCATGGCATCAAAGGTATCTGCAACCGCAATAATTCTTGCAATCTGCGGAATTTCTTTTGCCGGCTTTCCGTTCGGATACCCCTTTCCATCTAACCGTTCATGATGATACCCGGCACCCAATGCCAGATTCGGCAGGCAATCAATCTCCTTCAAAATATCATAACCATACTGCGCATGCTGCTTAATCGTTTCGTATTCATCATCCGTGAGTCTTCCTGGCTTGTTTAAAATGTTTTCCGGAATTACAACCTTTCCGATATCATGAAGCAGTGCAATATGATAAATGTTTTCCAGCGTTTTGTCGTTATATCCCAATTTCACCGCAATCATCCTTGCATACTCTGCTACCCGGAAGGAATGTCCCTTTGTATACTGGTCTTTGATGTCAATGCTCTTAGCAAAAGCGCTTATCATCTGATTAATAAACAGCTCGCCTTCCTTTTCCTCCTGAATTGCCCGCTTTAACTCCTCATTTTGCTCTTCCAGTCTGGCAGAAAATGCATGAATCTCATCCTTCATAAAATGAACGCAGTTTTGAGGTATATTGCTGCCATTGTGAATTGCCGCCGCCATTTCCAGACAATTCCCATAACCACACGCTCCGCAGTTAATATTTCTCTGCTCCCAGCTTTTTTTATTCATGGAAATGAATATATCATCCAGATCCTCCTCGCTCGGCTCACGCAGCGAAATACTGCCGGATTTATCGGTATAGCTCCGCATAAAATCCCGGATATCCAATTCAGAAAACTTCCTGTTAAACTGCTCCAAACGCTCTGACGGACTAAGCTTTTTTGAAAACGGATCCGTCTCACTGTTTTTCTTACAACGCTCTCTGATTTCCTGCAGATTATAAAAGTTTTCCTCAGAAAAATTTTTTTCCGTTTCAATACCCGTTCCGTAAAGACAACCCCTGTCACAGTTCAAAATATCAACCATAAACGGTACTCTCTGCCCTCGTGCCAGTCTCTTCCTGTAATCCTCCAAAAAAGCATAGGCACGCTTTTCTCCCTCTACCTGCCGTATAAATGCCTCTTCACCGCAAAACCAGTAGACATTCTCCTTAAGCCCTCCTGGCGTGGGATAAACAGAACCTAAACCATATTCTATCTCATCTGTTGCATCTGCGCCAATAATATTGTGCTTCCCTGCATACTCCATAAAATGATTGAAGGTCAGATTATAGGACACATAACCATACGTATTGGGATCGGTAATCTCAACCTTTTTTGCGATACACGGACTAATAAATGCCAACTTATCCGTAATATGCATATATTTTCTCGCATAAATTGCTGCACACATCAAAGGGCTGTGTATCGGTATCAGCTTTGGTATCAGGTCCGGGGCATAATGCTCAATATAATTAACCACTGCAGGGCACGGCTGGGAAATCCCACCCTGCAGGGCATGCTCTGATATATAGTTGATATATCCCCATGTGGTAATATCAGCGCCAAAGCTGACACTGATAATCCGATTAACCCCTAAATCCTTCAAACCTCCCAATATAGAAGCATATTCCTCTGGATAATTCGCCTGAAATGCCGGGGCAAGCAGCACAGATATCTGCTCCCCACGCTCCAAGTCACGAAAAAACTGCTCTGTATCGTCATAATATTCTCGGGCCTTATGCTCACACACATCAAAGCAGGCACCGCACCCCACACAATTTTCACTATGTACCTCAATCCGCTGTCCATTCTCTGATTGAACAGAATAATTTGCAGTCAGAACCGGACAGACCGAAATGCAGCGATTACACCCCTGGCATTTTTCATTTGTATAAACCAACTGACTCATTTTTCCCTCTCCTCTTTTAACAATCTGTCTTTATTGTAACATACTTCCATTACTTATACCACGAAAAATAATCAGCCAATCTACAAAATGTTCTCCCTTATAACACCATTGCACACACTCTCTCTAATAAAACGCTCATGAACACAGTTCCATTAACTTTAAACAATAAATAGCTTACGTTTTCTTTATACAAAAAGCAGCCGCCTTTGTTTCTACCAAAAAAGCGACTGCTCCTTACTACTTATTCTTTTATTTTTGATTTTTATTACATCAGCTTATCAATCATTGCAAGCACTTCCTCACCAAGCTCTTTGGAAAGCCGGTTTGCATCCTCTAGAGAAGTACCCTTTACCCCATAGTAGAATTTTACTTTCGGTTCTGTACCGGATGGTCTTACACATAACCATGCACTATCGCTTAAATCATAGTAAAGCACGTTAGAGCTTGGAAGCCCGGTTGATGTCACCTCACCGGTTGCCATGTTCTTAACCGTATCTGCCTTATAGTCCCTTGCCGAAATCACATCATATTTTCCAATCTTAGCCGGTGTGTTTCCCCGCAGGGCTGCCATAATGGACTGAATTTTCTCAAGCCCTTCAATACCTTTAAAGCCAACCGACTGAACCGCATCCATACAATAGCCGTACTTGTCATACATATCAATCATTGCATCCCACAGAGTCTTACCCTGACTCTTATAATATGCTGCCGCTTCGCAAAGTGCCATCGTTGCCACAATCGCATCCTTGTCCCTTGCATGGGTTCCGATTAAGCAGCCGTAGCTTTCCTCAAATCCAAATAAATAGGTTCCCTTACCCGTAGTTTCAAAGTTAAGAATCTGCTGTCCGATATATTTGAAGCCAGTCAGCACCTCGATTAAACGGATATCATAAGCCTTTGCAATCTCATCAGCAAGATTTGAGGTTACAATCGTCTTAATCAGTGCACCATCTTCTGGAAGAGAACCATTGATTGCCTTCATCTGCCCAATCTCATAATCCGCTAATAAACAGCCTGACATGTTACCAGTCAATGTAATATACTCACCGGACTTTGTGTCCTTTACATACACACCAAGGCGGTCTGCATCCGGATCGGTTGCAAGTACAAGGTCTGCATCCTTTTCCTTTGCAAGCTTTAATGCAAGCTCAAATGCTTCTGCTGCTTCCGGATTCGGATAACTGACTGTTGGGAACTCACCATCCGGCAGCTCCTGCTCCGGAACCACATATACATTCTCAAAACCAATTTCCTTGAGAACTCTTCTTGCCGGGATATTACCGGTTCCATGAAGCGGTGTGTAAACAATCTTAATATCCTTACCATACTTGTCGATACAATCCTGATGAAGCACAAGCTTCTTTAACTCTCCAATATAGACATCATCCACCTCTGCACCAATGGTTACATAAAGACCAGCCTTCACTGCCTCCTCCTTATCCATTGTCTTACAGGTAGATAAATCAGAAATGGCCTTCACCTCCGCCATGATCCCACTGTCATGAGGCGGTGTAATCTGTGCACCATCCTCCCAGTACACCTTATATCCATTGTACTCCGGCGGATTATGGCTCGCAGTTACATTAATACCCGCAATACAGCCTAAATGACGGACTGCAAAAGATAATTCCGGTGTCGGACGAAGTGACTCAAAACGGTATGCCTTGATACCATTTGCTGCCAGACAAAGCGCTGCCTCATCTGCAAATTCAGGTGACATTCTTCTCGAATCATATGCAATGGCAACTCCTTTTTCCTCACCGCCCTGTTTTTTGATATAATTTGCAAGCCCCTGGGTTGCACGGCGTACTACATAAATATTCATTCGGTTGATACCCGCTCCGATAATCCCTCGCAGTCCTGCTGTTCCAAACTCCAAATCCGCATAAAAACGTTCCTTAATTTCCTTATCATCATCCGCAATTGCAGTTAACTCCTTCTTTGTGTCCTCATCAAAATAAGGATTGCTCATCCATTCGTCATAAATCTTTTTATAATCCATCATGATCTCCTTTCCAGCTACAAATTGGTGATTGCAAAACTCTTTTAACTTTACATTACAGTTGTGCAACATATACAATTCCATAAGCAGGTACTTTGGAGCCGTTGGTGCTTACATGCCGTACTTTGGCATGTTATGCACCACTACGAGCGACAAGTAGCAAAAGCGTGCCAGCGTTGAATTGTATATGTTGTACAACGAAAGAAACAAAAAATTGCGTTTCGCAAACTCCTATGCAAATTAGTTATTCATTTCCGTTCCACATTTTACCACACTGCATTTATATATGCAAATATCCTTTGTCTGCATTTTCACTATAAAACAGCCGCAGAGTTACTTTGTACACCTGCTCCAATCCATTATTCCCCTGCCCTGTATGCTCCCTAATCTATTAAGCTGGCAATCGAGGTCAATGCGTCATAGGAAAGCCTTGTATCCTTTCCATCATCCGACAAAATAACAGAATAGCTCTTTGACAAATATCCCGTCTGGCTGAACGTGATGATATGGCTTCCTGTTACCTTTGTGATAGAGATTGGTGCAATTCCAATATATTCACCATCAAAATACACATTAGCTCCACTCGGAGCGGAAATGATAAGTTTATTAGCAGTTTCCTTATTAACTGTATCACCCTTATTCTTATTGCCGTCTGTTGCTGTCTCCGTGCTCTTTTCCGTCGTATTTGTCTCACTGGAACCATTTTGCGTAGATCCACTGTTTGACTGTGTTGTGCCATTCTTACTGCTTGTATTGGCTGTGGTTTTATCCGCTGTCGTACTCTGCGTTGTTCCATCTGTTGGTGTCAGCGTATATTCTTTCACCTTATAGGCATAATTCACATTAAAATCTGCGCTGTAGCTCTCATACCCATTTGCCCGGATTAAAATACTGTGCTTGCCATAAGTAAGCTCCACTGCACCCTCCGCATTGATCCGTTTACCGTCAATATAAATGTCGGCATCTGACGGTGTCACCTGGAACATTACAGATCCCATCTGCTTCGGTTCGATCGCTATATCTGCAAGAGACAAAATAATCTCCTGGTTTCGAACCACCTCTACATTTTTGGTTCCTACATCATCATCCTTTGCAATGCGCAGCGTATATTCCCCTTCCCGGACTGTCAAAAGCATATCCTCTGTCACTGGCACAATTACATCATAACCGACTTCAACCATGCCGCCAATATAGCCCGCATAGTCTGTAAGACGCAGATATCCATGTCCCAATTCCACATATACGGAACAGACAATATCATTATAAAACCACACCGAAATCTGATCCTCTGAACAGATTTCATTTACCTGAATCTCCTTGTTTTCTGAAAATGCAGTCACATTATCACTCATACGGTAAATCTGTCCGTTGAGCTTTACCGTATTTTCCAAAATGTCTACCTCTGCGCCAGAAACATGCTCTATCTTCTGCACTTTCTCATTCCCACTGATGTGAAGAGAAAGAAGCTTGTCCCGGTTCGCATCATACACCACATCTGCCACCGTTCCCAGCTCCACCCGACTCATGGCAAGCACATCACCATACTTATCCTGTATATCCGCACCACCATTATAGTTCACGGTAATCTCTGTGTTATAAGCCACCGATTTCAATGTAATCTTGTTATTCACCTCATCTATATTGCTGACAATGGCAAATATGGAAACCTCATCTGCCGGTTCAGGCTCTTCATCATACACCGGCACTGTAACTTCCTTATTACAGCCTGTAACACCGGCAAATGCAATGCAGACCAGCACAAAGACCATATACCGGACAAACCGTCCTTCTCTGTGCCGGTTCTTATCTGTTTTGTTTTTTCTATGCTCGAATCTCATGTATATCATTTCCTTTTAATTATAAATTATAATTACATTATACCTAATTCGCACAGGCTTGCAAAGCCCCAAATTTCTCTAGCATTTCCCGTTTTTCTGCCTCCTGCAGAATCACATTTTGCAGTTTTTCTATGTGTTTTGGCGATAAAAATGCCTTATTTGAATTGTAATATCCATTTGCGATTTTCCAGAATTTTTCTGGATAAGAGAAAAGAATATATATATAATGATAATCTTCCATTGACAACAGATTTTTCTCACTATAAGCAGTCAGCAGCTCCCATAACAATTCATAATTAAAATGGTTTTTCTCCATTGCCTTTCTCGCAAACTGGTAAAGATCGTTTAGCTGGTTTCCCTTCGTAAACCGCTCAAAATGAACAATTGCCCCATCGTCCTTTTCTAAAATAATATTATGCTGATTAAATGCACCATGACAAATCCCAAAATGCTTTAAATCCACAGACCAAAGGGTTTCCTTTCCCTCTCCCTCTAACTGTTCCAAACAGTACTCACCTTGTTTCACATATTCCCCAAATACCTGTAAAAACAAATTTTCGAATGCATTCTTTTTCTTTACCTTCATAATATATTTATAAATCTTTTTTAACTCCCGGTTATGCCGCTCAAATACATCTGCAATCTCTCTTCCCACTTCCGGAAGTATCTCTTTTTCCTCTCCTCCATCCTTCAATGATTCGTTATTCTTTTCATTTGATATCATTTCTAATAGAATATTCTCCCTGATATCATAAATATGTGCAATCCTCTCCAATTCCTCACCGTTTTCAAATGCCTGACGTATCTCGGAAAGTCTCTGCTCCTCCTTCTTCCTCTGGTGCATTTTCCATGCCTCATCAAAGTCCGCCGCCGCTTTTCTTCCATACTGGTGGAAGTCTGCTAACAGCTTTACCGAACGGATCATCTCCTCCCTGCAATACATATCACACTCATTTCCTTCAAAATGCTTCTTTAATACAAACGGCTGTCTATATTTATCACAGGTAAACAAAATACCATCCCGATTTGGAATAATCATATCCATCTTAACGAAACCACAAGCTTCCAATATCTGTTTTAACACATATTCCTGTTCAAGGCGAATCACACTGCCACGAAATGGCTCCAAAATCAATGTCCCTTCTGTAGTGGTTAAAATGGTTGCTCCACGTCCCTTACGCATCCCCTGTATCTCTACATCATACTGTTCGAATACCTCCGCTAGTTTTTCTGACATAAAAACATCCCCTTCACACTATGAACTAATCGTTTTCTATCCGATAATCCATTGTATGAAAAGGATTTGCATTTCATGCGTAGAAATTACATCAGATAAATCAGGTACGTTATCGCCAACCAAAAGCCCTCCTCCCAGATTTTTTCTAAATATATAGGCGTTTGCAAAACCCCCTTATTTCCCCAAAAAAAGAGCACAACTCAAAATGCCTTTCTCCTTGTGTTTTGTATATTTTTATTATATAATGTTTGCATACGGCTTTTTCCGGTTCGGAACCTGATAATGCATACATAATGGGGAGGTTTCATCCGGACCGTTCATATACCGCATCATACGCAGGTCGGGATAAAGGGGGAACGGAAAGTTAAGCCTACTAAGAGAAAGAGAGGTATTACACACATGAAATTTGGTTACTTTGATGATGCTAACAAAGAATATGTCATCACATCACCTAAGACTCCATATCCATGGATCAATTACTTAGGTACGCAGGATTTCTTCTCATTGATTTCCAACACAGCAGGCGGTTACAGCTTCTATAAGGATGCCCGTCTTAGAAGAATTACCCGTTATCGTTATAACAATGTTCCAGTTGATATGGGCGGACGTTACTTCTACATCAAAGATGGTGAAACAATCTGGTCACCAGGATGGTCTCCGGTAAAGACAGAACTTGATTCTTACGAGTGCCGGCATGGTATGGGTTACACACAGATTACTGGTAAGAAAAATGATATCAAGACAGAGGTAACTTTCTTCGTTCCTCAGAACTACACAGGTGAAGTTCAGAATTTCGTAATTACCAATGAAGGCAGTGCACCTAAGACAGTTAAATTATTTTCATTTGTTGAGTGGTGTTTATGGGATGCCCAGGATGATACCACGAACTTCCAGAGAAACTTCAATACAGGACGTGTCGAGATTGAAGGTTCTACTATTTATCATAGAACAGAGTACAATGAAAGACGTAATCACTATGCATTCTACACGGTTAACACAGATATTGATGGTTATGATACAGACCGTGAGAGTTTCATCGGCCTCTACAATGGATTTGGTGATCCACAGGTAGTTACCTCTGGACAGGCTTCGAACTCTGTTGCTGATGGCTGGTCACCAATTGCTTCCCACTACAAAGAGATTACCTTAGCTCCGGGCGAAAGCAAAAACCTGATCTTCATTCTTGGTTACGCTGAGAATCCAATAGAGAAAAAGTTTGAGGCTGACGGTAAGACTCTGAATAAGGAAGTTGCTCATGCCATGATTGAGAAGTACAACACACCTGAAAAGGTTGCTGCCGGACTTGCAGAGCTTAAAGCAGCATGGGATAAGCTTCTTGGAATTTATACTGTGAACACTCCGGACGAGAAGGTGAACCGTATGGTTAACATTTGGAACCAGTATCAGTGTATGGTTACCTTTAACCTTTCTCGTTCTGCATCTTACTTTGAATCTGGTATCGGAAGAGGAATGGGCTTCCGTGATTCCAACCAGGATTTACTTGGCTTTGTTCACCAGATTCCAGACCGCGCAAGAGAAAGACTGATTGACCTTGCTTCTACCCAGCTTCCAGATGGGGGATGCTATCATCAGTACCAGCCACTTACCAAGAAGGGTAATTCCGACATTGGTGGTGACTTCTCCGATGATCCATTATGGATGATTCTTTCTGTTGCTGCATATATCAAAGAAACAGGTGATTATTCCATCCTTGATGAGATGGTTCCATATGACAATGATGAATCCAAGGCAAAACCTATGTTAGACCACTTAATGGTTTCCTTCTATCATGTTTGCGACAACGTAGGTCCTCACGGACTTCCATTAGCAATGCGCGCTGACTGGAATGACTGTATTAACCTTTCCTGCTACTCTGAGCAGCCAGGCGAGAGCTTCCAGACATATACATCACCAATGTTTAAAGCAGAAGGTGGTTATTCCAAGACAGCTGAATCTGTCATGGTTGCAACCTTATTTACATACACAGGACCTGCTTTCGTTGATATCTTAAAATATAAAGGTATGGATGATGAGGCTGCAAAGGCCCAGGCTGAGATTGACAAGATGAAAAAGAACGTTATGGAACATGCATTTGATGGCGACTGGTTCTTACGTGCTTATGATAATGAAGGACAGAAAATGGGTTCTAAGGAATGTGAAGAAGGTAAAATTTTCATTGAACCACAGGGATTTGCTGTTATGTCTGAGATTGGCAAGGAAGAAGGTGCTGATATCAAGACTCTTAACGCAATAGACAAATATTTGAATACAAAACATGGTCTTGTCCTTAACAACCCTGCTTTCACAAAATATTACGTTAAGTATGGTGAGATTTCAACCTATCCAGGTGGATATAAAGAAAATGCAGGTATCTTCTGTCATAATAATGCATGGATTATCTGTGCAGAAGCTTATGCCGGACGTGGAGATAAAGCATTTGAGTATTACTCAAAGATTGCTCCGGCTTTCAATGAGGAAATTTCAGATCTTCACAGAACAGAGCCTTATGTATATGGACAGATGATTGCCGGTAAAGATGCAGACCGTTTTGGCGAGGGCAAAAACTCTTGGCTGACCGGTACTGCTGCATGGAACTTTGTAGCAATTTCACAGTATATCTTAGGTGTACAGCCTGACTGGAATGGTCTTAAGATTGATCCTTCTATTCCGGCTGAATGGGATGGTCTGACAGCCTCCCGCCAGTTCCGTGGTGCAACCTATGATATCAAAATTTCAAACCCTGACCATGTAAACAAAGGTGTCAAGAGTGTAACTGTTGACGGCAATGCAATCGAAGGCAATGTACTTCCTGCATTTGGCGACGGCAAAACCCATACCGTTGAGGTAGTGATGGGCTAATTTCGTGTAACGATTTTACAGTAACCATTATACTAGTGAGTCGGCCCTTTGGCTGACTCACTTTTCATAAGTATACTTGCAAATGATAAAATAATTACAATTATTTTAATATTTAATATTATACCAATCACAGGAGGAGAATTTTATGAAAAACAAAAAGAGACTCAGTATTTTCTTGTTATTTACTTTTGTAGTGGGATGTATGCTCACTGGTTGTACCGAATTTGACGCAAGCCGCTATGTCCAATCCTGCTTAGATGCAAGTTTCCATGGAGAATTTGAAACATATATGGAAATGACAAACTCTTCAGAAGCGGATGCACGTGCTTCCTATGACCAGTTAATTCAGACAGAGGTTAATGCTTTAGAACAGGGATATACCATTTCAGATGAGCAGAAGGAAAAGTTCAAAGGGCTTTTTATTGATATGTATAAAGCATGCAAATACGAAGTTGGAGAAGCAACCAAAAATGATGACAACTCCTTTACTGTTGCTGTAACAACTTACAAGTTAACAGTATTTGATGGAATGGACGCTGCTGCAGACGATTTCGCAACAAATTATTATGATGAACATTCCGATGCCTCTGTAGATGAAATCTATGCCGCTATTTTAGATTTTATGTATGACTACATCAGTGAAAAGGTTGCAAATCCGGAATATGGCGAAGCTGTAACAACAAATGTCAGCGTTCCACTTACTTCAACCAACCCTAAAATATATACATTAGATACGAATGACTTACAGAATCTTGTATATGAGTTATTAGATGTTGAAAACCAATAAACCAAAAAAGCAGAATTCATTAAATTAGCAGAAATGGAGGCGGCAGGTATGGATTTATGTGACCAGTGCGTTCACTATATTTATGATGAAGAATGGGAATGCTATGAATGTGATGTCAGCCTTGATGAGGACGATATGGTCAAATTTCTTCAGGGGAGAAATACAGACTGCTCCTTTTTCCGGCTGGATGATGAATATGCTGTAGTAAGACATCAAATCTAACGATTTTGTCATATCAGGAAACAATACTTCCTGATATGACAAAAGACTGCCGCTCGATGGTAAGTTTTTATTTACCCCGCACGACAGCCTCTCTATGATTAGTATTATAACAGGTTACGCTTCCACTCCATGGGCCTTCAAGTACTCCATGACATCTTCAACAGTTGCGATACTCTCTAACTCCTCAGCAGGAATCTCAACATCATATTCCTCTTCAAGGGCCATAACTAATTCAAATAAATCTAATGAATCAGCACCTAAATCCTCCTTGAAATTTGAAGTTAATTCAATCTCACTTTCATCTACGCTGAGCTGCTCAGCGATAATTTCTTTCATCTTTTCTAACATAATACATTCTCCTTTAATTGTTTATTCCCGGCTATTCATTAATTAGCCCTCTCTATCAAACAAAATATACAACATGATATATGTCATGTCAAGTTATACTGGAAAAAAAATGTAATTTTTTCCAAATTATAGACATCTTTCTATTTATCACCATAGCATAATTTACTAAATTCTTCTAATGGCATTGGCTTTGCAAAGTAATATCCCTGTGCAATATCACAGGCAGAGGATTTTAAGAAATCTACATGTTCTTTTGTCTCGACACCTTCTGCCACAACAGAAAGCTTCAAATCCTTTGCCATGGCAATGGTATGACTGATTACAATCTTACCTTTTTCCGTTGACAGCTTCTTGTCTAAGAAATCCTTGTCGATTTTAATAGTATTTACCGGAATCTGGCGAATCATATTAAGAGACGAATATCCGGCTCCAAAATCATCTACCTCCAGCATAAATCCCATATCCTGAAGCTCCTTTAATACATCATACAAATCATCCGAATCATAGAAAAATGTTTCTGTAATCTCTAACGTTAAATCTGATGCCTTTATGTCGTATTTCCGGAGCAGCTTTCTCCATACGGAAACCAAATCATTATTATGAATATGATATCTGGATATATTCACGGATAACGGAACCGGCTCTTTTCCCTCATTACGCCACATCGCAAGTGCTTTACAAGCCTCTTCCCACATATATTCATCTAACCTTAAAATGAATCCATTCCGCTCAAATAAAGGGATAAAATCATTCGGCTGAATTAAGCCCTTCAACGGATGCTTCCACCTTGAAAGCACTTCGGCACCACAGATATTGCCGGATGCCAGATTATACTTTGGCTGCAAATACATCACAAACTGTTTACTGGCAAGGGCGGCATTCATATCCCGCTCAATCTCCGTAGTCTTAAGCATTTCCACCCGGTATTGTTCATCATAAAATGCGCAAAATTTCATAGCACTGGTTTTAACCGTCCGCCCTGCAAGGGTTGCCCGGTCGCACATCAGATTAATCGGAACTGCTCTGTCCTGCACAAGATATACTCCGAAACTGGTATTGATATCAAATGCGAACTCATTCTTATAGATTGCTTTGCGAATCTTTTCAATCAGTTTAATAATATCACCTTTTTTTGTGTAGGCAATACATACAAAAAATACATCCGAATGTACACGACAGCATATACTTCCCTCCGGAAGCCTGCTCTTTAACACATCTGCCACATGACAAAGCACATCATCTCCTGCTTTCATTCCAAACAGGTCATTAATCATTTTAAACCGATCAATATCAAAAGAAATCACCGCATGCTTGGAAGATTCATCTAACACTGCATTTCCTGCATCAATATAGAATCTGGTCGCATTGTACAAACCCGTCAACATATCATACTCTGACCTGTAGCGGATTGCCTCATGCGATTTCATAAGCTCGTCTACATCCTTCAGGGTTCCGATTGCGCGTATAACATTATGCTGCTCATCTCGCATAAATTGAATACAAATTCTGTACCAGGCCACCCGACCGTTTTTCTCACATAATCTGCATGTAATTTCACGAAAATCATCCGCCCGTCCTTTAAATAACAGCTCATAAACCGACAAATCTTCTTCGTAGATCAATTTTTTGGTATCTTCACCTTCCAAAAAATCCACATCAGAAATATTCTCTACACCAAACCGATCTTTAAATAATGTAGATACATAAGATGTCTTTTCCTCATAATTATATTCAAATACGATTGTTTTAAGCTGGCTTACAACTGTCTGGTATAACTCTCCGGAAAGCCTCAGCTTCTCCTTATATTGCTGCTCACTTAAGGTTTCCTTTTCCTTCTTTGCCAACACCAGGGATTCCGAATCCTGTATTGCACACAGTATAACTCTCCTGCCGTCTTCCCATACAAAACTGCTCCCTTTCACCCTGACTTTCAAGTCAAAGGATTCATAATATCTCCCGGTGATGTATTCCTCTCCAATTTTCAGGTTCATGAATGGACAATCCATACAGGGGCGGGTTCTGGTATCAAACCCCTGATAGCATGTCAGTCCCGTTAAATTATCCCCCCAAATATTCCTTGCTTTCGTGTTCGCATAGATTATAGAAAAGTCGTCCGGTGCAAACACTACCATTGCCTGCTCTGACATATCCATAATCTGGCACGCTAATACCTTCTCCTTATTTTTTTCCATTTCACTCACCCTTATTTTCACCGAGACCCCCGGTGAACCTTCCAAATATTGTATAAATTAAATTATAACACAATGTTGACATTTTACAAGTCAGCATTATATAATTATTTAAGAATCATTACTATTTTATAACAGTTAAGCTATACAAAATTGATTGCTCAATATATAGATTCTGGTGACTTATGAATGGATAAGGCTAAACTGTTACCTATTTGAGGAGGTATCGGAATGTCAGAACAGACAACACGAAAAAAAAGCCGCCAGCGAGATGCGATTATTGCCTTTTTAAAGACACGAAAAGACCATCCGACCGCTGATACCATCTACAAAGAAATTCGTAACGTTATACCAAATATCAGTTTGGGAACCATATATCGGAATCTTTCCCTACTCGCTGACCAGGGTGAAATATTAAGACTTTCATGCGATGGCAAAATGGATCGCTTTGATGCAGATGTCCATCCTCACTATCATTTTATCTGCAAGCATTGCGGCTGTGTACAGGACATTACGATTCCTTATGCTGCCAACTTCGATACTATGGCAAACGAAGCCTTTGAAGGTTCTGTATTGTCACACAAATTATTATTTGAAGGATATTGCATGGATTGCATGGAAACAGGGAATGATCTTTTTTAGACCATTCCCTGCTTTTCTTTTCCTGAAACTTTCCAATTGTTCCAGATTTTTCCTTACTCCATAAACAATACAGGATCTACTGGTGTATCACCCTCTGTCATCTCAAAATACAAATGACTTCCCTCTTCTGAAAAGCTGTCTGTTGGATTGCCGATAGTACCAACAGACTCACCTGCCTTAACAAAATCTCCCTCTTTCACATATATGGTATCTAATTGTCCATACGTAACACTGTAGTCATTGCCAAGATACATAGTTACCATATTACCATATACATTATCACTTGTCACTTTTGTTACTTTTCCTAAAAATGCACTCTTTACCGTTGTGCCGTTTCCAGCCGAAATGAGCATTCCCGGATTACAGCGATACTGATCCAACGTCTCGAAATATACGGTCGTCTCCATACTGAATGGTAGAATTACAGAACCACTCACAGGCCAGCTAATCGTCTTTTCACTGTTGAAATTTAATTCACCTGCATCTGCGGTTACCGGTATCTGTTCTGCATTTTCTGCTCCATCCTTCTTCACATCATTTGCAGCCATATCCTCTGTACTGTCAGCTTCTGTTGTCTTCTCTGTAGTATCTTTAACCGAATCACCAGCAACCAGCGAATCTTCATCTGTATCCTCCAAGTCCACCGGAGCACCCATAAATTTATCCGTTGTCACATTGTTGTCATCCTTCGCAATCTCCCGGTCCACGCTACCTGTTGTTCCTACAGCATTACCTTTATCAGAATCCTGCACCTGCACATATTCTGATGCAGATTTCACATCCGAATCATCTTTTGCAAGCTTTCCTCCACTTTGTCCCATTGTATAAACCGCCACTACAGCGAGAATTGCAACAAGCCCTAAGCCTAATGCCACATAAAAGGCATTGTCCTTTACCTTTTGTAATATTGAACTATCACGTTTTTGCATTTTCATCACCTCTATGATTAGGTTTACCATAGAAGAAATGATTTATTCATATATTTTACTCTTTTATCCGATAGGTTACACTAAATGTTGTCACATTGCCAAAAGCGTCTTTCGCACAATAAATAACATTATATGGTTCATCCACTGTGTATGCCATCGGACGGCTCACAGTCACGTCTACCTTACCACTATTGTCGCTGGCCTCCACAAGATTCAGCAAATAATCATCATCTAACAGGTTTGAAATATGAATACCGCCCTGCATCTCATTTTTCAAGGATAAGATTGGTGCTTCCATGTCCACATCCACAGAAAGAACCACTACCTCTGACTGATTTTCTTCCGAATCCTTTGCACGGTATTTAACATGGCACTTCCCATATCCTTTTTCCAAAATCTCCGAATAATCAACTAAAATTGCATTGTCATCAAGCCTTATCTTACCATCATATGCAGAAACATTTTGTAATAGCAAATCATGGAGCTGCTTTGACGAAGTGACATCATATGCCCCAATCGAATCCACCACCTGATCCACATACAATACTGGAGGCTGCTCATCCTTAATAATGAAATTCGCTGTGGCTTCTGTTAAAATTCCTGTCTTATCCGTTATCTTGTATGTGACCTTATAAAGACCACAAGTCTCCGGATCCACCGCTTCTTCAATCTCCATATAGCGTGTTACATCCTTACCAGTAGAATCTAAAGCTGTCACTCCAGCCGTTACGTCAAAGTCTGAATACCGTTCAATCTCACGGTCATATGCTCCCAAAATAACAGGTTTATTTCCCATATACGGATTATCTCGATCCGGATCCGTTGGATCCCAGTTCCCTTCTTCACCACCACTGCTGATAACCGCTGCCACTGGTTTTCCCATAGGACCTTCATAATCACTCTCGAAAATATTCACAATTGTACCTTCACTGCAATTGTCATAAATCCATTTTGCATCAATAGCGGAAAGTCTCACACAGCCCGCCGATACACTGCTTCCCAGTTTATTATATTCCTCTATCTCCAAATCATTCTTATTCTGCGTAAAATATGGCACAGAGTGAAATAAAATATTACCGGTTATCGTTGTTGCATACTGTCCATACACTTCATCCTCCAGCAAAAGCCATTCTTCCCGATCACCCAAACTGTATAACCCATCCGGTGTGTTATTCCCCTCGCCAACCGAGCATACCATGGCTTTCACCGGTTTACTGTAGTATCCGTCATCACCTATCCGATATACTGTCACTACATTTTGCCTTTTATTGACTTTTATACAATAAGGCATTTCATTATCCTTAATATTATCACCATTATAGAAATCTTCTTCTACCAGCGCATCACCGCCATCCGTGCCTCCAACACGAATCAGCTCACCATCATAGCCGCCTAAATCTTTCTCCTCCATCTGATAACCCACCATAACAGCTTTTCCGTTATACTGGTCAACCACTACAATCAGGAGCAGACTGATTACAAACATAACCGGTGCATAAGAAAGAAAAAATTTATATTTCATTCTAACATCCCCATTTTACTGTATTTGTATAATTGTAAAACTTTGTTTTTTCCAATTTTCATTTTACAATTACCTAGATTATAAGCCTAAAAATACATAATAATTATCCTATAAAACAAAGGGACTGTCAACCGTTAGTGTAACGATTTTGTAATAGCCGGGTGATTCTTTCTATCCCTACTTCTTGCGGATTACCATTTTCTTGTAGGCAGTGTAATACTGTTTCTTTTTTTTCGGTATCGCTCCATATTCATTACCTATAAAATAATTTTTTTCATTCCCATAAATGTCCCGAACACGGATTCCCTTTAACTGCGCCTTTCTCTCATATTTTGTATCCAGCTTAATCGAACACTGCCAGCGCTTCGTTTTTTTGTTATAGGTCATTTTATAAAAGTTATAGTAATCTCCGCCGCTGCCCTTATTTGTCTTATCATAAATGTCCCACATAGCTCTTACCGCTACAACCTTGCTTTTATCCTTTATCTTAACGGAAAAAGTACTCTTATCCTTCTTTCCCACGTAATACTTAGATAATTTGAAAGACTTCAAATCAATAGTTGGTGCCTTGTTGTCTGCTTTTGTTTTTGATACCTTAAAGTCAGCCATGGATAAATCCAAGGTAGGCAGATATGGGTCATTCCCATTCACCGGATCATCACTGTTTTTCACATAAAATGTTTCTTCTCCATATTCAATCAAAATAATTGCCAGTCTCCATTTTCCCGGCTGCATACCTTTTTGTACCGGTATCTTGCCAGAAATTCTTAATCGTTTTTTATCCCTTTCCGATTTCTTCCAGTTAAATGACTGCACTACATATTGTTTTTTGGATGACTTCCAAAATAGATGTACAGTATCTCCATCACCATAGTAAGATGGCATTCCATAATTTCCTGTCAGCACAGGCTCACTATATTCCCTGCCACCACAATCCAGAAATTCATCGATTCCAGTATCTGTTAAGGTCAGACTGTATTTCAATGTGTTCCCGGGCTTGAAGGAACGTTTATTGATTTTAAAATTGGATATTGCAATCGGCGACACTTTCTTCTTATCTATCGAAATTTCCTGTGCATCTGCGCACAATGCTGGCACTGCCAATAATACACCCAAACAGAATACCCCAAATATACATTTTCTCAAAATTCCCATAAAATCCCTCCTTCCCCTAACGGGCTATCACCATCATTTTTTTAAATGCATTATAATACTTTTTGTTCTTTGCCGATGGAAGATCATCAAAAACAGCTTTATAATATGCCTCATTTCCATATATGTCCTTAACATATATACAACGTAACATCGCCTTTCTGTATTCCTTTTTATTCAGTTTTACGGAACATTGGTATCGTTTCTTCTTTTTATTATAGGTCATTTTATAGTCCCTATCCCAATCGCCTTCTTTTCCATAATTCCCCTTTTCATAAAGTTCCCAACTGCACCCTACTTCTTTGATTTTACTCTCATCCTTCACCTTCACATAAAATATACTGCTCTGGTTCTTTTTCACATATCGCTTTGTTCTTTTCAGGGATTTTATATCAATGGTAGGTGCTTTGTAATCGGCTCTGCCGGTTCCTGTCACCGTAAAATCTGCCATGGAAAAGTCCATCAATATCGACCCACCATGCTCTGATTGTAAATATTTATCTTTATTTATCAATAACAGTGATGAATCCTCTGATATATAACATTCTATCTGATCAATCACCCATGTACCGGATTGCATCCCTTTCATGATAGGAATCGTACCGGAAACTTTTAATTTTTTCTCCGCACCAACTTTTTGCCAGTCGAAGGTATGTACTACTTCTTGCTGTATGATACCCTCATACCATGACCTATTTTCTGTTCCTGGTTTCCTAGGAGATCTCCAATAGATTGTGATATCAAAAATCTGAGGATCCTTATCATAAATTCCAAATTTCTGTCCATATTTTTCAGAAAATTCTTTTAATCCCGTTTCAGCCAATATAAAACTATAACTTATATTGTCTCCTGGCTTTGCCGTTTTACTGCTTATCTTAAAATCTAGTATCGTAAGAGGAGCCGACAGATTTTCTGTTTCCTCGTTCGCTTTTGCAGTCTGTGCCGGGAGAACCAGCAATATTCCCAATACCAAGCACAACATTCCTAGTAAAATGTTACAAATCCTTTTTCTCATAATAAAACCTCCCTTTTAGCTTCAATATTCCTCCATTGTAGATATTTTTTTCCATTCCTCTGTAGTAAAAATACTTATATCTTCTCCCATGTTATTAGCATAACCCCTAAGGTAATTTAACTTTACATTCTTCTCTGTTGGAGATAATATATAAATTCCATCAAACGAATCTTTACTATATGATGTTTCAAACAATACTTCACACATAAACTTTGCATCCACATACCGCTCTTTGCAAAAATCAGGATTATCCTCATACTTCCCGGTTGATGAAACTGTCGTATAATTTTTTACATCCCGAAACTCCATATAACCCATATTTATTGTTTTTTCAAAACACTTCCAGCGTTTACAGATATCTTTCTTATGCTCCGAAGATTGTTTTGCCCATTCTTTTAAAGTGCCATCCGCCTCTATGGAATGAGAACCCTGAGCTTTAAAATCACCCGAGCCAAACATCGCATCTGCAGAAATAGCGCTAGTAGATTTCTTATAAGCAGACGGATTAGTTCCCTTTACAGTATATTGAGGAACAATCGTTCTATGAGCATAGACATCCCCCACCAAATGCATGGCAAATCCCATCACCTTATAATACATTGCGCCAGGAGATTCTTCCTCACAGGATGATAAAATATCACTTTCCAACAACAATCGGGTCTTGTCACGCAATATAACATTTTTGGGAGTATTATCCATTTTTGCATCACTGGACGCCTTTTCTATAGCCGCATTTCTTCTCATTCCACTACGCAAATATCCAGCACATTGATATAAAAATTTCAATCCCCTCACATAATTATTCCCTCCATGGAGATAGCCTGCTGCCTTGTAATCATCATGATCCGCCAGTCTCGCTGCTTCCTGCATCAGCTTTATATACTTACTCTGAATATTATACCCTGAAGCAGCCTCTGAAACCATTCCTGCATGTGTACTCTTATTCCACGACCCATTCACCAGCTCCACACCCGTATATTCCTCCGAAGCCCCATTGTCGTCCTGAATCTTTCGGTACTCGGTCTGCTTCTCCGTATATATCCCTTCTAACTCTTCAAAATGCGCAGCCGCATTGCTGATATCCAGCAAGCCTGCCTGGGAGCTTCCCTTCTCCTCTACCTCCTGTGCAGTATTTATCAGCAGGCTTCTCACAAAACCCGCACTCTTATCTGTGTCCATGGACCAAATTAGGGATGCTGCACCTGTCACCTGGGCTGCTGCAATACTTGTACCCTCCACCACAGAAACACCGCCAAATAATCCCGATGTTGGAATCTGGCTTCCCGGTGCAAATATCTCAATCTCTTTCCCGTCACAACTGCTCTCCACTTTATTTCCTGTGGTATCAGTGGAGCCAACCGCCAATACCTCCTCGTAGGCTGCCGGATATTCCACTGCCTTTCCCTTCGCATTACCCGCTGCTGCTACCATCAAAATGCCTGCATCATAGGCACTGTGGACTGCTTCATACAATACTCTGGAGTTTACACTGGTTCCAAGACTCATATTGATGATTTGGCAGTCTAACTCCTGTGCCTTGTAGATGGCGGCAACAAGATTACTTAAGGTTGTCTGGTTATTTTCATCCAGTATCTGAATGGAATAAATCTGTGCATCAGGGTTGATTCCCCGGATTCCGCTGCCGTTGTTTTGTGCACCAATGATACCTGCCAGGCCTGTCCCATGCCCTGTAGTATCATCGAATAAAACATTATCTGTCATCTCCCCTTCTGAAATAGCAATCCGCTCCACAATCGGTATATCCTCGTCAAAGGATACACCGCTATCCAATACTGCAATTTTTATCTGCCCTTTCCCCATATCTTCTTCTGGAAGATGAATCGCAGACAGATTCCATTGCAGACCACTGACATCCTCGCCCATCGCTTTCTTCTTCTCTAGCTTACGCCGTTTCATTTCCTCAGCGGTAGATTCCTCCTTTTTTTTCGTCTCTTTTTCTGTCTTCTTTTTCTTCTTTTCTTTTTTCTCCTTCTTTGATGTCTCTCCTTCTGTAACAGGACTCCCCTGTGTTTCCTTCTCCGTCACTGTCTCTGTCGTTACCTGCGTTGTAATTTCCCCTGTCTGCTCTGTCAAAGATTCTGTGATACCTTCCTCCGTCTCTGTAATCTGTTCTGTAATATCTGCATCCGTCGCAGAAGAAGCCTCGAGTACTATGTTTTCCTCTACCCATAAAACATCCTTCTCCCGCTGTAGCTTTTCCGCTTCCTTTTCCGTCAGCTCCAAAACAGCCACCTGTTGTTCCTCCAGTTCCTCCGCACCCGGAGCTTCCACAACATCCTGTCTGTTGTCCGCAACTACCTCTTTAAAAGCCTTCTCATCCTTTACCTGTACAATGTATTCTGCTTTTTCCGTACCATTTCCCGGCTCTGCTGCATTCGCACGAATACCTGCAAATGAGCCTTGAAAACATAATATTGCTATTAATATGACGGCAAATCCTCTTCTGCTCCCCATTGTCATTTTCCTCCTTGTTTTAATCCCTCCTGCTTTACTTATTAATGCAATTTTCAAACCGTCGTATATCGTAATTATATTACATACGCCTCTTATCTTCAACTATGTCTTTCTGTTTTTAGAAAATATAGGTAATCGTTCAGTGCAAAACTGTTACAAAATATAATATACCGTTAAAACCATCTCATGTTTGCAAAAAATTTTTTAACATCTTTCACTTATAATTCGCAATCACTACATCCTTATAATAATACTGAATAATTTCCTCATAAGTCTTTCCCTGCAGGGCAAGATAATTTGCACCATACAGGGAAACTCCAAGACAGTTTCCTTTTCCGAGACAGACAAATCGAATACCTCCCTCCATTTCTTCCACATAAAAGTTTGTGGAGGATAGCCCAAATTGCTGCATTGCTTCCTCCCCGGTCAAATCATTCCCTTCCACCGTCACCTTTTTTACAAAGCCATTTTCCGTGCTTTCGGCTACTGCAATATTTACTTTCTCATTCTCCTGTTTTTCTTCTCCTTCCCCAGCTTCGGCTTCCTTCGCACTACTGTCTTTTTGCAGTTTTTCCCTTAATTCCTGCCATGAATATGTAATAATATTCATATAATGTTTTGCCTCTACATCCTGGGGACTATCCACCGACTGTAAATAGGAAATATCTTTGTCCATAATTTCCTTTGCACTTGCAGTCTTTCCGATACTCACCTCATGATACAGCGCCATAATCAAAGAATCTTCCTGTTTGATAACCTTTCCTGCTGTCTGTGCCACCGCCCGTTCAAACCGCTGTTTATCCTTTTGGTAATGCAGCTCTCCGAGCATCTGCCTTCGTTCCTCTTCTGACAAATACTGATACGATAAATCCGCTGCATCCGATGTATTGTTTTCAAGCATTTCCTTTAATACATTTGTACGAATAAGAACCGCCTGGGTTTTTAATGCTTCCTCATCATATTCCGGCGAAATCGTTCCCGGAAGCACTCCTAACACATACTCTTCCACATCCATACTTTTGTAAAGACCATTTATCTCTATTAATACATTTTTGCCCATATAGTTATTTTCGACTGTGTTATTACCATTACCTATGGTAATTTCATCAAACAACAGGCTTGCTGTAAAAATGATACTGCAGGGAATCAAAACCATTACAATTAAGAATACAATACATTTTTTCATTATAAAAAACCTCCCCCACAATTATATGTGGAGGAGGTCCTCTTTATTCTTCGTTATCTGCAACTGCTAAATTCCCGCAATTCCATCAAAGATATATATTTGCTTTTTATTTAGAGGTCTTCTTTGCAGATTCAGCCTTTGGCATCTTAACCTCTACCTTCTCAAGATTCCAGATTTCTTTTGCATATTGCTCAATGGTTCGGTCAGAAGAGAACTTACCGGCGCATGCAGTATTCAGCATAGCCATCTTAGCCCATCTCTTCTCATCTCTATATGCCTCATCAACTCTCTTATGAGCTTCCGCATAAGAATCAAAATCCTTTAGCGTGAAATACACATCTTCCTTCAGCAAGGAATCATAGATATCACGGAACAGCTCTGTGTCCTCATTATAAAAACCATTGATAAGCTGTGTCATAACACGGCGGACATCTGCATTGCTGTTGTAAATATCAGCCGGATAATAGTTTTTGTCACGCTCGTAAGCCATAACCTCATCTGCTGAAAGGCCAAAGATAAATGCATTCTCATCGCCAACCTCTTCAACAATCTCAACATTTGCGCCATCCATTGTTCCAAGAGTTGGAGCACCATTTAACATAAACTTCATATTACCGGTACCGGATGCCTCACGGGATGCAGTCGAAATCTGCTCTGAAACATCTGCTGCTGCAAAAATAAGCTCTGCATTCGATACACGATAGTTCTCAATAAATACAACCTTAATCTTACCCTTAATTGACTCATCATTGTTAACAACATCTGCAACAGAATTAATTAACTTAATGGTTAATTTTGCTCTCTTGTATCCTGCTGCTGCCTTTGCACCGAAAATAAAGGTACGAGGTACAATATCCATCTCCGGGTGCTCTTTGATTTCATTGTATAAATGCATTACATGTAAAATGTTAAGTAACTGCCTCTTGTATTCATGCAGTCTCTTAACCTGTACATCGAAAATGGAACGAGGATCTACCTCAATACCATTGTGCTCCTTAATGTAAGCAGCAAGACGTACCTTATTCTGATACTTAATATTCATAAATTCCTGCTGACATTTCTCATCATCCACGTATACCTTTAACTTCTCAAGATGTGGAAGATCTGTAATCCACTCATCCCCAATCTTGGATGTAATCCAGTTTGCTAATAATGGATTACCATGTAACAGGAAACGTCTCTGCGTAATACCATTAGTCTTATTATTAAACTGCTCTGGTCGCATCTCATAGAAATCCTTAAGCTCACGCTTTTTAAGAATCTCTGTATGAAGCTGTGCTACACCATTAACAGAATAGGAACCTGCAATTGCAAGATGCGCCATCTTAACCTGACCATCATAAAGAATCGCCATGCTCTTAACCTTGTCTGGATTATTTGGATATTTCTCACGGATAGAATTTACGTATCTTCTGTCAATCTCCTCAATAATCTGGTATACACGAGGTAATAATCTTGAGAATAATTCAATTGGCCATTTCTCAAGCGCTTCTGCCATAATTGTATGATTTGTATATGCACAGGTATGGCAAGTAATATCCCATGCATCTTCCCACTCTAAACCTTCCTCATCGACAAGAAGTCTCATAAGCTCTGCCACCGTAACGGTCGGATGGGTATCATTCAACTGGAAAGTAACCTTCTTTGGAAGATCATGTATATCCTTGTTACTCTCTTTAAATTTATGAAGTGCAGTCTGAATTGAAGCAGAAATAAAGAAATACTGCTGCTTTAATCTCAACTCCTTACCTGCATAATGGTTGTCATTCGGATAGAGAACCTCTACGATTGTTCTTGCAAGATTCTGCTGTTCAACCGCCTTCTGATACTCACCCTTATCAAAAGAATCAAGGTTGAAATCCTGAATCGCCTCTGCATCCCAGATTCTTAATGTATTAACAACATTATTTCCATATCCGATAACTGGCAGATCATACGGTACGGCACGGATAGAAGAATATCCATCCTGGATAAACTGGTTCTTTCCATCTTTGTATTCTACCTTAACATGACCTCCAAATTTAACCTCACATGCATATTCTGAACGGCGAACCTCAAATGGATTGCCATCTACTAACCAATCATCTGGTTTTTCAATCTGATAACCGTCCTGAATCTCCTGACGGAACATACCATAACGGTAACGAATACCACAACCATATGCCGGATAACCCAATGTTGCAAGAGAATCTAAGAAACAGGCAGCCAAACGTCCAAGACCACCATTACCAAGTGCTGCATCCGGTTCCTGGTCTTCAATTACGTTCAAATCAAATCCTAATTCATCTAAAGCTTCCTTTACCTCATTATAGCAGGTCAAGTTAATCAGGTTATTGCCTAACGCTCTACCCATTAAAAATTCCATGGATAAATAATAAACCGTTTTAGCATTTTTCTTCTCATATTCCTTATGTGTTGCAATCCACTGATCAATAATCGTATCCTTAATTGCATAAGACACTGCCTGAAATACCTGCTGCTGTGTTGCTTCATCAATCGTCTTGCGATAGAGAGTCTTTACGTTATTGACAACTTCTTTTTTGAAAGATTCTTTATCGAAGTCTAATTTTCTAGCCATGATTTTCTCCTCCTTGTAGTCAGGGCGGCACTCTCCACCCCTTGCTCTTCTAGATTTATTATATATTTTAGCTCATACTCGTTTTTATTTTACCAAAAACAAACAATTTTCACAAGACCTAAGTCTACTTCTTTTTCGTGCGGACACCTTTTGAATTGACATAATATTTGCCAATCCATTTATTTTTTTGCATTTTCCCGGTAGATTTACTAAAATAATAATATTTTCCTTTTATTTTTCTCCATCCCTTTAACATGACTCCTGTTTTTTTACTAAAATAATATTTACTTCCCTTGTATTTCACAATTCCCGTCTTTCTCACTCCATTGGAAGCAAAATAATATTTCTTACCGTCAATCTCTACAATCTGATTTCTTGCCATAACCCCCGTTTCCGTATCCAGATAATAATATCCATTATTCTGCTGCTGATATCCATAAAGCTGTCTGCCGGTTTCGGAATCAAAGAGATAATATTTACCCTTTATCTTCACAGCGCCTGTTACAACATACCGTTTGCTATTCACATAATAGTTTTCCCCTGCTAATGTGCGCAGTCCCTTTTTCATCTGCTTTCCGGATGGATAGAATAAATACTTATGGATTCCATCTTCATACATCTCATTTTTAACCAGAGTACCATTTCCCTTTGCAAGATAATAAGAACCGTTTACTTTAAACCAGCCCACTGTCATCTGCCCTGTTTTTGGATTAAGGTAAAAGGTATCCTCCCCAATCTCAAGGAAACCGGTTTGCAGATTGCCATTTTGATCAAAATAGTACCATCCACCGTTATCCTTCACCCATCCAATTACCTTCTTACCTGCGGATGTAACATAAGAGGTTTCTTTTTCTTTTTTGGAAAATTTACCTTTTATTACTTTCTTTTCTAACTTGTAATATGAGATAATTGCATCCGCATCTGCTTTCCCAACTTTTTTCCGCTTGGCAGCTGTTTTAAAAAATTTATTACAGTCAGATGCACTTGTCACATAACCATGCTCAATAATCACACTTGGAATATTCTGTACTACACCTCTCCTGACAATCGAATAATAATCCGCAAGTTTCCCATTGGGATAACGGTTGCCCGTACCAGATTTTCGCAGCAGAAAACCTCTGTTCGTAATTCCGATTTTCTTTAATTTAGCCAGAGCTACTTTTCCGAAAGCCTGTGTCTGTTTGCGGATGGAATCATGATATCCGGATTTGTATGCAGCTAAAACATTTGCACCGGATGAACTGCCGGCGTTGATATGCATGCTAATCAAAAAATCCGCATCCAACTGTTTGGCATAGTTGTTACGGGAAGAAAGGCAGTCTCCTAATTTAAGTGCCTCACAGCATGTATTACTGTCTCTTGTCATATAAACCGTAACATCTCCATACTGATTCAGTACATCTCGACAGGATTTTGAAATATCCCACACCACTACTTCTTCTCTTAAACCATTTGCGCTGGCACCCGTATGCTTTTTACAATGTCCCGGATCTAAAACAATTACCTTCGATGTGACTGGAGACAATTCAGACACTACAAACTTATCCATATCAATCTGTGGTGTATTTTCTTCTGTCTTCCCTTCCTCTGTCGTAGCCGTGCTATCCTCTGTTGTTCCCTCCTCTGTCGCAGCTCCGTTATCCTCTGTTGTTGCCGTGTTATCTTCTGTTATTCCGCCCTCTGCCTGCGGTGTATTTTCTGTGGCATTTACCACCTGTACTGGCAATATACAGCTGCAGAGCATTGCGCCGATCAAAATCCATGAAGTTATCCTTTGAATTCTTTTCAATCTATCCTCTCCTATTCTTTTAAAGTAAATATTATTTATTATAACCTTATTCACTAGGCGGTGCAACCTTTATTTGCTGGAAGAATATGGTCATACCCCATACAACCCCCTTTTTCCGCCCAATCAATTATTCTCTAAAAAACACTATACAAATCGTAAATTTCTGATACAATATATGAATACTGTTTATGGAAGGAGTTTATTATGGAATACTTATGGAGTGACAAAAAGAGAACCCTGTTTGGACTGCCGCTTTCTTTTACAAAATATATGCTGTCAGAGGAGCGGTTATTTATCGAACAGGGATTTCTCAATAAAAAAGAAGATGAAGTTCGTTTATACCGGATTATGGATGTATCTTTAACCCGGAGTTTCGGACAGAGACTCTTCGGTTTAGGAACGATCCACTGCTGTTCCGCCGATAAGTCAATGGGAGATTTTGATATTGTCAGTATCAAAAATCCAAAGGATGTAAAGGAACAGCTATCCCAGCAAATCGAGTCACAGCGGGATTCGAAACGTGTTTCAAACCGGGAGTACATGAATGATTCACATGACGATTTAGATGGATTGGATTAATATTTTAAACCACACAAAATGCAATGCCGCCAACTCTTTTTCCTCTTCAAATTTATATGGTATCAGGCAATTGCGAAACTCCTTATTTTCAAAACGTCCGTTGTACAACCATGTTTTGGAGATAAGGAGTTTCGCATTGCCTATATATAGCATGCTTCCATCACGTGATTTTCTTATCACTCCCCAATAACATTCACCTGGCACATTTTCATTGTCTCCAACGCTGCCTTATGCGTCTCTTGTGTAACGCCTGCACAGCAACTGGCATCTACCGTTACATCAATTTCCGGATACGCTGCCTTAATAATCAATGCATTCGATACCACACAGATATCCGTGCAAAGTCCAACCAGCTCCACCTCCTCTAACGCAAATTCCTCCCATTTCATCCATCCAAAAGATGGTTTATCAACATACTTTGCCCCAGGAATCTCCAGACCATCCGCAATCCGCCAGCCATCTGTTCCGGCAATACAATGCTCTACCGGTAAATGCTTCCCCTCATTCGTATTCAGATAATCCGCGGTATGTGTATCTCTTGTGAAGATAATCTCTCCACCGTTTTTCTGATAGCTCTTAATTTTTTCCCTTACTCTTTCAACAATTGCTTCTGCCTCTTTGGTCCCCAATGAGCCATCAATAAAATCGTTCTGCATATCCACCACAATCAAAGTCTTTTTCATATATGCCACCTCCAAACATTTGTAACCGATTATACCACAAGCTTTCCCCTTCTGTCAGCAATCCATATAGCAATTTAATGCAAGGGCTTAATATTTTGTATCCATTGAGGGCAGGCGCGCAGTCGATGGGAACAGCTGCATATCTTTCCAGTAAACAATAAAAATTTATTGTTTTTCAATAAATTTATATTGACTTTCAACATATCCTGTATTATGATATGGAAAAATGAACCAAGGGAGGATCATCATTTATGAATACAAATTCTTTGACTAAATTTACCAAATTTTTTTTGGACTTTATGTTCTACTGTGGAATACTGGTAACGATAACCATACCTCTTTCCTTTAAATTTTTAGGAAACTACTATCCAAATATCAGCAACAACTATATTGCCATGTGTATTATCTTTATACTCTGTGGCTTTCTCGCTCTTTGGATCATCTACTACTTGCGAAGAATTTTCCAGACTGTAATTGCTAAAGACTGCTTTGTGGAGGAAAATGTCACCGCATTGAAAAGAATGGGGGGTGCCAGCTTCTTTATCAGCCTTATTACATTCGTCCGTCTTTTCTTCGTAGTGACACCTGCAACACTGGTCATCATACTTGTATTCTTCATTGCTGGATTATTCAGCCTAGTGCTTGCTCAGGTATTTGCCCAGGCAGTTTCCTACAAACAGGAAAATGATTTTACCATTTAGACAGTAAAAACAGGCTATATAAAAATTCCACAAATATACAAGCTGAGAGGTGCAAAACTATTATGAAAATTGTTGTTAACTTAGATATTATGATGGCGAAGCGAAAAATGGGACTGACAGAGCTGTCGGAAAAGGTAGATGTCACAATGGCAAACCTTTCTATCCTAAAAAATAACAAGGCAAAGGCAGTGCGTTTTTCCACTTTGGCTGCCATCTGCAAGGCATTAGACTGCCAGCCCGGCGATTTATTAGAATTTATAGAGGAGGAAGAAGACAATGAATAATCTTGATATTCAGACAAACAATTTACCGGATACCAATTCAACTGCAGAGAAAAATCCACACACGATAAATGGACAGGAGCCTTATATCATAAAGGAGATTCCTCCTTCAAAGTCCAAAGCTTCTGCATGCTTAACACTTCGCAGCCAGTTTTCTTTCCTGTGGAAGCTGTGCCTTTCCTATGGTATCTGTTATCTGCTATTTGCTTACCGGAATTTTGACGGTATCGGCAGTGGTATCTTTGCTGCAATCAGTTCCATCTGCCTTTTAATGATTGCCAAACGGTTAAAAGACCACCCTGCCAAAGAGGAGAGGCCTCTTTCCATCACAATTTCCATGGAAAGCATATTTTATTTCATTGCAGCAGCACTGATTTCCATTTCAAACTGTCTGACGGACAACGGTACTTTTTTATTTTTTAATCATGTGGGAAGCTTTTTGTTATTTTCCATTGCATGCATAAAGTTATTTTACAATGATAAAAAATGGGATTTTGGAAAGTACACTGCCATCCTGTTTTCCTACTGGCTTCAGATACTCGAGGTCATTCCTGTCCCCTTTGCAGATTGGAGCTTTCACCATAAAAAAGCAAACAAAAAAATGTCTTCCACGACACGTTATGTTATCATTGGTATTATCATCGGAATTCCCATTTTATTTGTCACCACTCTACTTTTAGCAAGTGCGGACCGCATATTTTCCGATATATTAGAAAACATTTTTAATCTTGATTCTATATCAAAATGGCTACTGGAAAATCTTCCACAGAATATCGTATTGCTGCCAAGCGGATTTATCGTATACACTCTGCTTCTCTATTTAGTTATCGGTGCTCTATGCAGGGGCGGGCTAAAAGAAGATGTAAAAGAGCCTTCCAAATTTGGCACTCCGATAGCGGTTACTATTTTTGTAATGATTGATATTGTATATGTTTTATTTTCCGGTATCCAATTTTTATTCCTGTTTGCCGGATTACCAATTGCCCGGCATGAGTATGCAAATTATGCGAGACAAGGTTTTTTTGAACTATTGTTTGTAGCACTGATCAACTTCTTTCTCGTATTGTTTTGCAATAAACATTTTGCCAAAAACACAGCCCTTAAAATAGTAATGACCATTACCTGCCTGTGTACTTTTGTGATGATTGTTTCCTCTGCTTACCGGATGCACATGTATATTCAAGCTTACCACCTGACCTTTTTGCGAGTGTTTGTCCTGTGGTTTTTGCTTCTCCTCTTTTTCTTCATGGTGGGAAGCACGATTTCTATCTACAGAAAAAACTGGAACAGCTTCCGCTACTGCCTGCTTGTACTGACCTGTTTTTATACAGTATTTGCGCTGTCAAATACCGATGGACAGATTGCAAAATATAATGTAGCACAGTATGAAAAAGATTTAACCGATGGCGGTAATATACCATTAGAGGATTATCTCCCTCACGGCTACAAGAGTTCCAAAGCCTATGCAGTGGCGCTGTCCAACTTAGAAAACACATATGGCGAAATGCTAAAGGATAGTGAACGCCAGCTTATTCACTCCTATTTTTCACTAAAGAATCATTTTTATGAATATGATTATGACGATTATGAAATAGATTATGGTGAAGGCAGCAGCGAAGACCTTCAGGACTATGTCCTGAAAAAGGATGCCGCAATTTATGATAAAGACCTGGAAAAATCCATCTTCTCCTGGAAGCATTTTAACTTTGTTGAAAATACATGTTATCGGAAATGTAAGGAAATACATTAACATTGTAACGATTCCAAACGGCGCCTGATTTATCCTTAGAAAAATCCCCCCTTTCAAACATGTTAAATCTTGTCTGAAAGAGGGGATCCACTTATTCCCTATACATTCTTCGTAACACCCAAATCAACCTTTTCACCATTGATGCTCCAGTTCTTGGTATAACCCTTTGCCTCGTCATACTCGATACCTGTGGCAAGCACATCACTGAAGATTGCTTCCTCATTCCGTTTCATAATCTCCGCCACCTTATCATTTCCGGCAACAGAAATGGTAATCTGATCCATAACCTCAAAGCCTGCTTCCTTCCGCATGGTCTGCACCTTGGAAATGATTTCACGGACGAAGCCTTCCTCCAGCAGTTCTTCTGTCAGCTGAATATCCAGCACCACAGTCACTACTGCATCCGCCTCTGTCACATAATCATCAGACTTGGCAAGCTCAATCAGTAAATCCTCTTCTGCCAAAGAAACTTCCACACCATTTGCATCAAATTTCAAAGCACCCTCTGTCTTTAAGGTGTTCATTGCCTCATTTCCGTTTACATTAGAAAGATACTCACGGATTGCATTTAACTGCTTACCGTATTTCGGACCAACCGTTTTTAACTGCGGCTTAAAGCTGTATGAGCTGAATTCAGACACATCATCCTTAAAGGTAACTGCCTTCACATTTAACTCATCCTCAATAATTTCCTTATAGAAATCCGAAAGCTCTTTTTCGGCCTTTACATACATATTGCCAATTGGCTGTCTGTTCTTGATGTTGGCACTGTTTCTTGCTGCACGTCCTAATACAACAATCTTAAGTACCTCGTCCATATCTGCTTCAAGCTCTTTGTCCACAAGCTTTTCCTCACAGACAGGGAAATCACACAAATGGATACTCTTCGGTGCCGTCTGATCTACGCTCATCACAAGGTTCTGGTAAATATCCTCCGTCATAAATGGAATCATCGGAGCCGCTACCTTACAGATTGTGACCAGTGCCGTATAAAGTGTCATATACGCATTAATCTTATCCTGCTCCATTCCCTTTGCCCAGAAACGCTCACGGGAACGTCTTACATACCAGTTACTACAATCATCCACAAATTCACTCATGGCTCTTGCAGCCTCCGGAATCCGGTAATTGCCAAGATTCTCATCCACTGTCTTCACCACTGTATTCAGCTTAGAAAGCAGCCATTTATCCATAACCGGAAGCTTATCATATTCTAAGCTATATTTTGTCGGGTCAAAATTATCGATGTTCGCATACAGCACATAAAATGCATAGGTATTCCACAGTGTACCCATGAATTTACGCTGTCCCTCCACTACTGCATCCTCATGAAACCGGTTTGGCAGCCATGGGGCAGAATTCGTATAGAAATACCAGCGGATAGCATCTGCTCCATATTTGTTAAGCGCTTCCATCGGGTCAACTGCATTTCCCTTTGACTTAGCCATCTTCTGACCGTCTTTATCCTGAACGTGACCGAGAACGATAACGTTCTTATATGGTGTCTCGTTAAAAATCAATGTCGAAATCGCCATCAGGGAATAGAACCATCCTCTCGTCTGGTCAACTGCCTCGGAAATAAAGTCCGCAGGGAAATTCTCCTTGAAAATATCCTCATTTTCAAAAGGATAATGCCACTGTGCAAAAGGCATGGCACCGGAATCAAACCAGCAGTCAATTACCTCCGGCACTCTCTTCATTTCTTTCCCGCAATCTGGACACTTGATGGTCACGGCATCAATGTATGGGCGGTGCAGCTCGATATCCTCCGGACAGTTATCACTCATTTCCTTAAGCTCTGCAATGGAACCGATGGCGTGACGCTTGCCACACTCGCATTCCCAGATATTAAGCGGAGTTCCCCAGTAACGGTTACGGGAAATTCCCCAGTCCTGAACGTTCTTTAGCCAGTCGCCAAAACGTCCTTTTCCGATAGACTCCGGAATCCAGTTTACAGTATCGTTATTGCGGATCAAGTCCTCGCGAACTTCTGTCATTTTTACAAACCATGTATCTCTTGCATAGTAGATAAGCGGCGTATCGCATCTCCAGCAGAACGGATAATCATGCTCAAATTTCGGTGCATCAAACAGCAGTCCCCTGTTATCCAAATCCACCAATACCTTCGGGTCCGCATCCTTCACAAACAACCCGGCAAACGGGGTTTCCTCCGTTAAGTTACCCTTTCCGTCTACAAACTGTACAAAAGGAAGGTCATACTTTCTTCCCACCTGTGCATCATCCTCACCAAACGCAGGTGCGATATGAACGATACCGGTACCGTCTGTCATGGTGACATAGGAATCACAGGTAATGAAATGTCCTTTCTTCTTCTGTTTTTCAGCTACTTCTGCAGCACAGGCAAATAAAGGCTCATACTCCTTATGCTCCAAATCCGTACCGACGTAAGTCTCCAATACTTCATAAGCCGGGACATTATTCTCCTCATCTGCCAGCTTACCTAAAACCTTGTCAAGAAGCGCCTCGGCCATATAATAGGTATAACCATCTGCCGCCTTTACCTTACAGTAAGTCTCCTCCGGATTTACACAAAGTGCCACATTAGAAGGCAGTGTCCATGGTGTGGTTGTCCATGCCAGAAAATAGGCATCCTCTCCGATTACCTTAAAGCGTACTACAGCAGAACGCTCCTTCACCAGCTTATAGCCCTGTGCCACCTCGTGGCTGGAAAGCGGCGTACCACAGCGAGGGCAATACGGTACAATCTTAAATCCCTTATATAGTAAATCCCTGTCCCAGATTTTCTTCAGTGCCCACCATTCCGACTCGATAAAATCATTGTGATAAGTTACATACGGGTCATCCATATCTGCCCAAAATCCAACCTTGCCGGAAAACTCTTCCCACATTCCCTTGTATTTCCAGACAGATTCCTTACATTTTGTAATAAATGGGTCAAGCCCGTATTCCTCAATCTGTTCCTTGCCGTCAATTCCAAGCAGCTTCTCTACCTCTAACTCTACTGGAAGTCCATGGGTATCCCAGCCTGCTTTACGGATAATCTTGTGTCCCTTCATGGTCTGGTATCTCGGAATCATATCCTTGATGACACGGGTTAATACATGCCCGATATGTGGCTTGCCGTTTGCAGTCGGTGGTCCGTCATAAAAGGTGTATACCGGCTTACCTTCCTTCTCTTCAATGGACTGTTCAAAAATCTTGTTTTCTTTCCAGAAATCAAGCGTCTTTTGTTCACGCTCTACAAAGTTTAGGTTTGTTGATACTTTTTCGTACATAACTATCTTCCTTTCTCTAAATTCAAAAATATACAAAAAGCCCTTCTCATCCTGTATCAGGACGAAAAGGGCTAAAGATTCGCTATACCACCTAATACACTGTACTCCACAAAGCTGCATAACCCCTGTAAAGATATCGAAATTTGCAATTCTCTGCTTTCATACATGGTTTCTGTAACGGGAAACAACCGTTGAATCCTACTAAGCTTCACCATAACATCATAATGCACCTGCTGTATCATCTGCCCCATGACAAAATGAAACGGTTCAGTTCAAAACTCTGGAGTGATTTTCCCAGATTTACTACTCCTGTCTGTCTTCCACCGCCACAGACTCGCTGCTTTTGGAATTATTTACATTCCAAAACTGTTTCATAAAAAGGTACTGTCTCCGTCAACGTCTTTCACAACTATGTTTTTTATAGCATTTCCTGTGTTTTTTGTCAATAGATTCCTCTCTTTTGAATCAGGTTAACCGTCTGTTTTCCGGCAAAATATATAACACAGTTAAAAATAATTTATTCTATTTTCCACTACTTTTTAATTTTAATACTTTTTACCTTGCTCCAACTACCATATACTTTTTGCTTGGAAGCATCCAGCTTATAAGCCCTTACCCTGACATAATACTTCTTTCCTTTTTTCAGTTTTACCGTATAATTTTTTTTCTTTAATGTCTTGGATTTTGCCTTTTTAAATTTACTGTTTGTAGCATACTGAATCTGATATCCCTTCGCACCGCTGGTAGCTGCATAAGTGATTTTTAGCTTCCCTCCTTTTAGATTGGCAAGCTTTGGTGTCTTTGCCTTTGCAACTTTGACCTTTTTAGGTGCCTTTACAGTTGCTTTTACCGATGCCTTTAAACCGTTTGATGCTGTTGCTGTAATCGTCACAGTTCCCGGTTTATTTGCTGTTATAGTTCCCTCTCCATCCACACTGATTATATTCCCATCTGAAGATGACCAGGTAATTCTGTTATCCACCAAACTGCATTTGGATGTTTTTTCACCACCCCATGCACTTTCCCTTGCCGTCGTCACAGTAAAATCTAATTTCTTCTTGGCACCTACATTTATCGATATATTTCCCGGCAAGGAAGCGGAAAGGGATGAGGCAGGAACTTCTATCTGCTGACTCCAGCTTCCCGTCACACCTATCTTTTCTTCCGCAAGATCCTGCTTGTACGAAAACTCTCCGGCAACTGCATACCAACCGCCTTCCTTAAGCAGGAAACAGCCCAAACCAATATAAGTATTTTCCGGATTAATCATACTGGTATAATGACCAGTCACTGCACCTGTATTATTTACCCAGTCCTCTTTTTCTCCATACCATTGTTCAATACCCTCCATCATACCGGAATAATTCCACGCCAAAACCTCTGCCCAACTTTTCACTCCATTATGGCTGATTGCAAAACAACTCTTTCCGTTTGGTCTCGTATGTCCTTCACTAACCGTTGCCTCTGCCGCTCTGGTCTGGGCAATCCATTCTAAATCAGAGGACCATTTTATCGGAACATAATCAGCCGTTGTCAATGCCTCGCCGGTTGATGGGTTTGTCACACCCTCCGTACAGGCTTCCTTTCGGATTGCATTAATCCGATTTAAAATCTCAGTCTTTGTATTGGAATAAAATGTTCCTTCCACCGAAATTAATGTATTTCCCGGTGCGGCAACCGTTACGTCTGTATTTCTTACTGCTGCCAATACCGGTACATGATAAAACATACATACCATAACAACCATGCATATAAATATAGTGATATCTGTTCCCCAAATCCTGCACTTTTTTCTGATTTTCATATTATCCAAAAAACCACCCTTTCTCTTATTGTTAACTTTAGACAATTGCAAAACTCCTTTTTCCAAAATTGTCTCCCAACAAAAATTAAAATGAACTTTTGAAATATCGTATTTAGCATATCATTTTTTTGATTTTTTGTCTATAGAGACGAATAAAACTCACTATTTCCAAAATTTAGTTGTGCAATATTGACAATATTCAAAACATGACATTGGAGATGTGTAAGTCACATTTTATTCATAAATGCAGAAATAAATTACATTCATTAAGAAATTTTTAAGAAATCGCACATTTACTATCCATTTCAACTGTGATAAACTAATCATTAGTATTTCGGGTAGAAAACCTGGTGAACGGATATATTCCTCTTTGTACGAACAGTGCAGAATCAACATGTCAGTATATTGAACGGTTACCAGTATTTTAAGCCAGCAAGGGGGACTTCTATGGCACATCAGAATTTAACACTACTTACAGACCTGTACGAGCTAACAATGATGCAGGGTTACTTTAACGAAAAAAGTAACGACATTGTAATCTTCGATGCTTTCTACCGCAAGAATCCATCGGGCAGCGGCTATGCGATTACTGCCGGTCTTTGCCAGATTATTGATTATGTGAAGAATCTGTCTTTTTCTTATGATGATATTGATTACTTAAGAAGTCTTGGAATTTTCTCCGAGGACTTTTTAGAATATTTAGCAGGCTTTCATTTTACCGGTGATATTTATGCCATTCCAGAGGGAAGCGTTGTATTTCCACAGGAACCATTGATTAAAGTGGTAGCTCCTGTCATGGAAGCACAGCTTGTTGAAACTGCAATTCTCAATATACTGAACCATCAAAGCCTAATTGCCACAAAAGCATCCAGGGTGTGTTTTGCTGCCCAGGGAGATGGTGTTATGGAATTCGGACTTCGCCGCGCTCAGGGACCGGATGCAGGAACCCTCGGTGCAAGAGCCGCTGTGATTGGAGGATGCATCGGAACATCCAATGTGCTGTGCGGACAGCTCTTTGATATCCCTCTTTCGGGAACACATGCCCACAGTTGGATCATGAGCTTTCCGGACGAATACACTGCATTTAAAACATATGCTGACATGTATCCTGACACCTGCATCTTACTGGTGGATACTTATGACACCTTAAAATCCGGTGTTCCAAATGCGATTCGTGTCTTTAAAGAAATGAAGGCAAATGGTATCAACTCCCAGAAATACGGCATACGATTAGACAGTGGTGACCTTGCTTATCTGTCAAAAAAGGCACGGAAAATGCTAGATGCCGCAGGCTTTACGGATGCAATCATCTCTGCCTCTTCTGATCTTGACGAATATCTAATTGACAGCTTAAAGACACAGGGAGCTGCCATTACATCCTGGGGTGTGGGCACCAACCTGATTACCTCCGCAGACTGTCCTGCCTTTGGCGGTGTCTATAAGCTGGCGGCAATCAAAAAAGAAGGCTGTGACCAGTTCACACCAAAGATTAAGATTTCCGAAAATCCAGTAAAGATAACCAATCCCGGTGATAAGACAGTGTACCGGATTATTGATAAGGAAACCAGGAAATTAAAAGCAGACCTGATTGCCCTTGCAAATGAAACCTATGATGCCAATGCTGACTTGGAAATTTTTCATCCAATTGATACATGGAAACGCTCCACTCTGATTGGCGGGCAATATGAAATAAAAGAAATCCTTGTTCCAATTTTTAAAAAGGGACAATGTATATATGAGTCGCCAAAAACAATGGAAATCCGCAGCTATTGCAGCAAACAGTTGTCTCTTCTCTGGGATGAGACAAGACGGCTTGTAAATCCACAGGAGGTTTATGTAGATTTGTCCAAACCGCTTCACGATTTAAAAATGAGCTTACTTAACAAAAGGGGGAATAACTATGATTCAGGAAAATCGTAAGTTATGGAAATTGCTTTTATTTACGATACCAACCTTTGGAATTTATAATATTTACTTCTGGTTCCGCTTTACACAGGATTTGAACCAGATGAACCAGAAGGAGAAAAGAATCAAGAATTATATTCTCGTATGTTTTTTGTCTATCATTACACTCGGCATATATCGATGGGTCTGGCTTTTCTATATTGAAGACCGCCTTCAAATGACAGGAGAAGACATGGGAATCAAGGTTCATCCAGGTCCCGGTACGACACTTATCCTTTGGACCTTTGGAAAATTTATTCTGATTGGACCGCTTTTAGCTGACTTTTTTATTATCCATAATATGAATAAGCTTGCAAAAGCATACAATGTATCCTTCTCCAAAAATACAAAGGTGCTTAGCAAAGAGGATACTCTTACAAGTGAAAAGAAAACCACAAAAAAAGCAGTTCCGACTGATAAAACCATTACAAAAACAACTGGCACCGCTGCAAAATCCGTTGCAGGTAATACCACGAAAACTACCACTTATACAGGCTCTGCAAAGGCAGCTACCAATACCAATACAAAAAGGGCAGCCGATTTGGCGAAAACTACTATAAAGCCTGCCGGAGCCACTGGTTCAAGCACTAAAAAGACACCAGAAAACAAACCAAAGGTTGTAAACAAACAGGTGATTACACCGGAAAAGAAACCGTCCGGCAACACTCAAAAAACAGAAGGTAATGTTAAAAGTGAAGCCGCTGCCACAAAAGAAACCGCTTCGAAAAACAAACCAAAGTCTGGTACCGTTACCTTAGATACAGAAAAAAAACGCCCGCACACAAGTGATGCCACCTTAACAATAAACCCTGGTCTTACAAATATGCCAACGGGGAAAGATAAATAGACAAACACTGTAGCATGTACATGCTTTCATTATTGCCTAATTTAAAGTCAACAACCGCCACTTTAACAAGTGGCGGTTGTTGCTTTTAAGCCAGGATTGTCTTTCCATGACACTCCTCAATTCCCTTTACGCAAAGAGACAAAATCGCAAAAGCAATCTTTGTGCAAATTCCTACAATATACTTACAGTCTTCCTCTACACAATGCCTCCCCCGGCGAATATACTGTCTATGCTCGTTTCTGATAAATTCGCAAATCTCTGCAACGGAATGAAACTGCATGAAATCCTCCAACTGTATACTCTTTTTCCAAACCTCTATGTTCTGTTCACCAATCTTTCGGATATATGCACGAAGCTCGTGCTTTAACTTTCCCTCATACACACAGTGTTCCTTCATATTACCCTCATATTCTTTGTTATGCGGATACGTAAAGTAATCTGCGATATAATGAAGAATCTCTCCAAGCCTTGTAAAATAAAGGGTGGATAACTGCTCCATGTCCTGATAACCCTGCGTCAACCGTTCCACCCCTGCAGACACAAGTTCAAAAGTTCCGTTTATTTCATGTCTCTGTGTCAAAAATGATGGCTTGCAGTCAGGTAAAATACTTCCCACATAAAAAGCCATCCTATGCTTGTCTAAATGTTGCAAATCCGATACGTTCACAATATGCTTTGCCAGTGAAATATGTGATTTTTTACGCATTTTCTCCTCCTAATCCATACTTAAACAAAACGGACAAGTCCACCCCGAACTACTTCTGCTTTGTATGCCGATATGCGGCTGCATGGCAGCCCTCCCTCGCACATCATGTACATTAAAGTGCATCTTTGTTCTCTGTGTTTTATTTTAATACCTTTTATGCAATGTTGCAAACAAATCTCACTGGCAATATTTACAAACATTTTCATTAATAATGTTATACTCCTATCTGTTCCCGGCAAACCCCGCCTATACACCACTGACTGTAGGACAGCGCAGCAAAACATGACCCCAAAAATCCATATTATTCTATTCCCGAAACCGGTACCCTACACCCCAGACCGTTTCAATGTATTGTGGATGCAACGGATCTGGCTCTATCTTTTTTCTCAATCGTTTTATATAAACTGCCACGCAATTATAATATCCTTCCCCCTCCTGCTCATTCCAGATTGCATGAAAAATATCGTCCTTTGACAATACCTCTTCTGGATTTTGTGCCATAAATAAAAGTACATCAAATTCCCGCGGTGTCATTTTAACCTCTTCGCCGCCAAACCACACCCGCCGGTTAAATATCTCAATTTCCAAATCCCGGATTTTGATACAGCCAAGCGTTCCCGTCAGTCTCCGATAACAGGCAATGTTCCCTTTCACCCTGGCAATAAATTCGCCCTGTGCAGCCGGCTCTACAAGATAATCATTTACACCGGCCTGAAACATCTTAATCTTTGCCCACTCGTCATCATTTTCAGACAAAATCAACAGCGGCTTTTGTGTGACTGCCCTTATCTCCTCACATACATGAAAAAACCTCTCTGCCTGGCAGCAATGGAGAAGCACTAGATCCGTCTGCCTGACTAACTCCCCATACATTAATTCCGGCTTTATAAAAACCTCCCTCACTACACAGCCACTAATCTGAAGATAATCCTTTACACGGCAGGATTTCTCCCCCTCCTCTGATAACAGTAAAATTCGGTACAAAAAAACGCCCCTTTCCCTATGAAAATAAATAAAATGAAATCGTGAACCGAACTGGCTCAAAAGAACAGATATCCAGACTGGATACCATAACAGACTACAGAATGGGCACATATTCGCACCATATCCTCATCCTATATAGGAAGTCCGGAAAGAACACAGAATAGCCCTTTCCAAACTTGCTAACAGCTAAAAACTCTGTAACTGCCTAAAGCAAATTCTGCAAATCTGCAGTCTGGCACAAACAGTTACAAATCCCAAATATAAAATCAGCCGACTTTCAGCTTGAATTTTTGTATCTCTTTCTCTGTCTCTACGATGGCAATCTGTCCACCCAAAGCACGGATTTTCTCATCAAACTTCTCATAACCACGAAGAATATATTTTATATCTTCAATCACTGTAAAACCTTCTGCTACAAGACCTGCAATCACTAACGCAGCTCCTGCCCTCAAATCCGGCGCCACAATATTCGCACCAACAAAACCTTCCACACCATCAATAATAGCAGTGTTTCCCTCGACTTTAATCTGCCCACCCATGCGGAATAACTCATCTACATATTTGAAACGATTTTCAAAAATACTCTCCGTAATAATGGAAGTTCCTTCCGACAATGCCAGAATAACTGCCATTTGTGGCTGCATATCTGTTGGGAAACCCGGATATGGGAGTGTTTTAATATTCGTTGGCTTCAGACGGTGGTTGCTCACAACACGAACCGCATCATCATACTCCATTACGACAGCACCAATTTCTTTCAATTTGGAAGATATCGCTTCTAAATGCTTTGGAATAACATTCTTAATTGTAATATCTCCTTTTGTTGCCGCAGCAGCTACCATAAAGGTTCCTGCCTCTATCTGATCCGGAATAATAGAGTATTCCGTTCCGTGTAACTGTTCCACACCACGAATCCGGATTACATCTGTTCCTGCACCCTTGATATTTGCTCCCATACTGTTCAGGAAGTTTGCTACGTCTACAATATGTGGTTCCTTCGCCGCATTTTCAATGACTGTTTTACCATTTGCAAGTGCTGCTGCCATCATAACATTAATGGTTGCACCAACCGATACCACATCCATATAGATATGGTTACCTATCAGTTCCTCCGCATCTACATGAATCATGCTGCTATGAATATCAACATTTGCACCAAGTGCCTTAAATCCCTTAATGTGCAGATCGATTGGTCTGCTGCCGATATTACATCCACCAGGAAGCGCAACACTTGACTTCTTATACTTACCAAGCATAGCACCCAGTAAATAGTAAGATGCCCGGATTCTTCGTATAAACTCGTCATCTACACAATTATCTGCATACGGATTGATGGTTCCGCCACAAATCTGAACCGTGTGTTCATCTATATATTTGACCCTTGCACCAATACCCTGGATTGCCTGCAAAAGCACTCTTGTATCCCTTACATTCGGAACGTTCTCAATTATTACCTCATCATCTGTCATAATCGCAGCAGCCAGAATTCCGAGGGCTGCATTTTTCGCTCCGGCGATGGTCACCTCACCAACTAATGGGTTTCCACCCTTCAACACATATTGTTCCATAAAGCACCTCTTAATGCATCGTCGTCTGTTATTTTCCTTGTTAATATACAGACGTAATTAGATTCATTATATCATGAATGCCTGATTTGTAAACTGTTTTTCTTTTCCACTCAAAAAAACTTAAGTATTTCTTAAGATTCTACCATTTAATTGTCTCGCCCTGATTCTCTGCTTCACAATATACACAGCGGTATGTCCGTTTTTCCCGGTCTGTCAGTTTAAAGATCTGTAAAATCCCCTGTTCTGTGGTAGTAATGCATCTCGGATTCTTACATTTCACAATATTTACAATACGTTCCGGTAAATCTACCTTCTTTTTCTCCACCGTCATACCATCTTTAATAATACTGACTGTAATATTGGGGTCCACATAACCCAAAATATCTAAGTTAATATCATAATCCGAATGATCAATCTTTAAGATATCTTTCCTGCCCGATTTTTTGCTTGTGGCATTTTTTATAATAGCAACTGAACAGTCTAATTTATCCAGACCTAGATATTTGTACACAACCATAGCCTTTCCGGCTGTAATATGGTCAAGAACGATTCCGTTTTGTATGCTGTCAATATTCATATCGATACCTCCGTTCTTCCTATACTTCTAATCCAAGCATTGTCATAATCAATGCCATTCTTACATACTTTCCATTTAGCGCCTGACGGAAATAGCAGGCACGCGGATCATCATCCACTTCCACCGCAATTTCATTTACTCTTGGCAGTGGATGTAAAATACTCAAATCGGTCTTTGCTTTCTTTAGCTTTTGCGCATCTAAAATATATGTATCCTTTAATCGAATGTAATCTGCTTCATTAAAAAAACGTTCCTTCTGCACTCTTGTCATATAAAGAATATCCAATCGGCCGATTACCTCATCAATGGTACGTACCTGTTCATAATAAAGACCTTTTTTTTCAAAAATTTCCTCCCTTAAATATTCCGGAATCTCTAATTCCTCTGGAGAAATCATTACAAAATGAATGTTATCATACCTGGACAATGCCTTGATCAGAGAATGTACTGTGCGGCCAAACTTTAAATCTCCGCAAAAACCAATCGTAATATTGCCAAACTGTCCCTTCTCTCTGCGAATTGTGAGCAAATCTGTTAACGTCTGGGTTGGATGATTGTGGCCTCCATCCCCCGCATTGATAATGGGCGAATCCGACTTCAAAGAGGCCAGGTAAGGCGCCCCTTCCTTTGGATGCCGCATTGCAATAATATCCGCATAGCAGGATACAACCTTCACCGTATCCCCCACACTCTCTCCCTTTGTAGAAGAAGAGGAATCAGCCGAAGAAAAACCAAGTACATTCCCGCCTAACTCCATCATCGCTGCTTCAAAACTTAAACGGGTTCTTGTACTCGGTTCAAAAAATAAGGTTGCCAGCTTCTTGCCCTCACAAACCTTGGAATATTTTTCTTTGTTGGCAATGATATCATCTGCCAAATCTAACAGCTTATCAATCTCTTCCACCGACAAATCCATCGGGTCAATCAAATGCTTCATTCCTGTTCTCCTTCCCTCATACTGTTCCATACTTAATACATATCATCCGCATTATCCGGATTCTCCGGGTGTCTGAGTTTTACACCATTTTCTGCAAAATACTGCTCAATCTGCCCACGGTCTTCCTTTGAACACCTCAATACATAACGCTTCCGATTGGCATATACCCGCACCTCTATGGTACTAATCTCATCATTTACGATACGGTAATTCTCCATCTCTTCCCACCTTAAAAAAGTGGTTCCGATAAAGATTCCAAGAGGTGCAACCCCGCTTTGTATCCTGCTGTTAAAGAATATGAGCAACACAAAAGCAACAAGAGCGGGTAAAAACCGGTAACTGTGAAAATACAACATCACTGCCACCAAAAGTAACGCTACATTCACATAAACAATCTCCAGTGTTCCAATCTGTCTTCCGTAACGGCTTTCGATTGTTATCTCCTTTTGCTTATCAATTGTAGAAAATGCAATCAACGCTGCCATAAAAAAACCTAAAAACAGAATAATGGAAAGACCGTTGAGCCACATATCAACCTTCAAATTCTCTCACTCCAACCTAATATAACAAAGATGCCTCAATGTTGCCATTCTTGATTGAAAATTTAACATGCTTATAGGATTCCTGCAATCTTGTGGACATTCCTGCAATCTCAATTCTACAGCCCGGCCAAATCTTCTTTTGTACAATAATCTGTGCACCCTTTCCGCTGTTGATCAGGGCATTAATTGCAGCCCTTTCATCCTGTAACTGCCTATTCTCTGTTGATTTTAATACCTTTGCCTGGATAATTTTCTTCCGTCTGTCCTCTATCTCCTTCTGGGAATCTCCCGACTGCTTATTTTCTAAAGCTTTTAATGCTTTTGCCAGAAGCCCCAACTGGTCCTCCATTGCATCAATCAAAGAATCAAGCTCCTGCCTTCGTTCCATTGTCTTTTGAAGTACACCGACAGAAAGCAAGGTATTAACCTCCATATCATTACCAGCACTTACCAGTTCAATTCCCTGGACCGCATGTATGGAGCCGCCTAATACAGTGGAATCCTTGCCTTCTACAATCACCTTACCCTCTGCTGTCAATCTCGAATTCAAGACAGTACGCACTGTAATATCACCCTTTGCATCTGCCTGGCTGTTCTCAAAAAACTTACAAAAAATATTCCCGCCTGCATTCAGCTTTCCAGAAAATTTACCCTGCATTCCCTGCTGTATTACAATATCCTTACCGGCGTTTATAATGCAATTTCCCACGTGCCCCTTTATCTCAATGTTGCCCTTTGCCTCAATCACCATTCCGGAACGTACGTCTCCCGTAATATATACATCTCCGTCAAAATTGATGTTTCCTGCACCGGTATCAATATCCCCTTTAATCTCTAAGGTATTTGTAATATAAATCCCTTTTTCTGTAAGCTCCACCTTGCCATGAAGCAGGGAATAATATTGACCATCTTCCAACCGGAATCCCTTGCCTCTAAGTGGCGGCTGCTCCCTTCCTCTCGTTGGGGTACGCATTTCATTCTCCACTGTATATCCATAAATCCCATAGGTTGCCGGCACATACTCTGCCAGCAAATCCCCCTCGTCCACAAACGTATATTGCGTAGTATGGACATACTCCACAGAACCGTCATCCAATATAGTGGGACCAGTGACATTTTCCGGATTACTGACATGGTATACATAATAGCCATCCTGTCCTTTCACCGGTGGTTTTCCAACTGCTACTTCCACATACACATCATATATGTTATGTTCAAGCATCTCCTGTATAGCAGAATCCATAATACCAGCCTTCACATTTTGCTGGCGAAGCCAGTCCTTTAAATCTCCTACTGTAAACTCCTGTCCGTTTTCATCCAGGTGCAGCTGAAGTTTTGCTGACATTTTCTCTGCCCCCATGGATACTTCCGGAATACAACATTTTGTTCTTAATTCTTCCATAGCTGCGCCTCCTTTTCCAATACCTAATATGTGTGTAAATCTGGTTTTAAAAAAACACAATAATTATTTATCTATACATTTTTATTATATAACAAGTTAGACCTTTTTACCACGTTTTTCTATAAAACAACAAATAAAAAATGCATATGATTCCCATTTGAACCTGGAAATCATATGCATTCCATCAAATCAACAACCCGGCTGCTCTGCAGTGGCGTTGTTGCCCCTCACGGCAGTCGCCAAATGCGAGCAAGCTCGCACTTGGCTTGTTGCTTCGCGAGAATTAACTACCATTCATAAAAACTACTTTAATAACGTCACCATAACAGCCTTTTCTGCATGGCGGCGGTTCTCTGCCTGATCCAAGATAAAGTCAAGGTTTTCATCCACAACTTCCTGACTTATCTCATAGCCAACATGCATTGGCATATCATGCATAACCTTTGCTTTACTTCCGGCAAGAAATTCCTTATTAATCTGATATGGCATCATCTTTGCAAGTGTCTCCTCTTTCTGCTGCTGGTAGTCAGGATTATTGAAAAATTCCATGTCTACCCATGTATCCGTGTAAAGCACGTCCATTTCAGATACATACTTCTTTGCCTCCTCCATCGACATAGCCGGGTCAAGCTCTATATAATGACCAGTTGTCTTTGCTTTTTCATAAAAATCTGCATCCACTGCTGTATCATTCACAAGCGGTGTAAGACCATAAAGAGTACCCTCACCCATCTTTGCAAAAAACTCTACCAATGAATTAAATACATTATTCTTCGCACCAATGTATAACAGCTTCACATTTAATCCGCCAAAATGCTCCTTCAAGGTTAAGGCATCTGCCAAAATCTGACATGGATGATAGGTAGAATCACATCCATTAATAAATGGTACCGTTGAATTTTTGTTAAACAGTTCTACAATCTCATTTTTAATCAAACGCGCCATGATAATATCTACATTTCTGCCCACATATTTAATCTCAGAAACCGTCTCACCTAACACAAAATTAGAATCCTCCCAAAGCTGGTTGTAGTAGGTTCCTCCAAGCTCTGTAATGCCAGTTGAAAAAGAAAGAAACGTTCTTGTTGAGGTCTTCTCAAATAATGTGTAAAGCTTTTTTCCCTTAAGAGTCTCCACATACTTTGCAGGATTTTTCTTCATATCAAAAGCCAGATTCAAAATATCTGTCAGCTCTTCCTTGGTAAAGTTACTAAAATTAACCATATTTTTCATCTTGTGTATCCCTCTTTCTTTATTTCACTATTATGTACATGAAATAGATTTTAATTATACTCCTATTATGTATAAAAATGCAACTATTTCCTTTATATTTTCTCAAATCTCCTCTTTCCCAACGGCTTCCTCCTGTACATCATCAACACTTTCTGCCGCCGTACTGGGCTGTTTTGTCTGCAACGCCTTGCGTTTCATACGCTTCTGCTTACGCTTGTCCATCGGGCGCATATTGGCGGCGGCGGCCTCTGCTCTGGCACGCTGGATTTCCCTCAATGTCTGGTCAAGTTTTCTGTAACGCTCTTCTGCCCTTTCCTCCTGCTCTTTCGTCATGCCCTGCATTTGTGTCACAACTGCATTTGCTGCATGCTCGCCGGCCGTCTTTCCAATCAGTTCATTATTTTCCTTAATCGCATTGGCAAGTACCCTGTTCATAATCTGCTGGAACTGTTCCATTTTTTCTTCACTGGTTGTCATAGCATGCTGTTTTACAGGAACAATCTCAACATTTCTCTGATTTTTTCCTGCCGTCTGCTTTATGCCGTCTGGGGTTTGTCTTTCATGCAGTTCAGACCGTTTCTCGTCCTGTGCTTCCTTTTTTCTCTGCTCCGCCTCTACTGTCTGCTCAAAATGTGTTTTTAGCGGCTCTTCCTCTGCCACGGCACGAATCACATCTGACTTGAAATCATTTGTACCATCTGTAATCTGCTGTCTGCGCTTTTCCAAATAGTCGCGGATTGCTCTTAACTGAAGACCTCTTTCCTTTAAATCCTTCACCTTTGAAAGCACCCCGATATCCTTCTCTGTGTAGTATCTGTGCCCCATCGCATTGCGGTGGATATCCATCTTCAGTTCCTCTTCCCAGTAACGCAGTACGTGGGATTCCACACCTACCTTGGCTGCTGCCTCCTTAATCAGATAATACTCCTGACTCATGTCATGTCCTCCTATCTCGCTGAAAGTCTAACATACATTATAAATAGGAGTTCTCCAAAATGACAGAGGGTATCACCTTAAAAAAACTGATTGTATTTTGCACAAGTCGACATACTTACATGGATATCTGATCATCTTCCATTGTTTCATGTTCCGGCTTTTTTTTCTTTACTCCCACCAATTCACACCGACCCTTTTTATCTGCTTTATAAATCTTATCCTGATATGTAAATCTCTTATTCTTAACCAGGTAACCCTTTGCATTAAAATAATATTTGTATTTTCCAATCTTTACAAGCTTGTCTTCAGACCGTATACCATTTTTGTCAACATAGTAAGTCTTTTTCTTTTCTGTAATCCATTTTTTCTTCTGAATCACACCACTGCTGTTACAATAATAATATTTCTTTCCAACCTTCTTAAATCCTTTTGAACGCTTTCCCTTCGAATTGAAATAATACTTTTTAGAACCAATCTTAACGATTTCACCTTTTGCAACTGCGCCATCCTTTTTAACATATACCAGCGTATTCCCTTTATAAAGCCACTGGCTTTTTAACACACAGCCGGTATTTCCAACATAATAGTTCCCTCTCTCAAAAGTTACCCATTTTTTCTTTTGCAGCACACCCTTGCTGTCGAAATAGTAATGGTCATTCTTAATCTTAACAAGCCCTGTTACACGGTAACCCTTACTATCTACATAATACTTTTTCTTACTGATTGTCAGCCACTTTTTCTTCTGCAGCTTATCCTTCTTATAGTACTGATAGTGCTTACCATCCACCGTTTTTTTCCAGCCCGTAAATGGTGTCTTTTGTTCCGTTGTGGGCTGTTCAGTGGTTGGGTTTTCAATAGTCGGCTGCTCTGTCGTCTCTGTAGAACCGCCTGCTCCAGCATTGCCTCCACCGGCACCTACTGCAGAATCATAATTTGCTGCATGCTCATAGTATAATACTGTGTAATCAGAGCTTCCCAAATCAATCACCCGATCCCAGCCAATCTTGCATGCCCCACCAAAATTCGCCTCTCCAATCGTAATCTTATTACCGGTTTTTCCAATTACAAATACCGAGTGTCCTGTTGTGTATTCCTTCGCACAGGAATACCGGACAATATCACCGACCTTAATATCAGCAATCTGGGCTGTCGTGGGATTTGCTACAGTCGTCCACGTGGTATCACCAAACACTCCATAGGCAAGGCGGTTTGCAAAACCCATACACTGGGTTGAAGACAAATGTCCCCCGCCCACAAAATGATTACAGGTACAGCCATTTGTGCCATATACATGATCGACATTATTTGTCTTATGCAAACTGCAGGGAGTTGATGTATATCCGTCCGGATTATCCGTGCTCATTCCCACATGATTCCAATATTTGCCATCGGGAAACTGAGCCTTTAATTCCGTTACTTTCGTCTGGAAATCGATCTGGGCTGCATTTACCCGAATCGGACAAAGAATCCATAAGACAAGGCTCACTAACAGGCATGCACGAAACATCTTATATTCCACTGCATTTCTTTTTTCAAATCCACATACAAAATCTGCTAAACCACCATTCTCCTCTTTTTTGTACACTCCCACTCTTCCTCCTTATGTATATTCCGTTTCACGAATACTGTTTTTTCTGTCTCCGCATTGTATATCTATCAAATTCTTTCATAACTGTATTTTCACAAATCTTTGTGTAAAATATATATAATATCCATTCTATCATTAGTTTACATAATAAATATAAACAGAAGGTTTGTCAACACTTTAACACATTAAAAATGAGCGGATTCCCCTTTTGTGAAAAGGCAAAAAAACCGCTCATTATCTCGTTATACTTATTATTTCAAAAATCTCTTCAAATACTCTCCGGTATGACTCTTCTTCACCTTGCAAATCTCTTCTGGTGTTCCCGCTGCCACAATGGTTCCACCACCATCTCCACCTTCCGGACCAATATCAATAATATAATCCGCTGTCTTAATGACCTCCAGATTGTGCTCGATGACAATCACCGTATTACCGCCCTCTGAAAGCCTCCTCAATATCTCCACCAGCTTGTGTACATCTGCAAAATGCAGCCCCGTAGTCGGTTCATCTAATATATAAACCGTCTTACCGGTACTACGGCGTGATAACTCTGTGGCAAGCTTCACCCGCTGTGCCTCACCACCGGACAGGGTAGTAGATGGCTGCCCTAACTTGATATAGCCAAGCCCAACCTCCTTAAGAGTTTCAATCTTACGCAGGATAGATGGTACATTCTGAAAGAAATCACATGCCTCATCCACTGTCATATCCAGCACATCAAAAATATTCTTACCCTTATACTGTACCTCTAATGTCTCCCGGTTATAGCGATGTCCGTTACACACTTCACATGGCACATATACATCCGGCAGAAAGTGCATTTCAATCTTTACAATGCCATCACCCTTACATGCCTCACAGCGTCCGCCGGAAATATTGAAAGAAAATCTTCCCTTTTTATATCCTCTTTCTTTGGCATCTTTGGTTCCCGCAAACAAATCACGGATCATGTCAAACACGCCTGTATAGGTTGCAGGATTGGAACGCGGCGTTCTTCCAATTGGTGACTGGTCAATATTAATTACCTTATCAAGCTGTTCCAATCCTTCCATTCCATCATGTTTTCCCGGTTTCATTCTGGCACGGTTCAAATCCCGTGCCAGACGCTTATATAATATCTCATTAACCAGAGAGCTTTTACCAGAACCGGACACACCTGTTACACAGGTCATTATCCCCAACGGAAAAGCCACATCTATACCCTTTAAGTTATTCTGCTCCGCCCCTTTTACCGTAAGCCATCCGGTAGGTGTTCTTCTTTCCTCCGGTACCGGAATCTTAATACGCCCGGACAGATACGCCCCAGTAATAGACTTCTTATTCTTCATGATCTGTTCCGCCGTGCCCTGGGCAATCACCTCTCCACCCAGCTCTCCTGCCCCTGGTCCAATATCCACGATATGGTCTGCTGCAAGCATGGTGTCTTCATCATGCTCCACCACAATCAGGGTATTGCCCAGATCACGCAAATGCTTCAGCGTTGTAATCAGCTTGTCATTATCCCTCTGGTGCAGACCAATGCTTGGCTCATCTAATATATATGCCACACCAACCAGACCGGAACCAATCTGAGTTGCTAAACGAATTCGCTGTGCCTCCCCGCCAGACAATGTTCCTGTTGCACGGTATAGTGCAAGATAGTTAAGCCCCACATCCAGCAAAAACTGTAATCTTGCTTTTACTTCTTTTAAAATCCCACCACCAATAAACTGCTGACGGTCGGTAAGCTCCATATTCTCCAAAAATTCCAACAGTTTGTCAATCGACATGGTTGTCATCTCATAAATGTTCTTATCCGCCACCGTAACTGCCAGAGATTCTCGCTTCAATCGCTGCCCATCACAATCATCACAAGGTGTAATCGTCATAAAGCTCTCATATTCCTCTTTCATGGATTCAGAACCTACTTCACGGTAACGTCTCTGTACATTGCGGATTAATCCCTCAAAAGCAACATCATAAATACCCTCACCACGCTGACCTTTGTAATGTACCTTAACTTCATGTCCATTCGTACCGTAGAGAATAATATTCTGAGCCTGTTCAGACATTTGATTAAACGGAGTATTCAAATCGAATCCATATTCTTCCGCCAGGGCATCTAAAATCGCTCTCGTATAGGACTTCTTATCAGTACAAGACTGCCAGCCAATTACCACAATCGCACCATCTGCAATAGAAATGCTCTTATCCGGAATCATCAAGTCCACATCAAATTCCATCTTATAACCAAGTCCAAAACAAGTCGGACAAGCACCAAATGGATTGTTAAAGGAAAAGCTTCTAGGCTCAATCTCATCCACACTGATTCCGCAATCCGGACAGGAAAAGCTTGAACTCATATTCATCGGTCTTTTGCCAATCACATCCACGACCATGATACCATCCGTCAGCTTCATAACTGCCTCGATAGAGTCATTTAAACGACGTTCTATTCCCTTCTTTACCACAAGCCGGTCTACTACAATGGAGATATCATGCTTCTTATTCTTATCAAGCGTAATCTCCTCCGATAAATCATACATGGAACCATCTACCAGTACACGGACATAACCACTCCTCTTCGCCTGGGCAAGAACCTTCTCATGGCGTCCCTTCCGCCCTCTTACAACCGGTGCCAGAAGCTGGAATTTCGTACCCTCCGAAAGCTCCATTACTGCATCTACCATCTGGTCTACGGTCTGGCGCTTAATCTCCTTTCCGCACTTTGGACAATGGGGCACGCCAATTCTGGCATACAAAAGACGCAGATAATCATAAATCTCCGTTACTGTTCCCACTGTAGACCGCGGATTTCGGTTCGTTGACTTCTGGTCTATGGAAATAGCAGGTGAAAGTCCTTCAATTTTCTCCACGTCCGGTTTTTCTGCCTGTCCCAAAAACTGTCTTGCATAAGAGGACAGAGATTCCATATACCGGCGCTGCCCTTCCGCATATATCGTATCAAACGCAAGAGATGACTTACCGGAGCCGGAAAGTCCGGTCACTACAACCAGTTCATCTCTCGGAATCTTAATATCAATATCTTTTAAGTTATGTTCCTTTGCACCCTTAATTGTAATATATTGTTTCATTGGTTTGTTCCTTTCTGTTACTGTATTCGGAAAGCTTCACTGTGCAAACTCAGCCATCCAATTTCTTCTCTTCATTTCTTCTATCAGTTCCGACTGAATGAGTGGGTATGTCCAAGCGGACTCCCATCCAAAAACCAAACCTCAGTTCGTATAAATAAAGTATAGCAGACTATACAGAAAAAGTACAGAACAAACTTTCGATTTATCCTGCACTTTTATTTACGTTTCATGTGTCAGCCAACAACTATGCGGCAGTCGCCAAATGTTCATGCAAGCATGCCCGCTTTCTCGTTGCCTGCAAAAATCAACGAATCCTATTTACAGAGTTTCAATATATTGCTGAATCGCAAGATTATTTTCTGAAAGACGGCAGCCCAGAATATATTCGTTACTGCCCTTTTTACAACGCATAATGTATGCCTGTACAGTACGGGCTTTTGGTATCGGCAGCTCAGGAATAGTGACCGTTATCATTTTCTTTTCCGCAGCTTCAAAATCAGAATCGGTGGAGGCAAATGCCATTCCATTGGCACTGATATCCAGCATATTGCCGTGGTATACCTTCGGATTGCCTTCAATTAAAATCTCACATGGACAATGAATGTCCAATCTTGGGTTTTTCTTTCGCTTCATTACCTTTGGATTAGAGCTGGTTACAACACGATAACAGAATTCACCACTCTCTGTGGAAGCAAAGACAGAAACATCCGTCCAGTGGTACAATACATTACCCAATATCATCTGCAAATGACACTGCAAAGGTGCATCCGTACAATCCGGAATCCTCTTTGGGCGGATATCAATAATTGCTTCCTTATTCTTCTGGCTAAGCACCTGCCCATAATATTCCTTATCCGGTGTTCCATCGGTATCCAATGTAATAATAGAAACCTTACTGCCAGGCTTGGCATCCTGAATCCCCATAAATCCACTGTCACCGAGCTGCACAACCAGGTTGCCTACAGAGGATTCAATTTTTCCTACGTGAATGGTTGTCTGCTCGTATTTATCCAACATACTCTTGGCATTATCGGATGCGTTATCCACATAACTGGTCATGACAGACATTGCATCAGACATTTGCTGCATATTCTCTACCATATTCTGGTTGGATTGCTCTACCTCTTTTATGGCATTATCAATAAGGGAAATATTACTGTTTAATTTTTTGGAATCATTTGAAATGCTGGTAACGCTGGTATTAACCTCCGTGATTTTTTCCAGATTCAGTTGAATGATTTCAATCATCTTTGTAATAGCATCCGTCATTTTTGCAGAAGTGTCCTCCAGACGGCTTAACGCTTTCATAATGCGGGTAGAAGAATCCTGTGTTTCGTCACTTAGTTTGCGAATCTCATCCGCCACAACAGCAAAGCCTCGTCCAGTTACTCCGGCTCTGGCAGCCTCAATAGATGCATTTAGGGAAAGTAGATTCGTCTGTGCTGTTATATCTTCAATGGAAACGGTTTCTGCTTTTACCATAGCAAATTCTTCTGAAAATTCCTTTACAATCTGACTTACATTCTTGGATAAATCTGCCATTGTATGTGTTGTTTCCACTACGTTTGCCAGTTCTCTTGAACTTGTTCCGGCATGGGCGCCGGATTCATTTACCAAAGAAACCATCTGCGAGGTCATAGAGGCAATGTTTTCTACCTGCCGCTGAATATCGCTGGTCATACTTATGGAAGAGTCTGTCTTTTCCGCAAGAACAGCGTTTTGCCCGGATAACTCGTCCATGTTGCCAACTACTGTGTTCGCACTATGTTTGTTTTCATCGGCAAGATCCCGAACGATTGTAACACCATCTACGATTTCAGTGCTGGCGGACTTTACCTGTTCTACAGTGGCTAAAATTACACCAATATCACTGTCCTGATTGGGACCCGTCAAGGTATCTGCCTGATTTGATTTACGATTCTTTGAAAATAAAAAACTGTTTTTCATATGAATTTTCCCTCTGGTAAATTTGATTATTATAACTACACATTAATATAACATATTTTACAGCAATCGTGCAATGACATGGTAAAATTATTTTGATGATTTTGATAACTGCAGACTATAAATCCCCCTAAAACATCAAAATGCAATCATGTGAATTGTATTGATGTAAGACTTGGTTCATTGATTAGAAATTCTGACTTAAAAAGACATACTTTGTCCGTGATTCCATCTGGATCTTATTCCTTTTCTCCTTTTCTTCTATCAGCTTAGGCTGGATAAACGGATACGGAGTACTTACAGGGTTCTCAAATATTTTTAAATAGCCTTAAGTGCATATATGTTCATTTATTATGTTCTTGTTTATCGTAGGCTCTAACGGTTATAATTTTGAGCATACCTTATTCAAATACATCATATGTTCTTATTTATCTAAATCATATATTGTCCCATAAAAAGGATTTCTTTTATTTTCATTTATTCATTTAAACCCTTATAAATTCAGGATATGTACAAAGCCAAAACCTTTGTTCTGAAAAATCGTCCCTTGAGTATCTGCGTAATTGCAACTTATAATATAATGTACAGGCAAAATGAATTTAAAATTTCCAGCTATGTAAAAATATAAAAAGTGACCAATTATGGTCTGTTCCTTCGTTATTATTATCAGAATGATCATTCAATCCAAGCAGAACAGGAGGTGAATATAATGAGTATTGTCCGGAAAAGGAAGTCAGATTCTGCACTGTTGGAGGAGCTGTTTATGACCTACCGGGGAAAAATGTATGCAGTTGCATTTGCTATTCTGCACAATGAAGCTCAGGCAGAGGATGCCGTGGGTGATGCATTTGAAAAAATGATTCCTCATCTACACAAATTTCATTCCGTAGAGAGCAATAAAACAAAGAGATTTCTTCATTGTGCAGTTAAAAGTGCTGCTATCGATATTTACCGAAAAAACAAAAGAGAACAAGGCAATATCTCCTATTGCGAACAGGAATATTTAGCGGACTGCGACAATCCCATTGAGCACTATATAGAGACCGAGGTCAGACAAAATCAAATCAGTACTTTGAAATATATGCTGCCAGACCATTACTGGAACATGCTCTACCTAAGATATTTTGAAAATCTATCTGTCTCGGAAATTGCCAAAAAACTGGATTTAAGTGAAGAAAATGTATATTCACGGCTACGGAGAGCCCGAAAAAAGGCAAAAGAACTATTAAACGATTATCCCGCAACAGAAAGGAGTTAACAAATATGAGTAAATTAATACAAATCGCAAGTAATACAGATATATCTCTTGATACCGCACCGGACGATCATGTATTTTCAAAACGTTTTGAAGAACGTCAGCGAAATATGATCGAACAGGTAAAAAACGCCGAAGCAGCACAGCAAAAAAAGAAATGGAAAGTCGCTGCCGCATTTATTTTACTTGTGGGAATATCGGGAACTGCAGGAGCCACCAGTCTGTTCAAGCTTGAAAATATGATAATCTCTAAAGAAGACAAGACAACCTCCAACGATAACACGAAGGACAAAACGACCTCTGGCGACAACACAGATACCCCAACCGGCACACCGGCTTCCGTTTCGCCTAAAGCAAATCTTATTGCCCTTGCTATACCGGAAAGTGCAGAATGGAAAGCGTCTCAGGAATGGCAGACCTTTCGCCGTAAATATGAGCGCTCCTATGAATATGAAGAAGCCCTGTTAAAGGCGGATGCCGAAACCCACCAGGGGATTACTAATCATGCTTTCTCCCAATACTCTGAGGTTTATGGCATTTATACACAGGAAATGGCGGACAAACTGGAAGAAATCTGCACGAAATACAACCTGATTCCCGAAAGCGAAATATTTTTTATTTCCTCCTATGAGGAACTAATATCAAAAATGCAGCTGGATAATTTTATAAAAGACACTTATACTGCGGATATCCGGCAATGCATTGCCTGTTCCGAAGGAAACTGGCATGCCACATTTGACCTGAAAAATGCACAGAACGATATTTTATCTGAGCTAGCCTCAATATCAGTAAGTAAAAAGGGGGTACTGAACAGCCTTTATTTAAACATTGGTGATATATCAGACTATACAGAATGGAGCTATACCACCGAAAACAACGAAGTAGTGGATATTGTAATAAATAATCAGACATACCGATCCTATATCTTTTACAAGGGCGCGGAGGATTTTGTTGTTGTCAATCTTGATCCCATTTATACCTATTATCAGCACGAAGAAATACTGGAACAAAACAAAGACCAGTGGACCACTTACACAGAAACTGAGCTGACAAAGGAACAGGTACAGAAAATCGCAGATGTTATCCTGTTCTCTAACATTATACAATCAGAATAGCCCTTATGTACAATAATAACCTCTTAAAAATAAACATTCACAGAAAGGAATGGTGATGACAATGAAAAAAAATTGTATATTAAGCTTTATATTGGTGGCGGCTCTTTTAACCGGATGCTCAAACACCACAGCAGAGAGCACCGGCATAAACGCAAAGGAACAATCCGGAAAGGCAATGTCTGCTGCAGTTAATAATACATCTTCCATCAACAGCCAACAAAAGAAAGACAAATTTGAAATCTCAGATGTAACAGTTAATGTAAATGCCACAATAACTCCAATCGAACAGGATTTACCTGTTATAAAAGTGACACCGCATGAATTTACATCAGCAGATTTAAAAAGATGGAAGGACACACTATTTGCAGATACCACATTGTATGAGTATTGGGGTGCCGATGCAATCGAAGCAAAATACCAATATCATAATGTAGAGTACCTGCGGGGAGAAACAGATTCCGATATGATTCCGTCCGGCAACACACATCATTTAAAATTCCGTGCAGGTCTATATGACAATTCCAATGAAGGGCTTGAATCCGTTGAGCAGACAGAACCGGATTCAAATAAACACTATATTAGTGCATATTTTTGGGGAGAGGACGGTGAAACCGCAGTTCCTTACCGCGAATGTTCAGAGGAAGAGGCCAAAAAATTGGCAGACCAGGTTATTCAGGATTTAGGCTTGGACCGGGATGGCTGGCAAATCACAGATACTTTTCAATCAAAATCTGAGGATTGCTGCTATCATGTTATCAACTGTACCCGGTATTACGAAGATGTTCCGAACCGGTCGGATTTCTTTGGGGAGCCTTCAACACTTATATACTCCTCACTGGAAAGCCTTTCCGTTATAGTTGAAAACGGAGCCGTTGCACAGATAACCCTAAATTCGCCAATGGATATTGTAGAAATGGAGCAAAAAAGTGCAGCTACACTTTCTTTTGACGAGGTATATGCACATTTTCAAAAAGAACTCTCCGCACTGGATTTAAAGCAGGAATACCTAGCTCAGGCATTCACAGACGGAGTAAATGATGCAGAATACGCTGCTGCACACATGACAATCAATATAACCAAAATAGAAGAGGGCTTATGCTGTGTAAAGGCAGAGGACAGCGACATTGAATACCGTCTGGTACCTGCCTGGGTATTTAAAGGCAGGTATCTGGTAAACGGAGAGCTCTGGGGTGAGGATGAGAATTTTATCGTGATCAACGCATTAGACGGAAGTGTGATTCGTTAATTCATGCACATTAGGATAACAAATGAAAAACTCGCTTTGTGAGCTTCTTGCGTTCACAAACAATGAGGGTGTCCTTTCTATGACTTTTGAACTCATAGAAAGGAACACCCTCTTATACCTTCCGTGCAAATCAGTCTTTCCCTATTCCTCCGCAATAAGCTTTACTGGTTCCATTTTCCGAATTTTCAAAGAACAGATGCTCTCCGCCAGAACCGCTGCAACGGTAATTCCCAGCACGGTCAGCGCCTCAAATACAGGATTCATATACATATTTCCCTGTTTGATCCCGCAATATGACAGGCACAGCGTCACAATGGAATCCACCAACAGATGGGCAGCGATTGTTCCGATTACTGCTCCCACGGCAATCACAGGAATATCGGCCATCATTGTAGAACGCATCAACTGTCCGTTGGTGAAGCCCAATGCCTTATGAATTCCGTACGTTCTTCTTTCTCTTAACAGCTTAGTCTTCACCAATAACACCACTACCATAACGATGACAAAAACTATAATACTGCCAAACACAATACAAAGCATCCTAATTCCCGAAATAACTGGATTTATGATTGTCTCTACGGTCTTCTGACCATCAACAAACTCGATATCCGGATAAGCATCGAAATATTTTTCAATATCCTGATAGGTATAGCCCTCTTTTGTATATACAAAAAGTCCACTTGGCTCTACCCTGCCGTTCATCCGGTCTGCACCATCAAAATTCATCATGGTCTTTAATCCCATATTATTGATTTTCTGGTCGATTCCGCATACGATATATTCCTTTTGCTCCCCTTCTCCTTTTACATATACTACTTCTCCCACACCGGCTTCAAGTCTTTCGCTCATTATCGTAGACAATACAATTTCATTCTCATATTTTGGCAGCCGTCCCTCTACGATCATTTCATTCTTCAATTTATCTGGCTCGCTCCAGACGTCACAGGTCTGACTTGTCTCCTTGTCGTCATGGATAATTGTTACATTTACATTTGTAGAATATAAAACCTCTCTGATTTCGGGATACTTTTCAAGCTCTTCCCCAATCTTTTCCAAATCTGTTCCATTCGCTTCTGCTATACTTGTCTCAATTCCGGCAAGCTTCAGCAATGTGGTGGTATCCAAGGCAAAATTTTGAAGCATGCCAAGACTGACACTCATGGTAAATCCCATCACTGCAACAATCATGAAGACGGCTGCACTCTTTCCCTTTGCATACAGGATGCTTTTCAGTCCCAGTGCCGTGGTGATAGAAAAATGCGTTTTTTCCAGAGGCAATGGATTTTTACGAAAGCTGTGAGTAGCAAATCCGCCTCTTAGTGCCTGCAATACACTGATTTTTCCATAGGGTCTGCTGGCAGACAGGGAAGCTAAAAATACCATTCCAAAAACCACAAGCACCGTCAACGCTGCCGCCAGACAATCAAAGGGCTGATTCCAGGAAAGCCCGATAATACTGCTTTGTATATTTCCTATCGGCACAGTAAGAGCACCTCCTGCTACAAGCCCGATCAGAGCACCAAACAATGCCACCTGCAGCATTTCCAGAACCCCCGCCCATTTCAATTGTCTGCCTGTATAGCCGGATGCCTGTAAAATACCGATATTTTTCATATTTTCCTCCACGAACTGGCGAATACTGAATTGTACGATAATAAGAGCAATGAATACCAGCAGCAGAGAAAATACAAGGACAATTCCCATCACAATGCTGGAAAGTATCATATCGCCTCCCCGCATTGCATCCCATGAGACTGCCGCAAGCCCCTTTTTCAAATGGTCTTCATTAAAACGTGCGGTCATGATTTCATCGAATGCAACAGCATCCTCACCCTGTTTTAATCTTACCTTGTGATATATATACTGCGGCTTCTGCACTGCAGGACTTTCATTAAGAATTTTTTCATAACACTTTTTCGAGATATAGCATTTATTCATTGTCACATTCATTGTGGTTGCAAAGATCGGGTCCTCCACAAATCCTTTTACCTTAAATGCATATTCTATCTCGCCTAACTGAAGCAGCAATGTATCACCGGTTTGAAACCTGCGGTCTGCTTTCAGGTAATAGGGCAGTAAAATAGAATCTTCTTCTATCTCCTTCGTCAGCTCCACCGGTATCTGCCCAATCTTTCTCTCATCCTCTATCTTTTCTAAAAGAAACGGAATGTCTTCATCCTCCTTTTCTCCTTCTTTCCGGTATCTGGCACCCGAAAAAAACAGGCACTCATTCTTCTCCAGCACTTCCACCTCATCCTGCTTTTCCAGCATTTTCATTATTTTACTATCATTTTCTTCCGGCGAAATACAGAACCAGTTTGCCCCATTTACCTCCTCGTGAATCGTGTCCAATACCTTTCCCGTGTTGGTAAGCAGGGATATACTCACATAGAGCAGCAAAACCGCAAGGGCAATCAGGAAGAGAATCACTGCAATATTTCCCTTCTTTTTCTTCATATTATGCTTTGAAATAAAATAAAGCGGATACATCCCTACCACCCCATTTCCTGCAAAAATGTGCGAAGCTTTTCATGACGTTCACTATCCCCGCTCACATAGGCTCCAAGAGACAGTTCGCCGGTAATCGTTCCATCTTTTAGATAGAGAATCCGGTTTCCCCGCCTTGCACACTTCATGTCATGGGTGACCATGACAATGGTCTGCCCGTTCTCATGGAAGCTTGTCAGTATCTTCAAAATCCGTTCTGTATTTTCGGAGTTTAATGCTCCCGTGGGCTCATCTGCAAATAATATTTCCGGCTGATTGATAATTCCCCTTACCACTGCCGCCCGCTGCTGCTCCCCACCGGATAACTGACCGGGAAATTTCGAAAAGGATGCTTCCGAAAGTCCTACCTCCAAAAGCTTTTCCTTTGCCCGCTTAGCCAGCTCTTTCCGATTTTTTGTCAGCAGCAGACCGCTTACCATAACATTATCCAAAACACTCATCGTATCGTTTAAATAGTTTTGCTGGAACACAAAACCACAATGATTCCTGCGAAAAACCGCCAGTTTATCATTGGAATAACCGGAGATTTCCTCCTCGTGGTAACGTATGCTGCCAAGTGTCGGTTGGTCCATTCCGGAAAGTGCATAGAGTAACGTACTTTTTCCCGAACCGGAGCTTCCCATCACTACAGTAAAATCCCCCTGTTCAATGGATAAATTCAAATTTTTTAATACATGCTGCTGGACACTTCCGTTAGAAAATGTCTTGCACAAATCCTTTGCCGTTAAAATTGCTGCCATAGCTTATTCCTCCTCAGTCTTTTCGGTTATTAGGTGTTTGCGCAACTCTGTTTTCGCTAACATCCGTTGTACAATATAGACAAATCAACGCAGGCACGCTTGCGCTGCTTGTCGCTCGCAGCGGTGCTAAGCTCGAAAAAACCTCGCTAAGCACCGGCGGCTCCAAAGCACCTTGCTTATGATATTGTCTATATTGCACAACTAGGTTTTGAAAATAAGGAGTTGCGCAATCACCTAATTTCAGTTATGCCATTTACATAAAAAAGGACATCATACCCCTTTCTTTGACATTCTTATTATAAATCACATAAACACTAAAATCTTGAACTGTTTCTTGTCCGTTTCTTAACTATTTCTTAAATGAAATAACCTTTTGCCCCTATAAAATTAAGGTTGACATTCATCCTCACCTAGTCTATTATAAAATTAATGCATGAATACTAAAAGAGGAGAATTGTTATGCATCTGCTCACCATTTTATTGTTTAATTATATACCAATGTGCCTAGACTGTTATATTATTTATCGTCTATGGAAACACACTTTAATTTATAAATTTAATTCAAAATATCAAATCATCAGTGTATTCCCAATCTTATTTATTTCTATCTTTCGTTATCATCTTGCAAAGACTAGTTTGGCAGAGAATCCTACATTTAATATTTGTGATTCTCTACTATTATATATTGTTATTTTTTCCTGTGGCATATTTTTTCACAAGAATTTGCTTACCGCAAAGGTGTTATGGACTGTGGTTGCTTTGCTCATTCTTGCACTAGGAGAAGTAACCGTATTTATGTTCTTGAAACTGTTAAATATCGAAACCTCCAGTATATTGCAAAACCAACAATTGTATACAGCCGTGGCAATCACCACAAAAATCTGTGCGTTTCTGATTGTTGAATTTATTAGATGGTTAAAACCAAAAAATTTAATCCTTCCCCGTTATGCCCATTCCGAAATGTGCGGAATTATTGGAATCAATCTTTTTTTGATTATTTTTTCTGTGCAAATATTTCAATCCGATACAAAGGCGATCAATAAGGATACTTTACTTTCCCTTTTATTTCTCCTTTGTTTTATCATTTCAATATTAACCTTTTCTATCATTTTCAAACTGTCACGAAAAGCAGAAGAAGAACTTGAAGAAAAGTTGCTAATTCAAAAGCTTGAGATGGAAAACAAAATGAATGCTGACATGACGAATGTGGTTGAGAATCTTCGTTCTTTAAGACATGATATGAATAATCATATCGGAGTGATGAATGGGCTGGTTCATGCAAAGCAATATGATGCTCTTGAAGAATATATTCATGAAATCTATCATGATATTTCACCTGCCAATGAATTTATATTTACGCATAACAAAGCACTGTCTGCACTGCTTTATAACAAAATGTTAAACACCAAGCTGAAGGGCATTGAATTTGATCCTGTCATCCGCATTACCAACTGTAATATAGCAACAAAAGATATATGCTCTTTACTCGGTAATCTTCTTGACAATGCAATAGAAGCTGCTGAAAAAGCAGAAGACCATAAATATATCGAACTGGTTATGAGCAAAAAAAATAACTGCTACATTATTCAATGCAACAATACTTTTCGAGATATACCGATTAAAATTAATGACAATTTTATTACATCAAAAAAATCAAAAGACTTTCATGGCATAGGCATCAAGAATATTAAATCAATCGTAAACAAATACAGTGGTTCATTACTGATTTCTTATACCGACTTATTCCGCGTAGAAATCATTCTACCAGTAAAACCAATAACAAACTAGTAATAAATTCTGACAAAATAATAAATATAGAAAACAAAGGAGCACGCTATGGAATACCATATTGGAATCTGCGATGATGAGGCCTTACAGTTAAAGGTCAATCATATTTATATCAAAGAAATTGCTTCCCGCAATCAGATTCAGATTACATCAAGAGGTTTCTGTAATTCAAAACAATTATTTTCCTATTTACAGAACCATACATTGGACATCTTATTTTTAGATATTGATTTAGGGGACGAGTCAGGTATTGATATTGCCAGTCAGATTGCTGTCAATTATCCTGATTTAATTATTATTTTTCTCACCGGGCATCGAGAATTTACAAGTGAAGCCTTTGATGTAGACGCCCTTGGCTATGTGGTCAAACCAATTAATGAACAAAAACTGGAACGGACATTAAAGAAAGCCTTTACACAGGTATATGGTATAAAAAACAGACAGTCCTCCGCCAGCCTCATCATTACAGAAGAAAATATCAAAAAGAAAATTAACCAATCCGATATTCTATACATTGAACGGGTTGGCACCAAAAGTATCATTCATACCCGAAATCGGATTTATCAGGTATATGAACCTTTAACCTCCCTTTGTAGCAGACTGGATAGTCATTTTATCCGTATCAATCAAAGTGAAGTTGTCAATCGTTCCGAAATTGAAACCCTCAAAGGGAACACTGTCTTTCTTCGTGACCAGCGCCAGCTCAGTATTGGCCGAACGTATAAAAAACAGGTTGTTTCTGAACTACTATCATAATTACAACTATGGGGTGTTGCATCAGGTTCATTTTCCCCTGCCATACAACACCCCCATAAGCTTGTTATTCACTTAATTAAAACAACAAATTAACCAATTATTGATCTAACCAAGCTTCCTACTACATATCCGATATGATACCATACACTTTCTGCTGCGATGACATCTTCCATACGCTCTACACTTAATACCATTTTTCTTTCCTCCTATTTTTTTAATCTTGATACTTCTTTCTCTGTCCTATCTTCCTAAAAGTCCGTTGATAAAACCTCTGAAAAAGTCACCAACTGCTTTCGATAATCCACTTGGTGCAATCACGCTTTCCATGCGCTCTACTCTTAATTCCATAGTATCTCCTCCTTTCCTTTATCAAATTTTAGGTTTATCTGTTCATATATGTAAACTGTTTCCAGAAAAACCGCATTGCTACGTTCTGTCCTTCTTCTTTAATTTCATACCAAAATATTTAATACATACTGCACGCCTCCAATTGCAGACAAACAGATTGAACTAAGTGCTATTACAATAAATATATAGGTCACAATTCCATAAACTGCTATAAATCGCTCCTCAAAACTACAATTTGTAAATAGCTTTCCTACACCTCTCAACGATTTTTTATATAAATTTGTAATACCTGTTGCAAAACTTAAAATCCAATATCCATCCAACCGGATTACTGGAATCAGATTACTGATAATTGTTGTAAAACTCATTACAATAAATGCTGCAAATAATGGCCTGGGCTGTATTGCAAAAGCAATGGAACCTAATGACATAAACACCAGATTTACATACAATCCTGCAGAAGATGCCATAATTTGTTTTCTCTTATCCTCTACCATTCGAATACCGCTTATATCACAATACATAGCCGGGGAAAAAAAGATCAACATGAATCCCAACGTTCCGACCCTGCCTCCGACATATTTGCAAACTATACCATGTCCAAGCTCGTGCAGACAGACAGATATCAAAAATATTAAATACAACATCACATATTCCATCCAATTTAAATGCAGCACACTCAGATTAAAAATGTCTCTCATATATACTCCCATAAGAATTATTCCAAGTAAAACAACTGCCACACTTATCCAAAACAGTACTTTATATAATATCTTATGTTCTCGAATTGCTGTTACAATTGTAGAGAACATCCGATCTGCCTCAAATAACGGAATACGGTAAAACAGAATATGGTTTTTCTCCTTTTTCTGCCGACCAATGACTCCCATTTCCCGAAAAGTATCCAGCATCTGTTTTAGCTGCTCTTCGGTTATGTTTTCTTTTTCCAGAATACTTGATGTATCCTCATTATTAACTACCTTCTCTAATATCCGCCCCTCCCGTGTCCCTATCTTAAAATACACACCACCATTTTCAACCATATAACCATCCTCACAAGGCTTTATGGTTATATTTAAACCCGACATACTATATCCCTCCTTGTAAAATCGGTTGCATATGGAAATTTCCCACTTCATACATACTCATCATTTTATACTACCTTCCTTTTATTTTAAGACCTCTATCGTATCCACAGATGCCGCCTGTCTTGCAGGCAGATACCCAGCCAGAATACAAAGCAACATACTAACAAACAAAACACCTGTCAACACAGAACCACGAATCAGATACAACGAAAATGCGCCATTTTGCATAAGCTCATACACCACACGGTTGATTCCACTGCCTAATATACTAGAAGCCGCAACCCCCAAAATTCCCGCTGCTGCACCAACAAATCCAGCTTCCATGAGAAATATATTTCGTATGTCCTGTTTTCTTGCGCCAATTGCCCTTAAAATCCCTATTTCCCGCCTTCTTTCAGCAACACTCATATACTGCACGATAATTACCATTACTACTGCAACCACCAGTGATATTCCTGTAATAAGCAGAAGAAAATTATTTATTGCCTCAATCCAGTTGTTAATCGTATCAATCATTTCCTTCGAGGATGAAATTGAAAAGTTTTGATTCTGTATATATTCCACCAAACTATCTCTATATGCTTTATCTGCCAGGTATACATTTATTCTCTGTTCTTCTACATTCCTCCCGACAGATTCCGCTGCAATTTTTTCAGCATAAGAATTGGACACATAGTTATATCCCATTCCAAAAAGGTTTGTGGAAGTTATCCCTACCACAGTACACTCCTTCTCCACTGCATAGGCAATCTCTTGATCCGTACTATAGGCCAGATATACCATAATTGTTTTACCCAATAAGTCCTCTTCTTGTCCTTTTTTGGCAAATCGTTCCGCAATTTTTTTGTTCACTACGATTTCTCCATCTGATGAAGGATATTTGCCATAAAGCAGATTTCCCTCGTTCTGCTCATCACTATAGCTGCGAACAATTTCTTCCGAAAATTCTTCTCCATAAGACAGCAAACCATCCAGCAAATACACATCTGCTATCGCAGTAACCTCCTCTTTCTGTTTTAGCGCTTCCTCAAGTTTTGTCAGGTTTTCCCCTGTTTTCCCTTCCGCAACCACCTGAATCAGGGAAGCTGCTGACACCTTATCCAGTTCACTGCCAACCTTTTCCGCTACTCCATTCGTAATTCCCATCATCATCATGACACTAAATATTCCCACAGATATTCCAAGCACCGTTGAAATCAACCGCTTTTTTTTGACACATATATTGCGGACAGCCACCAAAAAGCTATCCGAAAATTTCATACCTCTTTGCTTCTTGCCCGGGGCTTCTTTTTTGTCCTGTCGGTCTATATGCACACATTCCTGATAATCCTGTAAAACAATATCTTCTACAATTTCTCCATCCAGCATACGTATATTTCTATGTGTCTGTGCCGCAATCTGTTCATCATGGGTTACCATAATGACGGTTACTCCTTCCCTGTCATTCAGGGAGTGCAAAAGATCCATGATCTCTTTAGAGGTTGCAGAATCCAATGCTCCTGTAGGCTCATCTGCAAGAATAAGTTCAGGCGAATTTGCAAGTGCCCGAGCGATAGCTACCCTCTGCTTTTGTCCTCCCGATAGCTGGGCTGGTTTATTCTTGCTCCTCTCTTTAAGACCGACTCTCTCCAATAATTCCATTGCCCTTTTTCTCCGTCCATGCTTGTCATATGCAGCAACACTCATTGCCAGTTCTACATTTTCCAATGCACTTAAATGAGGAATAAGATGAAAACTTTGGAAAATGATTCCAATATTCTTTTTTCTCCAATTATCCCATTCTACATCTGTATTATTTTTTGTTGGCTTTCCATTTACGATAATCTCTCCATTATCTGCCCTTGTCAGTCCTGCTAAAATATTCAAAAATGTAGATTTACCACATCCGGATGGTCCCAGTATGCTTACAAATTCTCCTTTCTGAATTGTACAATTCAGTCCCCTTAATATTTGTACAGACCTTTCATTTACTTTATAATATTTTCTCAAATCTTTTACCTGAACCATACTTTTCTCCTCTTCTCTACTCATAGCGCAGTGTCTCAGAAGGTATAATCTTTGCCGCTTTTTTTGCTGGCTTTGTTCCTGCAAATACAGTAATCACCATACTTACGACAAAACAAAACAATACTGCCTGTGGAGTCATTTTATAAAGTTTAAAATTCATTACTGAAAATTTATTGCATATCACCACATTTAAAATACTACCGAGAATCTGCCCCAATAGTATGCCCATAATACCGGACAAGCTTCCCAAAATTCCTGCTTCTGTCACAAAGATCCGTTTTATTTCCTTTTTTCCGGCTCCAATTGCACACATAATTCCAATTTCTTTTGTACGTTCCACAACATTCGTATGAAGTACAATCTTAATCATGATTCCTGACACTAACAAAGCAATTCCTGCTACAAATATTAAAAACACCTTTAATGCCATAATCAACGCATTAATGCTTGCAAAATCTTCTTTATTCGTTTCAGTTCTATAATCCAACGCTTTTATTGCTTCCACCACTTCGTCATAAACCGCATGTTCAGAAGCCATTACCTTTACACCTTCTTTTGGTACCTGCTCTGTTTTCGCTGATTTTTCAGCTAAATCCTGTGCTGTATCATAAGGAACAAAGGATGATCCTGCAATGATTCCTGTATCCCTAATACCAGTTACAACCAACTCCTGTTCTACTTCATATGTTAACGTGCTGCTCATCGCCAACCTGGTCAATATCTTTATTTTTTTTCCTATCAAATCCTTCTTTTCTCCCTGATTGCCCAACAATGCCTCCGCAACCTGACTGGTCAGTACAATCTCTCTGCTGTCATCTGCCTTTGGCATTCCACCCAAATCTGCCATTTCCTTTTCATATGATGTTTCCTGTTTTTTCGGTCCCAGTGCATCCATAACCCCTTCTGCACTCGCATCATTATAATAATAGGTGGAATAAAACATTTGATTGTCCAATACACTATCCACGCCTTCAATTGAGCATATTTTCTCGATTTCCCGCTGTGAAAAGGTTTCTTTTTTATCCATATGAGTAACCCATATTGTGTCATCACCAACAAAGGAGCGCAATTCATAATGTATCTTGTCATCCGCCCCGATACCAATTCCCATCATCAGGACCATACCTGCAATTCCTATGGAAGTACCTAATACTGTAAAAATGCTCCGGCTTTTCTTCAGTAAAACATTCTTGATTCCCACCTGACAAGAAGACAGAAGTGACATTTTTCCAGTTTTTTGTACTTTTCCACGCAATATTTTTTCTGTCACATTATGTGATACAATATCATCCTTCTCCTCTTCCCTGCTGGTTGTCTTTTCAATATGCCCATCAGCCATATAGATTACCCGGTCTGCTTCTTTTGCCAGTTCTTTATTATGTGTAACCAATACAACCGTAACCCCATATTTCCTATGAATTTCATAAAGCAACTCCATAACCTCTTTTGCCGATTGGGAATCTAATGCCCCTGTTGGTTCATCCGCTAAAATTAGATTTGGATCATTTGCCAATGCCCTTGCGATTGCTACTCTTTGCTTCTGTCCACCAGAAAGCTGGGATGGCAAATAGCTGCTCCTTTCTGACAAACCAACTAGTTCAAGTAAATGCTCTGCCTTTTTCCTTCTATCCTTCGCTTTACAGCCATTAAATTTCATTGCAAGTTCTATATTTTCTCTTGCATTTAGGTGCGGTATCAAATTAAAATTCTGAAAAACAAATCCTACATATTGTTTTCGAAAACGAACCCAATCCTTCTCATGAAATTCCTGTGTATTTTTTTCTTCAAAAATTAAATCTCCTTCCACATCATTATCAAGTCCGCCGATTACATTTAATAACGTAGATTTGCCGCAACCCGAAGTGCCCAGTATACAGATAAATTCACCTTGTTTAATTTGCAGATTAATATCCTGTAAAACAGCAAATTTTTCTTTTCCCAAACTATAATTTTTAAAAAGGCTTTTTATTGTTATCATCTTAAATTCCTTTCCATCATTCCTGCACCCCAAGTTCGAATTATCTTTTGGGTTTTTGTATCGGGAGTAAAAAAAAGCTTTCAGCTAAAACCGCTCCCAAAATTATGAATACATTATATTTTATCTGTATTCCATTCATCTGCCTGCTCATTGAATAGCATATAAATAGAAAATGAGCTCCCCACGCCATCAAAGTTTTCTTTTTATTTCTTTTCTGTTCCTCGCTGCTTTTCTTATGCCTGCCTGCATATACTGCATTTACCACAAATCCTGCAAACATACCAAAAATAATCCATATATTTATATTATGATTTACTGCCAGATATTCACCCCCATATATCACTAGAAGCATACTTGCAATATATGTGATAATACAGCGCAAATGATTGTCTGCATGTCTGCCACCCGCGCTCAGCCGAAGACTTCCCCATACAACGGAATATATAAATATTTCTTTCAGTCTTCTAAGTACAACTCCTAACAAAAACACTAATATGCAATTCACTACAAAGGCCAACAGCATTTCCAAACCATAACAGCAGGTATTTCTCTGATCCTCTCTGCCTCTCCAATCTATATCTGCAATACTAATCAGTCGGTCTGCCAACATATTATATGTAATCATTTCACCCCCTCCCATCTACAAACCTCCAACTTTATTCAATGCCTCTGCTCTTTTAAATAATAGTTTAAACGTTTCCCCGCTTCCAGCGAAACATTCTCTTCTTTTTGTGCATCTCCCATAAAGAAGATACACCCCTTTAATCCGATTATTGCCACCATACTTGACACAATAAGCATCTGATTTAATAACATAACTCCTATCTTATTCATCTTTAAACTCATCCTCTCTTTACTTTTAGTCATTTATTTGATGTGCTCATTATATGTTTTCCCTCTTACAAATACAATAAATCATCATTATGTCACTAAATTTTATGATTATTTTACATATTTTCTTAATTTCACCTACAAATAATAACCCTTATTTTTGATTATCTGAAGTTTTTTGCACTATATAAAAAATACCCCTTCTTCCAACTCTATCTTTAAAAGCCGAAGAAAGGGTATCGCCAAAATACAACACCATAATTTATATCTTTTCTATTCTACCTTTAGTCTAGTATACGCATAATCTATAGTTGTCGTTTCTTTTGCTGTCATACTTCCGAGCAAACTTAACAATTGCTTTAATTTCTCCCAAACAGCAAATCTCTGATTTCCTCCTGAACATATTTCTTTTAATGGATTAAACAGACCAACAAAAATTTTATTTCCCGCCCCGCCTTCCCAGGCTTAATGCACATTTATTACAATGTTCAATACATTCTCCACACTGAATGCATTCCCTGTCGCCAACCCGTTTTACATCTAGTTTGCAATAGAACACACAGGCATTGCAACCATTGCATTTCTCTTTATCCACCTTCATACCCACCATGGATACTTTATAAAACAACCCATAAAATGCCCCCAGCGGGCAGAGAAAACGACAGAAGCTCCTAAAAATAAATACCGCAGAGATGAGCACAACTGTCAGCACCGCCATTTTCCATGAAAATAAACCTCCTATTAACGCTTGCAGCCGCTCATTCATTGCCACCAGAAATACCCCTCCTTCCAGTGTACCAGCCGGGCAGATATATTTACAAAATCCCGGCACTGCAAAAATCAGAGGTATTCCAATCACAAATACAATCAAAATCACATATTTCAAAACCGATAATCTTTTCGTCCATTTATTCTTCTTAAGCTTTTTCGTAGGGATTTTATAAAGCAATTCCTGAATCAGTCCAAAAGGGCATAAAAATCCGCACACACACCTTCCCAGTACTACACCGAACAGCAATAACATTCCTAATATATAATACGGAAATTTATATTTTGATGAAAGTAATGCCGTCTGCAGGCTACCAAGGGGACAGGCGGCAATTGCTCCGGGACAGGAATAGCAGTTGAGTCCCGGAACACAGACTCCCTTTCCATCTCCCTGATAGATTTTACCCCTTGCAAATCCGGTAATATTGCAATTATACAAAACGGCACAGATGAGCTGAATCATTTTTCTTCTTCGCATTATCCGATTCCTATACACTCATAACAGATGCGGGCTGCCTTATTCTTAATATCGTCAAAACCATTCTGTTTCAGACCCATTAAAATAAGTATCATTGCTATTATGAGTATGCCTTTCCTAATCATTTTTACCTTCATATGATACTCCTCAACGCGATTCATTACCTTACTCTAATGCCGCCTCTATAGCACTTTTATACTCCTCATATTGTTCATCCGCATCTCTTGCCCCCAGATAAATATTCCTTACAATACCATCCCTGCCAATCACCAGAGTATAAGGTATCCCATCAGAAGGATATTTCATTGATGTCGTTCCTTCCAGATCATATGCAATGGGAAAGGTATATCCGTTATCGGAAATAAACTGGTTTACGGTATCCTTATCCTCCATACAATTGACTGCCAGAATAGCCACATCCTCTCCGTAATCACTGTGAAGCTTCTCAAATGCCGGCATTTCCCTGACGCAGGGACCACACCATGTCGCCCAGAAATTTAACAGCACTACCTTACCGCTATACTCTGAAAGAACAAAGGTACCTCCGTCTGCTGTCTCCACAGTAAAATCCGGTGCATTATCTCCCTCCAAAACCTCCTGATAAGCAGTCTGCACCTCCTGGCCCGAATCAGAAGAATCTGCACTGTTCTCACCAGAACCTTTCTGCCTGCCTCCACAGCCTGCCAATGTAAATACCATCAAACAAACAATCAAAACACCTGTCTTTTTCCCTCTTATCACTGTTATTCCTCCTATAATAATGAATCGCCCCCTCACCTTTGGTTCGGCGGCAGGTCGTCCGAAGGCATTTTAAAAATGCTCCGCATTTGCCTTCTTCCTATAATAATCAGTTTAAATACCACTTATAGTCCATATATAACGCCTTGCACATTTCATGCGCCTTATGATTAATTTCCTTCATTTGTTCGTCATCCCTTAACAGTTTCTTTGTTTCCTGGTCCGTCAGAAGATGCTTTCCCGTCCTGTCATAGGTATATGCAGTTACCCCACCACCGTCTCTTCCATACCATTCCACCTGCAGCAAATCATCCTCCCGCTGCACATGGCACATCAGTATCTGATTCCAACTTCCCAGATAACTAATGTCATACCAGTCCGACATCACTACGTGAGAAAGCAAAAAGGTCACTCCATCGCCACCTTCCAATCTGTAAGGATATTGGTAATATTCCTCCTCCGGATTTTCCGACAGGTTCTCCTGAAAGCCAAACCGTTCTACTCCATCCTGAAACTGCTTTTCTGTCTCCTGTTTTGTATCATACCACAAAACACTCCAGATTACACAAAAAATCATCAATATTCCCCCTAGCAGGAGCGCACCTCGCTTCACATATTTACTAAATTTTCTTTCCCTGTCAATCTTTTTTATCATATCCACATTCTCCTTCAACATACTGTCTAAGGAAACCTCAAAACGTTCACTCATATCTACCAATGTCTGCAAATCGGGATAGCTTTTTTCCGTCTCCCAGTTAGAAACCGTCTGCCTTGTGACAGCAAAAATAGAAGCAAACTCCTCCTGTGTCATCTCCTTTTCCTTCCGAATATTCAAAATACTCTCTCCTATCTTCATACCATGTCCTCCTTTTTAATTTAAATTTTATCTAAGTCATTGCGAAACTCCCTATTTCCAAAACCTAGTTTTGCAATGACCTACATAATTTTTATTCATTGCAATGTCATAAACCTATTATGTGGTACACAAAATGAAAAATCCAGCAAATCCTTTTTGCACAAATAAAAAGAGACGCAAAGAATCTTTGCGTCCCAGTCAGCGGGTCAACAAACCTCTACACCTTCTTCAAAAATAATGTCACCCGAAATCCTGTCTCCCCCTGATCACATATATTGCTACACTCCATGCCTCCATGCATCCGCTCCATAAACATATCAGCAAGATAGAGTCCAAGCCCAGAACCTGTTTTTCCCTTCGTATTACTTCCCCGGTAATACTTTTCCGTAACACACGACAGCTCTTCTTCCGATATCCCCTGTCCATAGTCCCTAAGCCGGATTAGGATTCCCTCTCGTTCCTCCACAAAGGAGACATCAATTGCAGTCCCCGCATATTTGTTGGAGTTGCTCACCACATTATCCAGGACTTGGGATAACCTTAATTTATCCATATAGACAAGGCACTCCGGTATTTCACCCTTTATCTGGATATTTCCATAAAATTTCAGCTCATCTAATATTTCCTTAATCTGTAAGCTGCTTTCCTCTGACGGTTCTACCTTTAATACTTCCAACTCCTCCATCGCTGCCTGAAACAGATTTTCTACCAGTGCATCCATCACCTCTGCCTTTGCGGCAATGATATTAATCTTCTCTATCGTATCCGCATTTTTCTCCTTTATCAGCAACACTTCACAGGTTGCCTTTATCGTGGAAAGCGGTGTTTTAACATCATGGGACAATTCCGCCATCAGCTCCTTTTTACTCCGGTTTGCCTGATATTCGCTTTCCTTGGCACGCTTCAGTTCTTCCCTTAGCAAATCAAAGCTCTCTGTAAATGCTCCAAAAAAATTATTTTTGTTCATCGGAAGCGGCATATCAAAATTTCCCTTTGCAATCTCACCTGAAAATCTCTGCAATCGCTTAAAGGGCGCAATAAAATGTGCATAAAAAATAAAGCAGAATACAATTCCTGCAAACAGTATCACTCCGCAGACAATTTCCAGCTTTATCATCAAATCATGCTTCAATGCCTCATAAAGCTTTTCTCCATCGCTCCAAACTACTTTCCCCACAATCTCTTCCCTGCTTTTCAAGTCCAGAATAACCGCCTGTGAGCGCAAAGCCTCATTTAATCTTGTCTCATAATCTTTATCTGCGAAATATAAAATCTTACAGGCAAATCTCCGCTGTAACTCCTCTTTTTCCACGGTCTCAGACAAGCCAGCTTCTATCTGCTTTAACTGCCCATTATAATATACCATATCCAGCGATGCCTGATTCTCCTCCTTGCACACCATATAAATTACTGCCATGATTCCCAGCAAAAGCACGACATAGGAAACCGCTATATATCTAATCTTCATCTTCTATCTCCAACATATATCCCGTCCCCCAGATTGTCTTTATCATCTCAGGCTCGTTGGGATTATCCTCTAATTTTTCACGCAGCTTACGGATATGTACATTCAATGTACCATCACTGAAATAAGTATCTCCCCATACCACATCAAACAGCGTTTCCTTGCTAACAATGGTATTTCTATGTTCAAAAAGACATTTTAACAGCTTAAATTCCTTTGCCTTCAAAACAACCTCTCTGCCCTTCACAAATGCCTTTAAGGTCTCTTCCTCTAATCGAAAATTCCCACAGGAAAGGCCAGCACTGCCCACACACTCTGTTTGGCTCTGACCGCTTTTCATACGCTTCAGCATCACCTTTACCTTAGCCAGCAGTACACTTAACGTATACGGCTTTTTTATATAATCATCCCCACCGATATTTAATGCAATCAATACATCATCATCACTCTGTCTCGCACTGATAAACAGGATTGGTATATCTGACTGCTCCCTGATTTTCTTACAAAGTGAAAATCCACTCTCCTCCTGCAGGTTAATATCCAATAGCAGAAGGTCTGCCGTATTCTCCTTTATAAAAGAAAAATATTTTGCCGGTGTATCCAGCCAGGCACAGGTTACATCAAATGCCTGAAAATATTCACATGTCATTTTTGCCAAATCGGTCTCGTCATCTATGATTAAACAATTATAGTGCATGCCTGTTCTCCTTCTATAAAGCCCTTATATTCCTCCAGCGCTTTCTGATCCGTCATCGAATATTCCCAGAACATATTGAGCGCAGGAAATCAAAATAATGCTTCTGCAGCTCCTCCGCCTCCCGTTTTTCGCGTATCACGCAGTTCCATTCGTCAATTAAAAAGATAAACTGTCTGTTTTTTTGCCCTGCTTAAAAAATTCCTATGAAACATACCTCGATTTTTACAGCCAATCAGCCATGAGCAAAACTCTGTTCTCATTATATAAGAGCGGTTGTAAATTAACAAGAGTAAACACACTTACCAAAAGTATAATCATTTAAGATAACATATCACAACCTGCTTTCCATTATTTTCTCCTATTTCCACTATATCATAATTCTTTTCGCAATACTCTCTGATACCAATAGTATCGGTCATCTTACGAATAAAAAACATCAACATAACCCTATCTTTTTTCATGTCTTTTTGTATTAACAATATATTTTTACTTTTTTGTCCTTTATTTTGTTCGTTTAAGATTTTCAACAGTCTTAGTTCGTGAACTGTATATTTTTCAATCGTATCAAAGCTTAGAACAATAAATGTGTTTTTTTCAAATGTTCGAATATATTCTTTCTTCTCCTGATATCTTTTTCTATTTGTTGCGTTTTCAATCGTTCCAGCTATCCCTTGAATCACACCTGCAAGATAAATACAGCTCATAATCCACTGACTTCCATCATCCTCCATCAAAAAATGCAGCCATATCATACTGTAAGACAGCATTACCAGCAGCATCCATCTTTCTGCTCCATAACGATTATATCTTATAACATTAGGCAGTACGCTAAACAGCATTTCGCAGATTAACATTATTAATATAATGATTATTTTCATATAGATATGATCTTCCCTTTTCTCCATCTAAATCGACAACCGCTGTTTCAAAATCCCGCTCATGGAATAAATTTCTTGTGCAACTTCCAGCTCACTCATCTTTGTACAATACCCACTATTTTTAAATGATTTGGCTTTTGACAAACATTCCTTTTTACTAAGATATGTTATTAAAACACAGTTCCACCTTTTTACTTTTTAAAAACAAAAACACAGGCAATGAGTAAAACAATAAGAAACAACGTATTTATCTTCAATACTAAAGTATCATTAAAAAATATTTTTTCTCCTATGCTATAAGTAATGACCGCTCGCTCTATAATTGTTGTGCAAAGCATAACTACCATAATAATTTTTACTATTTTTTTCATTTTACTAATTCCTGCTTCCTTTGAATCTTTACTAAATGTATTAAATGATTTTCCAATAATTCTTTCTTATTTTTATTCAACGAGTTTTCGATGCTAATCTGTATAATTCTTCTTTCTTGAGAAAAAGCGGAAAATCAGGCATACAACCAATACACATCCAAAAAAACACATCCTATTGAGGAAACCAAATAATCTCTAACAATATAATAGGATATAAATTCACCAAAATAGCAACTTGAAACAATCAATGATATTTTCTTTTTCATTCGATTGTTTTCTTTAAGGAATTCACTCAATTCTATTATTCCTGCAAGAAGAATAATTATCATCAAATAGGTCTCATTCATTCTCTTCCCTCCCTGCCGCTTACTCTTTAGGGAACTACCCATTGTCTAAAATCACTAGGCTTCCTGCTTCATCTCCTCTGCAGCTACTCGAGTCCAAAATCTCATTTGTTGCAGACAACTTTTTGCAGGCTTATCCAATCTCTCCAATTCAATCCGTAATATCTTAAGCCAAAGATATGTAGTCATTACGCAACGCTACTGATGCTCATGCAGGTCATCAACCTTCGGTTGGTCACAATTATAACAGCGGTGCCAGCGCTTTCGCAATGCACCCTGTCAATCTCATTCCCCATCCCTGCTTTAATACTGTTTCCATTGTTATCTCTGTGCATTGGTCCAGCGTCTGCCAAAAATCCTCCTCAATATCAGAGATACATTTTGTATGGCACATATAGGTTGCACATTCAAAGTGATGGTAAAGGCTTCTATAATCCAGATTAATCGTGCCCACCACCGCCTTTATGTCATCGCTGACAAATACCTTGGCATGGACAAAACCCGGTGTATATTCATAAATCTTCACCCCGGATTTTAATAAAGCATCATAATGTGTCTTGGCCAATGCATAGGGGATCCTTTTATCGGGGATTCCCGGCAGGATAATTCTCACATCAATCCCCCGCTCCGCGGCAAACTGGAGTGCCGCCTGCATCTCCCCATCCAAAATCAGGTACGGCGTCATAATATGCACATATCTACGGGACTGGTTTAAAATGTCCATATATACCCGCTCTCCCACTTTATCACGGTCCAGCGGATAGTCACCAAAGGGAAGTACATACCCCTTTGCCTCCTGTCGTTTCTCCACTGGAAAATGTATATATTTATCAAATTCCGGAACCTTCTCGTCCAGATTCCACATCTGCAAAAACATCAGGGTAAAGCTTGCCACCGCCTCTCCCTTTAACATTACTGCAGTATCCTTCCAGTGTCCATACTTTTCCACATGGTTAATATATTCATCTGCCAGATTCACACCGCCGTTAAATGCAGTGTGTCCGTCAATGACAAGAATCTTACGATGGTCGCGGTAATTATAATGTGTGGATACAAAAGGTGTCAGCGGTGCAAACATTTTGCACTGTATTCCAAGCTTTCTCAACCGCCTGGGATAGTCATGGGGCAGTGTAGAAAATTCACAGGTTCCGTCATATAACACTCTGACCTCAACCCCCTCTGCCGCCTTTTTTGCCAGTATTTCCAAAATCTTCCCCCACATTACCCCTTCTTCTATGATAAAATATTCCAGAAAGATAAAATGCTCCGCCTGTTCCAGCTGTATCAGTAATTCCTGAAATTTATCCTCCCCCAAAGGAAAATAATCCACCTCCGTATTTTGATAAACGGGGTAACAGCCTGTTCTTCCAATGTAGTGTGCCAGTGCAGTACTCTCCGGATTTTCTGCAGCCAGCTCCTGCAGGGTCTTGTCAGACTGCGGAAGACATTCCTTTGTCTCTCCAATCAACTGCTGTAGTCTTGCCTTGATTGCCCTGTGTCCGATATCCATTCTTGTATAAAGCAAAAAGATTGCACCGAATACAGGTAACAGCATAATCACTATAAGCCATGTCAATTTCACATCTGATTCAAAGTCACAGTTAAACAGATAGATTACCATGATTGCCGTAAATAACACCGTACTTCCCATGATATGAGGAAGGAATTCACCAAACCACCAAAATGCACAAAGCAGGAAAAAAACCTGAATCACAAACAACACGAGAATCAATCCCAGACGACTGAACACAATGCGGATTAAACCCTTCTTTCCTTTTTTCAACAGGTGCATTCCCACATTTTCTTCATTTTCCATTAAGCGTTCCTCCTTTGTTCACCAGCTTCCAAAACAGTCAATCGGCACTCTTTCAGACTTTACAAAAATCCCCACGGCTGTATTCCAAAACGTAAAAAGGCTGTCATTCCAACGATTGAAAAATCGTAATATTGACAGCCTCCCCCCTATTTATTTTATAGCTTCTTTTTGTACTTGCACAGTTCATCTCAATAATGTCCGAAACACATCATCATATGGTGTATTTTTCATCTTAAGTACTTCTTCTTTATGCATATATTTTAACATCAAACAATGGCAAATACAATCTCTTTTCCTTTGGAGTTTTTACTATATCAAAAAAGTCGTTCCAAATACAATGTTTTTTCTTATCCCTATTTTTCTAGTGAAAAGCTCTTTAAATATGGTTCAAATACCCCTTCACTGTTATCCTCCTCCCTTGCACCCACAATATATACCTCATCGCTGTTATTAGCACTATCCAAAATGTAATAAGTAAAAAATGCCCGCCGATTATCCACCGGAAATCTGCCTGACCATGCAACCTTATAGCCTTTCTGCTCTCCCAATACCACCGGCATATAAGAAAATGTTCCATACTTCCCTAAAGATTGTTCCAGCGCGCTGACAAAAGCCTTCGCCCCGAACTCTGAATTCTCATTCTTTAACTCTGCATTGGAAAAGTCAAAATATTCTCCTACCCCAAAATGTCCAAATACTTCAGCCAGATTGTTCTGCATATAGGATAACGGACTTTGGTCAAATTCCTTATCTCTTGTAAATTTTCCCAAAACCATACTCTTTCGAAAAGGGGCATCCTTTTTTACCTTTTCCTTCTCGGCACAAAAAATGAGATCTGCAGATTCCCCTCCGTCATCCATCAACTTATGAACGAGTAATCCATGATATTCATCATACCCCTCCGGTACATCCATATATCCCGTAGTGGAATTCCCCACTCTTTTTCCCACTCCTGCCACCTGTGTACCTGGCTGCCTATTCCTCTTCAGTGAAAATGTTGTCAGATAATCCAGACAGTCTATGCCCTCCGGCTGATAGGAAGCAGTAATACAATGTATCACACCTTTTTTTTCCGGATCCTCTAAAATATATAACTGGTTATGATAGATTTTCCCTGCTTCTTCTATATTCCATTCACCACTCATCCCTACTAAATCATTTACTTCAATAGGAGTTGCACTTGCATAGGAACCATCCTTCGCTATTATCGTATTTTCTTTCCACATCTGTTCGCTAAAATAGTCCCATGCATCATCTGCCCTTACTATTCTCTTCTTCTCGTCACACGAAAAATATTCCTGAAACCCTATTCCAATATAGGACTCCTGCTTTCTGTTTGGAGTCAGTATAGAAATCGTAATGCATGCCGTTCCTTCGGGATCATAAAAACGCACTCCCTCTCTGATCCCATCCTGACCACCGGCATAATTAGCATTCCCACTGTCAAAAGAGCCTTTCATTACAAAGCCCTCCGGTACATCAATGTAACCATAAATATTATTTCCCACTCTTGGAGCCTTATCGGAATACTCTATTACCGTATCATTATAATATGGCGTATATGCTAATATCCCCCATAAAACAAGCACTATCAGCAAAATACTGATAATTACAAGAAATATCCATACGGTTCCCTTTCTCTTTTCCATTCATTCCTCATTCCTTCCACTCATACCGCATTCTGTCCATTCGTACCGCATTTTCCCACTCATGCCATATCGCTTCCATTCGTACCACATTCTCACCATCCATACCTGGTTTTTTCCACACATTTCGTCCATTCATTCCATATTTCGTCCGTTCATACCGCATTTGACGGCTGCTGTGAGGATTACATACCCCGCTGCTTTACAGCACATCTTACTTAATGCCCGCTGCTTGCAGCAGAGTTGTTGACTCCCCTTTTTCTTTACAGTTCGTTATATTAATTCCCTTTTTCCCATAATGTGTATAAGATATTTCCATCCTTATCGCAATAATGCACTTTTGTTATCTCATTTTCTCCCTTATGGGTGGTATCATCTGCAAGCATGGTATAACAGGTTTGTTCCCACCATGCCAGCCTGAAATGGTCCGGAACATTTTCACCAATATAAAATTTTAAAACACCTTCACTGTCATCTACAATAATAATATCTCCTCTCGCACTCAAATTCTCACGCCGTAAATAAATACCATCCTCCATATGTACAACTTCCATATCTTTCATTAAATCATCGCCCACATAACTTACCGGTATCTCAGCTAATTGACACGCAAGATAGCCAGTGGCAATTACAATCAGTAAAAAAATGATGACGATCATCCTGAACAGAAGCTTTTTCCTGATTCTTTTAAACGGTTTAATATCTTTATCCTCTTCAATTAAGATATGACTCTGCATTCTTTCTAAAACTTCTTTACAATGCACACAATCGGATATATGATTTTCCAGCAGTTCTTTACTATCCTCGCTTAATACATTATCTACATACAACGGCATTAAATCATTGGCAATATTACAATTCATTTCTTTCATAACTGTCCTCCTCTTCTCTTTTTCCTATCATCTGTCTTATCCATCTCTTCTAAAGCATCACATATTTTCATTTTTGCCCGGTAATAAGTTACCCTTGCCCAGTTTTCTGTCTTATGATAAATTTCTGCAATCCTGCTATATGGCATCTCATGCAAAACCTTCAGTATAAAAACTTCTTTATACGGTTCCTCCATTTCGTCCAAAATCAGACGGATCTCCCTTGCTGATTCCGCATCTTCTATATCATCAAGTACCGGTTTTGCATAATCTGGGGTATTCAACAGCATATCCTCTATCCTGTCATTGGAAACCATACGCTTTTCTTTCCTTATGTAGTTCAAATAATCATTTTTTGCAATCTGGCACAGCCAGACACGGATGTCACAATCTCCACGAAATCTATATGCCGCCTGAATTGCTTTATAAAAAGTATTCTGCGTGATTTCCTGTGCAATATCATTGTTACCGGATAGTGCTCTGGCGAAGCACAGCACGTCTTTATAGTATTTTTTATAGATAATATCCATATCATTTTCACGTTTGTTCACCATCTCACCTCTCTTCCTTTTATTTATTAGGTGATTGCGAAACTCCTTATTTTCAAAACCTAGTTGTACAATATAGACAATATCATAAGCAGGTGCTTTGGAGCCGCCGGTGCTTAGCGAGGTTTTTTCGAGCTTAGCTCCGTTGCGAGCGACAAGCAGCACAATGCCTGAATACTTAGTGAGGCTTTGCCGAGCTTAGTAGGAAGGTATGCCTTGTGCTGCGTGCCTGCGTTGATTTGTCTATATTGTACAACGGATGTTAACGAAAACAGAGTTTCGCAATTGCCTAATTTATTTCAGGTACCTATTAATAAGACACATTACTTTTCATAGTATTACAAAAAAATTCATATTCCAGCCGGATTCTTTTATCATGTGTCACCAATCTTCAAAGAAACTTCGTTTGTTGCAATAGTCGCCAAATGTATATACAAGTATCTACGCTTGGCTCGTTATCTGCACAAATTGATGACCTGCTTGCGCATCAGCGCAATTCATTTTATTGTAAAATACAAAGTCGGCGGTTGTCTAACCGCCGACAAAAATTGAAAAATCTATGCACTTTATCTGACAAAGCCAAACGACAGTCACTCTTCTACTGCCATTTATCCGCCATCGTATAAAATTCATAATACATTCCCTGCTTCTCCATCAGTTCATCATGGCTTCCTTCCTCCACAATTCCCTCCTGAGTAAGCACCAGAATCCGGTCAGAATTTCTGATACTGGATAATCTGTGGGCGATGGTAAGAGTTGTCCTGCCCTCTGACAATTCCACCAGAGACTTTGCCACCGCAAATTCACTCTCATTATCCAATGCCGAGGTTGCTTCATCTAAAATCAGAATCGGAGGATTTTTCAGGAATACTCTGGCAATACTGATCCGCTGTTTTTGTCCACCTGACAGCTTTACCCCGCGCTCTCCGATATAGGTATCATATCCATCCTTTAACTCACCTATAAATTCATCTGCTCCTGCAAGCTTTGCTGCCTTTATCACCTGTTCCTTTGAAGCATCCGGTCTTCCATAGATGATATTGTCATATACCGTTCCTGAAAACAGGTATACGTCCTGCTGGACAATTCCGATATGCTGTCGCAGGCTTTTCAGTGTAAATTCTTTTATGTTCCTTCTGTCCAGACGGATACAGCCCGAATCAATATCGTAAAATCTCGGAATCAGGTTACAAAGCGTAGTCTTCCCACCGCCTGACGGACCAACGATCGCCACCCGTTCCCCCGCTTTGATGGAAAGATTCAAATTAGAAAATACTTCGTTATGGTCGTCGGGATACTCAAAGCTCACATTTTCAAACTCTATGTTTCCCGCTACCCTCTCTAATGGAACTGCACCCTCTTCATCAAAAATATCAATATCTGCATCCATAATCTGCAAAAAACGCTCAATGCCGGTCATTCCCCGCTGGAACTGCTCAGCAAACTCGATAATCCGCCTTATCGTAGCAATCAGTGTGGTAACATAGAGCATGTATGCCACCAAATCACCTGGTCCGATCAGTCCCTTCACCATAAAAATTCCGCCACCTATTACAACAGAGAGATACATGATACCGTCAAACATTCTGGTAGTCGTCTGAAATGCCGCCATATATTTGTAGCTCTCTTTTTTAATTTCAAAAAACCGCTGATTGTCGGTGGCAAATTTCTGATTCTCCATCTCTTCATTAGTAAATGCCTTTACCACCTTCTGTCCCAATAAGCTGTCCTCGATACGGGCATTTAACTCCCCTATCTGGTATCTCTGCTTGGAAAACGCCATTTTCATCTTTCTGTTCAATGCCATACAGGTGAAAAACATTACAGGAACAATACAGAATATTATCAGGGTAAGCCAGAAATTGATTCCCGACAAAATGATAAATCCTACCACAGCTTTAATTGCTGCAATGAAAAATTCCTCCGGACAGTGATGCGCAAATTCCGTCACATCAAACAAATCATTGGTAATCCGCCCCATAATCTGACCCACTTTGGTATTGCTGTAATAGGTATTGGAAAGCTTCTGCAGATGGGAATAGGCATCTGTCCTCATAGTCGTCTCTATCTTTGCCCCCATCACATGACCTACATCCGCCATATAATAATTGGCTATGCTGTCCACAATGCGGAGAGCAAGATAGATTCCTCCTAAAATCAGTACTGTCCGGACAGACAATGCTGCCAGATCCCGCAGCCCCTCATTGGTGATATACCTCATAATCAGTGGCAGTACCAGCTCACAGATGGTTGTCAGTGCTGCACAAAATAAATCCAGCGCCACCGTTCCTATATGTGGTTTGTAATATGGTAAAAACCGTTTCAAAAGCTCTGTTGTCTTATATTCTCTCGTATCCATGATTACCTCACAGCTATACAATATGGAAACATAATGCGTCTAAATAATTATAGATTATATCAGAGGGCAAATAGAATGTATACGGAGCCGTAAAGACAGCCATTGCCAATGCCACCTTTTTCCTCTGTTCCTGTGTCAATTCTGTCTTTTTAAGACAAAATTTGTAATTAAAAAGATAAATAAAGTAACCGCTAATAAGCACACATACAGTAACCCAAAGAAAGGACCAGATGCTGCCAAATGGATTGTATGCCACTGGGTCTATAATATTATAATACCACCATTCTCCAAAAGCGCTGTTTCTAATATAAATCAATTCCGCCAGAATCATCCCAAGAGCGCCAATAAAATCAGCCCCTAATCCGCATAGCCAGATTCTCAATATCGACTTTTTGGCCTGATATTTTCGATTAGGAATTTTGTAATATCCCATGACCAACACCAATACTACAAGATCAATCAGAAAATTTGCCGGCAAAACCACAAGCCATGTAATTGGAAAAATCCAAAGCAGCCAGATTGGAAAAATAGCATCATACAACACGGTTGTCTTCACTGTTTTCTTCATTATACTATCTCCTCCTTCACCCTTTTTCCATCTTCAATCTTTTTATTAAAAACAATTCCAAACCAGAGGTCGCATACTATGAATAAAAGTATAACACAAGCGACACAAAATGATAAGCAGATTTCATGTTTCCTCCGCATGAATGTCAGTAAATGCATACAAAAGCATGGGTAAAAAAACACAAAAAATACTGACATTAATAGAACATAAAAATATCATCAGATAAAGTTCCCTTAACGTCAGCATTCTTTGAAATAATCTTTTGCGTCAAACACATCATGTTATGTCTTCTCAAACTGCATCATCCATGATTCGGTCTTTTCTTTACCATTTGGGCATAATATGTAATCTCCGTCAAAAGCTTAACCTTCTCTTCCCTTGATGCTGTTCTCTCTGCTTTTGTAATAGCTGCCCCCTTCTCACTGGTAACATACTTCGGCTGTACGTTATTGAGTGTCAGTGTCAGCAAATCCCTGCGGCAGACAGGACAGGTACAAATCCCTAAACTATCAATGTATTCATCAATCTCCGATCGGATTACATCCTCCATGACATTATGAACCATCCGATTACGGCTTACCCACAGCATATTGTCAATCCTTCTCTTTACGATATCTGGATTTAGCGGCTTTGAAATAATGTCATCAGCACCAAGCTCAAAGACACCCGTAATATCCTCTATCCGATCTAACGATGTTAAAACCAGGACAGGAATATTTCTATGTACAGGATTACTCTCGATGCTTTTCAGCAGTTCTAATCCCTGTGCTGCCGGCACAGGCAAATCAATTATAATCAAATCAATCTCCCCAGCATTTTTTTCCAAATATAAAAGCCCCTCATCTTTGTTTTGAACCAGTATGCATTCGTAATCCACCTTTAACAAATCCTTCAGCATTTCCTGAACGGACTCGTTATTATCCACTAAAAGTATGTTTTTTTGTCGCATCTTTCGTCCTCTTACCCCTTCTTAACACGTAATTTTTTCTACTCCGTCTCAACTGATATGCTATAGGCTATAATTATAATACATTTCTTTCAAATCGTCAAAGTTACATGAAATATTATAAACGAAAGGGGGCAAATCCTCACTTTAGCACTGTGCCAGCGCCTGCCCGATATCTGCAATCAAATCTTCCTTATCCTCAAGACCAACACTAATCCGGATAAGCTCAGCCGGTACACCAGCCTCCTTCAACTGCTCATCATTCATCTGGCGGTGAGTAGAAGAAGCAGGGTTTAAACAGCAGGTTCTCGCATCTGCAACATGCGTCTCAATCGCACCCATCTTTAAATTTTTCATAAAGGTACTTGCCGCTTCACGCCCGCCCTTTAAACCAAAGGATACCACACCACAGCTTCCATTTGGCAGATATTTCTGTGCCAATTCATAATATTTGTCACCTGGAAGGCTGCAGTAATTCACATAATCTACTTTGTCATGCTTTGAAAGATATTCTGCAACTGCCAGACCATTCTCACAGTGACGCTTCATGCGGACATGCAGGCTCTCCAAACCAAGATTCAGGATAAATGCATTCTGCGGACTCTGGATTGAACCCAAATCACGCATAAGCTGTGTCGTACATTTTGTGATAAATGCACCCTCATTTCCAAAACGCTCCGCATATGTAACACCGTGATAGCTCTCGTCCGGTGTTGTAAGTCCCGGATATTTATCGGCATGCGCCATCCAGTCAAACCTGCCACTGTCAACGATAGCACCGCCTACAGCAGCACCGTGTCCATCCATATACTTCGTAGTAGAATGGACTACAATATCTGCGCCCCATTCAAACGGACGGCAGTTAACCGGTGTTGCAAAAGTATTATCTACAATCAGCGGCACTCCATGTGCATGAGCAACCTTTGCAAATTTCTCAATATCTAAAACCGTAAGGGCAGGATTTGCAATCGTCTCGCCAAACATCACCTTTGTATTTTCCTTGAAAGCAGCATTTAATTCCTCCTCTGTGGCATCCGGACTTACAAAGGTCACATCTATCCCCATACGCTTCATTGTTACAGAAATTAAATTAAAGGTTCCCCCATAAATACTGCTCGAAGACACAATATGGTCACCGCATTCACAGATATTAAACAGAGCAAAGAAATTAGCCGCCTGTCCGCTGCTGGTAAGCATTGCCGCTGTACCACCTTCTAACTCGGCAATCTTTGCAGCAACATAATCATTTGTCGGGTTCTGAAGTCTTGTATAGAAATATCCACTTGCCTCTAAGTCAAACAGCTTACCCATATCCTCACTGGTATCATACTTAAAGGTTGTGCTCTGCACGATTGGAATCTGGCGTGGTTCACCATTTCCCGGCGTATATCCACCTTGTACACAAATACTGTTAATGTTCATCTCAATATCCTCCTACTATAAATATTGAATTGCCCCCTCACCTTTGGCTCAGCGGCATGTCGTCAGAAGGCATGAAAAAATGCTCCGCATTTGCCTTCTTCCTACTATTGAATTGCCTTTTTACTGCCAAAAAAGCAGTATTTCTGATTCCCACTTATCATAGCATAAAACAGGAATGAAAACACTACCTTTTTTATTTGTCACAAACAATCAAAAAAGGGCAGGTGGTATCATTTCCACCTGCCCTTTGGCTTTTTTATTATTCCTTCAAAATCACGATCCTGTCACCCGGTACCACATAATCCGAATCCAATTCATTCATACTCTTAATCTGTGCTACCGTTGTATAATACTGCTTTGCAATACTCCACAAAGTGTCATCCTTCTTTACCACATATCCAATCACGCCTGGCAATGCCTTCTTACGCTCTAAATTGATTGGCTTCACTTCCATGTCAAGCACCACTCTTGTACGCTCATTGGTAAATGCCAGCACATCCAATGATACCTCTGCCTTAATTTCAATCTGATTATCACTTAACTGCATAGCTGTTATCTGGTCAATAAATGGTACAATGGAATAGGTCACATCTTCCTGCATTCCCGGCACTTCAATTTCATAGGTAAAAGGAATATCAAAAGTAGTGGAACAAATGGCACCCTTTTCCTCCTTGTTAAGGTAGGTAATCTGTGTTCCTACCACCCCTTCTACTACAATACCCTTTTGAGACCGCTCTGTTTCATCAATTGACACAGCTCCCTCCACGTTACATATTTGAAGGATACTATGCTGGCTCGGCATCATAACAAGATCTGTTACCTTTGTCTTTGCGCAATTGCGAAGCAGCAAATGCTGTACTGAAAAATCACGGCATTTAGGATTTAACTCCAGTTCTGTAGAATATGCATCCCGCAAAAGCTTCATATCCTCTCTGCCATAAAGCTTAATTTCCACCTTGAATTCCCCACTGATATCAATCAGCCGATCCTCACCATTTTCATCTGGAATGACCTTGATGTGGTACTGGTCAAGCGCAAGGACACTTCCCGAAATCATATCCTCATTTGCCATTTCCTCCTCTAACCGTTTTTCAAACGGTACCTCCATGGTAAAGTACTGTATCGGCATTCCCTCCTCCTCTGCGGTATAAACAAGAAATATACACAATGTTCCCGTTACTAGCAGATAACCGTCTGCCGGCTTCATCTGGATACCTGTAACCGATAGGCTTTTCCAGATAACCTGATATATATTAGGCTTATTGGCTGGAATTTCCACCTGCTCCTCCACCTGCAGCAAATCCTTTCTCTGCAATTTCAGACACATCATGGAAAGGTTTCCGCCCAGTACCTCTGCTTCTGCATTGTCTTCAATATCCGTTATCACCGTAAAATCTTCACTTTTCTTTACCTGATAGTCCATGCCAACCAATGCCTTTAAACTGATTTTTCGGGAATGAAGCATAGTTACAGTCAAATCATTTAAGCTGGCATGTACTTCTATGTAATCCTCCTCTGCTGTGCCATCTGCATTGACGTATTCTACAAATGGAACCTTCCCTTCTATACTGTCAAAAGCATTATTTTCTTTGTCAGCACTATAGAGAATCTGATAATTCAATGTCCCTTTCATTTGAAAGCGGTCCACCATAGCCTGCATCTCGTCCACCACTACATTTCCCTTCACTAAAACGAGCCGTTCCATATCTAAATGGCTGTCTGGCACATTTATTGCATCATCTATTGTAAACTGCATTGTATTTCTGACCTTCCAGGTCGAATTGTGAATCTCTTTTTTAATAAACTCCATACTGCCTCCTGCTCCTTAAAATGTTACTATCTTCTGTTTATTATTCTATGATAAAAGCTCCTAAAATATGACTACTTAAAATTTACCTCCAAGTCATATAATTCACATTTCACCGCAATCCATGGGTAGGTCACTTTATTATCCGCCAATATTCTATTTTCCTCAGAGATCATTTCCGTATCCACAAATATAGCATTTTCTGTCAGATAAAGTTCATTCATTACCACATTTAAATCCATACGGTCCTGCGCGCCATACCCTACCACGATATAGAGGTAATCCTTTGTGCGATAAGTCAGCTTAAATGGCTCCTTTCTTTTTTCCTGAATAATCTCCTTAAGCTCCACTGGCAGCTTGCTCTCATCACAAATAGTGTAATCCAGATCTTTTACCTTCTTCTCATTTGTTTCCTCAAATTGACATCCGGTTAAAGCCGCCAGTAGAAAAACACCCAGCATTACCAGAAGAAAAACTGCCCTTCTTTTTTTCATTCTATTTCTCTCCACCCGGCAAAAGCTTTTATTCATGTATATTTCCTTTTAGACAAAAAAATGCACCTTCCATCACCAATTTCAATATTCGATGACAGAAAGTGCATAGTCTATGAGCCTATTTAAACTGATGTGCTCCAAGGCTGTATTTCGCATTTCTTACATATCTCGAAAAGAATAAATATTTTTTCATCTCTTTCTTCTTTCCATTAACCTTAATTGTTGTCGATCCATCTAACACCTCAATAGCAGCCTTGCGGCAAGACTTCATCTCACCCTTAAACTTATGATTTTTATTCTGCTGGTCATAGGTGCTAAGTGCACGGGAAAGACTTCCATTTCTCACTGGAGAAAACTGTCCACTCTGATAAATTACCTCCTTAATGCTATTCGGGAACTTCTCGCTTTTTACACGATTCATAACCACAATTCCCACTGCCTTTTGTCCTGCATAGCTCTCGCCTCTTGCTTCACAATAAATAATACTTGTCATATAGCGAAGCTCACTGGCTGTATATTTCTTTTTGTTATTCTTTTTCTTATTTTTCTTCGTGCTTTTTTTTGTAGCTTTCTTCTTAGCTTTCTTTGTAGTTTTCTTTGCATTTCTCTTAACAGTGCTGATGGTCTTGCTGTCTTTTGTAGTAGCTTTGGTTGTAGCAGCTGCCTCACACGGTAAACTGAGCATTATACATAATGCAACGGTAGCTACAATTACGGTTACTATTTTCTTGTTCATAATTTTCGGTTTCTATTTCTATCCCGAAACCTCTCACTCCTTTTTTTGGTTTGTTACGAAATACGTTTCATATCCGAAACCATTTCGAAATCACTTTGTAACAGTTTCGTAACAATTATAGCATGAATTTCTATTATGTCAACCCTTTTTTTAAATTATGTCAACAATTTCCAGTATTATGTTAACATTTTTTAATTTTTTCTTAAAATACGACAGAATTTGACTTGGTATTTCGTCATAAATTTTACATTTTTGTAATATATTGGTTTTTGATTTGTATTACAAGTAGCATCTAAATATTAAATTACAATCAAAATCATGATAAGAACTTGCATTACCTCCTAAAACACGATACAATAGTTGATAGAATGAATTATATAAGGAGGCTTCCTATGACATTTAAGCATCAAACCACGAAAATTTACTCAAAATACAATAATTTGATAGCTATTGACGTAATTCCGGGACACTTTGCAACCAATCATTCCCATATCACACATTATATCGATATGTCTGTTCTAAAAGCCCGCCAGAGCATGGCAAGGGCTGCTGCAAAATCAATCGCAAATGAATATATGGCTTCAACTGTTATTGATACCATTGTATGCATGGATGGCACAGAGGTGATTGGCTCTTATCTTGCAGAAGAGCTTACCCATTCCGGTATCATGTCAATGAACCAGCACAAGGCTATGTACATAGTTACTCCAGAATTTAACTCTGTTGGACAGATGGTTTTCCGTGATAACCTTCAACCAATGATCAAAGGAAAACACGTCTTATTCCTGCTGGCATCTGCCACAACAGGACGCACCATTGAGAGAAGCTTAGAATGTGTATCCTACTATGGAGGGATCGTAGCCGGTATCTCTGCAATTTTCTCTGCAAATGAAGAGATTGCCGGACAGAAGATACATACTTTATTCCATGTTGAAGATATTCCTCAATATAATACATACCCACACAATGCATGTCCTTTCTGTCAGGCTGGCAAAAAGATTGAGGCCATTGTTAACAGCTACGGATACTCTAAACTATAAAATATTATTGTGTTTTAATCCAAAAATGGCTGCTACACGGAATATCGTTTTCCATGTGGCAGCCATTTCGTTTTACACGAATCACCTTACACTATGCTCATACCGTCATCATCCAATTCAAAATCTCCACAATAAATACAGCCGCTGAAATAAAACTGATTGCATAAATACATACATCTCCAATTATCTGTTTTACCCTTCTAATCTGTCTCGCTCTCTCCATAATATTCACCATACCCTTTCTCTTCCGGTTTCCTTTGAAACAATACCTTACATGTCCTGTAACTGTTCTAAATTCAGAATATCACCACACCTTGACAGACTATGGCAAACACTATTTTATTTTTTAAAAACGGATTCTTAATTTTCTGTATTTTCTTTAATAAGAAGAATTTACCATCGGAATTCCCACCTTTATATATGTTTTATCATTTTCCTCATCATAGGCCATCACAAGCTGCACATTTGTTTTCTCCCCTTTATGCATCAGGTAGGATGCCTCTTCTCTCCGATATCCATATACTGTATAGATCCCGTTCTCATTTATCGTCTCTACCAGCGAGGCATGCAGTACATCAAACAATCTATCAACCGTTTCCTCTGCGTTTACTATCAAATTCCCTGTCTGTTCCATCATAACTTCAAAATTTACAGTTGCCTTTACGCCAATCTCCTCGTAAATCCGTTTTACCATATCATAATATTCTTTTCCCTGCTTTACAGAATCTCTTGTATTTATACGGATTAAAATATACTGCTCCGCTTCTTCCTCCCCACCATTCTCATCCTCCGATACATTCCCCATACTCACAAGCTGTAATACCACTTCCATCTTTTCTGTTCCGTGTATAAGCTCAAGCCTTTCATAGCTTTCCCCAGTTGAAGAATGTATGTCATAAGGCGCAGAAATCTCCAGCTTATCGGCAAGATTTTTAAGCATTTGCTCCTTTGTATCATCCGAAAGCTCCATTCTTCCAAAATAACCATATCCCGTTATCATTTCTTCTACTACATCATTTTCTACTACAGAAAATGCAGTCACTGCCTGTTCCTGCTTCTGTCTGCTTTGCTGGTAATTTACGAAAATCTGCAATGCAACGATGCTCCATACCAAAATTAAAAAGCTGATTTTTACTTTTCTGGTCACAAAAAATGCCCCCAATCCTTTTTATTATAGGATTGACGGCATTTCAAATTCTATTCAATATTTTCCGGTCTTGTCTCCACAGGATCGCTTTTGGTCAACTCAAATGCAGATGAAATCTCCTGCTTTGATTCCTGGCTTTGCTGATGATAAGTCCATTCCTGTTCTTCTTGCATCATCCCCTCCTGTTTCCCTGTTTCCACAAGGGTAGGATTTTCTGTGGCTTCAAAAGAGGATTCTACTGGGCTTATTCCTGTTGTCTCTGAAGGATTTTCCATCTCCCCATATGTCACAAAGGATGGAGATGCTGTCTTGCCTGTTCGCCTGAACATATTTTTATATACCACATGAGTATCACAAAGCATATCATGAAACCCCTGCTTTTCCTTCTGAACAATCACCGCAAGATACCCAATATTGAGCAACGAAGACAAAAAACGTCCAACCGTCTCACGGTACAATACGTTCGTGAAGGTCCATTTTTTCTCACTGGTCACCTCAAGGTGAAACAGCATTTTTCCTATTGTCGTATGCGCAAAATAAGTCAACAGTACAAAATAAGCTGCAATTCCCACATATCCTAGCACATCCAGAAAGGAATATTCAAATATAAAATTACTTTTCAGGAAATTCACACCGCCGGATGCTGCGATTGAAAACGGTATTTTTACCATCCCCACCACAATCGATGCAATCAACATATCAATGCCATACGCAACGAACCGCACAAAGAATCCCGCATACGCCTTACTCTCCAACTGGCTCTGCATAATACATTGGCACCCCGCTTCCTAAATTGTTCATCAAATCAACCAATACCTCTGACTCGGACTTCTCCTTCGCATTTGCCAAAGAGCCAAAGATGCCTGCCAGATATCCATTCGCCCTTTGTGGTTCATAAAAGAACGAAACACCACTCTGCTCTTTTACATAATCGTCAAATTCCTCAGAGGTTTTGATGCCATCAATCAAACCGTTCTCCACGGCCTGTGTTGCAGTATAAATACGGCCATCCGCTAACTTCTTTACCTGGTCAACCGTCATGTTACGACCCTCTGCCACGATTTCCACAAACCGTTCATAATACTCATCTACCACAGACTGATAAATGGCAAGCTGTTCATTGGTCATTGGTTTTCCGGCACTTCCCATATCCTTATTCTTTGCAGAAACAATGTTCACCTCTTTGATGCCAAGCTTTTCATATAGTCCGCTCATATCATAACTAGACATAATAACACCAATAGAACCTGTTGTCGTAATGCGGTTTGCATACTGCTCATCTGAAGCAGATGCAATATAAACGCCGCCGGAGCAGCAATAGCTCTCCATATAAACCCAGATTGGACGTCCTGTTTTTTCCTTATACTGCTTAATCTTAAGATAAAGTTCATCTGCCTCATACACCGTTCCGCCCGGTGTATCCATCCGCAAAATCATGCCTTTATTGTGCCCATTATCAATCAATTTATCTACATACTCCATCAGCAGATTATGGTCATATCCTATAGTCGTACCATAAATGCTTCCTGAATCTGAGCTTGCCTGAATGGTTCCCTCCACCGGTACCACCGCAATAAAATCCTTATCCCCCGGCATATCTGCGAGTGCTAATGATTTGCCGCCATATAATTCTTCCATAAAGCTGTTCAAACCGGATTTACCAGCACTTTCTTCACTTGCAGATAACTGCGAAGATATCGTATTTGTCACTACACTAATGACTCCCACCACCACAAAAATCACAGCAGCAAGAATCAAACCCTTGGTTTGTTTGTCATTCATTTTATTCTCCTCTTTTTGCACAAAGCCTTCTTATAATGGAATATTTCCATGCTTCTTGTATGGTCTTGTTACATTCTTTGTCTTTAAAATATCGAGGGCAGACATAATCTTTATTCTCGTTTCATCCGGGCGGATTACCTCATCCACAAATCCACGTTTTGCTGCAATATAAGGATTTAAGAATTTCTCCTCGTATTCTTCAATCATCTCCGCACGCTTTGCTGCCGGATCCTCCGCTGCCTGAATCTGCCGACGCCCAATAATATTAACTGCGCCCTCCGCACCCATAACTGCAATTTCTGCAATTGGCCAGGCATATACGATATCTGCACCCATATGTTTCGAATTCATGGCAATATATGCACCCCCATACGCTTTACGCATGATAAGCGAAATTTTCGGAACGGTTGCTTCAGAGTATGCATATAAAATTTTTGCACCATGACGAATAATACCGTTATGCTCCTGCTCAGAACCTGGCAAAAATGCCGGAACATCAATCAGGGATACCAATGGGATATTAAAACAGTCACAAAAACGAATAAACCTTGCCATTTTGTCAGACGCATCGATATCTAAAGAGCCACCTTTAAAATTTGCCTGATTACAGACAAACCCAACCGTGTTACCATCCATCCTGCCAAACCCGGTTACTGCATTTTTTGCCCAGTTCTTCTGAACCTCAAAAAAACTCTCCCTGTCAATCATGGCATTGATTACCTCATGTACATCATAGCTCTTTTTCTTGTTGTCCGGAACAATATTTGTTAAGGCTTTACATTTATCCACTGCCTTGCTTCCTGCTTTCACCGGAAGCGGCGACTGGTTATTATCCGGCAGATAAGAAAGCAGTTCCCTTACACCACCTAAACAATTCTTTTCACTCTTATACAAAAAATGTGCCACACCCGACTTAGTGGCATGCGTCATAGCACCACCTAACTCATCCGGTGTTAATTCCTCTCCAATTACGGTCTTAACCACTTGCGGACCGGTTATAAACATCTTACTGACTTCCTCCACCACGAAAATAAAGTCACAAATAGCAGGAGAGTAGCAGGCACCTCCGGAACATGGTCCCAAAATAACTGCTATCTGCGGAATCACACCAGATGCAATCGTATTTCTCTCAAAAATTCCGGAATATCCGCTTAACGAATCAATACCTTCCTCAATCCGGGCTCCACCACTATCATTAATCGTTACAATTGGGCATTTCATCCGAATTGCCATATCCTGCAAATGTACAATCTTTCTTGAATGATATTCCCCAAGACTTCCTCCGATAACCGTAAAATCTTCAGACGATGCAAATACCGTTCTGCCATTCACCTTACCGTATCCGGTGACAACACCATCTCCTGGAATACGTTTCTTATCCAGTCCGAAATCATCAATTCGGGATTCTGCCAAATCATTAACCTCTACAAACGTTCCCTCATCAAACAAAATCTCCAGACGTTCTCTTGCTGTTAATTTGCCTTTTTCGTGCTGTTTCTCAATCGCTGCTTCTCCACCGCCAAGCCTTGCCTGACTTCTCCGATTTTCTAAATCTTCAATCGCTTCATTCCAATTCATGATTCTTTCCTCCTGGAACATCATTCTACCTCAGTCAAATACCCCGCAACAAGCTACGGGGCATGACCTAGCTTCTTTTAGTAAGTTCGCCCCAAGGGGCGGGGTATTTGACCCGCACGCAGTCGCCAAATGCAAACAAGCTTGCGCTTGGCTCGTTGCGTATGCGAGAATAAAAATGCTGTATCTCTACAATGCTTACATTACTTGTTGATTTTACAACAACTTTCTCCGGCTTGCAAGTATTATATAAAAGATAAACAATCGTCCTGTGCGATTTGAAACATCAAATCCTCCAAACCAAATGACAGCTAATCCTCTGATGTGACGGTTCTCATCCACTCTTCCAGAGTCGTAACCTGCAGCCCTGGCACAATCGCACCACCTTCCGTTGCATCATATACCGGCATTACCACATCTTCTTTCTTTACCCGTTTTTCTATCCATTTGTTATATATAATAAATAAACGGCTTGTAGGAACCGTTCCTCCGCCTATTGCAGAAACCTGCTGCATATCTGCTGTTTCACCCGCCATCCTTCTCGCCGTTCCGGCAGCATGGGCTAGATTATCCGTATATGCCAGATCCAAACCGATAAATGCAATGGATTTGCTGTTTAAATAAATACATACATCCAAAGCGGTGGTGCTGACAGAACCACCTGTTTCATATAAATGCCACCCTTTTTTCGCCGCCAGCTCCTCTGCCCGGTCATATCCATTTTGACAAATCAAATATTTCTTTCCCTGATAGTTTTGGGAATACCCCTTATAGGCTGTTGCCAAATAAAGCATAGGAACCTGGCTATCCTCCAACCCTTTGATATGACTATATATCCGGCTATTGGCATCTGTTACAATCATATAATCTACATCAATTCCAAGGCTTAAAAGCTTTCGAAATGCAGTTTCTACTGACAAAATAACCATATTCGGCTTTTTTTCTTTTAATAATTCCACATTTTTGTCCAGAGATGGTCCGGCTGCCACAATAACTACATCCTTTCCCTCAAAGCTCTCCCGAAGCCCATCTACATACCCATCATATTGCCTGAAATTCTCCCGGCTGTTACTCTCAAACAAAGCAGCAACATTACGTTTACCACTGTCACGAATGAAAAACATTTCCATCTGTTCACGAATCCGTTCATCCTGAATATGACGCAGGGAAGGATGATGTATTATTAAATTTTCCTGAATGTTTGAAAGCGTACCAATAATTTTTTGGAAATCAGGATCATACACAATAGAAAATCCCGGTAAAGCAAGAAAATAAGACATATCTACAGCTGACAGACAATGGTAAATAATATCCAGGTCGTTTTCATAAACTGTCAGCACAAGCCCCTCATCCAGCAGCAGTAATTCCCTGACATGATAGCCCAGACCCATACCCCAGATTACATAGTTTTCACTCCCCGCCCGATAATAATATCTTGCAAAATCCGCAGCCTCAGCCATTGGAGCTACATTGCTGTGATAGTAATACATTCCCTGTTCGTCCTGTCCCGACATAGTAAAGGCACCGGAATTCGTATCCTCTAAACGATGCATTCCCTGCCATGTACCTGCTTCACTTTCTTTCTCATAACGTTCATGATAAGCTTTTAGCTGTTTCCACAAAACAGCATCCTTTTTTTCCAGGGCAGCCATATTATTTATCCACACATTCGGATCTGTACAAATGACATCATAACTGCGAATTACACTCTGCAAGGATTGTAAAAATGGAATCAACTGAAGTTCCAGCAAATCTGCCAATAAGACATAGTCCTGATTTTCCTGTGCACTCAGCATATCTTGCAAAGATGCGCCTACTCCCTCCTGGCTCACGAATTCCATATCCCGGTTATAATAAGTAAGATCGGAAAAGACAGCCTCCAACATCGGCATCATAGAACCCGTTACCTGACCAAAGAGCCTCACCACACAATCATAATTTTGTGTGTGGCAGGCATAAATAATTCTATGAATATGCTCCTGCAGTTGTGTACTGATGTTGTAAATCTGTTGTTTTGTCATTTTTCTCCTTCTCTCCACTTCTCAAACCCAAGTTCCATATTAATTGTAATATCTGTACTTTCCCACATTTCATCAGAGCCCTCTGTGGTTTCTCCGACAAACAAAAGCGTACTGATATCTCCATCCGCTCCCTCTGGCAGGCAATATGAATACACATTTTTGTTATTTCCCTTATTTATAAGGATTTTCTCTCCTGTATCCGGTGCCACCAAATAGATATTACAATCCTTCTTTACCCCTGTATCTGACACCTCATCCTTTACTGCCAGTTCAATACTCTTAATGTTTATCTTTACGTCAAACTCACTATTATTAACAAGTGTTATATCATCTGAGAATATCTGTTCACGGTTTAAAATCTGCTGGGGGTCAATATGTATTGTAAATTGCTGTGGCATAAATACAGATACCAGTTCTGGTTTTTCCACTGTAATGGTCTGCTCTTTTACCGATACATTACCTGCATGATCGGTAACCGTCACCACAACATCATACTCCCCTTCTTCTGTAAACGGCAGAGAAAACTCGTATTTTGACGGAACCTCTATCCCTTTATCAATCACTACCTCCTCTAAAAGAGTGAGATCACTTATATCATAAGATTCTCCATTTACACTGCATTCCACCTTCTCAATACCTGAAATAATATGCCCCTTATCAGCCACATCAACCCATAAGGTATATGGTGTAGTACAAATGGCATCCTGCGCCATGGAAATCTCCGGTGCACTCTGTTCCATCAAATAGTATTTGGATATCACATCTGAAGCATTGCCTGCTTTATCGGTGCAATTCATCAAAATTCTTCCATAAAAGTCATCTGCAATTTGAATCCCTGCCTCATTAAAATGGTCAACTACATATAAAAGCTTGTCACCATACACATAACAAAGCTTATCAATACCAGTTCCCGGAGTTCCATCCAAATCATCATCACAAGCAATATTCAGCTTTGAGTCATTCGTGCAATAAATCGTCTTGTTATCACCCTGCAGTTTATTAAGTCCCTCCTCATCAAAGGTCAGCACTGGCGATACCGTGTCTTTTGAATAGGTAAAATCCACACCCGTCGTCACTTGGCTCCCATTTGAAAAATACAATGTTACCTTCTCATCTGCTGCATCCTTTGTAAGTGTTACCGCACTGCCAAACTCTCCATCTTCACCTATCCGCACCTGGTTAAATCCCTTTATTCCCGTCGGTTCAATTGTTATATCCCCTACAAATGCCTCCACATCTGTACGCATACTGCCCCTTACCGTAAAATAACCGGCATTTGCCACAATCTTCTGCTCTGCCTCTTCCGATTCCTGTTCTTCCTCCCCAGACTGTACATCTTCTTCCTGTGCCAACGCCTCTTCCTGCTCTGTTTCTTCTGTATCCGATGCGTTCTCCTGGTCTTCAGACACTCCTACATCATCTGCCTCTTCCTCAGAAGACGGCAGTTCCTCATTTGACTCACTCTTCCTGCCACCACTTACTGTTTTCTTCACTGCTGTGCGGGCTTTTCGCTCATCTTCCGACAGGCTCTTTTCAATGGGAGATGTAGGAAGGATTGCATTCCAGATATTCTTCTGAAACTGTATGCTGGCAGTTATCCGCTTGTCTTTTTCCGTATTGTCCTGTGTTTGCTCCTCACTATCCTCTGTATTCCGGATATCTTCCTCATCGTCCTGCGCCTGTCCCTCGCTATCCTCTGTATTCCGGGGATCTTCCTCACCATCTTCCATGTTCCGGTTACTTTCCTCATCATCTATATTCTGTGTCTGCTCTTCACTGTCTGCTACATCCTGAACATTTTTTCCATTATCCTTCTCAGGCCTCGTCTCAAATACATCATTTAACAGGTAATCCGCTTTTGTCTGCTTTCCATCATAATTAAAGTCGATGGCATATCCAATCTCTACCGGATATTGATAAAGTACTTTCTCTTCATTGCCCAAAGGCTTTATTCCATTGTTTCTATATAATGCCTGCACCTGTGAGAGCGGAACTGGATTTTCTACAACCGCATTTCTGTCACTGGTCTGCGCAGGAGACACAACATTTCTTTTTACGCTGCCTTTCTTACTGGATGTTTGTTCCTGCTGATCATAATCCGTCTTTTCTGCAGCTACCTCGGAATTATGAATTTCAATACTTGCCGTTGTATTCTTATTTGTCACTGTATTGTGTTTCTTCACCGATGCTGTACTCATCATCTGTTCTTCCGGAATGGAATGTGTCACGCCACTTCCCAAAAGTGATATCATCAAGAGAAGTACCAGCGTACCAGCACAAATACCCTCTGCCAGCCTCTTTTTCATTACAATTGATAATCTTCTATTCAATGTCGCAAAAAATACATATATATATACGAATATCCGGGCAATTTTTTCACGCATGGCTTATCCTCCCTTCCTGATCTTACAAATACTTTCAGTATTCGTCACTTTTAAACCAATCTATTAATATTGTCTCCTATGTGTATAAATCGAAAAACCTGCCGTAAGCATTACAATATATACCACCACACCAAATATAATATGCACTGCCGTTATCTGCATATCCGGCCAGCACCATGTAAGCGGGGACACGGCTGTCAATATCTCCGTCTGCGTACCAATCTGTGAAATCTTATCTACAATGGCACCCTCCCGTCCGGTCAGCACCAGCAGCGCCGAAAAAAAACGCAAAAATGCCGGAATTCGGGAAACTAATAGCGGAATAATAAGAATTGCTACTATCGTATCACCTGACATATCTTTTTTTCCTTTACAAGCTGCCGCAAACAAGGCAATTACAAGATATAGCATGCAGACTAAAAACAAAATACCATAATATTTTAATGCATTCCATATTCCCTGTGTATAACGGAGTATTGCTGCAGATACAACATTTACCACAGCAAGAGAAAGGCAGCAAAGTACCATTTCCCCCATCCACACAAACCATTTTGCTGCGAAAAGTTCTCTCCGGCTGACTCCTGCATTGTGTAGGTAAACTATGGTTTCCAGACGTTCCTCCTCCGATATCGCCTGTGCCTGTTCCTTCATTATATTATAAATCAGGTAAAAAGGGTATGCCAGCATAAAAAACTGCCATACATTCAGCCATAAATGGCTGGTCCAGCTCCTAAGACAGAGCAGGTCCTTTAACATATCCGGCCATTTCATATAGTTGTTATTAAAATTCGGAAATATTCCATCAACAGCCATACAAACCGCAAACAGTATAACAGAAAAAATAATCGGCCAGACAATATATTTTAACATCCTCTTCTTTTTTCTTGTAATCTCAAAATATACAACTATATTCATTGCAGCCACCTTTCGTAATTTTCAAACAGCTCTTCCTCCATTGTAAGCTCTTCCACGTTAAAATTCCTGCATCCAGACATACCAATGCGTATACCTAATTCTTTCATATCAGATTCCCTGTAAAGAAAGCGGAAACACTCCTTATTCCGGCTAAGTATCTCCATTTTTTCCCGCATGAAAGAGGCAATACTGCCTCCCCATAATGTGACCACCTTAGCAGGCAACGGCAGCTGATCCCTATTATACTGCCCGGCAATTTTACCATTTTCCAAAAAAATATATTCATGGCAAGGTATTACCACTTCTTTATAACTTTGTGCGGCAATAACAATGCCAGATCCCCTTGAATACAGATTAACGATTTCCTTCAAAATGCGTCTATAATCCTCCCGCTCCAGCATATCATAAGGACGATCTAACAGCAATAATGCCGGCTGTGCCATAACTGCCTGTATAATGGATACAAGCCGGTTATCTCCAAAAGTCATCTCCAGAAGCTGTTCATTCGCATTTATTCCAAAAAGAGATAAAAGCTTTTCTGCTGTTGCCTCCATCTGTTCACTCCCATTTGCAATTCCATGAATAAAATCCCATACTGTCAAATCCGGATAACAGATGATATCATCCGGAACATATTGAATTCTCTTTGGATATGCTGCCACTTCCTCTTTTTTCATCCCGGGATATGTAATCTGACCCTTATCTGGCTGATATAACCCTGCTATCAGCTTTAAGATTTCCCCGGCACTGTCATCCTCAGAAATAAGCGCAGTAATCTGTTCTTTCTTTATTTGCAGAGAAATATCATTTAACAGCACATTCTGTTGTCCCTTTACTGTTACCTGACTACATCTGCATAATACTTCTTTTGACATCTGATTCCTCCAAAAAAGCCCATTTAAAAACACTAATATATACAAAATATCATAGAAAGTTGGTTATCGCAATACATTTTATTATTAATGAAGCTCGCTGATGCTCGCGCAGGTCATCAACCTCCACTTCGCTTCGGTTGGTGACATTTTATCATAAGCACTTTCTCATGCTTAAAAAAGGGCTGCATAACAGCCCTTTTCCCACTTACATTTCTTTTCCGTTAATTCACCTGAATAATCTTTCTTTTCTGTTCCTCTTCTTGCATTCGTTTCTTCTGCATCTTAAGCTGTACCTGTTCTAAAATCTGATTCTTATACAAGTCGCTCATTTCTTTTGCCATATCGGTATCCCGAAGAGAACTAAATGTAGACTCCAGATTATATGACGTGTTCTGATTATTCATAACCGTGTATGCCAGACGGTTCGACTGTGCCCCGATAGAAGACTGTGCCGATGTAACTTTCTTAAGTGCATTATCAATATCCCGAATATCAAACTTCTTTGTCACATCAAAATCCGCAATTCCAAGCTCTTCTAAGGTTACATTCACAAGCTCCATCTCATGTCCCACTCCAGATGGGTTCGTTGCTAACTCCATCGTTGCCATACTGCCATCTAAGAGCTTTAATCCATTAAACTGGGTATCCCTTGCAATACTTGTGATTCCCTTCTTGATCTGGTCAATCTCTGCCTGCATCATGGAAAGTTCGTCTTTGGAGTAGATTGCCGAATTAGATGCCTGCAATCCCAATTCCCGGATTCTGCTTAGGGAATCATACATAGAAGACAATGCACCATCTGCTACATTTAAAACGCTATTGCCCTTCTCTGCATTCTCAGTTCCGATGTCATAACCGTTCTTCTGGCTCTTAATCTTCTCTGAAATAGATAATCCAGCCGCATCATCCGCTGCACTGTTAATCTTATAACCACTGGATAAATTGTGGTAATTCTTATCAATACTAAGCGACATAGCTACACCTCCTTCTATGATTTGCCAAAACATTTATTAAAGATATTTTAACATATCTTAAATCAATCATCAATCGAAAAATTCGGGAAAACAATTTATAATGCTTCTATTACAATCATATGCTGCAGCAGGTTGCTACTCTACCGCCAAAAAGAAAATCTTGAGGGAGTCGTCTGTTTTATACTTTAAATCCCCGTTAGATAATAAAACCCATTACGCATCTTTATATTGTCGTTTTGTTCAATTCTTTTTTCGGTAAGAATTTCCAATCTTTCCCACATTTCCTCCTGAAACAAACCAATACGCTGCTTTATAAATTCTTCATCATCAGAAAGAAACAACTGAACCATTGGGATAAAATCTACCCATCTATTCAAATACTTCTCACCTACAATAATATCAGCGGCTATTTGAGAGCCCCTGAAATAAACATTTGATGTAACCAGCCTCATTCCTTTTTTAAGAGTATACATGTTTTGCATTTCATATGGAAATCTGAGAAGCAGTACTGCATCCATCTCATCTGAATATGCTGATATGATAAGAGGATTCAAAGAAGTTACAACTGCAGGCTGCGTATCGCCATGTGCTAAATATTGATTAATACGCTCAAACTGTCTGTTATAGTGTCCTTTCTTTAAAAATGGCACCTTCAATACATCGTCACGGAGCTTTTTAAATTTTCTTTTTGACAGGTGCACCTCTCCTGCATTTTGTGCAGAAGTTGTTGGATCCATATAATTTTTCATAGTTTCCCTCCTTAAATTTATTGTTTATTATCAAAATCTTCAGCAATTTATTATTCGGTTCAATATGATTATTAATATATTTTTATCATACCACAAAATGACCTTTTTCGCCTTACTCTTTTATTCCCTTAATTCTGATTTAAAATGAATATATTTGATATACTATATTAAGAAAACATTCCCACAAAGTTTTCTTTAATTAAAATAATAAGAAAAGGAGATTGATTATGAGAAAATCTAAACTATTCGCTCTATCTCTCACTATGCTATCTATATTTATGCTTACAGGATGTGACGATGACAACAACAAGGATGCTAATTATCGTAAATTGGAAAGCAGAGTTGCACAGCTTGAACAAGATGTTGCCACACCGAAAAACACAGGAACAGATAATTCAACCAGCAACTTAGATGCGGAGTCCACTGACAACTCTGCCAACTCACCCAATACCATTTCTAATGAAGCTTTTTCCGACACGATTGAATCTCTTACCAATGCTGTAGAGGAAGTAACAGCAAAAGCAGATTCTGCCACCCCTTCCGGAAATAAAGAGGAAAGCAAAACTCAGTTTTTTAACCTTAAAGATGAACTGGATCTCATTGAACGACGATTAGACACTTACGATGATTATATCGAAGCCCAATACAAACAGGGTAATCTTTCCTATGAAGATTATCGAAATCAGGAACATGCACTGGAAGATATAGAGGATAAATTGGATGCCTCCGAGGATCGTTTAGAACGAACCTTTGGAATTAATGATTAGTTAAAACAAGGGGGACTAATTTTCTCCTTACTCCACAATGCGAGGTTGTCCAAACAAGCCTTTATATTCTACTTTCGTAAAATACTTCAATTCATATTGGGTTTCACCTCGTTTCATAGCTTCATTAATCTCTGCGATTTCTTTCTGAATTTCATCTGCTGTTTTATACCAGCCTAAAATAATGTTGCGCTCTCCCCAGAAAGTAACCCCTTCAACACCTAACAGCACATACGCAGGAGCTTTACCGTTACCAAAAACCTTTGATGATTTTACTGCCTGGCAAGCCACAATATGATTCTTATCAAAAGAAACAATTGTAATTTTTTCTGACGGTGCATAAACAACCGTTCTGTCCTGCCCTTCTATATTTCCAATATTGGATTGCTCCTTTACAAGATAGTCGATAGATACATTCAGTTTTTCAGAAAGCAAAATCAGTTTTTCAGTCTCAGGATACCCAGACTCTGACTCCCATTTTGAGATAGCCTGTCTTGATACATCCAACATCTCAGCTAACTGCTCCTGCGTTATTCCTCTCTCTTTCCTAATAAGTCTTAAATTTTCTCCAAATGACATGATTATACCTTCTCTCTTATTTTTTATAAGAAAATCTTACTTATTTTTTCTCATTTCAACCACCAACCTGCAGTTGCGTTTACGTAACGTGAAGTTGCAATTTTTATTTTTACTAGTTATCTCTTTTTGTTGATTCTATATCAACTCAGTAACAGCATGTGCACCGACAACTAGCTTCGTCTCCGCAAAAACCAAACTTCAAAATTCTCATAATAATCATAGCACTTCCAGCAAAACTACTCAATAAAACAAGTTATGAAGTAATATAACTTGGCAAAAAGAATATTCTGCTCTGGTATACGTATATACGTTACTAATTGGTACAAACGTTTTTCTGGTGGATTTTATTGATTTATCATTACAAATTGATTATAACGAAGAATTTCAGGAACTGATGGACTTTTTTAACGGAATGACACCGAGGGGAGCTTTCACCAATGCATTACAGAAGGAGGTTTCCAGAGTGAAGGCGAGTCAGGAATGGAGGCGGGAATATATGACACCTAATGAATTGCTGTCAGATACTTCTGATTATCAGGATAAATGGGATGTGGATTATATGTTGGTGGACGATACGTCCGAAGATTACATTCTCCTGCAGCAATATCACACATTAGCTGTTGCAAAGAGAGCCAGACTGATGGGATATTTGCAGGCATTGTGTCAGCCAGAAAAGTGAAAGTTCGACGCATTATACTAGCTGTAACTCGTTCTATTATACCTCTCATACTGCTTTACAGCACCTATATGTGGAGTATTATGATGATTCTCTTCGACTAAAACCATCCCACACTCATTACTTCCATGATCAATACCCGAATTCGGTATATGATGCCACACATATCCAGACGTTTCCTCTGCTTTAATCGGTCTACCCTCAACCCTCAATTGCCGATATGCTTCTCTTTTATCTCCTTCTCTGCTACCTGTCATTGTAATCCAAACTTTTGACCTATCTATATACCCTCCATAACAAACAGCATCTGTAATCTGAAGAATAAGATTTTCCGGAATTTGCTCACTTGAATTCTTCCAATAATTGTGAATAAACGCTTCTGTGTCCTCCGCATCTTTAATCAATTCTTCCTGCATTTTAGCCCAATTTGGTATAAATTCATCATCACTCTTTTGTATCACCTTAGATATCCGCACATCCTGCATTTGTTGACACTGCAAAACCAATCTGTCACTTTGATTATAAATAACTCTTATATCCTTTGGAAAAATTCTATTCGATACAGAACCTTTCTCTCTCGCTTGATTATTTCTAAATATAGTTCCTTCATCTACAAGACCATAAACATTTTCTTTTTCCCTGCTTATATACATTCTATTCCTCCTGTAATAATTTGCAAAAACCCTTCATTGCCTATCTTTAAAAGTCCATCCGTTATTCCTAATAAAACCAAATCCTCTTAAGAGATTGTTTTGACTGGTTGCCTGCGTCACCAGATTAACTGCATATCCATCATCTTTTTCCTCAACCATACACCCACATGATTTTTATAACCGCTAAATCAACTATAACTCTGCTAATTAGAAAATTCACACGATTCCTTCGACAAATATTGACACTTTTTTACAAATTATGGTAGAATATCCGCACAACAGGGAAATTTTTCTGTTGCAGGGCTAAACTTTCATTCAAGTCAGTCCGATACAAAATATAAGGCATGGTATGTCTGAGTAATGACGAGGAGGATGAGGAGTTCATGTCAAACGAATCAAGTCAGGAACGAATCTCTCAAAAATTGTCTCAAGGCACAGAGAATAAGCCAAAAAACAATGTTCTTGTCATTGTGGTATGTTTTATCGTTGCCGCCATCGTAGTTACTGCTCTTGTATTAATTTTAACGAGACAGTCTGCTGATGCCGAGAAGCGTAACGTAGTTGTAACCCCTGATAATGTGGAAGAGGTTCTTTCCGATATGCAGAATCAACAGGTTCAAGCAGGTACATATGAGGTTACAATGAATACAACATGGAATTTCGACAAAGGGGATTCTGCTTCCAGTAATGCCTATGTTGAAAATTCTACCGCAAATGCTAACAATGTGTATTTTGACATTGTCCGCTCTGACACAGAAGAGACAATTTACAAATCGCCTATCATACCATTAGGCAGCCATTTGGAAAATATTACTTTGGATACCCCGTTGGACAAGGGGACTTACGATTGTGTACTGACCTATCATCTATTAGATGATAACGAGGAACCGATTAGTATGCTGAATATTAATCTATCCATTGTAATAGAGAATTAGGTGGCAGTAGGTACATTGTACCTGCAATATAACCACAAACGAAGACGTTTGTAAATTTAATGTTCAAGGAGGAATGTTTTATGAAGAAATTTGGAAAGAGACTCATGGCTTTGACCATGGTGGGTGTATTAATGTGTGCACCTTTAACTGCATTTGCTACCGAAGTAGATGAGGAATCCTCAGCACAGGGTAACATTACTGGTTCTGGTGACGTAGAAGGCATTGTGAACAAAGATGTATTTAAAGTTGTACTCCCTACCGTTGCTGCAGGTGATACTACTTTTAATTTCATCTTAGACCCACAGGGATTAATTAAGGACACTGACGGATCAAAATACACTAATGCTACCTTTGATGCTGCTGCAAAAGGACTCTATTTTGCAAATCCACAGGATGGCGGAAGCACCAAGTATATGGCTTCTAGTCCTGCACTTACCGCTACTAACAAAGGTACGGTTGACGTTGATGTTACTTTAACTGCAACTGCTGATGCTGATTCTTTGAAGGATGCTGATAAGGGATATACAATCGGACTTGCTGCAGATGATACCTTTGCCAACGATAAGACTACTAGTGTATATCTTGCTTTAGTTAGCGGAGATCAGACAGCCGCTTTGACCGCTGATGGTGCAACCATTACCGACACTTTAGCTGCTGCACCAAGCGATGCTTATGAAGTAACATATAATTCTACTAGCAGTAAGTACGAGTATGGTTTAACCGCTGCTGCTCAGGCTGCTGATTATACTGGATTTAAATCTTTAGACTTTAACTTAACCGGTGCATGTAATACTGATGCAGATTGGGCTGTTGCAGAGGATGCTGCACCAAGCGTAAATGTTGCTTGGACATTGGAGAAGCATATTGATGAATTAACTTATGATAAAATGAAAGGTGATACTTCTGCAATCACTGTTACAACATATGATGCTGTAAAATCTGCTAAGTTAGTTAAGTTCAATGGTGCTGCTAACACAAATCCATTAACTATAGGTACAAATTGTTCTGTATCTGGCACCTCGTTTACTTTACTTGCTGCATGGACTACTAAAATTACGGCTGAAACTGTTATCACATTAACATTTGAAAATGGTCGGACCCAGACTCTTACGATTAATGTTATTGACCCTACAGCCACCCCTCTGCCATTGACTTATAATAGAAAAAGCGGTGATACTTCTGCAATTTCTGTTACAACTTTTGCCGAGGTAAAATCTGCTAAGTTAGTTAAGTACAATGGTGCCGCTAACGCAAATCCATTAACTATAGGTACAAATTGTTCTGTATCTGGCAAGACCTTTACTTTACTTGCTTCATGGGCTTCTAAGATTACAGCTGAAACTGTTATCACATTAACATTCGAAGATGGTCGGACTCAGACTCTTACTGTTAATGTACAATAATTTTATAAAATAGAACAAGTAACGAAATATATTTAACTTGTTTTCTCATTCTAACCGTACATCAGCGTATTTATAGCCTGATGTACGGTTTTTAACTGTAAACATTCTACAACTGTAAAGCGTTTCTACAAACAAAGGATTATGATATTTCAGAGATCTGTCGGAGCAGATGATTATCTTTCTTTACCACAGTAGGATGCCGTAAATACTAGATATCGTTAAAGTACCGCATCTTATCACAAAAATAAAGTGCATAAGTTGGTTACCAGTAACTTACACACTTTATATTAGACTCTTGTCAGTACAGACAGATCGTTTCGCCGCACCATAATATTTATATTATCTTGTCCAAAAGATAATAATTATAATTCGCTTTTTTTAATATTTTTTCAGGAATCTCTATTTTATCAGAATAGAAACTGTTAATACTATTTTTCACCTTTTCATAAGATGCATTAAAAATATCCATACACCTTTCTGAATATCCAATTTGCTCATAATATAAACTTGTCTTTGCATATTGTACAGAAAAACTCATAACAGATTTTTTCAACGTACAACCAACAATCCCAACATGAAATTTTCCTGTTATTACGCAATCCACATTATCAATAATTGTTATCAACTGACTGACATCTCTATACTTAAAAGTCATACAACGGTTTTTAGGAAAATGCCGAGCAAACTCTTTAATCTCAGCATAACCGGCATAACCACCTATACCATCTGCACCTATTACAAAAACAATATCATCCCGTGTAAAAAACAGTTCCCGTACAGCTTGATAAACCTTATCTAAGTATTCCTTAACATTTAAATAATGAATAAATATTACTTTTTTTCCAGAATAACTTTCTTTTATCTTTCGTGATTCAGCACATTCTTTAATAAAATTATGCGAAATGAGAGTTTGTGCTGTATCTGCCGTAACGTATATTTTCTTCTTACCAGCTCCAACTTTTTGTAATAATCTTTTACTTTTATAATCCCTTACAGAAATTAAAACAGCTCTTTTTGCAATCAGTCCTAACATCTTATCCAGTAGCGGATATTCATAAGGTCCTATTCCCTGTGCTAGTAATATAATTTTTTTCTTTAAAAAAACTGCCTTAATACCTGGATAATAATATCTGGTTACTCTCTGTATTGTTTTTTTCAGAGAACCTGAATACCAATGTTCAATATAACCCAAGTACCCTCCTGGTATAAAAATAAAAAAATCACACTCATTAATCTCTTTTAAAGTTGTATCTTTGTTATAATCAACTATTTGTAAGTTATTATCATATTTCCGAAGATTATTTATCAATATCTGCCTTAATAAATCATCTCCAAAATTTCCCACTTCACATTGCAGCGCTCCACAAAGCATTATCTTCCTCATATCGTATCCTTTCTATTTTCTAAAATCATCTATTTGACCAATACTCTAAAATTTGTTGGACTTTCTCTTTTTGAAATTGCTCGGGTGTTAGAACATAATAATTAAATTCTGCATCACGTATTGTCACTGTTTTGATTTTTTCAAATCCAAGCTGCTTTGAAAACGAATTCATTACTCGATTATCCTTTTTATTTTCATTGACCATTCGATTTAAATGCAAGATTTCAAATGCAAATTGTATCGTTAAATATTTTGCTTCAATTGCATATGGTGCTTCTTTGGCATAATTCTCATCAATAATACAACTACCTTCCTCACAGGAACCGTCACTGATATCATAAAGCCTTATCGTTCCAACCAAATTTCCCTTCTTATTATGTATTCCCCAATAAATATCATCCTTCCGGATGCAGTATTTCTGATACCATATTCTTTGTTGTTCTAAAGTAATGTCTGACTCCTGATGTAAAAAATATTTATTTCTTTCCTGATTTCTTAACATTACAATATCATTCAAATCTATTTCTCTAATTGGAATGAGATTACAAAAACTACCTTCTATAACATTTTGCTTATAACTAAATACTATTTCCTCAAGATTCATTTTCATCACCTGATTCTAATAATTCAACCAAACCAATCTGTGACATTAAGAATACTACTTTTCTGTTATTGAATAAAATTGCACTCTTTTCATCAGATACTAAAACTGCACCACTCGCAATCCATTTCTCTTTTTCCTGTTCTATATTTGCCACTTCATAGCATGTATGATATAAATTAATATGTTTTTTGACAAATCTGCTAACAGCATTTCCTTCTATTAACTCCACTCTTCCAGAACCTTCTAATTCTAACATGCACAACCATGCATCCTGTAAAGGATCATATATTTTTTCAGTTCTACTCACAATTACTGTAACCGTTTCTAAAAACTCTATTGTCTTATCTATATTATCCGTTGCAATTCCAACATGGTGTAATTTCATTTTCTATCTTCCTTTACTTTCAATCAAACTAAGTAATTCTCCAACTGTAGCTAAACTTGCAATTTCCTCTGTTGTAAATTTTATGCCAAACTCCATTTCCACTTCCATAATCATTTGAAAATGTGTTAATGAATCCCATCCTTCTATATCATCAGCTGTAATTCCCGGTGCAATTACCAACTCTTCGTCTTCAAATACTTCTCTAAATATTTCTTGTATTTTTTCTTCTATCTCGTTCATTTTCTAATCCTCCATAATATAAATTTGAAATACTGGTCTACTTTCTATATCATATTGGTAGATCCTACTGTTTTTCTCTGTTTTTCCATCTTCAACATCTATTTCGCTAAAGCCCAATTGCGGATACAATTCTTTAACCAACACATTTTTTTCTGTAGGAATGTATTCACCTATGACCTTATCACAATTGTGCTCATCTGCCCAATCATAAATATGTTGAAACACCAGATATTCTAATCCACGTTTTAATATTCGGCAACTCATAACCCATGTATCAATAAAACAGACGTTATCCTGCTTTTGCAAGATAACACAAGCAATACATCCATAATCACTAAATTTATCTTTTAATGAGACTGCTATTAAACCATAATCCTCCCTGCCTAATAAACTTTCTATATAGGTATCCAAATACCTTCTTGTACGGACATTAAATTGGTTTGATTTATTTATTAACTGAACAAACCTCTTTAACATTTTAGAAGTCACTTCTAAGATGTTTGCTTTCATTTCTAAAGCTTTCAAATATTCATCATAATTCAATGATATCTCCTGCAATTCTATCCTGGCACGATTCTTCTCATAAGTCTCTGCCCTGGCATAATCCTCTGGCGTTATTTGAAGCCACTCGAAAGCCCAAACTGCATCTAATGCGTTCACATAATTTGCAGGATCCTCAGGTACATCAACCACTGTCACTTCAGGAAGATTCATTCGCACGATTTCCCTCTCCGCAGGATTATCATCAAAAAAAACCATACTATCCAATCCTATATTTATTTCTTCAGCAATTTTTTTAATATTAGATGCCTTGTCCTGCCAGTTTGCCTGAAACGAAGCAAAATCATTTAAGGATAACGGCATTTTTTTATTATATTTAAAGGGCTGTTCTGCTATTTCCCTGTCATTTTTACTACATACAGCCAATAAAATTCCTCTGTTATTCAACTCTTTCAAATATTTTTGAAATGTAAGATAAGACTCCCCTACAGCATCATTAACATCAATCCTTATCCCATCCCATCCTTCTTCTGCTACAATTCCACCCCATAATGTATTATCCAAATCAAGTACTATACATTTTTTTATTTTTCCTCTCCACGCAACAATCAGCTTCACAAACATCTCCACAACATCTCCAATATACTGCAAAGAAAAAGAAACTTTACTTAATGCATACAGAGAACTATCAAACCAATTCTTTTTACCATAAAGCGAAGCTAAATACTCCAAATCAACTATTACAACATTATCAGAATGCTGTTGTGTTAATTCGATGTTCAACCGTTTTATAAAGTTATGTTGTGAAAATATATAATTTGCTTCAAGGTTGCCAAGTACTCTTTCGATCGGAATAACAAAATTTCCCTGTAATATCTTTGTCTGTGGTAAATATTTTTTAATGATGCCCCATATATTTTTATAATCGTCTATATAATATTTTATTAGTTTATTAATCCCATCAATATCTTCATTATATTGTGGCAACTGGTTAATATCACGATAATCTGGCAATATAATTAGTATATCTGGCTGAAATTGAAAAAGAGCGGACTCTCCATTCAAAACATCCATTTTAATCCCATTATATTCACCCTCATATATATCTGCACTTACCCCTTCTTTATAGAGTAAAAGTCTTAAAACTTGTACAAAATATTGAATGCTACATGATCCAAGAACCGCAACCTTTATATCAGAAGGCGTTGTATTCACAATATTTTTCACTTTTTTTGCAAGACGTAAAATACTACGATAGTCACTCAAATGCAAGTTTTTTATTTCTTCCTGTACTTCTCTTATCTGCATTAGCACTGCACCTCTTCAAAATACATCTCTACTAAGTGTTTATCCAATTGACCCCTTCATATATTACTGGAATATCTAGTCCCTCTCTTGTATCATATATATCATTCATATACATTACTTACAATAATATTATTATATCCATTTAAACACTATTTTTCAAGCATAAGTAAAACCAGAGCCGACCGTTGTTCTAGCGATTTATTACAATTTATCCTCACCTATTGAATATCATCCTGCAAGCCTTCATTTACAACATATGCCGCAATACGCCTGGCTCCATTTCCGTCAACTAATGACTGCATGCGTATAGATTTACTTTTCCGTTCCTCATAATGATTCTTGTAAAATAAAAGTGATTTCACACATTGCTCTATACATTTTTGATGATTCTGATAAGCATTACCGGCATACAGCATACAGCCAGCTTTTTCCCATACTACTGCTCCTTCCTGATTCTCTGCCACTTCCAAACAGATAGAAGGAATTCCGCAGGCGCATAGCTCATAGGTAGTTGTTCCCGCTGCGGATACAGCAACATCACATTCACGCATCCAGCCAGCCATATTATCCACATTCTCATGCAGGCAGATATTGGAATGTAAACCTGCCAAGAGATGCAGCATCTCTTTATTCTGATTAAAACATCCAACAATTACATGATACTCCAATTCCATCAATTCAGAATTCCTAAGCACAGCATCTAACAAATCACCCGCCACATTTAACTGATCTGTTCCTCCTGTTGTAATAAGTACTTTCCTGACCTGCGCATGCACCTCATAGGATTTCAAGGCAAATTCTTCTCTCAATGGAATATAACGACTTCCTATCAAAAAACGGGGATTTATACCCGTTAACTGATACACACTTTCATATAAATTTTCATCTGCAAAAGCACTATAATTAATCACAGTATCTACAGGATATGCAAACCGGCGCAAATCATCAATATAAATTATTCTTGTATATTGTGATACCTTCTGTAAATATTCCTCTGTCACAAAATAGCTGTCCATAAGAAGAACCTCTACATGATGCTCTTTCACATAATCACATAGCTTCTCTGTCTCCTGATCAAGCTCATTCCAAATAGTTTCTAATACATCCACGAAAAAGCCTTTTTGTTTGATTAACTTGCAGGGTCTGTCATCCGCCACCACAAAGGTAACCTCTGCTCCCATTTTCCGTATCTGCTCTGCAACAGACAAGCACCTCATAACATGTCCCGTTGCTATTATCTCATTACCATCGACACGTATATATACATGATTTATCATATTACTATCTTTCCTACTATTACATTTTCAATTGTTTTTCAACAATTTCGATTGTTTGCTCTACCACATAATCTACCTGTTCCTCTGTCATACCTGCAAATAACGGAAGCGTAATCGCTCTGTCATAGAACTCCTCTGCATTCGGACAACAGACATCCTGATAACCATGTGTTTGATAATATGGATGTTTATATACTGGAATATAATGTACATTTACTCCAATCCCAATTCTTCGCAGTTCCTCAAATACATTCTTCCTGATTGCTGCTGGAACCTGAACCATATATAGATGGTAGCTGCTTAAACAGTCCGGATGCTGGTAGGGTGTAACAATATTGGAATTACCTGCAAATCCTCTGTCATACCTGTCCGCTAACTCTCTTCTATGTTTCGCAAAAGCGTCCAGCTTCTTCATCTGGGAAATCCCCAACGCACATTGGATATCGGTGATGCGGTAATTATATCCTAGTGCTAACTGTTCATAATACCACGGACCATCATGGTTTTCTAAAAATTTCTCTTCTCTTGTAATTCCATGTGTATGATATAGTTTTAACTTCTCATACAAATCCTTATCATTCGTTGTTACCATTCCGCCTTCTCCAGTTGTTACCGGCTTCACTGGATGAAAACTAAAGGTTGTCATATCGGATATGGTGCCAATTTTTCTTCCTTTATACTCACCACTAATAACCTGGGCACCATCCTCAATTACAATTAAATGATGCTTTTTTGCTATTTCAGTAATGGCATCCATTTCACAAGGCTGACCTGTGTAGTGAACAGGAATAATTGCTTTCGTCTTTGAAGTAATTTTACGTTCTATATCCTCTGGGTCAATATTATAAGTATCCTTCTTAATATCCGCAAATACTGGAGTTCCCCCACAATAAAGGACACAATTTGCTGACGCCGCAAAAGTAATTGGAGATGTAATCACTTCGTCACCCTGTCCGATTCCCGCTGCCAGACAGGCAATATGGAGTGCTGCTGTTCCATTTGATACGGCTACCGCATATTTAGCCCCTACATAATCTGCCACTATCTGCTCAAATTCAGCCACCTTTGGCCCCGTTGTAAGATAGTCGGAACGCAGTACATCCACAACCGCTTGTATATCTTCTTCATCTACTAATTGTCTTCCATATGGTATGAACATATATGCTTTCCTCCATCTATATATAACCTATCTCTTCTTCTTAAATCTGTCACCATAAAATGTCTCTGTTGTCAATCTGTATGAAACCGGTCTTTTATATGATTCCAAATTTTCTTTACAATATTTTCTTAATTGTTTGATATAATCCCTGTTATTATTTTTATCTTCTACACAAATATTGGCAATAACACTTTGTCCTGTAATTGGATTTGCCTCACCATAAACATATACATCTTTCACTCCATCAAAAGATAATAAAACACTTTCTATCTCATTTGGATATACTTTTTCTCCGCCTACATTTATTAAATCTGTAGTTCGACCCAATATTTTAAGATAATCCCCTTTTACCTCAACCTTGTCCTTTGTATTAAACCAGCCCTCTTCATCAAATGGAGATGGGGCATTCAGGTAACCTATCATTGCGGATCTGGCTTTTATATATAAAATATCATCTTCTATTTTTGTTTCGTATCCCATGCCGCCTATTTTCATCCAAAGAGAATCTGAACTTTCCGACTTCGTAGACATAATGCCAATTTCTGATAAGCCATAAGTTTGTTTTAATCTCACATCTGGCAGAATTTTATGCAATTGCTTTAACGTCGACTCCGGCATTGGTTCTGTACCATATGATATCATCTTAAGGCTGGATAAATCATATTTCTCATAAACTCTGCTCAAAAGAATCATATTGATAAATGTCGGTGATGTCGGTAAAAGCTCTATATCATACTTCTCAATAATTCCACACACTTCTTCGGGACTTCTGGTTTTCAAGGTAGCAATCATACACCCGCTTGACAATGAATGCATGATTGTATTAAATCCACCTATATGATCAAACAGCAAAAATGTAACTGTACGTAAACATTTTCCCGGCTGATTAAATTTTTCTATTAAATAAGTTAAATCATGCAACGCTGCTTTTGGCTCTCCAGTTGTTCCAGATGAAAATAGTATTAACCCCGGAGCTTTTTTTTCAATCAAGCCACGCAGCATTTCATGTTTCACTTCATAGTCAGTTTTCCTAATCTCTATATCCTCTTGCAAATTGATGACATATTGACTTTCAGAAATTCTAATATAATTCTCTTTTCCTTTAATCGTTTTCGATATAGGAACGATGATAACATCACGCTCTATTAAAGCAACCAAAAACGCAATTGACACAGGTGTAAACTCTGCTATAATAGAAACAACATTTCCTGAAGAAATATTGTTCTCCTCCAATAACTTTGTAACCTTTTGATATTCCTCATAAATATCTCCAAAAGTATATTCTTTATTATCTGAAACTACAGCCAGTTTGTCCTTGTTCTCTCTTAATCGATCTAATATATAATCTATCTTCATCGATTCACCCCTCCTAAATATATAATCTGCCCTGTTATAAAGTCACTGCTAGGATTTAGGTAAAAGTCAATTACATTGATTATATCCTTAAACTCACCAAAACGATGAATTGCCTGGTTATCTAACAACTTATTCAATTTCTCTTCTGGTACTTTTGCAATCAAATCTGTTTTTATTGGAGTTGGTCCTACAGCATTAACTGTAATACGAAACATTGCCAATTCTTTAGCCAATATTTTGGTCATGCTTTCAACTGCCGCTTTAGAAGAAGAATAGGCCATTTCTCCCTCTAAATTAAATGGTACTGCTACTGTTGAAAAATTAACAACTCTTGGATGCTCAGATTTCTTAAGCAAAGAGGCAAATGCTCGGATGCAAATCAGTCCTCCAAGATAATTGACCTCCATCAAATGCTTTGCAGTCTCGATAGGGGTCATCATAAAATGATTCATTGCTGCTATTCCCGCATTGTTAATCAAAACGTCAACAAATTTGTAGTCTCTACGTACCTGCTTTGCAAAATCATTCACTTGCTTTTCATCACATACATCTACAACAAAATGCCTGTACTGATCATGCACAATTTGACTTTCATGACGACTACACCCTATAACGGTATGCCCTTTCTCAAGATAATACTGAGCAATATTATATCCAATTCCTTTATGTGTACCTGTAATCACAATATTCATTATTATTCTACTTCCTTTATAAGTTCAGCAATAAATTCCTCTAATGTCTCAAATGAATAGAACGGACTTCTTTCTCTTGAAAAAGCCTTATCTGACACAATCCTTATATCCTTATCCAATTCATCTGAAATCCGTTCTTCAATAATCGTAATAAACGTAACAAACTCCATAGAATCAATAGCGGCCTTTTTTCCTATCAACCTGACATCTTCGGAATATACCAGCTGTCTATCGTCATCCAATTGCTCATTTAATTCCTCAATAGAATCCATTATAATCTCTTTAACCGTCATACTCTTAACTCCTTACATACATATAATCACTTCACTCACTTATGACTCTTTAATAAACTTTAGAAATTCATCGTAATCTCTTATATAATCTTCTTCCTTATATACTTCGGAAGCCAAACACATTAGTACCGCATCTGCAGAAAAATCATACATTTCTCTCCACATATTATTAGGTACATATAAGCCTTCATATGGCTTTTCCAGAAAAACTTTTTTCTTTTCTCTTCCGTTGTCCAATAATATCTTGCATGAACCATGAATACATATTAATATCTGCTCTAAAGTTTTATGTGCATGATATCCCCGAACTACACCTTCACCCGTATCATACATATAATAAACTCGTTTAATTTCAAAAGGAATATCATTAAATTCCTCTAAAGCAACAAGCTGTCCTCTCTCATCACCATGCTGCTGAAATTGATATTTTATAATCTGCATCTCATCTTCCTCTCTCTGCTAAAATTACTATCAATCTTCCTATTTTTCATTCGATTTAACTCCTGTGTCTAAAAATTGTTAATTACTCTAATAACTTGTTTTATTTCATCTTCTGACATTCCTACCCATAATGGTAGAGACAATTCAGATTCTGCTATATACTCAGAAACAGGAAAGTCGCCCCTTTTATAATTCAAATCTTTATATGCCTCCTGCAAATGAACAGGTATCGGATAATGAATCTGTGTCATAATGCCATTCTTCTGCAAATATTCCTGTAATTGTTGGCGTTCATCACAAAAAACTGTAAAAACATGCCACACATTATCCTTTTCTGAATACTGAGGTAACTTCAGCTTTGGATTATGAATATGCTCTATATACATCTGCGCAATTCTGCATCTCTCCAAATTCCAAGCCTCCAAACAAGCAAGCTTAACTCTCAAAACTGCTGCCTGTATCTCGTCCATACGGGAATTAAATCCTGCATAAATATGATGATACTTTTTCATGGAACCATAATTGCGTAATGCTTTCGCTTTATTATATAGATTCTCATCATTGGTTGTAATGGCTCCTGCATCTCCCAATGCGCCAAGATTCTTACCTGGGTAAAAACTAAATCCCGCAGCATCTCCAACTGATCCTGCCATTTGGTTGTCCCTCACTGCACCATGTGCCTGCGCAGCATCTTCTATTACAATTAAATTGTATCTTCTTGACACCTCATTAATTGCATCCATATCTGCCATTCTTCCATACAGATGCACTGCAATAACTGCCTTTGTACGCTCTGTTATTTTTTCTTCAATTAACCCGGGATCCATATTACAGGTATCTTCACATACATCTACCAACACAGGGGTCGCCCCTGCATAAGACACCGCTAATGCAGTTGCAATAAAAGTATTGGCCGGAACAAGTACTTCATCACCCTTTCCTATCCCATATGCCTCTAAAATAATATGTAATGCATCTAACCCATTACCAACACCTAAACAATACCTGACTCCTATATAATCAGCATACTCCTTTTCAAATCTTTCCAGCTCTTCACCGAGAATATACCAGCTATTATCCAAAACAGAATTAATTGCCTGATTCATTTTCTGTCGAATGGGTGCATTGAGTTTTTCTAAGTTCAAATACGGTATCATAAAATCACTCTCCCATCCACATCGGCAAAAAATGTATAATACCATCTATGGCATCTTTATACTTCTTACATTTTAATAATTCCTTTAATTGTGCATAAAAGAAAAACTTCCCTCTACTCTTTAAAAAAGATGAGTTATTTGATGTCCATAAGGATGTGCTGGAAATTCTATACCGTACCAGCGTTTCATCTAACAGCACCACCTCATTTCCACTTACAATATAATTAAATAAAAACGGATAATCATCCAACATTGGATATCGAATATCGAATCCGCCAATCCCTTTAATATATTCTGTCAAATAAAAGTTACTTGCCGGTCCTGCTATAATATTCTCTATAATAATATTGTCATACTGCTCCTGCCATCCCATTTTAATAATCTTATAACCTTTTTCAAAATACCGTTTCATTTCATTCACACGGGCGATATTGGAACCAAATGGCTCTACCTTGCAAAATACAGCATTTAGTGACTTCTCTTTTGCAAAATAATATTTTTTTTCAATTGCCTGCTCCAATAAAATATCATCTCCCGCTATTATCTGGATATATTTCCCCTGTGCCTGCCATATACCAATATTGCAATTCTTTGTCACTCCATGATTCTGTTTTGCTGAAAGTAATCTTGACTTCTCAAATCTTTTAGAGTTTGTCCGTAACCATTCTTTTACGATTTCAACCGTATTATCTGTTGAATGATCATCTGATACAATCAATTCCAAATTTTCATATGTTTGATTTTTGATACTTTCCAATGTTTCAATAATGGTTTTACATGAATTATATGTAACAACCACTACGCTAATAAGCTCCACTCATATCACCTGCCATTGTATAAAATTTCCCTATATTTCAAATACAACCTCTTCCAAAGAAATTACTGTAGTTTTTGTTTTCTTAGATAACAGCTCTTTTATCTCATCATATGCGAAAGTTGCTGTTACAACAATCACATCGACTGTTTCTATTTCATCATCTATTGTAATCATTTTAAGTTCCGGATCAGTACAAACCGCATTTTGATCAATTGCATATCTTACCTCAATATTAGTCTGTTTTAAATCCTCATATAACCGGCTGCCCATTCCGCCCATTCCATATATGGCAATCGTTTTATATCCATTTCGTATAAAATATTCTTCCAATGACCGACCTTCCTGCTTTATTGCCATCCATTGATTCAGCATATTATAATAACCCCTAAATTTATCAACATCCTTATTGGCAGTCTCTGCCAATTTTTTCACTGCTATTCCCATTATTGCTACACCACCAATGAAACCTGCTGCTAATGATACTCCAAATCCCTTTTTCACTATTGATTTCCTCCTCTTTATCTTCTTTTCCAATTATACTACTACAGTTCCGTACACAATCCCACAAGAAAGCCCAACACCAAATCCACACAGTAATACCCTGTTTTTCCCATCCTGAAGCAATTCAGAGTTCACAGTAAGTGTTACCGGAATAGAAGCGCCAGCTGTATTACCATACTCTCCGTAAGATGTCAGTACTTTATCTCTATTCAGGCCACAAAAATCTGCTACATTGTCCACAATATACTTTTGTGCCTGATGAAATACATAATAATCAATATCTTCATCCGTAAGCTTCGCCCGTTCCATAAATTCCTTCACATAGCCCACAACCTGACTAATTGTATAATGAAACACTTCCATACCATCCATGTGAAAATAATCGTTATGATCTTTCATAAATATTTTATCATACTTCTGTCCCATAGATTTCTGCATATAGAATATCTTATTATCTGGTACAACCTCAAGACCGGTTGCTGTTCCTGCGTCACTAAACATCATCTTTGACTGGATATCATCCTCTTTCAGGCATTGTGTTACCGTGTCTCCTACCAACAAAAGCATCTTACTTCCTAATTCCATACTGGCCAACAGACTACTCACAATATGTAATCCTACTGTATATCCAGAACATCCCAGATTCACATCAAATACAATACAGTTTTCCCCAATATCAAGCCGCTTCTGAATAATAAAGGCTGTTGACGGCATGACACAACTTGGAGTCTGCGTAATTAAAATAATTCCTCTAATCTCGTCTTTACTCCATTGTAATCTTGCAAGCAGACGCTTTGCAGCTTCCACACACATATCCTCAGCGGACTCGTCGTCTTCTGCCACGTAACACGATTGAATACCTGTAAGTTTTATCTGACTTGCCACTTTACGCTCACCAAGCTGTTTATTATATTCACAATTATCAATTTTTCTTTTCGGAACTACTGTCTCAATTCCCCGGATTGCTATATTGTTATACTCGCTAAACATATTTCACTCTCCGATTTTTCTTCCTATCCATCTACATTTCCTATTTAGTATTCTATACCACCACTGACTACAACTAATTCACCAGTCATAAATTTTGCATTATCTGATAATAAAAACTCTGCCAGATATGCTATTTGTTCTGCTTCTATAATTCCCAAAGGCTGCCATGTCTGTGCTGATTCCAGATAATTCTCAATCTCCTGAACTCCAACCATCAACATTGTCGTTTTTACACAGGCGGGAAGAATTGCATTCACTCGAATCTTTCTCCTCATAAATTCCTTTGACATCGTTTTGACTACAGAATTTACCGCTGCTTTTGAGGCCGAATACTGTGACTGACCTTTGCTATTAAGCACGGATGCAATAGAAGAAATTGCAACCAGGGAACTTCCGTCATTAGAATATTTTTTCATGGAAAAATACTTACCTAATTCAAACAATGCAAAACAATTTATTCTCATTGCCTGTTCCATTTCTTCAATATTATTTGTTTTTATCACACTAGTAAATGTAACACCGGCACAATGCACTAATCCATCTAACTTTAAGCTGTTTTCTTTACAATAGCGGAATATATCTTCCATATTTTCCAAATCCATTAAATCATATGAAAACGGAAAAATATGGTCAGGATTTTCCTGATGCAGCTTTTCCAGCCGCTCCTTATTCCTTGCAACTGCTACAATCTTTGCCCCTGCCATGACCAACTGTTTCGTTATCGCCTCTCCAATGCCTGAAGTTGCTCCAGTCACTAATATTATTTTGCTGTCCATATTTGTATCTAACATATCACATTCCCCATTCTATCATCCACATATAACGCAGTCCTCATTGGCATTGACAAATGCCTATACTTCTTTAATATGAATAGATCCGATCCGTCTCTAACATTTTCAAACACATATTGCTATCAATGCTCATATATACTGCACTCCATGCCAGTCCCACTCCAAATCCACACATTAATACCCTTGCTCCATCCACAAATTTATCTTGATTAATACACATTGTTAATGGAATAGATGCACTGGAAGTATTACCATAATCCTTATAGGAAACCAGCATCTTTTCGTCAGGAATATTCATTATATCTTTCATATTATCTAAAATCATTTTCTGAGCCTGATGAAAAACATAATAGTCAATATCTTCATCCGTTATATGTATATCACTCATAAACTTCTGAATGCTATCCACCACATCATTAATTGCAAATGAAAAAACAGCATCCCCTTTCATCCTTGGCAACTGTCCAAACGCTTTGCTAATATCCATACAACCTTCTGCATTTACATATTGCATACCATATATCTTGGGTGCATCAGATTTTTCTATGGCAGTCGCAGATATAGCAGACCCAAACAGCAGCCAGTCAGAGATATGTTCCTCCCATTCTCCATTTTGCTTCCATTCAGGATTATATTTACAAAGATCTCCCGCCAGCAGGATTGCTCTGTCTCCAGTATTCTGCAGCAAATTCGCTATCGTCTGAATCCCCGTTGTATAACCTGAACAGCCCAGATTAATATCAAATACTGTCATTTCTTTTTTAAAATGAAAGGCTTTGTGTACAAACATGGCCGTAGCAGGTAAAAACATGTCCTGAGATTGTGTGACTAATATGAGAATATCTATACTATCCGCACTCCAGCCTGTTTCATCCAAAAGCTGCCGGACTGCTTCAATTGCCAAATCAGAGGTTTTTTGTTCTCCCCAAATTACTCTTCTTCGTTCAATACCAGTGAGTTTAACATGTCTTTTAAGCTTCTTTTCACCCATAATCTCTGCATATTGAGCTTGGTTACATTCCTCCTCACATTCAGGTACCGCTGTTACAATCCCTTTAATTGCAATATCATCAAATACAGTTAACATGAAAACTATCCACCTTTACTCTAAATAATCACAAATATCCTTTACTGTCTGGAAACTCTTTAATTCCTCCACTGTAATGGACTTGTTGTATAACTTTTTAATAGTGGCCATCAAAGATAATTTTGTAAGAGAATCCCATTCCTCAACATCCTCCAGATTTGCGTTGATATCTAATTCTCCCTCATCCAACTCCATTAAGTCCTCCAACAATACAATCTTTTCCTCTGTCGTCATAATAAATTCCTCGCTTTCTTATATTCTTCCATTTGACAAAACATCTCTATTAAATAAGCCAATGGATTATTTTAATATTTCTTTTCAATAGCACACCATAATATGCGTTATAGTACCAGCATATCTTCTAACGATTCTTCATCAATAAAGCTCCTCGCTATCTTTGCTATTCTACTGTTCTCATCCCACATCCGTAAAGGATAACTAAACTGGTACACATCATGTTTTACTCCATCTAATATCACATGATCTTTTAGAATTTTCTCTACTGTACCACCCATCCGGATCTGCATGTTCAATGCATCTTTATTGGTGTCAACAACCTCTGCACATATTTTCTCCACCTTCAAACATGTATATTCAATGACACCAATCATATAATACATGATTGTTCCATATCCCATCATCTGATAAGTTTCATCAATCAAATAATTTCCATTCGTCACCGTATGCTCTTTTGGATTCACTTCATATTGAAACACACCAAATGGTTCATTATCTAAGAAAAAAACAAATAACCCTCTATTTGGATCCATTTTCAATTTATCTATATATTTTCTATGTTCCTCCTCTGTAATAATATGTGTTTGGAACATATTTCTACGGACAAATTCCTGATTTCTCCATATACGGATATCCGCTATTGTTTTCTCATCCAATCTATTCAACTCCACTGCTCTGAACTTCATAGCTCCCCCCACTCTTATTCTACCATATTCCACGACAAGGGAGTGCCTTTTTTTAAGTCTGTACGGGCAGTACTTCCCAATATTTTATCGTAATACATCGTATGCAGCCCCTTTCCCGGACGAATCGACTTTATATTATCTGGTGTAAATTTTTCTCCTTTTTTCATATCTTTTACTACGTACAAAGAGCGTGTTCCATTGCGGGCACCTTTCTGATTATCCGTTAACTCAAAGGTAGTTTTTCCCAGTGCGTCTTCCAAATTGCGAATCTGCCGAATCATATCTGTAAATTCCTCTATTTCCATAGAAAATGCAGCATCCGGTCCTCCATCCTCCCTTTTGATTGTAACATGCTTTTCTATTATCTTTGCACCCAAGGCAACCGCCCCCAATGCAACTTCACTACCCAACGTATGGTCTGATAATCCTACCATACAATCAAATGTATTCTTCATCAATGGTATCGCCTTTAAATTCATATCCCCATAAGGACATGGATAAGCCGAAGTGCATTTCAGTAAAACGACATTTTCATTTCCCTCTTCCTTACAAACTGCTAAGGCTCTTTCTATATCCTCCAAATAAGCCGTACCTGTCGATATAATAACCGGTTTCCCTGTTCTGGCAATCCTTTGAAGCATCGGTATATCATTTATTTCATAAGATGCCACCTTAAATGCTGGCATGTTTATTTCACACATAAAATCAACTGCGGTCAAATCAAAGGGGGAAGAAAAACAGCTTAAGCCAAGACTATTCGCATATTTTACTAAATCCTCCTGCCATTCCCACGGTGTATATGCTTTCTGATATAAACTATATAAAGTCTCTCCATCCCACAATCCACCATGTATTTGAAATTCAGGATTATTACAATCTATTGTAATTGTATCTGCTGTATAGGTTTGCAGTTTCACTGCATCCGTACCAGAATCCTTTAACCGATATATAATTTCCTTTGCTCTATCAAAGCTCATCAAATGATTGGCTGACATTTCTGCAATAACATATACTGGTGAAGTCTCACTTATCATACGATTGTCAATGTGAATCTCTTTCTTCAACTAAATGACCTCCCTGTTTCATAAAATTAAAATTTTTATGTAATCTCAAATCTATTAAGAATATTTTCTTTTCCATGTCCCGGAAAAACAATTGTATCTTTTGAAAGTCCTTCCAGAAATGGTTTTGTAATGAGCCGATACTCTTTTTTACTTCCTCCTGGCAATCTTGTAATAACGGCATTATCCGCTACAAGGCTATCTCCCGTAAACACATATTGTTCTTCCACCAATATACATATACTTCCTTTGGAATGACCTGGTGTTTCTATCAATTGAATATCTAGCCCCTGCCATTCAAAGCCATATCTTCCATCAAATCCGATATCTGCATAGCATGAATAATTTTCATCAAAAACTTCTTCCGCTATTCTTACTGTTTCTGCATCTTTGTCTATTAACAGGCTTTTAAAATATGCAGATAAATTTTTCAAAGGATCTGTTAAATATTCTTTTGCATGATTCCCACATAAAACAGTACAAGACCAATGCTCTCTAAAAAAATTCACACCCGATATATGATCAAAATGTTCATGTGTCAATATGATCCATATTTCCTCAACTGTCTTCTGTTCCAAAAATTCTACCGCATCTTGACAAATATGAGGATCAATAATTAATGCAGATTTATTCTTAACGATTAAATACATATTAGAATTAATCGGTTCCAAAATATATTTATGTATTTCCAGTTCATTTACCTTGAATTCACTTAACATTTTCTGATACCATTATTTTATATTTCATTTCTGCAATCTGCCAGTCTTCTTCGTTATCTATATCCTGAACCTCTAATTCTGAAACAATCAGCGGAAGGGATTTTTTAATTTTTACATCATTTAATACATTGTCTACCCTCATAACATAGAATTGTCCACAATCATGATAAACAGGCTCCAAGTCCTGAGAACGGCTGCTGGCATACTCTGGAAACTGGTACTGAAGAAAATTCTCCTGAATCACAAATGCTCTCTGTGGCGGAAAAGAAAAACGGACAACTGGCGTTACTGCATCTGCATGCTCACTTTCCATCAATTCAACTGCCTCTTTAAGCTTCTTCGCTGTTACAAATGGTGCTGTCGGATAAATGCAAACTGCTATGTCAAAATGCTGTCCCCGTTTTTCATATTCCGTAAATACTTCCTTCAATACATCATTCGTACCGGCATAATCATTTGAAGTTTCTTCACTCCGCATAAAAGGGACATTTGCTCCAAACTTTCTTGCAATTTCTGCAATCTCTTCGTCATCCGTAGACACCATTACCTCATCAAACAAACCGGAAGCAAGTGCCGCTTCAATAGAATATTGTATAATGGGTTTGCCGCAAAACTCTTTAATATTTTTTCTTGGTATTCTTTTACTGCCTCCCCGGGCAGTAATTACTGCTATTGATTTACTCATATCTCCATTCATCCACCCTTTAAAACTATAGTCTTTCGGATTTTCCGGTTTTTATTTTCTGCAAATCTGATCATTACACTGGATTAAGAACTGTTTCCAACAAATCATTCTCCATTAAAATATCAATAATAGAAATCAACTCTTCTGTTGATACACCAATGATATCACTAATTTTGATCAAATCATTTTTTCCATCTGCATAAGTTAAAAAATTCGTCATATTCCGTGTTGAGGAAGCACTACCCTTCTGGCTTAAAGTAGAATATAAACCTCTCTTTCCTAGCTGAGGTTCACAATAACACTTTACTTTATAATGATAATTGTACTCTAATGTTTGAATGCATTTTTTCATTAATATAAACGCACCTTCCAGCCCTTCTTCTGAAATTAAATCCAGATTATCTTCAGAAGTATGGTATTCCGGATACTCCCCGTATTTTGAACGACAAACTGCGCAAACAGGCAGGTCAATACCTGGCGCATTAAATTGTCTTTCATCTGAACCTCTCTGCAGAAAACTATATTTTTTATAATTTGGATAATGATATGACAATACATTCTGTAATAATCTATCCGTTAATGTATTTGCATATTTACTTTCTACATAAGAATATTCCCGATTATCACCTACGCAGGATAATACAAAGCCCGCAATAACCTTTTCTTTCAAATTTTGATTCTCATAATTTTTACTCAACCAGGCAATTGATCCAATTGTCTCTGGTACAAAAATAAACCGATAACTGTATCTACGATGCTTTAATCCTGCAATATACTTGGCAAGAAAAGTTGCTACGGCAGGACCTGAACATTCATTATTAGCCATAGATGGGTGACACAAATATGTAGAAATCAAGATTTCCTCTTTTAATTCTCCTGGAAAATATGCTTCACCATAGCTCAAAGAACCATTGTCTTTAAAATCGCTTTTTATCACTAAATGATATTTTCCTTCTTCCAATGAATCAAATTGTCTTTTACTCATGCAGAATCCTGATCGTGTTTCATAATAAGATGTCACATACGGAATGGCATCTGGCTGCTCTTCCTGCACATATACATATTTATCCAGTTCCTTCAAATCTACCCACATATCTATTGGTGCCGAGTACCCTACCACATGTAAATTATTTTTTTTAAAATCTACTATTTTTTCTCCTTTTTCATTCTCAATATAAGCCTTCTCTATATTCCATTCATCAGGCACTTCCCAATCATACACCTTTGTTCCTGATTTTATTTCAAACAACTCTAACTGGGATAAATATGATTTTACAATCTGTAATCGATTCCTTAATCCCTCACCAGTAATACTACTGCATAACGTATACAGCTCTTTCGCCATTCCATACATTAATGTACCTACTGACAGTGAATTGCCCTGTCCGATATGAGTGCAGACCTTTCTAGCCATATTACTTAAAATATCTTCTTTTATAATTGGATAGGTTTTAGCAAAATCAATCTTAGCAAACTTCAAACCATTAATATATATATTATCTTGTGCTCCCTTTTTTATAAAGTCATCCTCGAAAAAATCGACTTCTTCAATGACTTCATACCAATAAGAACGCACAAGCATAGAATAAACTCTTTTATCAGTATTTCCAAATTCATCCGTATAATCTGCTCTAAAATTTTTCATATATCTATATGGTACATTTTTCATCAACTGCTCTTCCACAAAATGAACAAATGTAAAAGAATGTTTGAATTCTACATTAATAATTATATTTGTAACATGATTCTCCAAAAAATAGGCAAATGGCGAATCATGACCAAATGCACTCTTATTATCCATCCCACACAATAATTCCTGATCTCGTCCCCACACCGCAAATGAATATATAGGATGTTTCGTCCTCTTAAAATCTGATCTTTCTAATGCAGTTTGAGATAATGCCCCAACTTGAGAAGAAGTATTCTTATAATCAAATGCCTCCCCCTTACACCAATCCCAATTATAAGTGGGAAAAATTACCGTACCTTCCTCTCCTACTGCATCAATAAATGCATCTATCAAATCATTTAAATCAACGTTTTCTTCATGTTCTCTACATATTTTTACCAAAGATTTTACAGCAGAACTGACAAAAATCTTATCACCTTTCTCTATGCCTAAAGATATTGGAATATCTTGTAATTTTATATAGTCCATAACTTAATATCCCCTTGTCTAATTTATATTTTTACTTAAATTCGGTAATTTAACCAAAGCTTCTCCCTCGATTACCTTAACCCCTTGTCCATTGAACACATCTGTACGCAATTTCGCTTTTCCCTTTTCTAAAAATTCAATAATTTCTATTTGGAATTCAACTTCTTCATTCACATATACTGGACTTGAAAATTTTAAATTTTGTCCCATATATATAGTCCCTTCCCCAGGAAACTGTGTTCCCAAAATTGCAGATATTAGAGATGCACTTATCATTCCATGTGCTATACATTTTCCAAACGGTCCCGATTTTGCAACATTTTCATTCAAATGAAGAGGATTATTATCTCCTGAAATTCTTGCAAAATCTTCCACCAATTCCTTAGATATCAATTTTTTAACTCGTATCATATCGCCCAAAGAATACTCCATTTACCTCATACACTCCTATGGTAACATTCCCATCGTAACAAATGGATCTCTGTTACATCTCTGTAATCTTTTTCTTTAACTCATCTACTGTAAGCCACTCCTTGTTCGTTCCTGAACTATATTCAAATCCCTGTTCCACCAATTTGCCTCCAGAAATAATCTCCTTGTCCCACCATTCAAAATGAGGATAGATAATAAAATGTTCTTCATACTCATATGTCGTCATAGAATCCTCTCTAGTAACCATGACTTCGTGCAATTTTTCACCTTCTCTAATACCAACTTCGGGCATACTGCAGCCCGGCAGCATCGCTTGAGCTAAATCCGTAATTTTAAAGGATGGTATCTTAGAAATAAAGGTTTCTCCACCCTTTGCATCCTGCAACGCTTTAATTACCAATTCCACCCCTTGTTCCAAATCAATCCAGAATCTTGTCATTCGATAATCGGTAATCGGCAATTCTGTTCCTCCATTATCAATAATATTTTTAAAAAATGGAATAACAGAACCACGGCTGCCTGCAACATTACCATATCGGACAACCGAAAAATTCAAATCCCTGTTTCCTGTATAAGCATTAGCAGCAATAAATAATTTATCCGATACCAGTTTCGTACCACCATATAAATTAATGGGATTCACTGCCTTGTCCGTAGAAAGTGCCACTACTCTTTGAACCGAATCTGAATCAAGCACTGCATCTACAACATTCATGGCACCATTAATATTGGTTTTGACCGCCTCAATCGGATTATATTCGCATGCAGGAACCTGCTTCATCGCTGCCGCATGGATTACATAATCTACTCCCTTTAACGCCCTTTTTAGTCGATCTTTATCACGCACATCGCCAATAAAAAATCTTAGAATATCTTTATATTCTTTGTACTTGTTTGCCATAACAAACTGTTTGTATTCATCTCTAGAATAGATTATAATTTTTCTAGGTGTATAATTTTTTAATACATATTCTACAAAATGATTGCCAAAAGAACCAGTTCCACCCGTAATTAATATTGCTTTTCCGTTTAGCATGACATATCCTCCATTATTCTTATCTGTTCCAAGTACTCCATATAAACACTCAAAATTTCCCTAATGTAATAATTTTTCCATTTTTCTTACGCATTAGGAATAAAACACACAACAGGTTCTGCTTCCCGAAAAAAAGCAGATATTTTATAACTTCTTTTATTCGATCGACATCATGCAATTGCTTTAGAATAGTTAACTATGTAAACTTTTACATTGTTCCATATATTTATTCCATTAATTTAATATCAAAAAAACTTGGTTCAGCTTCAACTTTAAAAAAATTTTCTTCAAAACACCTAAGTTACACATATCTATTAAGTATACAACAAATACTCTTCAAAATCAATAATCTGTATACCGCCTCTATCATCCAGTATATCCATAAATATACAATCTCTTGTATTTTCTATCTATACTACTTATCCCACTCTGAACCAATCTATAATGTCTTCAATTTTAATTAAAAGCCTCTCGCCTTAAGAATTCTTTTTACATTTTTATAAACTGCAGGTTCATTTTGGGCAATTATTCCCACTATCTCTTCAACTCCCGGCATTTCACAAATCTCTTTTACAGATAAACCAATCCACTTCGTCTGATCACATTCAGTAAATGGTGTTCTTATATCATAATGTCTAAGAAAATAATATGCCATATATGCATTTTCTATATTCTGACATATTGCAGACTGTGAATGTTGCAAATAATATTGAATTTTATCAAAGTAATCCTGTTTGCTATGTGCTTTATATGCAATATCAATATCATCATAATACACATTTGTATGCAGGATTACATTTTTCCCCATAAGAACCGATTCAATACCGGTTGTAGATGTATATGGTAAAACTAATTTGCATGCTTCGATATATTGATAAGTATTTACTTTAGCAGCTGCATCAGCAAAGAAAATTCTTTCTGGATATTGTAATAATATTGGTAGTTCTTTATCACATCTGGCATATAAAAATTCTCGATCTCCATATTGTGCCGGATGTTCCCTTACCATAACAGTTGCATTTGTATTTTTCATAAGAAACTCTAACGTCTCTTTTAGCCATTCTATCTCATTTTCAAATAAATTATTTCGACCTAGTGCTGCAGAATCCCAGAATATATTAAGCGGAATCACTACATCATATGGTCTCTCAATTTCCCCTCCTTTTACTATTTGAAAATTGTAACCAACATTACCTTTAACACTATCTCTACGCTGATTAAAATCTTCTTTAGCCAACGTGGCAATATCTTTTCTCTCCTGCTCTGTAAAAGCATTTTCATTAATAAGTGTAGCGATTTCCTGCCTATGTGTAGATACCCCTGTCGTTCCGTATATTGTTATACCAATCTTATCACCATCATAAGTAGATACTCGCATTCCCATTTTTTTTCCGAGATATGTATATACACACCGATGTCTATGTATCCCCGTATAGACATTAATTGTGTCATATGCACTGTTTTCTAAAAAGTATTTAATATGCCTCATTGTTTCATTTAAAAGATTTTCTGCGATTAAAATCCTATTTGCTTCTCTCGGTAAAAAAACTTCATCTCTACGAGAATTTAACCATTTTACAACAATTGGTGCAAATTTATGAGACATTGCCAAATCCTCATCATCCAAATCCGTGCACTTTTCCTCATCAATATATGCAACACCTATATCTGGACATTTTTCCTGTAAAATATTTACAATGTAGTCTATATATATTTTTGCAACAGCTTCGACTCCCTCAAAATAGATATAACTATCAAAGCTCTTTAACGTATCAATAATTAATGTAGATTGGTATCCATTATACCGCAAAACTAAACTTTGAGCCATCGCATACCATGTTATATGTTGGACCATTTCTCCTAGACATACAATACCAATTTTTTTTCCTTCTTTAACAGGAATATTAGAAAAATATCCATCGGGTATCCGCTCCAGAAAATCTATAAAATCATATGCATCTTTTTCGAACTTTTTAATCCGAAAATATGCAACAAATTCATTATATATATCATAATAGTCAGCCTCATCAATCCCATATTCCTGTAACTGTTCTCTAATAGCCATTACATGCTTACTCAAAATCAAAACAATGTAACTTCCTTTTTTCATTTCTTTTAAAATTTGTGGTGAACGAATTGGTTTTCCGTAAAGTTCTGTCCCTTGCTTTGCCTTGTTATTATCCAAAAAACAAAGAACCTCATACCGATATAGTAAACTTTCCATCAAAATCTCTGCTGCAGTTCCACCACCAAAACAGATCAAATCTTTTCCTTTATTTTTCTCAATGATCGATTCAATATATTCCATATTGATATGTTGCTTTGCATCATAAATTTCTTCTCTCATAAACATAACTCCTATTCATCTTATATATCACTGTTTTTCAAGAATTGCCTGTACTACCGCTTTTGCCGCATTCCCCGTTTCCTTTGAACCAATTTCACAATGATAATCAATTAATTGTGCCTGGTATTTTTCCTCATCAAAAGAACAAATATGTTCAATTAACTCTTGTTCATTTTTACTTACACTATATGGCAACTCAAAATAATTAACATAAAAATCTCTTTCTATACCATATGCTTCTATATCTTCTGCATATAAAAAAATGGGCTTTTTCATTATGGAAAACTCACTTATGACACTTGAATAATCTGAAATCAAAACATCCGCCCCTGCCAGCAACTCCTGCATGTCATCATATCCTGAAGCATTTAAAATTCTGTCATTATAAGATAATTCCTGCGATTTTTCCTCCATTGTTGGGTGCAGTCTTTTTAACATATACCATTCTCCACCAAATCGCTTTTTCAAAGCCTGCAAAATAGAAGCACCCTGTAATTGAATCTGATCTGTTTTCCTGCCCTTTCGATAAGTAGGTGCATATATTACAATCTTACTATCCTCAGGTAATTTAAAACTCTCTCGAATGATTGGAACATATTTTTCCCAACCCTGTACTAAAATATCATTTCTTGGTGCCCCACATTCTAAAATTTTCCCAGTATATAAGAAAGCACGTCTATATATCTCACTCCGCAGCGTTCCATTAGAAACCATAATGTCCACAATTTTATTCATATGACGAGAGGTATGCTCATAGGGTTTATTATGAAAATTCGCTGGATTATCGGCACCAATCTTTTTAATAGGACCAGCCCCACCATGCCAGGTTTCAACAAAAAATTGTCCTTTACGCTTACGGTGATACCATAATTTCCGTTGATTGTCTACCCAAACGGCAGCTGTTGCTAACTCGTATATGGCTTCATTACTATCCCACATTACCGTTCTTATACCTGCCGGAAATTCTTTCGTTTCTTTCTTTACAATCCATACAATATCCCACTGAGGATCCCTTCTCATTAACTCCAAAGCAATGTATTTGGGATTACATCCGAATCCATTACCATTATAATTGCAAAACACTGCTTTTTTCGGTTCAATTGGCATTCTACGATACCAATAATAATGTAAAGCAATTCTATATTCCTTCATTCGTTCACTCAATTTCATCATCATTGACCTCTCTAACCGCATCCTTCTCTTTATCTTTTAAAAATGTTGAAGAAATCCCCTTTGTATATGTTAAATATACAACTTCTGCATTGTATTTTTTCAAATCAATCTGAGTCTGATTCCATCTTGAATCTCCCCGCCAATCATCACCAATAAATATTGCTTCAAATTGAAACTGTTTCCATTGTTGCACTTTATCCAAACTATTTACAATTTCACATTGATCAACATAAATAATTGAACGAACAATTTCTGCACGATCTTCCTCTTTTACAACCGTTTGTTTGTGTTTGTAATTTTGAACCAATTGATCTGAATTAACTCCAACAATTAAGTATTCACATTCTGCCTTTGCCTGTTTTAATAAATTTAAATGTCCAATATGAAACATATCAAACACACCTTGGGTATATCCAATTTTATATTTTTTCATATATCCTCCTACATCTTCAAATCACTCTTAATCTTTGTCGTAGATATCTCCGGTGTTCTATCCAAATAAACCACTTCACAATAAGGCTTCAAAAAATCAAACTTCCCTTCCCAGTCATTTCCCATGACAAATGTATCCACCTTAAATTCTTGAACATCCGATATTTTTTGTTCCCAGTTTTCCTCCGGTATCACCAAATCCACATATCGAATCGCTTCTAGCAAACGCTTTCGTTCCTCATAGGAAAAGTATGTTACCTTTCCCTTCATCTCACTGTTAAATTCATCCGTAGACAACGCTACAATCAGATAATCGCCTAATGCCTTTGCACGCTGCAACAGATTGATGTGCCCATAATGTAATAAATCAAAGGTCCCGTATGTTATTATTTTTTTCATCTTCTGACTCCGTTCTAATTTTTAATATTTTGTATTTCTTCCACTAAATCCCTGCTGATGTATTTCTCAGTCATGTCATATAGCTTCTTTTGCAATACCCTTCTTGCTTCCTTATATTCATCTATACCTTTTGTAATATCTAACAATGCCTGTTCCAACTCAGCCTGATTTCCTGCTTTTACACCTGGTGTATATTCCTCATAATCAAAATACATCTCCCTGGAATCCTCCAGATAAGTCTCCAAATCATAATCAAAAAAAAGAATCGGTTTTTCTGCAAACAGATAGTCAAAATAAATCGACGAGTAATCCGTTATCAATGCATCCGATATTGGTATAAACACATACGGATCCGTGTCTGCGTCAATATTCACAATATTTCCCTTTTCAATTGCCAGAAACTGTTCCTTTAGCTTTGACTTTGGATGCAGCTTTGTACAAAAAATCAAGTGGTTTTCCTGCAAAAAGCAGTTAAAGCTCTCCAAATCCATCTTATCAAAGAATTCTATTTCACTATTCCGAAATGTTGGCATATAATAAATCATTTTATTCTCTGTATCCTTGTCCAACAACTCCTGTATTCTGTCTAATGTACGTTGTTCTGTCTCCGTATAAAGATTCTCAATACATTCAAATGCAAAGCTGTCAATCCTTGGATATCCTGCTGTGGAAACATTTTTCGTTCGAAACGCCGAACCAAAAATCGGTTTCATAAATTCTGACGTGGCAAGTATATGATGAGATGGTTTCTCATCTGACAACCGCCTTGGAAAAGCTTTAAACGCCTCCCAGCCATTCTTAGGATGTCTCACTTGGTCAAATACATTATCTGCCTGTATCTTTTTAAGGGGAACGCCATGCCACATATTAAATTTCACTGCCCCACCACTTAACCAGAAATGAATATCCTTTGAATAATTATCGAACAGATACACCTTACCTCTCAATGCATACCAGATCCCCTTTAAGGAATGATAATCATACGCTTCATAACCATTCTCATTTAAAAAACTGACAATTCCCTTGTCATGACTAATCCATATCGGACGAATCCCTTTACAATTCTCATCCTCGGTAAAGGCATGTCCCGCCTTTTTCCAATCCGCTATACCAGTCTTTACCTGTTCGGATGCCCTGTCACTGTGCTGGCTTACATACAGATAAAGATATCTGGGATTATCCGCAAACCGCCGCCCAAAGGTGGAACCAAACAACCAGATATGCTTGTCTCTGGGAAATAAAAAAGATAACCAATAGATTGGCAAAAGCAGAAGCTGTCCCCAGTACTTCATCCCATTGATTATCTGTTTCATGCTATATATCCTCCTCCGTGAGTCTTTGTAATATCATATTATTACACACTATAAAATGACATCTACATGTATTATATCGGTAGAATTGTTCTTTTTATTAATATTTCTGCCATTTCGTCAAAGGCATTTCCTTCTATATGGAATTCTCACTATTCCTCATCGCCCTAGTTCATATATATCAGAAATTTCCTTGCCACTATTTAATTCTTCCAGTAGCGCTTTCCTCTCTTGCGCTTGATCCACATCATTTTGTAATTCGCTTGAAATAATTCCATTCATTATTTCCTCTTCCAAGCTTTGCAATAGTTCTGTGCCATACGGTATTGTAAAATTCAAAAAGAGCATTGTGTCCCGCTGCAAAATGTTTACCAGTGAACAGGAGGGGTTTATTCCCATCTATAAGTTTTTGGATTCCGAAAAAGTTTATAGCTATGAAGATTTGATTGTCTTTTGCCAGCAATATGGCATTGTTGGCAAGAGCCATGCAGTCAGATTTAGAAGATTTTGAACATTATTACCGAACACTGGGACATAAGATTGACGGCGGATAGTAAATGCTCCCATATAAGCAAGCTTCATTCCTCTCACTTATATGGGAGCATTACTATTCCCCACAAAAACCTCAGTTATGACAGTTTCTCTTACCACTTCCGAAGTATCGTTTTTCTCTCCATCGGATCCATTCTGCGAATCGCTGGGTCATCATAATAAGAATCACTCTTCACATGGGTGGTGGACACCTCTTCAAAGATCGCTCCGGTCTGGGACGTAAAGGAATGCTTCTCTCCCCGAAGTACTGTCTGAATATCTCCCGGCTTCATTTTCCTTTCCTTTCCCTCAATGGTCACTGTCAAATCACCATATAACAACTGGAAGGTCTCCTCCTTCACCTTATGCGCATGTGTCGGATGCTTCTGCCCTGGCAGTACAATCAATAATTTCTTGCAGTACTCTCTATTGATAATATTAATGAGAATCGCTCCTGTCTGACGGAAATGCTTCATCCCATAATGATGGGAAAGCTCCACATCGAAATCATCCCCAAGAGCAATTCCTGCTTCATACAGCATACCCTTTGCATCGTGAATCACACTTCTCGCCAAATTGATATCCGTTAATTTCTTCTTCTCGTGAAGCTCTTCATTTACTTTGTAATCCCTGCTAGCCACAACTCCGTCATGGAATTCACCGGAATTCATCTGCTTGTCATGACATGGCATGGCAAAGAATACATCATCCTTTGTTATTTCTTCTCCCTCTTTTACCGCTCTCTTCAAATATACACCACGCATTAAAGAGTTCAGGGAATCCAGCTCTTCCTGGGAAATATATTTCTCCCCGGCTTTCTTCATTCCACACATCGTTTTTGCCTGTAATGCCGCAGCCACCCAGCGGTCAGCCTGCTCCGGATTCATGGAATAGGCATTAAGGGTAATCGTCTCTGTCGGCAGCCCCACATGGCGCTCCAAAATCCTTGCTCCCTTGGCAATCGCTAACATCGGTGCTGTGTTGTCATCCGGATTCTCGTGACCGGAATATCCAATGGTGATATCCGGATACCGGCGATTCATCTTATCGATGAAATCTAACTGTAAACGCTCCATTGGTGCCGGATACTCTGCCACACAGTGGAGAAATGCAAAATCACAATGACGATGCGTAAAGAAATTATATAATTTATCGATATCCGATAACGGTTTTCCCCCTGTGGAAACAATCAACGGCTTATTTGCCGCTGCTGCCTTTGCCAAAAGCGGCCAATCCAATGCGGAACAGCTGGCAATCTTAATGATATCCACACCCATATCCATACACCAGTCCACACCATCTTCATCAAATGGAGTGCTCATGGCAATGAGTCCTTCCTCATGAATTGCATCTACCAACTGGGCAAACTGTTCATAGTTCAACCTTGTGCTCTCAAATCTCGGAATATGCTTTACATCCTGTCTGCCCTTATAATCCGGATGAATAAAGGTATCCAGATTGCGAAACTGCAGCTTTACAGCAGCCCTTATATTATGCTTTCTGGCAATCTTACTCATCTCATGAATAATATCCATTCCGTGCTCTACACTCCCCTGATGGGAATTAGCCATCTCAAAAATAAATAAACCTTCAAATATTTCATTACTCATGTTGTAACCCTCCTTTGCAACCTTCCACTCAAACTCAATAAATTATTTTTGTGATACATTATCCATCATCTGCAATGCTCTCATGAAATCTTCTTCCGTATCAATATCATAGTTATCTTCCATCTCATATCCCAATATATAATCGCCTGACATGGAATGTTTATATAATACCACACTCGGGCGAAATATATCAATACATGCATTCTGATAATATACCTCTGGAAGCTGCTGCCTTGGCATATTATAACATTCTGGAATCTCCTTAATCAAGGGGGCCATTCGACCCACAGCCTGTCCTGCATTCGTGCTATTCAAATTCGTTTCCTGTTTTAACCACATTTTATAAGGAACCTCTGTTGCTTTTGACATACTGCGGACAGAATCTGCCTGAGGATTTTCCATTAACAGCTCAATCATTTTATCAATGTCAGAAGCTTTCCGAATCGGATATGTCGGCCGTAATTGTACCACTATATCCGGTACATAATTCTCATTCTCCTTAAGCCAGGTCAACGCATGATAGAACACGTCATAATCCAGTGCCGTGTCCGTTGCATATTCCGCTGGTCTTAAAAATGGCACCTCTGCACCATAATCTCTTGCAATTCTGGCATACTCCTCACTGTCCGTACTGACTATTACACGATTAATATACTGGGAAGCCTTTGCATGATCAATGGAATGTGCCAGCATTGGTTTTCCGCCAATCTCCCTTATATTTTTGTGGGGTACGGATTTGGAACCTGCCCTGGCAGGAATTACCGCCAATATCTCCATATTATTCACCTGCCTCACTCGCCTTTAAAGCTTCCAGCATTGAATCGTATAATGCAATTGCTTCATCTGCATTCTCATCAATATATTGATAATTTTTCTCCATTTTACGATACAGCCTTATCATTTCATCCTGATTATCATCTTCTGTCACATACAAATCTATATCCTCATCCGCCAAAAGACCTTCCGCATAACTGCTCAAAAGACTTGCCGCTGGTGATTCATCAAACAAAGCTGTCGTTTGGCTTAGAAGTTTATTTTTCTCCTTAAATTCTTTACCATAATCCCCCCGCTTCGATAATACACCACAACGCCTTGCCAATTCTGCTGCATCTTTCGCTTTCTTCTTCAGCTTTGGCAGTTCCTTTCTCTTCTCCTCCAAAAGCGCTGTCACTTCCGGCAATTTGTCCTCTGTAACCAGTGGTTCTACTCCCTGAAAAATTGCTTCAATGTCATAGTGTTCCTGACAATATTGATTAATTGCTTCCTGCAGTGACATAATCTCTGTTCCCTCGATTTTTGCACCGCCCTCTGTAGCATTGACAACCTCCATACCGCTTTCTTTGGCTTCCTTTACCGCCTGCTCAAACCATTTGAGATATACATAATAATCACCTCTGGTAATCACTGTATCCTCTACATTCCCCGGTACTTCTATCATATCATACTCATCAATACCTGCTACTTTACTCACCATGCCGCCTGCATAAACAGCACCTCCAGTCAGTGCCAAATCCTGACCTACCAATATCAGACGATGAAAGCCTGTCATCTTTGCAAAGGAATACCCCAGTGTGGCCACAGACCCACCAATCGGTAAATCAATACCTTTTTTCCCACATTTACCAATCAACCAATTGTAAAACCTCAAGCTGGTGGTACCAAAAATAAGATTCTGCTTTCCTAAAACATTCAGAACCGCATGATTCAAATCGGACATATATAAAAAGGGAATCTGCTTCAAACGCTCGTCCTGAAACAATTTCACACTTTTACGATAATCCAGTGAACAAAACAAATCCGGAACAATATCTCTGTCTAGCAGATACTTCGCTGTACGGTCTACCGCAATAATCAATGCCTTACCTTTCGCCTGCTTTAATACCTCATAGTTTTTGTCAAGAGAAGGACCTCCGGACACCAGAATTGCAGGCATATCCTTTGGAAATGCTTCAATAAAATCTGCTGTCATTTTAGAATGGACTAAATCGGCAACATTTAAAATGGCATTCCGTACCATCACCTTCTGACGTTCTATGATTGTTTTCAGATTCACCAATGCACTGTTTTTGCAATCCTTAAATTGCTTGGAAAAACCTTCAAACTTTTCCGGAAACAGTTCCTTATATTTGGGATGTGTTTCCAAAATCGTAACACCAATATTAACATTATTGATATTATAGGCCAGCACCAAATCAAAATACTGTTCATTAATACCATCAACAAAAATTTTAATCCGCTTATCACTAAGAATTTCTGATAAGTCAAAATGCTGCATGACAAATGCAAACAATTCTTTCGATGGTTCATAAATATAAAACTGGGCTTCCTCATTCAGCTGCTCTGCAATTGCTTTTACAATTATGCCATTTCCAATACCCATAAATGCAATAATAGAATTATCTGTCAATTGAATCTTTTTAGCAAATTTCTCTGCTTCCTGCATTGGTCTATAGGTACTGTTCAACATAATCTGCTTTTCTTCCCGAAATACCCCTAAAATGATACTGCCATCCTTTGCCCCGGCTGTAAAACATTCCGCCTCTTCTGTCTTCCATGACTTTGCAAAATCGTAGAGCTTATGATAATCTAATTCTTCTTCGTTTTCTAAACATTTTAAATTCTTTTCCAACCAATCCATCTGCTATTCCTCTTCCAGTTTTGCAAGTCTCTCAATTACCTCATATTGTAGTATATCTGCCAGCAGAGTCACATCATCTGCCTCCATGGCTTCCATGGCTTCCTTTAACGCATCCTTAATTTCCGTCTGTAAACCTATATCTGTCATTTCCTCCAGAAGTGCACTCAGAATCGGAAGACACCGTGCCAATAAACCATATGCATCGTTTTTCTTTTCCTGATAAAGAAGCTCTGTAATTGCATTTAAGACTTCTAATAAATCTGTCATTTTCACCCTCCAAAGATTTCTTTATAGTAAAATAGGCTGACCCGCATAGGCCAGCCTATTAATTCATTCAATTATGTTATTACTGTAAGAGACTAAGTACACTCTGTGTAGCCTGATTAGCCTGTGAAAGCATAGACTGTGCAGCCTGCTGCAGAATGTTGTTCTTGCTGTAGTTAACCATCTCTGTAGCCATATCAGTATCTCTGATCTGAGACTCAGCAGATGTTAAGTTCTCAGAGTAGTTCTCCAGATTGTTAATTGTGTACTCCAATCTGTTCTGAATAGCACCAAGTAATGAACGCTGTGCAGATACCATCTTGATTGCTGACTGAATCTGCGCAATTGCTGCTGATGCTGATTTTGCAGTAG
>CAMWYJ010000003.1 GCA_947178445.1 uncultured Clostridium sp.
CATTACCATCCCGAACAGTGTCACGAGTATCGGGGAAAGGGCATTTGAAGACTGTAGATGTTTGACCAGCATTACCATCCCGAACGGTGTCACGAGTATCGGAGAGTATACATTTGCACGCTGTAACCGCTTGACCGACATTAAAATCCCGAACAGTGTCACGAGTATCGGGAGGATGGCATTTTCCGGCTGTTACAGTTTGACCGGCATTAAAATCCCAAGCAGTGTAACGAGGATTGGGGATTGGGCATTTTCCAGCTGCCGCAATTTGACCGGCATTACCATCCCAAACAGTGTCACAAGTATCGGGGAGGCTACCTTTTATGAGTGTATCAAATTGAAAAAGATTACCATTCCGGCAAAAGTAACATCGATTGGCAAGCAGGCATTCTATGGCTGTAGAGGTTTGACCAGCATTACCATCCCAAACAGTGTCACAAAGATTGGGGATCGGGCATTTTATAAGTGTACCAAATTGAAAAAGATCACCATTCCGGCAAAGGTAACATCGATTGGCAAAGAGGCATTCTATGGCTGTAAGAACTTAAAGAACATTACTATTAAGACAACCAAGCTGACCAGCAAGAAGATAGGAAGCAAGGCCTTTAAAGGCATTCATGCAAAAGCAACCATCAAAGTACCAAAGAAGAAATTAGCAGACTATAAGAAAATCTTAAAGAAAAAGGGTGTAGGCTCTAAGGCAAAGATTAAAAAATAACCGGCGGTTCGCGGCAGTCATTCCATATGGCGTTATTTTCGCCAAATATAATTAAGGGATATTCCAAAACAGTGTATTGGAATATCCCTTGTGCTATTATCGGATAATCTGAATCGATATACTCCACTGTGTAAACCTCACTCACCTTGTGAGTGCCTGCGGTAAAGGGCTTGTTTCCATTACACATACCCATAAAGTCCCCGCACCGACACCTCGCCAGAAATAATGGCTTCCTCATTCCCTTCCTCATCTTTCACTAACAGGGCACCTTTTTGGTCAATTCCAATTGCAGTAAGCCTGCGTTCCCTGTCTTTTTCTATAACCATAACCTCCCGCCCCCGGTTTACCAGCAGATGGTTATACTCATCCTTTAAGTTTTCTAAATCTTCTGTTTCTAAAAATATTTCATAATAGCGTTCAAAATATGTCAGAAAGTTTCCAATCAACTGACAGCGGTTTACCTTCCTTCCGGTTTCCAAACAGATGGAGGAAGCCTTTTCTTTAATCTCTTCTGGAAACTGCTCCTGGTTACAGTTTATCCCTATTCCCACTACCACATAATTCATGTATTCCAAATCCGTACTGCTCTCTGTCAAAATCCCGCACAATTTTTTCCCATTTGCAATCACATCATTTGGCCATTTTATCATAGTTTCCAACTGAACCGTTTCTTTTATTGCCTTTGCAAGCGCCAAGGCAGCAATCAGCGTAATCATAGAAGCCCGATCCGCAGCAAGCTCCGGTCTCAATAAAACAGTAAAATAGCAATTCACACCCGTTGGAGATACCCAGGAATGTCCCCGTCTGCCTTTTCCGGCTGTCTGGCAGTCTGTTACCACAAGCGTGCCGTTTTCCGCTTCGTGTTCTCCCATCCGCTTTGCCTGATTATTACTGGAATCCATTGTATCCCTATAATAAATTGTCTCGCCAAGCCACTTTGTATTCTTATAACTTTGTATCCCTTCCTCACTAAGCCTGTCCGGTTCAGAAAGCAATTTATACCCTTTGTTATTCACGGAATCAATCTGGTACCCCGCCGCCTTTAACGCTTTGATGTTCTTCCAGACTGCAGTCCGGGACACCCCGAGCTGGTCACAGATGTCTTGTCCTGACACATAGTCTTCCTTCTCCTTTAAAAAATGCAATATTTTTTCTTTCATCGCTATCACCTGTCATCCCATTAGTTTACATAATGTCATTTCAATCATACCGCCTCTATATCTGACCCAAGTCAATTCTGCCCTCTTAAGCATTTCCCGTCATCTCATCCTTCTTTAGCTTGAGCATACCATAAAGTGCCTCACCTACGTTACTGTTTCCCATAAATGGAATCACATACTGCTCTTTTCCAATATAGATTTGAACCACACCATAATCCAGATTTTCATTCGGCACGACATAGAAAAGCTGCGTAATATCTCCATAGCTGTAAACTCTTTCTCCTCGGTGAAGTTTTAGTGTCATTGCCGTATCACCAAACACATAGGTAATATCATATGCCTGTGCCTTCAACGTCTGCGCAAACAGATAAATTCCATATATCAGACACCCCGCACACAAAATCATAAATAATAATCTGCCGGAATGCGGTTTTTCGGACGTCAATGCATAAAAGCTCAATGCACCCACAGCCAAAAATACGATTGCTGTCAACCGCATGGCAATCCGGTTGACTTTGCTCTTCTTTACTGTATGTTCCATATCACTGCCCCTTCCCATGAAAATATTGTTTCGGCAACCGTGAAACCTCCTGCTTTCATACATAATTCCTGCATTTTTCAAAGTTTAAGTTCACAATTGCTAAAAAAGAGAATCCCAGAAGAACACATCCTCACGCTATTCCTCTGGGAAAATATACTTATTTCATTTCTGCACTATCTGTAAATTATATCATTTCTTCCAGGGCCATTTGAAACCATGGTAATCGGGAAGCCAATCTGTTCCTCTACAAATTCAATGTATTTTCTACAGTTTTCCGGAAGCTCCTCATATTTTTTAATACCACGGATATCCTCCTTCCAGCCTGGAAGAACCTGAAGAACCGGTTTTGCCCTATCAAGCTTGCCCGTAGTTGGGAAGTCCGTTGTAACCTCACCATCTATCTCATAACCAACACAAACCGGAATCTCGTCTAAGTATCCTAATACATCCAATACGGTAAATGCAACATCCGTTGTACCCTGGATACGGCAGCCATACTTAGAGGCAACACAGTCGAACCATCCCATTCTTCTAGGACGGCCTGTTGTAGCACCATACTCACCGCCATCTCCACCCCGGCGGCGAAGCTCATCTGCCTCATCGCCAAAGATTTCACTTACAAATGCACCCGCTCCTACCGCAGAAGAGTAGGCTTTTACAACAGTGATAATCTTTTTAATCTCATATGGCGGAATACCTGCTCCAATCGCACCATACGCTGCTAAAGTAGAAGATGACGTAACCATCGGATAAATCCCATGATCCGGATCCTTCAAGGAACCAAGCTGTCCCTCCAACAGGATGTTCTTTCCCGCCTTGATTGCATCATATAAGAATGCGGAAACATCACATATATAAGGTTCAACCATCTTCTTATACTCCATCAATGTTGCAAATAATTCATCCACCTTAAGAACCGGCTTATGATATAAATTCTCTAATAAAATATTCTTCTGTACAATGACACGCTCCAATTTTTCCTTTAATGCAGTCTCATCGAACAGCTCTGCAACCTGGAAACCAATCTTTGCATATTTATCAGAATAAAATGGTGCAATACCAGACTTTGTAGAACCAAAGGATTTACCTGCAAGTCTTTCCTCCTCATATTCATCGAACAAAATATGGTAAGGCATAACAATCTGCGCCCGGTCAGACACCAAAATTTTAGGCATTGGCACACCTTTTTCCACAATTTCATTCACCTCTTTAAATAACACCGGAATATTAAGAGCCACACCATTACCAATAATGCTGGTGGTATGATTATAGAATACTCCGGAAGGCAGTGTATGTAATGCAAACTTTCCATAGTCATTTACGATGGTATGACCTGCGTTTGCACCGCCCTGGAAGCGGACAATAATATCTGCCTCCTTACTTAACATATCGGTAATCTTACCTTTCCCTTCATCTCCCCAATTTGCTCCCACTACTGCTTTGACCATTTGCTTAACCCTTTCTTCTTGCATATATTTTTGCATAAATATGCATCATTACAATCCTCCGATATTATACTTCCTTTTTAGATATAAGTAAAATTAATATTTCTAATATTAGATATAATCTATGCTTATGTCTTTTCTACTATAACAAAAAAGCCCCACCCCATGACATAAGGGGCAGAGCTTTACTTAAAGAGAAGAAGAAACATGTTAAGCTACGCGAAGATTCTTTTCTATAAAAGTCTTGATCAGCATTTTTTCTTTTTCTGTTGTAATCGGATCCAGTACAATACGACCATTTTCCTTGCCATATACGCAGGCATACAAATCAACCTGCTTCCCAGACATTTCGTTGGCATTGTCTGCCTCTGTATAAATCAAATATCTCTGTCCGTTCTCTGGATTTTCCACAACACTTAGACCAACATAAGCAACTTCGATACCAGCTTCATTCATCAACTTAAATGTGTTATTTAATTCCATATAATCCTCCTAAATCTGCTATCCTTTGCATTTTTAAGCTACCTTCTCTCAATTCTCCATCATGTACCTTAACAAATGCGATAGCCCGTTTGCTTTCCCGCCTTTTCCTCAAGTAATTCCTTAAGTTTCGCTGCAGCCACTGACAAGGTTGACCGTTTATCGATTATCAAACACATATCCCGTTCCGGAATCGATTCTTCAAATTTTAATCGAATCAACTCACCGCTTTCGATCTGCCTTTTGGCAAAATCCTCCACCACACAGCCTACACCTAAATTCCTCACCGCAAACTGAACAATCATATCGCTGGTTGCCAGTTCAAATTCTGGTGTGACTGCCACTTGATTTTGCTTTAGAAAATGCTCAACATATCTTCTTGTACTAGTGTCACCCTCTAAGCATATAATTGGAAGCTCATTTAACTCACTGTATGCAAGTACTTTCCCTTCTAAATAACGGAACTTATCCCCCGCCACAAACACATCCTGAATCTTACGGACCGCAGTAATTTCAAATTGCGAATCTGTCTCTAAGGGTTTGGTCACTACCCCAAAATCAATACGACCCTGATACAGGTGGTCAATGGTCTGTGGCGTTGGGGCATTGGTCACTGTAACCTTAATCTCCGGATATAGCTGATGAAACTTCTCTAAGTAAGGCAGAAGATAGAACTGCAATGTCATATCACTGGCACCAATCCGCACCTCTCCATACTCTAAATTCAACATTTTAGCAAGCTGTTCTTCGCCAGCCAAAATCGTTTCATAACCACTTCCGACATAAGAATACAATAAAGTTCCAGCACGGGTTAAGCTGACACCTTTCGCACGCCTGGTAAAAAGCTCTATTCCCAGTTCCTGCTCGAGCTGTTTTACAGCTTGGGAGACGGCAGGCTGAGAGATACAAAGCCTCTTTGCTGCACCAGTAATACTTAGTTCGGTGGCTACATGGTAGAAAATCTTATAGTATTCCAGATTGACATTCATATAATCTCTCCTTATATCTAATCGATTTCCCATAAGTAGATTATATATCATACTCCTCTCTTTGTACAGCCCTAATTTTCATATTTTTATAATTTTTTTACAGAGAAAATGAGCCATAAGCCATGCTTATCGCTCATCTTCATGAATATCTATACTATATTTTTGTATATTAACCAGAATCTGCTTTTCTATACATCTTATCTTATAATTTTGAAAAAACCTCTCCTATCTTTTCCCGGATAACCAGATCTGCTTTTACCTCTCTGCTCGTTTCTGCCATATTGATCACAATCAGATGCTCGCCCCTGAAATAATCAATAAATCCAGCCGCCGGATATACTGCCAGCGAGGTTCCGCCAATAATCAAAACCTCTGCATTGCGTATATATGCGATGGCTTTCTGCATAGTATCATAATCAAGTCCTTCTTCATACAAAACCACATCCGGTTTTATTCTGCCACCACATTCACAGACTGGAACCCCTGGCGTTTCCACTACATATTCCACCGGATAGAACTTTCCACAGCTTTCACAGTAATTGCGGTGTACACTTCCATGAATTTCCATAACCTCTTTACTTCCCGCTGCATAATGCAGACCGTCAATATTTTGTGTGATAACTGCTTTGACCTTTCCTGCCTGTTCCAACTCAGCAAGCTTAATGTGTGCAGCATTTGGTTTTGCTTCCAATGCAATCATTTTGTTCTTATAGAATTCAAAAAATTCCTTCGGGTGTCCCATGTAAAAGCTATGGCTTACCATAACCTCCGGTGGATATTTGTATTTTTGATTGTATAAACCGTCCACACTCCTAAAATCCGGAATTCCACTTTCTGTTGACACACCAGCACCACCAAAGAATACAATATTATCACTTTCCTGTATTATTTTCTTTAGTCTGGCTATCTTTTCCTCCGATTCCTCATACTGCATCACTTCGCCTCCTCCGATACTTCAAAGCCTTTTTCAAAAGCATCCATAATCGTCTGCAGGGCATCTTCCTCATCCTCCCCATCGCAGATAATCTCAACTTCATCCCCTTGTGTTACTCTTGCTGCCAATAAACCTAATACACTTTTTGCATTTGCTGTGTTCGTTCCCTTTTTTAATAAGATTTTCGATTCAAATTTGAGACAAATCTCACACAGCTTACCCGCCGGGCGCAAATGCAAACCAGAAGGCTCGGCAACGACAACTTTTTGTGTTACCATACGATTCCTCCCTTATTTTCCCATACTGACTCCCCGTTTCAGATATGTTTGTATTACTCTTCCACCTGCGTGATTTCCACTTCTACTGTAACATCTCCTACAATTTCTATTCCATTTATATTCTTTAAATTTACCACAAATTCATATACGCCTGGTTCATAGCCGGAAACATCAATACTTGGTATCAGATTTGTTATCTTTAATTTATCAAGATCCTCCCCTAAACCACGGACCTTCAAGGTATATTTTTCGTTTGATGTAAAAGAATAATTATAATCTAGCTGTTTCCCAACAATATTAATATCATCATTTTCAAGGAATATCAGCTTTTCCCCAATCTTCTCTACAATGATCTTAATCATAATCTCTGCATTTTCGTCTGCCAGTGCAATCCCTTCCGGAAGATAATCTAAAATATTAACCGAGGTCTCCATATCCTTATAGATATCCGTCACATCTACATCATCAATCAGAATCTCTTCCACTTTCGCAAGATCACTTCCATCACCAACCACCTGAATCGTTGTTGGTTGATAATCGAGACTGGCGATTGCATATCCTTCCTTCGGTTCCCCTGTTGTTTTCATCCGGACGGTCAGTTCCTTTGTTGGGAGAATTTCCACATAAGCCTCTATCTGATCCACATCAAACTCAATCTTCGAAGGATCGACCACCTGCCCATTTCCATCGATAAAAATCGGTGAGCCATATAGGCTCAGGCTATGCGTGGCATTCGATACATCCACATCTAACACTACGCTGTCAATCGTATTCACAACACTCTCTGCCCCACTGACCGTAATCAGATTTGGAGTAGCGGTCTTATTCCGGATTGCCAGACCGTCCATTACCTGAGAATTCGTTCGTACCGTGACAGGAAGCTGCTTTTCAATCTTATCCTCCACCGCAATAACAACCGCATTATCAGTAGACGAAATGGTTAAATCTCTTGCCACAGTACTGCTTATTGCAGATACATCCACGGTAACAGCATTTGTCACTGACATCTTTGAGAGGTCTGCAATGGCCTTAAAGTCAGAATTCCCCAAACTCTCTACCACATTACGTCTTCCCTTTACCACAATATCTATTGTCGTTCCGTCTGGCACTTCATATACTTTATTTTTTTCTGTAATTGCATTCCCGTTAATAAATTCAATCTCGATTCCCGTAATCTGTTTCGTTGTCTTATAATCATCCACATTTGCAACGATTATCCAGATAACAATTGCGCAAATCAAAGATAAAATCTTCATTCCAAAATGATCAAGAATTTGATTTTTCATGCCTACCTAATCCCTTCCACCATTTCACTTTACTGGTAATCGTTTCTTCTCTGCTAAGCTCCTCTATCCGCTCCACAAAACGATCCCGTGGAATACTACGGATAATATCTCCATTATGTGCAATTGATACTGCACCCGTTTCTTCTGATACAATAATCGTAATGCTGTCCGACACCTCACTGACACCAATCGCCGCTCTATGTCTCGTGCCAAGTGCCTTGTTGATATCCAAATTATCCGACAACGGCAGATAGCAGGTTGCACTGACAATCCGGTCATTGCGAATCAGTACAGCACCATCGTGGAGCGGAGTATTATGTTCAAAAATATTAATCAAAAGCTGGCTCGAAATTTTACTGTCCACTGCAATACCAGTCCTTTCATAATCCCCTAGCCGCACCTCCTGCTCTAATACAATCAACGCACCGGTTTTTGCCTCACTCATTACATATACCGCTTTCATAATCTCATTGAGCACCTTTTTGTCTACCCTTTTACTCCCCTTTTCACCTTCTGAGGAGAAAATAGAAGATAGAAAATTCTTACGTCCCAACTGCTCTAATGCTCTGCGGAATTCAGGCTGGAAAATAATGATTACAGCGATAACACCTACACTAATGGTATTCTTAAAAATCCAGATGATTGTGTTAAACTGGAATATCATTGCAATTCCCATAAACAAAAGCAACACAAGAATACCCTTGATAAGCGTCCATGCCCGGGTTGTCTGAAACCATGTCATGATATGGTACAGCAAAAAAGCAATGATAACAATCTCTGCCACATCTGTAATTGTAATTCTCGGAATATAGAACCAGTCAAAATAGGTTCTTATAAAATTCAATGTCTGTTCCAATCTTCTCTCTCCATTACTCATGCTTCTTGGAATTAATATGTTTTACATTTTTATTAGACTCTGAAATGGAAAGCTTCGGTATTGCTTTCACATAATAATAGTATTCATCATCCTCAAATTGTAGATGATCCGCTTTTTGATAATCCACGATGCCTTTTATGAACTGAACAATCACTGCAATTACAATCCCTAATACACTCCCCAATAAAATGGGAGCAATCTCCACTGTAACCGCTAATGTAACACTTCCAAACAAAAACAATACTACATTCAAAAAACCGCCCACACAAAACGCTGCAATCCAGGAATTATCGAATGACATTCTATATATTGCATAAGTAACTAAAATTACACCCGCAAATACAACAAAAATCAGCACCATATCTTTATTATTCAGCAATTCATTTAAAATATACTGATATCCCGCCACAGCATCATCTTCTTCCGTAACAGCTGCCAGCACATTTTGCAGTTCACCCACAACACCTTCATAGTAATACAGCACAACACCAAAAATCACTGGAATCACTGCCGATGGACCAACTAAAAAACCTAAAACGATTGGCAGCGCATATATCATATGGCAGGCATAAAAAACCGGAACCAGTAACACAATAACTCCACTTTTTCCATCAAACCGCATATAACCAAAGTAAAACACAGCAATCACAGCAAGCGTTACCAAACCGACATCCAACGAAACCTTTACCGTCTGCAAAACAAGCATAACCGCTGCTATTCCAGCCATAAATTCAACCGGTATAAACGCACAAATCACAGCAAGGAGTAATAACAGAAAACTATTGTCAAGTGCTGGTACATTTCCCAGCTTTCTATTCAGTGAAAAGAAAATAATGATTGCTAATACACATTTAAAAAATGGGGTAAGAATATAATCATAACGACTGTAAAATGCCTTCAAATTATCCCTAAAAGTTAATAAAATCGTCACCAATCACACCCCCTTTGGTCTTCACAATTTTTCTACCGGATTCCTCCTGCAATTTTTTCAAATGATGATTATATATAATAATATTGGATCTGGAAGCTTCATACCGTTTTGCATATACAATTCTTGCAAACAGCCAGTATATAAAAATCCATAAAACATAAACCAACCCGATTGCTACTGCAAGCCGCTTATAATCCATCTTCAAAATATTTGCCAAAATATAATCCAGTTTATATAAGACCAACATTGCAAATACAATCACAAATGTAATAGTCGCTGAGACAACAGCCTTCAATGTATTAATCCGGACGTAGTCGCCCTTATAGTATTCATGCATCGGAATCTCTGTCCTGCCTTGATGTTTCTCATAGATTGCGATTTTGGTCATCAGTTTGACACTCTCTTCACGAACCATTGTCTCACCTCTTTCCCTTCTAATGACATGTGGTGTATAGTATACCACAAATATTGCCAATTTTCAATGGCAGGCAAAAGGAATTTCCGTATTGGTAGCAGTTCCACTTTCCCAGTTTTTACTTATTCATATCATCTACTATATTCTGTGGTTTTGCCGTTAATTCCACCCATGCCGGTCGAAAACCACTTTTTATCGCATTTCTGACAGATTTTATATTCGACCATGCAGCACAATAAAATGGTACCTTCCCTCTTTTTAGTATCTCGGCTGCCAGGCGGCTTGTAAGTGTCGATGCAATTCCTTTCTTCCTGTAAGCCGGCAATACATCGACTCCAATCTGCCACATACTGTCACAATCCGCAGAACAGCCTGCCAATCCGACCAATGTATCCCCATCATAAGCCCCGATTCCAAGAACATCTAACTCTTTTCTGTCTTCACAAAGCGCATTGCTCCACTCCTCGCTATATAAACCGCTAAAATCCTCCTTCTGTAACAGCTTTAACTCAAAAGCACATTCTAGCGGCATCAGCTTGTCAAGATCCGGCAGGAAATATTCTGCCATAAAACAGACTCTCTGCCCCTGCCTGCGCAATTCTTCATCAAGCCAAAGCATATTGGGAGTTTCAAAACAATGGTAAAACGTAAATTTCCCAATATATTTTTCAACGATGTCCCTGTATTCATCCTTTACAGATGCCACAATATTATTTCCATAGGAAACCAGATTGCAGGCAATAGGCTCCTTATAATATTTTCTCGCACCTGCTCCAATGCATGACGTTACAATCACATTTTTATCCTGTTCAAAATCTTTTTCCTGGCAATTTATATCAATTGCTGACTGCTTCATGGCAATTTGTAAAATATCCCTGTTCGTCATTTATAGCCACCTCCTGATTACTTACACCATATCACATGTTTTGTTCCTATAGATAATACATGTTTTTATTAAAAAGAACCTTGCATATGATAATAATAATTCTACCATATTAAGGCTCTTTCTTCTATAATCAGTTTAAATTTCATGCCCTTCCCTCTGTTTGTATATACAAGTCTACGCTCATTCCACGATACAACTCTTATACACATGTGGTTTTTATATTATAACCAATTATTAATTAATTTTTTTGCATTAAAAAAGAAGGTATATTGCAACCTTCTTCAAACTTTACTAAATATTCAATTATTTTCTAATATCTAAGCATTTCTGCTTCTACGTCATCTGCCGAATAGACCTTGCCCTCGTATATGCTCCTGATACCTTTATTAATTTCTGCGTCAAATTGTTCTTTTGTAAGTGAACCATATGCTAATGGTTGTTATAGCCATTTTGCTTGCAAAGTGCACTACATTTTGAAATATCGTCTAACTCTCTATCATCTGTTTGCCACGCTCATCCAATTTAGATAGATATTTTTTGTTGTCTATTTTACTTTACGGGAAAAGAGTTTTCCATTGACTATATCCATAACAATCACCAATTCATTTTCAAACAATCTTCCCATCACTGATACGGATGATACGTGTTGTCTCTTTTGCCAGTTCCGCATCATGTGTTATCATAACAATGGTAATTCCGTACGTCTCATTTAACATCTTTAAAAGTTTAATTACGTTTTCCCCTGACTTCTTATCCAGATTCCCGGTAGGTTCATCGCACAATAGGATTTCCGGCTGATTAACAAGTGCTCTAGCTATCGCAACCCTCTGCTGCTGTCCTCCACTAAGTTGTTGCGGCAAATGATTCAATCGCTCTGACAATCCCAATATTTCCACTATTTCAGACATTCTCTTGTCATCCTGTTTTTCTCTTGCAATTGCTTTAGGCAACACAATGTTCTCTGTCACTGACAGTTCCGGAATTAAATTGTAGGACTGAAAAATAAATCCCAGCTTTTTTAACCGAAAATCTGAAAGTTCATCATCATCCATATCAAATATATTTCTGCCCGCATAACAGACTGCTCCCTCTGTCGGATAATCCAGTCCCCCCAAAAGATTCAGAAGCGTAGATTTTCCACTGCCTGACGCCCCCATTACAGACAAAAATTCCCCCTTATCTATAGATATTGTTACATTATCAAGTGCGACTATCTCTGTATCATCTTTACCATATTTTTTTGAAAGCTTCTCTGTATTTATCAGCACCATCTCTACCTCCTAGAAACTGTCGTTCCTTATCCCTTCCACTATACTAATCTTTTTCACCTGCCTGATTGGAAATATCCCTGCACATATATTTACAAATGCAAGGGAAAGAAATGCAATTATCATCACCAATACTACAGGCTGTTCCCACATTGCAATATACCACGGGAACAATGCCTGCCAGCATATTTCCATTTTCCCATTTTCAGCCAGGATATAATCATTATGATTTAAATCAAATGCATAATGATAAGCATATTTTCTTACCATATCAAAAACCTGAATTGGCACCACTGACGTAATTGTTGCAACCAAAGGCCATATGACAATTTCTTTTATATACAAATAAATAAGTCTTTTTTTGCTCATTCCAATTGCACGCATTATCTGAATGTTTTTCATATTCTTTTTGACGGCAAAGCTATATGTATTAACCATCCCAAAGCACCCCGCCACAATAATCAGAATTATCATAGACACAAACAGCACAACATTTGCCAATTCCGTCTTTATTATCCTGCGTTTTATCGCATTACGGGAAATGCTGTTTACCCTGCCGCTTCGTCCTACAATAGTATACCACAGCATCTCAAAACGATCAGTATCTGCTCCTGTTTTCAAATTAGCATAAACATCTGTATAGCATCTGTCTTGCAATCCCCACTTTGGTAAAGCTTTCGTACTGCACAAAATGCCATATCCCGGCGAAACATACCCTGCATTATTTTTTATCACATAACTTTCCGAGTATAACAGGTTCTCTAAAACTTCATCATCTACGTGCACAACTGCACAGACTTGAACATCAAATTGAATTTTTTTTCCAAAGGAATAACCGGGCAAGTCCGTTACACTTCCGTCCAAATAGTCATATTTGAACGTCGCCTTATATCCTTTTGGCATTTCATTTGTGGAAAAATCATATGTCTCAATGTACTCATCCAAAATAACAGTATCCGTCAGAGTCAGCTTATCTCCTGCTACATACGGATTTTGGGATTCTTTGCCGGAATATTCTACTATAACAACTTTAGAACCATCTTCCATACCCTTTTTATCCATTTTCCCCGAAATCTCATACCCATCAAGATTATCCAATATATCTGAGTCAACAGCAACGGAAGGCAATCGGTATAATAAATCATCCGTTTCATATCCCTGTGCCGCTCTGCTCTTTTCGTCCAATTCCCGCAAAAAATCCTTTATATTATTAGAAATATCAAGCTCTTCCAATGCCTTTTCAATATCATTGGCAATCTCGTCCTTTTTATATAACAACTTGAGTCCCGGAAGCTTTATCACTCCCCTGACTTCAGCAACATCCTCGCTACTTTGAAGTTTAGTCATGTCCTCTGGCGATATTCCTTCTTGATGACGGTTAAATTGCACATTAGCCAGCATTGTATCATAAATATCCTTGCTGACAGAATAATCCGCATCCATTAGACTTACTTCATTTAGTTGTTCCTTAGCAAATGCACTATCATTATCTGATTTTGCCAACATAAATACTGCCCCAAACACAAAAGTCCATCCTGTAATCAGGATAACAATAATCACACCAATGTCCCTGCTCAGCTTTTTCCCGGTTATTTTGCTTACTATTCTATTATTATTTAGTTTCCGCTGATTATGGTAAGTCTTCGCAGCCTTTTCGGGAAACAGCATCTCATTTGGCGAGAGATTTATTTCTTTTAAAAGAGGTATGACCGCCGCCGCCAAAGAAAACAGAATACCTAATATCCACGGAAACAGATATGGATTTAAGCTGACTGCCTTTGCAATTGGATGGGCGTTAAACGCACTGTAAATATATACATCTCCTAATTCATTAACCATCTTTACATACACTGCATAAATCAGTGTTCCCACCCCATATCCTATAGCAACACCTGCCAAACAAAATGCGGCAGCCTCACCAAACAAAAGTTTCCTCACACCACGTCTTGACATACCGATACTTCTAAGAAGTCCTAATTGTTTTTCCCTCTCCAACATAGCTCTGGACATCACTCCATATACAGAAATAAAAGAAACGATCAAGACAATCCCTAAAAAAGCAGGGATAATATAAGAAGAGTAAAAATCATTATATGCCAGATGCGCTTTCTGATATAAATCATCTTCCGTTTCATAATCAACCACCGCAATAGATGCAAGTTCAGAAAGCCTTGTCCCATCCAACGTTTCAATTCCTTTCGCTCTTAATGAATCTGATACCATATATTGATTTTGATCCGATGAACATAATATCATAGCTGACATAGTTCTCTTATCAGGCAGCTCATCTTTATAAACAAACATTTCCGGAAAATCCACTCCATCCTGATTTCCCCCAAGGAACTCCATTTTTCGCATGACATTAGAATAGGCGCCTTTCTGGTCATTCAGCACCCCTACAATCGTAAACCTTTTTATCCCAATAGACTTTCCCTCAATATCATATAACTCAAGTTCAAACTGATTCCCCAATACAGCTGCTGTCCCTAATGCCTCAAAGGAACTTTTATAACCACAGATTTCTCCAACAGCTTCCGGATACCGCCCTTCCTTTTCAGGCTGATAATGAAAAAGAATTTCTGCTTGCTTACTATCCATTGCACCAAAATATAAAGCATCACTGGAATCCGTCTGGCAGGTACCCCCGTTTAAGATTACTCCCCATTTTGCGATATCCTGATCTTCTGACAACAGGTTTAACTGCTCTTTCTCAATATTCTGTACGACAATATCATAGTTTCCACAAACATCCAGCTTCTCCTCCACATTCGTTTGACTTGCCGAACGCGCCAGAAATATCCCTATCGTCATCGACATTGTACTGATAATAATTGCACTCAACAATGCAATTGTATAACCATGATGGAATTTCCAATACCTTATTGATAAATGCATAATAGCAGCCTCCCTAAATTACACAAGGAAAGAAACACAAATATGCCTCTTTCCTCGTGTGCATCACTTATGTTCGGATTTATACTTTGCCGATATTTATAAAGTTACTTACTCCAGACATGTAAACTTCCTGATGACCCTTTCGAACCAGCTTTCCCCTTTATTGTCAATGTTGATGATGCATTAACATCTGTCACCTTCCAATCTCCTCTTGATGTATAATACGGGAAACTGCTAGAACCAGTAACAGCACCACTAAGAATAATTGTCACATCTCCTCCAGCAGTCGGACGTGTATTGATATAAATAGTTGATGCTCCGGGAACAAAGCTTGCTATCGTCTTTGTTTCATCAGGACCAATCGCATATGGATAAGATTTATCAAATGCCATTACAGACATGCCAATTGCCATACAACATAATAAACCAATGACTGCTATTTTTATTTTATTCGTTCTCATTTTACTTATCCTCCTAATTGTTATTTTGACATAATTTTAAGACTTCTCCATAAAATAGCTTTAAAACTATTTTTGAATTTGTTTATCTATGCAGCTGATATTGTTGCGCAATAAACCTTTTATATATATTTTCAACTTTGGCTTTCCATCAAGTAATCTACAAAGATTCAAACTGATAGAAAGCCTTTAACAATAGGTGGTGTATCCTCCATATATTAACCTCCTTTCATCTTTTGCAACATCCTCGCTTTATGCTTTGTCTATCTCCCAGCAAACCAGTCCCTTTTTTCCTAACCTTCAGGATAACGGTGTTGCCTTTCTTTTTCGTTATTGTTACAACATATTTCTTCCTAGTTTTCCACTTATCTTTTCATTTAAAGATGTATTCTTTAATTTTAATTGCTATATCTTCTGTGATATGAATAATTCACATCATTAATAGGAATATATAACGCCAAGTCTCTCGATGAACTGTTGTAGCTTGACTTATACTTAATAAACATAATCCCCTCATAATTTTCTCCATTTGTATCGGTAAAGGCTGTCTCGAAAACTTCTGAGGTTAAACGGGTTAGCATTTTCTTGTTGCATTCAAGTAACTATCCCCTGCCGAATTATACTTGTACTCGTATGAAAAATTTATTTTTTCCTCATTGATATAATAGTCCAGACCTGACGCTCCACCTATCTGTAAAGTATAGCCGTTATATTCCAGCAGAGTTTCTAGACCAGCAACATGATTTTCATGTGTTATTGTTAAAGTATATGGTAATGCGTTGCTATACGTTCCATCTGCTGGCGCAAACACCAAATAGTAAGTGTCTGCTTCCAGGGAATATACCACACCACTTGTTACATCATGTGAAGTTCCTGTACTCTTTTTAAAAATATACATATTGTAATTACATCCGCTTAGACATACTAATGTGAATGTTTTATTGGCAAATTACAAATATCATCTTCATCGTTAATCCTCTTTTTTCTTTTAATCCATAAATTTCTCACCACTTCAGGTTCTTTTGGCTGATAAATATACGGCCACGATGCTGAATTTCCTGCTTTTTCTGCTGCTTTTCTTCCTATACTTTCAACTATACGCTCAATCAATCTTGGCATTTTCTTCCTCCCTTCTGAATTATCATTAACACAGCAACGCACACCATAGTCATCACAATAGAAATGGATATGCTTATCATACTGTTATATAACAGTACAGCTATAATACTATATATGGCGGATAATACCCCACCCGTCTTTTTATTTTGATTTTTCTGTTCCTTGCTTAATGGTTTTCCTTTATGTTCTACTGGTGCATACCGTATAAAGCTAATTTCATAGAATACAATCAAAAGAATTATGCTAACTAACTCCTTAAATAAAAATGTACCTTTTGTACATGCACATAACACAAACAAATATACAAAAAGAGTGGTTACTATACATCCCATCCTCGTATCGGCATGATACCCACCTGTACAACCTCGTAATGTAATAAATACTGCAACAAATACTATTGTCACATCCAGCTTGCCAAATGCCCAACCAACCACAAACAAAAGTAGACTTTGCAAAACTCCAGAAAATAACATGTCATATCCATAATAGTAAATTTCACTATCTTTTTTTTCTATCACTTTTTTACGCAACAAAAAATCAGTTACCATGCAAGCTAATCGTTCACTCATCAAGTCTCTCCTTTAACTGCATAATAACTGATTTTTCAATTTATTTCTATAATTTGGCACCATATGTAGCCCATCAGGCACAACCTGTTAGCCGGGGAGCAGAATTGTTGTAAAAAAGATATGTCCGACTTCTTCACACAAATATGTACCATTTAACTCTTTGACCGTTTTTCTGACACTTTTAATTCCTATTCCATGCTTTTTACTGTCTTTCTTTTCTGTCATAAGTTGTGGGTTTTGCTCCAATACAGATTTCTCAATATAATTCTCCACCCGTATCATAAACATTCCCTTATGCTTAAATACTCCAATCTCTATTTTTCGATTTTGCTCTGCCTCTTTCATTTCTGCCTCAATCGCATTATCAATCAAATTGGATAAAATCATACCAATCTCTATCTGTCCCTGCTCCGGAACTTCACCCGTTATCTCTGCCTCATAGGAAATGCCATTTTTCCTACAGATTTCAGCCTTATCATTTAGAACCGCATTCACCACACTGCTATTGGTAAAGTATATCTGTGCCTGACTAAACCTGCTTTCTGACACACTCTCTAAATATTGTATCGCCTGCTCTGTTTCTCCGCTGTAAAGCATCCCCTGCACTACCGTCAAATACCGTTTTAAATCATGCTGCAAAATCTGATTATCATTATACATTTCTTCTATCTTGCCCAGCATATTCATCTCTCCCTGTATCCTCATATTTAAAATTTTATTCTCTGTCCGGTAATAGTTCTGTCGATTCAATTTATATATACATATGCTGATTGCTATGCTGACAGCCAGCAGCCCTATGGCGATACAAATGAGTTGTGCTTCCTCACCAACATCCAAATGTCCCGTCTTAGTAATATTGGTAAGCACCGACCCCGTAATTAAAATTCCAACATACATGAAAAGCGCCGACAACCATTCCTGATATTCAAACAGTTTCCGCCTCTTTATCATAATTGCAAAAATAAGAATACCTACAATCATTACCTTATTAATCACAATTGTCATCACTCTTAATGGTGTTCCCTCTCGACACAATGTTTCTATATCTGTCTGAAGCAGCCACACAAAACCATAAATAACAAAAAAATTTGTAAATAGTAAAATCATGTTATAAAATGCCGCAAAAAAAAGCTTACTGCCAAATCTCCTATTTAAAAATAATATGGAAAAACACAAATCCAGAGACATAATTACGACTATCTGAACCACGGCATCTTCAAATAAAAATGGCAGAAATCCAAGCATTCCTGCAAAAACAGCGCATAGAAGATAAAAGAGCCCACTTCTTTTAAAGTTCTCCTTTCTTCCAAGCACAATCGTAAGAAAAATAACTGCTCCTACACCATCAAACAGATTTGCCATCTGTTCAGCAAATTTATATATGAAATCCATTGATAAATTTCTCCACTCCTTTCATATACTGAACTCTGACTTCCTCTATCCTGTTCCTGCTCACAGGAATTCTTTCTTTGTTATCTAGCACCACCGTATCCGTTAGAAATGACTCAATATAACGGATATTCACCAGATATCCTTTGTGTACCCGGACAAATCCATAATCTCCCAAGCCTTTCTCACAGTCAGATATTCTTCCCCTAAATTGTTGGATTTTCTCTTGCATATGAATATCTATGTAATGCTTGTTACTCTCGATATAAAGAATATCCTTTATCGCAATCTTTCCCCTGCCAAAAGAAACAACATACATTTCACTGGCAATTTTTTTCATTGCTGCCTCAATTGCTTCTGTTAGCTCGTCCCTGACATGATTTTTACGGATAAAACGAAGCGGGCGATACTTCAAAGCCTGAAAAACCATATCTTCTCTGTTTGTCAGAAAAATAATATTTAGTAATGGGCATTTTTCCATCAGACAGTTTGCGGTTTCCATCCCCGACATCCCAGGCATATCAATATCTAAAAGTACCACCTCTATCTGCTGTTTTGTAATATCTGCCAACAGCTCCTCACCGGTCTGGTACTCATAAATATCCATTTTCACCTGCAATTTTTCCACAGCTTTTTCCAATTCTCTTTTCAATGATTCTATTGCTGACTTTTCATCATCACATATTGCTATTATCAAAACAAGAAACTCCTATCTGGCAATTTATCTAAATTTAAACTCTGATTGTTCTAATTTTTGTCTAATCGACTTCATTCCACACATAAATTTTTCCTAAACCACTTTTACTGCTCTATTCTTCCCGAACCACATTTCAATTTTCTCTTAAAATGTCAAATCCTTCAAATTACTCTAACAATACACACAACATTTAATAATTTACATCTGGGCTACTCATCAAAAATACTCCTATATATCTTAATATCGTTAATCTATTTTGTAAAATATTATACTATAAACATCATATATGTTCCATACTTTTCTAGATTTTATCATCTTATACATTTGCCCATATTCCCATTTTTCCTTTGTGATTTATTATCCATCCGCCACATATTACTACCTTGTTCGCTCCACCTTCATCGTTAAATCCTTCAACTCTCTTCGCATAACTTCGACTGATTGCCTGTCAGGTAATGAACCGTATTTTTACCAGATGGGATTGTTCCCATACTGTCTGTAATTGATATTTAGTTGCAACAGCTATTTTACGATTGCCGCACAACTATACTATCTCACTTGCGCTGATTTGAACATTTCATCACATGGTATTTTTGAAATCTCATTGTTGAATTCAATTATTTCTACAACCATGACCAGACAAAAAAGAACACCTTTCAAAATTTCTCTTGAAAAGTGTTCTAAGTATGCAAATTTCTTAAATTAGGGATAAATGACAACATCTTATTATTACTCATTATCCTGTATTATTCGTGTCAAAAATGTTGTCCTCTTGTTGTCTTTTTTGGAGAGAAGCCCCCGCAAACCTTGATTTTCCTAGCTTATTTCTCCAAGCTCTTCATCGTCGGGAACAGCAAAACATCCCGAATCGCAGCCGAATCTGTAAGCAGCATACACATCCTGTCAATACCAAATCCGATTCCTCCGGTAGGCGGCATACCAATTTCCAAGGCATTTAAGAAATCCTCATCCGTATGGTTTGCCTCCTCATCACCCTGAGCAAGCAGTTCTTCCTGTGCCTTAAAACGCTCTCTCTGGTCGATTGGATCATTTAACTCTGAATAAGCATTTGCCATCTCCCAGCCATTCATAAAGAACTCAAAACGCTCTACATATTCCGGATTATCCGGTTTTTTCTTGGTAAGCGGTGAAATCTCAATTGGATGATCCATAACAAAAGTCGGTTGAACCAAATGCTCCTCCACAAACTCCTCAAAGAACAGGTTCAAAATATCACCCTTCTTATGTCTCTCCTCATATTCCACATGCTTCTCATCTGCAAGCGTTCTTGCCTCCTCCAAGGTATGAATCTCGTTAAAATCCACACCTGCGTACTTCTTTACGGCATCTACCATAGTAATGCGTTCAAAAGGCTTGCCGAGATCCATCTCAATTCCATTATAGGTAATCTTCGTTGTTCCAAGGACCTCCTCTGCCACATAACGGTAAAGATTCTCCGTCAAATCCATCATGCCATTATAGTCCGTATATGCCTGATATAACTCCATCAGTGTAAACTCCGGATTGTGTCTGGTATCCAAGCCCTCATTTCGGAATACCCGTCCGATTTCATATACACGTTCCATGCCACCGACAATTAACCTCTTTAAATAAAGCTCCAAAGAAATACGAAGCTTCAAATCCTCATCTAATGCATTGAAATGCGTTTCAAAAGGTCTTGCAGCGGCACCTCCTGCATTGGATACAAGCATCGGTGTCTCCACCTCCATAAAGCCTTGTCCATCCAAATATTTACGGATAGCGCTGATAATTTTGGAACGCTTCACAAAGGTATCCTTTACTTCCGGATTCATAATCAAATCCACATATCTTTGACGATACCGGGTATCCACATTGGTAAGGCCGTGGAATTTCTCCGGCAATACCTGTAAACTCTTTGTCAACAAAATAACCTTTTCGGCATGAATGGACTTCTCCCCCTTCTGGGTTAAGAACACCTTACCTTCCACACCAACAATATCACCGATATCCATCCGCTTAAACAGCTTATATGCATCCTCACCCAACGAGTCCCTTGATACATAAATCTGGATATTACCGCTTAAATCCTGCACATTTCCAAAGGAAGCCTTTCCCATTACACGTTTTTGCATCATACGTCCTGCAATACTTACATCCTTGCCCTCGTACTCCGCAAACTGCTCCTTAATCTCTCCTGCATGAGCCGTCACATCATACTTTGTAATCTGAAAAGGATCCTGTCCGCTATCCTGTAATTCCTTAAGCTTTTCTCTACGAACCTTTAATAGCTGATTGATATCCTGTGTACCTTTTTGCTGGTTCTGATTATTCTGATTATTCTCTGCCATTTTCGTTACTCACTTTCTCTTAATATTTTCTATATACAAACCAAAGTGTGCCCCACACACTTATAGTCAAACGTCCATTTCGCAAATCCCGCTTTTACTACACCGGGAATGCTTACGAAGCAATATCCTCCATACATATGAGTATATATCATCATCTAAAGAGTCTTCTATTCTATCGAGCACCCCTAAATAGAGTAAAAAGGGAATGTCTTCGACATTCCCTCCTACGCTTTTGGATTATTCTTCGTCTAAGCTAATCTCTAAAATCTCAAACTGGAATGTTCCGTTTGGTGCCTCAACCGTTACAGTCTCTCCTACTTTGGCACCCATAAGAGCTGCCCCAACCGGCGACTCGTTGGAAATCTTATTATTTAAGATATCCGTTTCAGTAGAACCTACTAATTTGAAAATCTGAACATTGCCATTTGCTGTATCTTTAATCGTAACAACACAACCAACGTTAACCTTTTCCTTATCAACCTCATCTGTATATACAACCTCTACGTTTTTAAGAATCGCCTCTAACTCTTCAATTCTAGCCTCAATATCTTTTTGCTCATCCTTTGCAGCATCATACTCAGCATTCTCTGATAAGTCACCCTGCTCTCTCGCTTCCTTAATTTCTGGGCAACTTCCTTACGTTTGACTACCCGTAATTCCTGTAACTCATCTTCTAACTTTTTAAGACCTTTGTCGGTCAAAAGGTTCTTCTTCTCTGCCATTCGATTCGCCTCTCTATTCTATAAATTATGCAAATACTTCCATTCGCACTCGTTTTAATATTATACATGACACTCCAAAGCATGTCAACGTTTATAGAAAATAAGAGGAAATCGCATATACGACCTCCTCTCATTGACATAATCCAACAGGTGATTGCCTAATACCCAAAGTCATCAACCTCGCAACAGTCGCCAGATATTCCTGCAAGCATGCCCCTTAGCTCGTTGCCTAAGGGAATCCATTATTCCTCTGACGCGGCCTCCTCTGATGTAGCATTATCCTCTGTCGTCTCTTCTGTACTATCTACTAAAACAGCTTCCTTTTTCAATAACTCCATTACCTTGTCAGAAATTATACGGTATTCAAAATAATCATCACCAAAGTACTCATACACTTCTTCCTCGTTTTCAACACCGTAATTTTCCATGTATTCTTGCACCAGCGCATCTGTCTCATCACTGGTTACTTTAATCCCCTCTTCTCTAGCAATACAATAGAGTACCATCTTCTGGTCAAGATATGACTTACAATATTCCGTAATACCTTCCTTAAGCTCATCCTCAGTGGTGTATCCATTTGCCTCTAAAATTGCTTCATAGGTATAGCCATATGCCTCATAACTCTCTGCAGTCTGCTTGAACTGCGAAAACTGTGCATCTACCAGCTTCTTTACCTCACTTTCATCATATCCTGTAATCTTACAGTTCTCTAATACCTTGTTAAAGATGTCGGTTTCTACCTGGGAATCTGCACTCGATTCTGCCTGCTTCTCCAAATTTTCCCTGATAGAGTTCCTATACGCCTCTATCGTATCATATTCCGTATTATCCTTTACAAGTGCATCCGTAAGCTCCGGCGTTGTTTTTACAGAAATGGAATTAATGGTTACTGCAAAGTTGACATCCTCACCCGCTTTATCCGGATCATTTTCATATGGATCCGGGAACTGCAAATCCAGTGAAACCTTCTCACCTATATTATGTCCGATCAGCCCATCTTCAAAACCAGCGATAAAATTTCCGGATCCAATGGTCAAATCGTAGCCCTCGCCTGTTCCACCATCAAAAGCTTCTCCATCCATCGTTCCTACAAAGTCGATATTTACAATATCCCCATCTTCGACAGCGCGATCTTTCACCTCTTCTGTCTCTGCCAAACCATCCACAAAGTTATCAAGCTGGGACTGTACTTGCTCATCACTTATTTCTGTAACCGTTTTCGTGTATTCAATCCCCTTGTATTTTCCTAACTCCACATATTTGCTATATGCTTTTGCCTTATTTGCTGCTGCACCACATCCTGAAAGTCCTAACAGCATCGCACCTGCCAAAACGACTGCTCCTATTTTTTGTTTCTTCATCATTTTTTTCCCTTCTACATAATGTATTCAATTTCGGTCTTACGACACATATACATTAATTTATATCACAATCCCATTTAAAAATAAAGAGAATTTTAAAAGTTCACAAAATTACCTTTTTTTATCCTTTTCATAACAAACCCTTTAAATTCGGGCATTTCACGCTCTTTCTACATTATATTGTGTTTTTTATCATTTACAATCCCAATATAGAGTGTTATAATAGCATTGTTTTCGGGTAAAATATACCAATATATATAAGGAGTAAAAATATGAAAGTAATTAAACGCGACGGCACAACGGTTTCCTATGACCGTAATAAGATTAAACTTGCCATTCAGAAGGCAAATGCAGAGGTGGAACCAGGAGAGAAGGTTACCGATGAAACCATCGAGTATATCATTTCATGCATTGAGTCAAAAAACCGTTCCAGAATGTTGGTAGAGGACATCCAGGACATTATTGAGCAGCGTTTAATGGACGAAAAGAAATTCGTTTTGGCTAAAACATACATTATATATCGTTATTCCAGAGAGCTGGTTCGGAGGGCAAATACGACTGATGACTCCATCTTAAGTCTGATCCAGAACCGAAATAAAGATGTTATGGAAGAAAACTCCAATAAAAATGCAACTGTCGCCTCTACCCAGCGTGATTTGATTGCTGGTGAGGTATCAAAAGATTTAACAAAGCGTATCCTCTTACCGGAAAAAATTTCCAAAGCTCATGAAGAAGGAGTTCTTCATTTCCATGATGCAGACTATTTTCTTCAGCCAATCTTTAACTGCTGTCTCATCAATATAGGAGACATGTTAGATAACGGAACGGTGATGAACGGCAAACTGATTGAAAGTCCAAAAAGCTTTCAGGTAGCATGTACCGTTATGACACAGGTAATTGCTGCCGTTGCCAGTAGCCAATATGGCGGACAGTCAGTGGATATCCGGCATTTAGGTAAATATTTGAGAAAATCCTACAACAAATTCAAGACGAGAATGACTGCTGAATTCGGACATAAGGTTCCTGAAGAAATTATTGAAAAAATGGTAATGGAACGGTTACAGGATGAACTCCGTTCCGGTGTCCAGACAATCCAGTACCAGATTAACACCTTGATGACAACCAATGGGCAGTCACCATTTGTTACCCTGTTCCTCAATCTGGACAAGAATGATGAATATATCAAAGAAAATGCAATGATCGTGGAGGAAATTCTCCGTCAGCGTTTAGAGGGAATCAAGAATGAAAAAGGCGTGTACATCACTCCAGCTTTCCCTAAATTAATCTATGTATTGGATGAACATAACTGCTTAAAGGGTGGTGAATATGACTATATCACCGAGCTTGCAGTAAAATGCTCCGCAAAGCGTTTATATCCGGATTATATTTCCGCAAAAAAAATGCGGGAAAACTATGAGGGAAATGTATTCTCCTGTATGGGCTGCCGGAGCTTCTTAACCCCATGGAAGGATGAAAACGGTACTTACAAATTCGAGGGGCGTTTTAACCAGGGTGTTGTAAGCCTTAACCTTCCTCAAATTGGCATTCTTGCCGAAGGGAACGAGGAGGTGTTCTGGGATTTATTGGAAGAACGTTTACAGCTTTGCTACGAAGCCTTAATGTGCAGGCATAATGCCTTAATGGGTGTCACCTCTGATGTAAGCCCTGTACACTGGCAATATGGTGCCATTGCACGATTAGAAAAGGGCGAGCCAATTGACAAATTACTGCTAGATGGATATTCCACCATTTCTTTGGGGTATATCGGTTTATATGAGGTTACCAAGCTAATGAAAGGCTGTAGCCATACAGAAAGCACTGGACAGGATTTTGCCCTCCGGGTCATGAACCGCTTGCGTGCTGCGACAGATAAATGGAAAGCGCAAACCGGTATTGGTTTCGGTCTTTACGGAAGTCCTGCCGAATCCCTCTGCTACCGCTTCGCACGAATTGATTTAGAGCGTTTTGGCAGTATTCCGGATGTTACGGATAAGGGCTATTATACCAACTCTTATCACGTAGATGTAAGAGAAAATATTGATGCATTTAGCAAATTCCGCTTTGAGAGCCAATTCCAGAAAATTTCCTCCGGTGGCGCCATTTCCTATGTGGAGATTCCTAATATGCGAAACAACTTAGATGCTTTAGCTGAGGTTGTCCGCTTTATTTACGACAACATCCAATATGCAGAATTCAATACCAAATCGGACTACTGCCATATCTGCGGATTTGACGGTGAGATTCTGATCAATGCTGATAATGAATGGGAATGTCCACAATGTGGCAACAAGGATCATGGAAAAATGAATGTTACAAGACGAACCTGTGGTTATCTCGGTGAAAATTTCTGGAACGTAGGAAAGACAAAAGAAATCAAATCAAGAGTCCTTCATCTGTAGGATACAAAATGAGGTACTATAATGAACTATGCAAATATTAAAAAACATGATATCGCCAACGGTCCTGGTGTCCGGGTCAGTCTCTTTGTAAGCGGCTGCACCCACCATTGTCCCAATTGTTTCAACCAGGAAACATGGGATTTTAACTATGGCAGACCTTTTGACAGTGATGTGATCAACGAAATAATAGAAGCTGTCCAACCATCCTATATTCGTGGGTTTTCCCTTCTCGGCGGAGAGCCTTTTGAATATAAGAACCAACAGGGTGTACTTCCCCTGTTGCAGGAGCTTAAACAGCGCTTTCCAAACAAGGATATCTGGTGCTATACCGGATATGATTTCGAAACGGACATCCTTGAAGATATGGCAAAAAAATGGTCTGAAACCTATGATATGCTGTCCTGTATTGATGTATTAGTGGACGGCAGGTTTATCGAGGCAAAAAAAGATATTTCTCTACGCTTTAGAGGTTCCTCAAACCAACGGATTATCCTTGTTCAGGAATCACTAAAGGAAAACAAAGTTGTCCTCTGGGACGACACGAAGGATTTTTCCATATATTAGAAGAGAGGTTATACTATGTTCGAGAAAAAGGATATCATTTTTAGTGAAACACTAGGTGTCTGCCAGGTGGCAGAGCTTCCCAAGCTGCCCTCTAAAAATGGTGAACAGATTCCCTACTATGGTTTAGAATCCATTTATGACAAATCCAAAGTTTCCTATATACCGGTCGAACACCACCAGGTTCAGTTAAGAGAGCTGATTTCCTACGAAGATGCACAAAAACTCCTTAACAATCCACCTGAAAATTTAAATGAACTTTTACGGCAGGAAGCAGAATATGTAATTACACACTCTAAAAAATGAACCACCATCTCATTTGCAATCAAAGCAGCCTTCAATGATGATAAAACCCATACTCTACTAAAACCGTGTAAATTCATGCAATACGAAAGGCAATGAATATCCTTGGTTTTTTATTGGCCGAGGATTTTGCGGCTGCTTCTCTTTTTTCTTTGAAACTTAAACACATTTCCCATACTTTCTTTCTGATGAATCAGGTACATTTTATCCGCTGACAGCATATAGTAAAGGAGAAGAAATTTGGAGTAAATATATGCAGCCAACAATCATAATCGATGCCGGTCATGGAGGATATGACAACGGGGCATCTTATAACGGCAGAAGGGAAAAAGACGACAATTTAAATCTTGCCTTGGCGGTTGGAAAAAAACTGGAGCAGGCTGGTTTCCCGGTGTTATTTACAAGAACAACAGACATATATCAGAGACCAATTGATAAGGCAGCCATTGCAAATAATAGTAATGGGGATTACTTTGTATCCATTCACAGAAATGCAAGTCCGAATGCAAATACCTACAGCGGGGTGCAGACATTGGTATTTGACGATTCGGGAGTTCCTGCAAAAATGGCAAGGGCAATTAATGAAGAGCTTGTAAAGCTCGGGTTTAATGATTTGGGAGTCCCGGAGAGAAGAGATTTGACTGTGCTTCGGAGAACCAGAATGCCTGCCGTTTTGGTGGAAGCCGGATTCCTTAACACGGATGCAGATAACGAACGGTTTGATGCCAATTTTGATGCAATTGCCAGTGCCATTGCAAAAGGTATTGAAAATGCAGTCGGAGTGAACCAGGGAACAACAACAGGTTTTGGCGTTCAGGTTGGGCTGTTCCGGCGTTACGAAAATGCTGAATATTTATTGAATCAACTGCTGGATGAGGGCTACAGTGTACAGATCAGAGACTGGAATGGCTACTATGCCGTTGTGGTTGGAAATGAGAGCAGCTTAGAAGGAGCACGGCAGCTTGAGCGTGACCTGCAACAAAAAGGATATGATACGCTAATTGTAAATAATTAGAATTTGTAACAATTTTTTTAAGAAAACTTAATAAAAAAGGGGATAGTAATCTTCAATGATTGTGCTATACTAAAGAATAGAAAGCAGTTTACATAACGACAAACTGTATTGATAAGATAAACACACCGGTTTTAACCGTTTATGATAGAGGATAGAAAAATGAATATGCAAAGGACAGTACGAAAGATAAGAAGACGCCTGCGCAATATTGGAAAGCACCTGCGCACGTTTGAAAGAAATCTGAAAAAAAAGAATTTTGAAAACAGACACATTTATACAATGTATGTAGCAATAGCCACTTTAGTTTGTTTGTTTGCCATCCAGCTTGCACCGGGAAGCGTTTTTCGCAGCTGGTATTACAATCTGATAAACAAACCAATTATTAACAAGGAGATACCGTATATGACAAATGATAGAAACGAACAAGAAATGAAAAAAGGTACTTTTTTGACACATTATCGATATGCTGCGTTTGGAGCAACCAATCCGGAGGAAATAGATCCAAATGCACCGATGATTGCCTTTACCTTTGATGATGGTCCAAATCCAGATTATACACAGCGTATTTTAAATACATTAACTGCCAATTACTCGCATGCGACCTTTTTTGTGGTAGGTCCAAACGCAGAGAATTATACAGAAACGTTAAAAGCGATTTCCCTCGCAGGATGTGAGATTGGAAATCATACCTACAACCATAAGGATTTAACAACAATGACATCTGCGGAAGTTGAGGAGCAAATCGAAAAGGTGAACCGGGCCGTAAAGAAGGCAACAGGAGAGAATACAACAGTAATACGGCCGCCATATGGCGCATTTAATGATGATGTGTTAGCACAGCTCAATGAGCCGGTTATCTTATGGGATTTAGATACAGAGGACTGGGATAGCCGGAATGCCCAAAAAGTGGTCGAGAAGGTGCTTGACACAGTAAAAGACGGAGATATTGTATTGATGCATGATATTTATGATTCAACAGCAGAGGCGGTTGAAATTTTGGTTCCTAACTTGAAGGAACGAGGATATCAGATTGTATCGGTAAGTGAATTGGCAAAATATAAGGGCAAGCAGCTAGAGCTTGGCAAAGCATATGGGGAAATCGATAGACCAGTCAAAGACGAATAAGGCTTGAAAAGACCCTTACAGAATGCTAAAATTGCAAAGATGCAGAAAAGACTATACGGAATGCATCTGTATCCGTATAAGAATATGTACTTAAATACTTAAAACAGATGAATGCGAAAGGATAAAAATATATGTTGAATGCGAATGTACCAATTAAAAAACTTCATGAACATGCAATGCTTCCAACTTATGGTTCCGCATATGCAGCAGGCGCAGATTTATATGCATGTGTAGAAGAATCCGTAAGTTTTGCACCGGGGGAGACGAAACTTATACCGACAGGACTTGCTATGGAGATACCAGCAGGCTATGCAGGACTTATCTATGCGAGAAGCGGTCTGGCCTCCAAAAAAGGTCTGGCACCAGCAAACAAGGTTGGTGTTGTGGACGCAGATTATAGAGGCGAGGTTATGGTTGCACTTCATAACCATAGTAATATTGAAGTTTTCATAGAACCAAAGGAGCGGATTGCACAACTTGTTATTACACCATATCTGACTGCACATTTTGAGGAAACTGACGAACTCAGCGATACCGTGCGTGGAGCAGGCGGATTCGGCTCTACAGGAACCAAATGAAAACATAGTATGCATTCTGCTACAATTCCTTCAATATCCATATACAAATTACGGAAAGATATCACTTCAATATCTCTCCGTAATTTTGTTCCTGTTCAACTGTCCTGCCGGTTTATCCGGTACTCCTGATGTCTAATTTCTCTAATTATAAGTATATTTATTCCGCTACAGCCTTAAATGCTTCTTCTAAATCCTGAATAATATCATCCACATGCTCTGTTCCGATTGATAAGCGGATTGTATTTGGCTTGATACCCTGATCTAAGAGCTCAGCCTCTGTAAGCTGGGCATGAGTAGTAGATGCCGGATGAATTACCAGGGATTTCACATCTGCCACATTAGCCAAAAGGGAAAACAGCTCCAGATTGTCAATAAATTTCTTTGCTGTATTGTCATCTCCCTTGATTTCAAAGGTGAAAATCGAGCCACCACCATTTGGAAAATATTTTTTGTATAATTCCTGCTGTACTGCATCTTCTGAAACAGATGGATGATGCACCTTTTCCACCAGCGGATGATCCTTGAGATATTTTACTACTTTCAGCGCATTTTCTACATGGCGTTCCACACGCAGGGATAACGTCTCAAGACCCTGCAGAAAGAAAAATGCATGGAACGGCGAAAGCGTTGCTCCCGTGTCACGAAGCAAAATCGCACGGATTTTTGTCACAAATGCGGCAGCTCCTACATCTTTCACAAAGCTTACACCATGATAACTTGGATTTGGTTTTACAAGATCCTCAAATTTGCCCGATGCTTCCCAGTCAAACTTACCGCTATCAACAATGACACCACCTATTGTTGTTCCATGTCCTCCAATAAATTTTGTTGCAGAATGTACAACAATATCTGCACCGTATTCAATCGGTCTTACAAGATATGGTGTCGCAAAGGTATTATCTACAACAAGTGGAATTTTCGCATCATGTGCAATCTTTGCAATGCTTTCAATATCTACCACATCTGAGTTCGGATTACCCAGTGTTTCAATGAAGATTGCCTTGGTATTATCCTGAATCGCCGCCTTAACCGCCTGTTCATCGAAAATGTCAACAAATGTAGTAGTCACGCCATAATCAACCAGCGTATGCGCCAGCAAGTTATATGTACCGCCATAAATATTCTTTGCTGCTACAATATGATCACCATTTTTTGCAAGATTTTCAATGGTATACGCAATTGCCGCAGCGCCACTGGCTACTGAAAGAGCGGCTACTCCTCCCTCTAAAGCGGCAATCCTTTGTTCAAACACATCCTGTGTTGGATTCGTGAGACGTCCATATATGTTTCCTGCATCCGCAAGACCAAATCTTGCTGCTGCGTGGTCACAGTTCTTAAAAACAAAAGAAGATGACTGATAAATCGGAACTGCTCTTGCATCTGTAACAGGATCTGGTGTCTCCTGTCCTACATGTAGCTGTAATGTTTCAAATTTTAATGTTCTGTCTTTTCTCTCAATTTTCTTACCCATTTTTTATCTCCCTTCTATTTCACATTTATCTGCTAGGATTAATATGTTTATTAATATACACCCTATTTCCTACTATGTCAATATGTTTTATATTATTTTTTACAACAAACTGTTTTCTGTTCATCAGACCAGTAAAATTCTATAAAGGGATTACACTAATATCCTTCCTTTCTCCGCTCTAATCGGTTCTTCTTCCGAAGCAGTGCGCCTTCCCATTCTGCCCTCTGACTTTCCGTTTCAACCAAAAGCGGTGGAACTGCCGTTTTATGATTCTCTTCATCCATCGCCACCATTACAAAATATGCTCGATTTATGGGTCTTCTTATCCCTTTTATATCCTCAACATAGGTATCAATCCTTACCTCAAGGGAAGTATTCCCTGTATAGGTAACATATCCTATCAGCACCAGAATATCATTTACATAGGCACCAGCCTTAAAATTCAGATTGTCGATTGCCACTGTTGCCACCCAGGGTGTCTGGCAATGCCTTTTTGCCACAATGCCGGCAAGCTCATCTATCATCTGTAACAGTGCCCCGCCAAACAGCCTGCCACTGCCATTGATATCTCTTGGGTGTACAATCTGTACCTTCTCCGTTTTGGAAAAATCCACATTTCTTCCTTCCATAAATCCTTACCTTTCCTTTTTTCAATCCAATATCTCTTCTAACCGTTTCTTTACCTGTTTTTCTGGTTCACCGATTAGTGTGTAGCATATCTTCTGCCACCAATGTCAATTCAGCATCATGTTGCTTTCTTATTCATTTTAACAAAAACTCTGTTGAAAACCAATAAATTTTTGGTGCCCGTAAATGTTACATAAATGATATCAATATACTAAATGGGATTTATATTTTTCGAATTTAGCACCGTTATAAACGACAAGCAGGGCAAGACAATATTATAGAAAAACAAAAAGAATTGAGAAAAGATGTCAAAATGTTAGATGATAAAGTAACAGATCCTTATCAACTCGCTCTTGATGCATAGGGAACAGGCACAGAAATAAAAATTGGTTAGAAGAAACCATGTGATGCTGCCGCATTAAATATACCTTCATAGAATGCCTAAACTCAATGCGGCAGCCTTTCTGCTTCTTTCCCGAATAAAAATATAATACCGTTCAATTAAAGCAGTTCTTTTATCTTCAGTGCCTTATCAATATTTCCCTCTACTTTTAATTTACCCAGTGTAAATGCTGCAACCGGATCCAACTTTCCAGCAATGATCTTAAACAGATTATCAGCTGAACAAATAAATAATGCATCTCTGTCATAATACTCATATGGCTCAATCGAAAGTTTTCCATCCTTGACCTCTGCGTAAAAAGAACCTTCTCCCTCACCAGTAATGTTAAACTGGTATGCCAGATGTTCATTTACTTTGCTGACATCTGTGTCTTTAAACTGTTTCTTAAACTTTTCAAATACTTCTTCGTAGGTCATGCTATCCTACCTCCTTTGCTTCCTTTTCCACAAGCAAGTAATAATCTTTTTCTTTCACTGCATTGTGTAAACAACATTTTTAACGTAACCGTCTATTATTTTATCACACTTATGCGACAGTTACAATGTATATTATTCGACAATTTCTTTAAAATACTATAACCGCTTTTCAATTTCTTTGATAACTGTTTTAAGTGCTTTAATCCTTGCATAATACTTATCATTCGACTCCAATACATGCCACGGTGCAAATGCCGTATTTGTTTTTTGCAGCATCTCATCCACCGCCTCTTCATACAAATCCCATTTCTCCCGGTTTCGCCAGTCTTCTTCTGTAATCTTCCACTGTTTCTCTGGTGTATTTTGGCGGAGCGTAAAACGTTCTAGCTGCGTATCTTTATCAATCTGCACCCAGAACTTTATCACAATTGCGCCCCAATCAGCCAGTTCCTTCTCAAATTCATTAATTTCATTATATGCTCGCTGCCAATCATTTTCACCACAAAATCCCTCCAGCCGCTCTACCATGACACGCCCATACCATGTACGGTCGAAAATAGCAATATGACCATCCTTTGGAAGCCGATTCCAGAATCTCCACAAATAATGTCTCGCTTTTTCATGCGGCTCCGGGCTGGCAATTGGATGCACCTCATAGCCTCTCGGGTCAAGGGCTGCTGCGATACGCTTGATATTGCCACCCTTTCCCGCTGCATCCCAGCCCTCATAGGCAATGATAACCGGTATCTTTTTCCGGTACAGCTCATTGTGAAGCTTATGAAGCTTTTTCTGGCAATCCTTTAACTGTTTTCTGTACTCTTCTTCCGTAAGTTGCTGTTCTAACGGAATATCCTTCAACCTGGGAATTTCCATAAGAGGGAAGGTATTCTGGAGTAATGGCACAGCCTTTGACTGGTTCATCAATGCCGTATCGATTCCACGGATTAAAAATTCCATCATCTGTACCTGCGCCCATTTTTTGCTCTTAGAGTCAATCAGATACCACGGTGCAGCAGGCTGGTTTGTATCCTCTAAATACTGGTCATACACCTTCATACATTTATCATAATTTTCATTCTGCCATAAATCAGCTTTTGAAACCCGCCATTTCGTGCTCTTATCTGCTAATAAAACATTTAAACGCCTTCTCTGTTCCCTCACATCAATATGGAAAAAAAATTTCATTACCAGATACCCATTATCCGTAAGCTGGCGTTCAAACCGTTTTACACTTGTGATACGTTCTCTATACTGCTTCTCCCCTAAATCCCCCTTCAAATATCTCTCCGTCACCTCATCCATCCAGCCGCCTTCAAAAAACATAAATTTCCCTGCTTCCGGTATTTTTATAAAATGCCGGCATAAAAATGGTTTTCTCTGCTCCTCTTTCGTTGGCTCCTTCATAACCGCTACCTTGAAAAATCTTGGATCCATATTTCGAATTACTCTTCCCAACACACTGCCTTTCCCTGCAGCATCCCATCCTTCCAACACCACAAGTACCGGAAGTTTCTTCTCTTTTATGGCAATCTGCCGTGCAGCAAGATTCTCCTTTGCATTCTCAAGACGCCGTTCTAACTCCTCCTTAGATGGTATTTTCTCTTTACTCCACTCCTTTAACATGCGCACCCTCTCCTTTCCCTGGCAATGACGAATCCGTCAACAATCTATACCTGCAAACAGCCACGATTTTTGTTTTATGCGTAGCATCCAAAGCAACCGCAGCACCGAAACACAGCTTTGTTATCTCCTCTTCCACGCATGCCTTGAAAATAGTATCAGCATCGGGAAGATTTCCAGTCTTCCTGCAAGCATATCCACAATCAGAACAATCTTGGATATTACACCATATACAGAATAATTGCAGGTAGGTCCCACTGCATCAAGCCCCGGACCAATGTTGTTAAAACATGAAATTACCGCTGTCACATTCGTTGTAACACTCAAACCGTCTAAGGATATCACAATAAAGCTAAATAATATAATAAATACATATGCTGCAAGATACGCATTTGTATTATCAATCACCCGCTCACTTACCACCTGTCCGTTGTTTCGCACAACAGATACCTTTTGTGGATTCAGTACCTGACGGATATTTCTTCGAAGACTCTTCATCAGCAGAAGAAGCCTGCCACATTTTAGCCCTCCTCCTGTACTTCCTGCACAGGCACCAATCACCATTAAAAATATCAATATAGCCTTAGAAAAGCTCGGCCACTGATCAAAATCAGTGGTTGCAAAACCCGTGGTTGTAATGATGCTTGCCACCTGAAATGCACTGTGGCGTAATGTTTCCCCAAAGGTCTTCATTCCTGCCATCCCTCTTGCATTCCATGCAATCAGACCGATGCTTCCCACGATCACGCCAAAATAAAGCCTCAGTTCCTGATCACAGAAAACAGCCCTAAACTGTTTTAACAGCAGCAGATAATAACAGCTGAAATTCACGCCAAACAATATCATAAACACAGTACATACATTTTGGATATATGGGCTGTAACTTGCCATACTGTCATTCTTGATACCAAAACCACCCGTTCCCGCTGTTCCAAGGGCAGTGCACACAGCATCAAAGACCGGCATATGTCCAAATAGTAGAAAAACAAAATTTAAAATAGTCAATAAAATGTACATGCAGTAAAGAATTTTAGCAGTCTTTCCCATTCTTGGAACAAGCTTTCCAACATTCGGTCCCGGGCTCTCTGCGCGAAGCAGGTGCATGGTAAACCCATTACTCTTTCCACCAACCGGTACGACTGCCAGTAAAAATACCAAAACACCCATACCGCCCAGCCAGTGGCTGAAACTTCTCCAATACAGAAGCCCTTTCGAAAGTGCTTCTACATTCGACAAGATAGATGCCCCTGTCGTAGTAAAACCCGATACCATCTCAAACAGTGCATCAATGTAACTTGAAATTTCCTTTGAGAAATAAAACGGCAGGCAGCCAAGCAGTGACATAATAATCCAACTCATTCCCACACAGACAAGACCTTCTCTGGCATAAAACTTTTTCCTGGCATTCTTACAGATTGTAAATGTAACACCTGCCACCACTGCAATAATAAAAATTGTATACGCAAATGCCTTTGCTGCAATCCATTCTTTATTGTAGAAACTAATGAAAAGTGCTGGGAGCATAAATACTCCCTCCACTAACAAAATCTGGGAAAGCAGACGGCCCATCATTTTATAATTCATAAGTATCCGCCCCCATTCCTAATCCTCAAATATATCATTTAAATGCCGGATAACCTGTTCCCCGCTGGAGACAACAATAATCCGGTTATTTTTCTCAAAAGTAGAATCACCATTTGGAATTTCTGTTTTTCGTCCATGCATAATACAGGCGATTAATACATTTTTCCGGATATGGAGGTTCTTTAATGGTTCTCCACAATGCAATGTTTTATCATCTGCTAAAAATTCCATGGCCTCAGCCTGTCCGTCCGCAATTGTATGCACTGTAATCGCTGCTCCCGTTGCATCCTGCATGGCACGGACATAGCGCACAATATTGGTACAGCAAAGATCCTTCGGACAAACCACACTGCCAAGGGGCAGGCTGTCCTGGATATCATTGTCATCTGTATGATCCACCTTTGTAATAATCTGCGGTACATTACATTTCTTACCAAAAAGAGAAATGATCATATTCATTTCATCCAGCCCGGTCATGGTTACCAATGCATCGCAATCATTGATTCCTTCACTCTCAAGCAAAAACAAGCTGCTGGCATCTCCCTGAATTACACTGACATCTGGCAGGCAGCTTGCCAGCTCCACGCAACGCTTTGGATCCTTTTCAATTAATTGTACATGAATACCGTTTTTTTCTAACAGTTGCGCTAAATAAAAGCTGACCATTCCACCACCACAGAGTAAAACATTTTCCGCTTTGTGCTTTAAAATCCCTAAATTCCTTAATAGCTGAGTCAGATTATTTGCCGGTGCTGTTACGAAAATACGGTCTCCTTCTTTAAATACATAATTACCATCCGGAATCAGTACATTGCCATTGCTGCTTACTGCACAGACTAATACCTTGCATTTCACTATACTTCCCAGATCATTTAATGGCACATTGCAAAGCTTGCTGTCCGCCTCAATCCGAAGTTCTACAATTTCTACCCTTCCCTTGGCAAAGGTATCACGCTTTAAAAATCCCGGATATTTTAACAGACGTTCAATCTCCAAAGCCGCCTGGCGCTCCGGGTTCACCGTCATAGAAAGGGCAAATAAATCCCTCATCTCATATATCTGGTCACCATACTCCGGATTTCGTATTCTGGCAATCGTATGAAGCTTCCCATTCATTGCATGGGCTGTCATACAGCAAAGCAGGTTAATCTCATCTTTACCAGTTACCGCTATCAGCAAATCTGCGGTCTTCACATCAGCCTGCTTTAGTACCTCCATGGAAGCAGCATTTCCCTGAACCGCCATAACATCAATCCGGTTCACACTCTCATCTAACACTTCCTGATCCACATCGATCAATATCAGATCGTGCCCTTCCACCAGCAATTTTCTGGCAAGTGTCATTCCTACCTTGCCATCTCCTGCTATCAAAATCTTCATTACCATCATCCTCCTACAGTACCAATATACATATGTGCCATAATAATACGTATCTGCCCGTATTGTAATCTTAATGTACTTGCAATTTACACAATACTACTATTATAGCAGATATGCCATGAATAGCAACTTTAAAAACAATACTGCGATAACATTTCAACCATACAGAAAAGTTTTTGATGCCATGCTGTCCGCAGCTTATTTCTCACTTTGTAACACTTCTGTCATAATATCTTACAAACATGGAAACATATATAGTAACGAAAAAAATCCGTTGTTTTTATATCTTTAGTATATACCTTTATATTTTCAATATTTATTGTATATAGTTATTAAAAATACATATTTATAGTATAGATTCAGTAACATTTTTAAGGAGGCTGTACATGAGTATCACAGAAGAAATCGGTCAGCGGATCCGGTATTACCGCACGCAACAGAAGATCAGTCAGGAAAAACTCTCTGAGTACAGCGATCTCCACCCGACCTATATCGGACAAATAGAACGTGGAGAGAAAACTCCATCCATTGAAACATTACATAAGATTGCAAAAGGGCTTCATGTACCCTTATCCACCCTTGTAGAGGGAATCGATAATTTTGCTGAGCCTGTTGACAATTTCGCATATAAAAGCTTTCAGCTGATTGAACAGCAGCCTCCCAAAACCCAGGAGCATTTATATTACATTTTGAAACAGATTCTGAAAATGGAAAAATAAAGCTTTCCAGAATCATACAAAAAAGTATTTATCCAACCCCTTTAACACAATACAAACCCCCAAAAGAAACCAGCTGGTACATATGTGCCAGCTGGTTTCTTTAAGAAATATATTTATCCTTACCCTGCAATCTTGCCATTGCTCTTGCAAGAGAAGCACGTGATACATGATATTCCATAATACTTTGCTTTTGCTGCAGCTGTTCCCTTGCACGTTCGGCTGCCGCCTGGGCACGGAATGCATCTATCTCCTCTGGGGCCTCTGCCGAATAGACTAATACCTCCACCGCATTATGGCTTACCTTTAACAATCCATCCGAAACAATGGCAACACGATATTTCTGTTCTCCCGGAATCCGAAACCGTATTTCACCAACTTCAATGGCAGTTGTCATCTGTTCATGATTTGCCATAACCGCCATCTCGCCGTCATATCCCGGAAACACAATAATCTCACATTCCCCATCATAAAATACTCTGTCACACGCAATTATTTTTAAAGAAAAAGTTTTCATTCCTTATACCTCTTTTGCTATTACATAGCCTCTGCCTTTTTCTTAACATCCTCAATCGTTCCAACATTAAAAAATGCCGCTTCCGGATAGGAATCCATCTCACCATTTAAAATTGCTTTGAAGCCCTTAATGGTCTCCTCAACCGGAACAAACGCACCCTTTACGCCCGTAAAATTCTCTGCTACATGGAATGGCTGGGACAAGAAACGCTGAATTTTTCTCGCACGGAATACAATAACCTTATCCTCATCCGAAAGCTCTTCCATACCAAGGATTGCAATAATATCCTGTAAATCCTTATACTTCTGTAAAATCTCCTGTACCTGGCGGGCAACATTATAATGCTCCTCTCCCACCACATCCGGTTCCAGAATACGAGAAGTAGACTCCAATGGGTCTACCGCAGGATAAATACCCTGCTCCACAATTTTCCTTGAAAGAACCGTGGTTGCATCCAAATGAGAGAATGTCGTTGCTGGTGCAGGATCTGTCAAGTCATCCGCCGGCACATAAACCGCCTGCACAGAAGTAACGGAACCCTCTTTCGTGGAAGCAATACGCTCCTGCAGTTCACCTAAATCATTCGCAAGTGTTGGCTGGTAACCAACCGCAGACGGCATACGCCCAAGTAATGCCGATACCTCAGAACCTGCCTGAACAAAACGGAAAATATTATCTATAAAAAGCAATACATCCTGTTTTTCCACATCACGAAAATATTCTGCCATAGTAAGTCCGGTTTCTGCTACACGCATACGGGATCCTGGCGGTTCGTTCATCTGACCGAATACCAATGCTGTCTTCTCTAAAACACCGGATTCCTTCATCTCCATCCAAAGATCGTTACCTTCACGGGAACGTTCTCCTACACCGGTAAAAATTGAGTAACCACCGCTTTCTGTTGCCACATTGCGGATCAGCTCCTGAATCAATACGGTTTTACCAACTCCGGCACCACCAAATAATCCAATCTTACCACCCTTTGCATAAGGGGCAAGCAAATCAATCACCTTGATACCTGTCTCTAACATCTCCACAACGGGACTCTGCTGTTCAAATTTAGGTGGTTCCCGATGAATACACCAACGCTCTGCCTCATCTAATGTCTCACCATCATCAAGTGTCTCACCGAGAACATTAAACAGACGACCTAACGTCTTCTCACCGACCGGAACCTGAATACCAGAGCCAGTTGCCACAACTTCCATATCCCTGCAAAGTCCTTCACTGGCTGCAAGCATAATACAGCGGACTACATTATGTCCAATATGCTGAGATACTTCCATCACACATTTTTTTTCATCATTCATGACATAAAGTGCATCCTTGATGGCCGGCAGATTATTACTATCTGCAAATTCTACGTCTACTACAGGTCCGGAAACCTGTACAATTTTACCAATATTCTCCATTGTGTGAATCTCACCTCGCTTGTTTCTTCTTTTTCTTTTTAAGAGCCTTCGCACCACCAATTACCTCTGTAATCTCCTGGGTAATTGCAGCCTGGCGCACACGGTTATACTCTATCGACAATTCTGCAAGCATTGCCTGTGCATTATCGGTTGCTGACTGCATTGCCATCATTCTGGCATTTTCCTCGCTGGCAGAACCCTCTACCAGGACACCATATAAAAATCCTGTCACATAGTTATAAACCAACTTCTCTAGCACATGCTTCGGAGAAGGATAGATTAAAAACCATTCATCCGCCCGCTCCGCAGCCTCCTTATCAAAATTACCCTCCCCAAACTTTGTCTGGTCAAGTAATTCATTCTTGATAAACTCATGCGTCTTTAGTGGCAGAATCTCTTCAATCTCCACCTTTTCTTTCATACTGTTTATCATACGGGTATAGATTACATAAACCTCATCTATCTGTTCCTGCTTATATAGCTCAACTATACGTTCCGTCATCACTCTTGCACGATGGATTGATGGATTACTTTCAGAAAAGCGGAAATTCTCTTCCACGTTATAACCAAGTCTTGTAAAATAATGCCGTCCAATCTCACCAACCACGAAAAGGCGGTATTTCTCTACGGAATCAATCGCTTTCTGCGCCTCTTTTAATACATTGTGGTTATAGGCACCTGCCATACCTTTATCACCGGTTATTACAATAAACCCCTTTTTCTTAATGGTTTCTTTTTTATCCTCTCCACGGTTATCAAAATATAAATGCTGCATATCCGGAAAATGAAGCAGGATATCGGATATCTCCTTTTGCAATCCATAAAAGTATGGCTCCGTATTCTCAAGCTTCTTTCTTGCCTTTCGAAGCTTCATGGAGGACATCATATACATGGCATTGGTTATCTTCATTGTATCCTGAATACTCTTTATCCTGTTTTGAATCTCCTTCGTATTCGCCATATCTATCTCTCCTGATTTTTAAATTGGTTACAAACCTCCACTATTGCTTCTCTCGTATCATCATCCAAATTTTTAGATGATTCAATCTGGCTAATCAGATCAGAATGGTTGCTCTCAAAATCCTTTAGCAAATCCATTCGGAACTTTTTCACCTCACCGATTGGCAGATCACTGAATATGTGGGCATTCGCCGCCACTAAAGTGATAACCTGTTCTGCCATAGAAAACGGTCTGCCAAGAGGCTGTTTTAAAAGCTCCATTAAAGAACGTCCATGGTCAAGCTGTTTTTTTGTATTCTCATCAAGGTCAGAAGAAAACTGGGTAAACACTTCCATTTCACGGTACTGCGCCAAATCAATACGAATACTTCCGGCTGCTTTCTTTGTTGCCTTTGTCTGTGCAGCACCACCTACACGGGATACCGACAAACCAACATTAACCGCCGGTCTCTGTCCTGCATTAAAAAGCTCGCTCTCCAGATAAATCTGACCATCTGTAATCGAGATTACATTTGTTGGGATATATGCGGATACATCTCCCGCCTGTGTCTCAATAATTGGAAGCGCCGTAATCGAGCCGCCGCCTGCCTCTGTAGTCAGACGGGATGAACGCTCCAACAGTCTGGAATGCAGATAGAATACATCTCCCGGATATGCCTCACGCCCCGGAGAACGCTCAAGCAGCAGCGAAATTGCACGGTAAGCCACCGCATGCTTGGACAAATCATCATATACGATCAAAACATCCTTTCCCTGATACATGAAATACTCTGCAAGTGCTGTTCCGGAATATGGTGCAATATATTGAAGCGATGCTGGATCAGATGCCGTTGCTGATACGATAATCGTATAATCCATTGCATCACCCTTCTTTAAATTGTTTACAAATTTTGCAATCGTAGATGCTTTCTGCCCGATTGCAACATATACACAGATTACATCCTTACCCTTCTGGTTTAAAATAGTATCCATTACAATAGAGGTTTTACCTGTCTGGCGGTCACCGATAATAAGCTCACGCTGTCCACGACCAATTGGGAACATGGAATCAATGGAAAGAATACCAGTCTCCAATGGAACAGATACGGACTTACGGTCGACAATACTTGGCGCCGGATTTTCAATCGGGCGGTATCCGTCTGCTGCAATTTCACCAAGCCCGTCAATCGGTGCACCCAATGCATTCACAATTCTTCCCTTAAAGTTTTCACCGACTGGTATGCCAGCCATCTTACCGGTACGAACCACACGGCTTCCCTCATGAATCTCTGTGTCACGTCCAAATAAAATGACACCAATCTCATCCCTGCGCACATCCTGTACCATTCCCTTTATGCCACAGTCAAATATAACAATCTCGCCATAGCAGGCATGGTCAATGCCATCCACATTTACAATACCGTCACCAACCCAGTTCACGATACCAATCTCTTTACTTTTTGCCTCTAGCTCAAAATCTTCAATATTACTTTTGAGAATAGAGATAATATTTTCTTCACTGAAGTTTATTCCAGAAATCTTCTTCGTAACGGCACTCTTAAGCTGTTCAATTCTCCCCTGTTCACTCCAGTCATACTCCTTTGTTCCAACACGTAAAATAAAACCGCTCTTTAAGGATGCGTCCTCTTTTAAGGAAATCTCTATCTCCTCATTGTGAAATTCCTTTGCCAGAAACTTACGAATCCCTGCCAATTGTTCGTCACTTGGTGCTGTTACATAGACTAGCTCTGCATGCTGCAGTAAATCCCTGGAATTTCCTGTATTACGCAAATCCTGCGCATGATCCGTTATTGCCTGTGTCACGATTCCTCACCTGCTTTGTCTAAAAATTCATTATATAAAGACGCATTCATCTCTATACTACTCTGCGCTCCTACTACCTTTGTCGCTGCATTTATTACCATATCAGCGATTTCTTTCTCCGCTTTCTTGATAATCTGCTTCTTTTGAACCTCTGCTTCTGCTGCTGCATCAGCCTTGATCTGATTCGCCTCTTTTCTCGCACCATCCACAATCTTCTGGTACTCTTTATCGGCATCCTTCCTAGCCTGCTGCAATGTCTGTTTCTTCTCTTCCTCAATGTCTGCTATCGAACCGGTATATTGAGCTTTCATTTCGTCTGCTTCTGCCTGCTTTGCTGCTGCCTCTTCAAACTGCCTGTCTGCCTCTTCCTGTCTCGCAGCAATAATCTTTTGTATCGGTTGGAAAAGAAACCGTTTCATTGCAATATATAGCACCAGAAGGTTAACAACGATAAAAAATAAATTAGCTGCACTAATATTAAGCATGCTACTAACCTGCCTTTCTCTGTTATTTTAACATTACGATAATCATCAAAGCGATAACGAAACCGTAAATAGCCGTTGCCTCTGCAAGCGCACAACCAAGAATCAGGGTTGTACGGATCTTACCATCTGCCTCTGGCTGTCTGGCTACTGCCTCTGTTGCCTTACCGGTTGCGATACCGATACCAATACCTGCTCCCATTGCTCCCAAAACTGCAATACCTGCTCCAATTGCGATTAATGTTCCCATAATAGATCTCCTTTTCTTTTCATCATTTTTCAACGCATTTTCCATTTAAAATCTGTAAATTCTGTGTTCGCATCAAGCAACTTAATATTATACTAATCCTCAAGTGCTTCACTAATATACAATGAAGTCAAAAATACAAACACATATGCCTGAAGCAGTCCATCAAAAATGTCAAAATACAGGCTGAATACTGCCGGCAAAAAGACCGGGACAACCATCTTAATCAATTCCATAATAACGAACGCTCCCAACACATTACCAAAAAGCCGCATACAAAGTGATAACGGTCTGGTAAATACTTCAAGGATATTAATCGGTGTCACAATAGCAATTGGCTTGGTAAACTTACGAAGCCATTTTTTCACACCATGATGATAAATACCTGCCGCCTCCACTAAAATGATACTCATCAAGGCCAAAGCAATTGTAACGGTTAAATCCTTTGTTGGCGATTTGAAACCAAACAATCCAATAATATTGGCAAAACCGATATAAATCAAAACGGTTGTAAGATATGGAACATATGCTCCACCTTCCGGTCCAATCATGCCTTCCACCAAACCGGTTAATTTAGTGACAATCAGCTCTGCCACCGCCTGACGCCTGCTGATATGATGAATCTTCAAATCCCTTGTGAGAATAAACGCTGTAAGTATCAGTACTGCCATGATAATCCACGTCACCACAACAGACTCCGCTATATCAATTCCACCAAAAAGAGGGATTGTGAAGACGGTCTCACATTCCAGCTCCTCCATCAGACGCTTTGCCAGTGAATCCAAATAATCATCTCCTTCTCTCATGTTCTAATTTACCATAGCTAATCTTATACCTCTTTTCCCTAAGATTCAAGTGAATAAAGTGCCGAATTTCTCAGCCGAATTTCACTTTTTTTTGTCGAAAAGCACACTTGATTTTTTTCTGCAAAATACTTCTTCATGACACTTCCATCTTCTTCTATATATTATCCAACAAAAAACAAAATAAATGTTTAATACTAAACCTTTTCGTCTGTGAGTTTTTATTGATCTCTCCGCTTTGAACTAAATCTGCCAAACCACTGGTTTTTTCGAGTCTTAGCCAGGTATATTCTCATAACCTTCACACAAAATAAGACCAGCCGGAACTGTCCGTCTTTTTATCAAAACGGCAAATCCTGACTGGTCTTTCATGAATGGTTATGAGTAAGCGATTCAAAAGGGACTTTCCATTATCCCTCAATCGCAATATACTTTGCTTCCTCTATTTCCGGTTTTAGCTCCTTCTTCGGAACGGTAATCTTTAAGGTTCCATCCTCAAACTTCGCCTTGATATCCTCCTGCGTTACTGCTTCTCCAATATAAAAGCTTCTGCTGCAGGAACCACTATAACGTTCCCTTCGAATATATTTCCCATTGTCATCCTTTTCCTCATTGCTGGTATTTGTTGATGCATTGACGGTAAGATATCCATCCTTGAGCTCCGCTTTCACATCCTCCTTTTTAAAGCCTGGAAGATTCATAATCAGCGAAAAGCTATTATCACTCTCGGAAATATCGGTCTGCATTAGACCTGTATTGTTTGTTTTCACATAACGTTCTTTTGGGAATCCAAAGAAATCATCCAATAAAGTTTCTCCAAAAATACTAGGCATTAACATAAGTCATCGTCTCCTTTCAAAATCAGTTATGATGCTTTCTATTATCTACAGCATCAAATAACTTATCCTGTTAAATGTTACCTAGAACTGGGAATCTATTTTGCTGTTCCTTCGTTCTGATTATGTTATACCACTATTGTTAGCACTCGTCAATAGTGAGTGCTAACAATTTTTGTGAACTTTTCGTGAATTCCCTTCATCTAATATTGACAATATCTCTTCCGGCGACCCTACTATTTTCTTTGCTCCTTTTGAAAGCAGATATTCTCTTTCCCGGAATCCCCACTCCACTGATATCTGGTCAACTCCTGCATGATCGGCTGTCTGGATATCCACCTCTGAGTCTCCGATATACAGTGCATTTTTCTTTTCAACATGTAGCCGCTCAAGTACTTCAAGCACACTGTCCGGAGCCGGTTTCCTTCGTATTCCCTCCCGCTCTCCAACTACAAAATCAAACAGCCCGGAAAAATAGTCTTCACATAACTGCCGCACAGCAAAATCTGCCTTATTCGATACTACCGCTGTCTTATATCCCTGGTTTTTCAACTTTTCAATCAGTTCCGGTATACCATGATAAGGTCTTGTTTTATCTGCACAATGCTGCGCATAGTGCACCTTAAAATTTGCTAACACCTTTTCCACAACAACAAAATCCGTACTATCTGGTACAGCCCGTTCTATCAGCTTCCCAATCCCATTTCCAACAAAGCTTCTTATCTCTTCTATGGTTCGCTCCGGAAAATGGTGCATGCGCAGCGCATAATTCGCACTGTCTGCCAAATCCTCCAAAGTATCCAGAATCGTTCCATCCAAATCAAAAATAACTAATTTGTACATTTTGTGTTCTCCTGTATTCTTTCACCTAATGATATTTTTTAAGCAGCTTTTTCTTAATCTGGCAGGTCTTATCCCTGCAATTTGCACATTGCAGAGTGTCATTTGAACCTTCCCAGAATCGTTCTGGATGGCGAATGTATTTTATCTCCCAACTGATCAGTACTACACAAGAGGTAAAAAACAGACTCCAACTATAAAAATTTCGGATAAACAGCATCGGCGTGAACATCATAAAATGTCCCCAGTCATATATACGGCAGTTCACGCAGCATTTATTCCTCATGATATGGGTTTGAAATGGACAGTAAAACAAAATGCAGATATAGTCACACAGAAAATAGGTGATGGACAGCATAATCAAATCCATATCATCAAGTATATGAAGCAGGTAAAGCAGTCCCCACACTGCATTAAAGATAAGCCATAAGAGCATAACCTTCCATGCTTTTTCATTCTGATCCTGAATAAAACGGTACATCTCAAGCTCCGAATAGTCCTGTGTCCTAACAAAGTTCTCCTCTTCTGCCTTTCGAAGTGCCATGGTTGCTCTTCCCCTTGGAATCAGATGCTTAACCATCATCGCCATAAAAACAAGCCATAGCACATGCATTGGTGTGACTCCCATCGTAATCGGCTGTTTTGCAAAGGCAATCATCCAGTCCTTATGCCAGATATAAAGGATAAATGCCGCCAGAAAAATCAAAATTCGAATAGCCAGCTTAAACAAATATATATTCATCATTTTTGTCTTTATCATATGCATTTCTCCATTTTTTCAATCCTGTCTCACTGCTTATAATAGCTTAAGAAATCCCCCAGTTTTTTCACCGCATCCCCTAACACTTCTATACGAGGCAGATAGACAACACGGAAATGATCCGGCTGTCCCCAGTTAAATCCTCCACCATGTATGATCAATAATTTCTTCTCCCTCAATAAATCAAGTGCAAATCTCTCATCATCCACAATGTTGAACTTTTTTGTATCCATTTTCGGAAAAATGTAAAAAGCAGCCTTTGGCTTTACCGCACTGAGTCCCGGAATATCATTGAGCGCCTTGTATATAAACTCCCGCTGTTCGTAAATCCGTCCTCCCGGAACAATATAATTCTTTACACTCTGATGACCGCCAAGAGCCGTCTGTACAATGGACTGCGCCGGTACATTCGAACAAAGCCGCATATTGGAAAGCATATTCAATCCCTCAATATAATCCTTTGCAACTGCCTTATTACCACTTAACACCATCCAGCCAATCCGGTATCCTGCAATCATATGAGACTTAGACAGCCCGCTAAAAGTAACGCAGAACAGGTCTGGCGCTAAAGAAGCAATCGAAGTGTGTTCTTCCTCATCCATAACCAGACGGTCATAAATTTCATCCGAAAAAATGATAAGCTCATTCTCACGTGCAATCTCCACAATCTGCTGTAAAATTTCCTTTGGATATAATGCTCCCGTTGGATTATTCGGATTGATAAGAACAATAGCCTTCGTTCTATCATTTATTTTCTTTCTGATATCCCCTAAATCCGGATACCATTCTGCCTGTTCATCACAAATATAATGAACTGCCTTTCCACCTGCCAAGGTTACACAGGCCGTCCACAGCGGGTAATCCGGAGCCGGAACCAGTACCTCATCTCCATCATCAAGCAGCGCTGACATACTCAGATTAATAAGCTCACTCACACCATTACCTGTGTAAATATCTTCTATCGATACATTCGGAATATTCTTAATCTGAGCATACTGCATAATGGCTTTTCTTGCAGAAAAAAGTCCCTTTGCCGCAGAATATCCTTCACAGTCTGTCAGTTGCCTCTGCATATCATATATCACTTCATCCGGTGTCCGAAACCCAAATGGAGCCGGATTGCCTATATTTAACTTTAAAACATTGACTCCGTTTTCTTCCATTCTCATCGCTTCATCTACAACCGGACCTCTCACATCATATAATACATTGTTTAATTTCGATGATTTTTTGTATTCCCGCATATTCCTTTTCCTTTCTTTCAAAACATTCTCCTTCGAACTTTCTGCTGCATTCTCCCTATACTCCGTAGTAAGCTCCGGTTCTTTTCCATATAACCACTGCATATCCACATTCAACACCTTCGCAAGAAATCCACCAATATTCTCTCTCGGAACACTTTTTCCGCTGACATATTGGCTAATCTGGCTCTTGCCAAGCTTGACTCCCTGTGCATCCGCTGCACGGAGCAGATCGACCTGCTTCATTCCCTGTCTGTTCATCGCTTCTTTGAATCTTTGTGCGAATATATTACCAGCCATATTCTTTCTCCTTCTTGATATATGCCCTAAAAGTTCATTTTTAACAAGAGCATATCACAGCGCGCCAAAAAGTTCAAGTTCTATTTCCCGTAAAATCTATATCAAGCAAAAAAGTTCAATATATTCAAAAAAGTTCATTTTTGCCTTTCTCGGCAATTCTTCTTGCCATATACACAAAAGGTGTATCAAGCAGACTTGTAGCCACAAAAATGGCATAGCTTGACAGGCAAATGCTTATAAGCACTGACATATCATACATTCCAAGAAAGGCGCCAAAGGTATAAAGTACCGTATTAAGTAACTGGGAAATCAGAGTGGAACCATTGTTCCGAAGCCAGAGGAACCTTCTCGAATCCCCAAATTTCTTCTTCGTAAACTCCCACCATTTGTGGTATGCCCACACATCAAACCGCTGTGATATTGCATAAACCAACAGGCTTGCCAGCAACAGCCTTGGAGTGTTCAAAAAAATAGTCTCGAAAGCTGGTCTTGCCCAATCTTCTTTCGAAGGTGTGTAAAGCAGCCATGACTGAGACAGCAAAATAAAAAACACAGATGTCACAATTCCCATGTTGACTGCCCTTGCGGCATCCTTTTTACCCGCCGTCTCACTTAAAATATCTGTTACAAGAAACGTGGAAGCAAACAATATGTTTCCAAGCGTCTGTTCCATTCCAAAGGCTCTGATCATAATCAATACCTCAATATTTGCCGTAACTGTTGCAAACACGGTCCAGCAGTAGAGTCCTGTTTTTCCAAACCATTTATACACAAACAAAACCCCCCCATATATTACAAGAAGTGATACAATCAGTAATAGTTCATTATTCATTTTCCATCCACCCTTTCATACTTATCTCCAACACCAAATGCCGTATTTTCCATAAGAATATCCACTCGGTCATTGTCAATATATCTGTCATACAGTTCCCTTCTAAATACTCGTATTACTTCTGCATCCGGTTTGATTTTTGTAGAATTTTCAACCATAATATTAATGCAAATCCGCTCAAAATACTGCAATCCGATTTTAATGTCTTTCTGCATAGACTCTGATGTCTGCCCTTTTAGTCCAAAAAGCAGACATATCTCATCAGCATATTTTGCAATCTCTTCCGGCGAATCCGAATCAATCCCCTTCATCAGAAGTCTTTCCCGGTATCCACTGTCAAAGGTCTCAACTCCAAGCTTAACCTTCACCAGAATATCTTCCTCTGCAAAATAATTACGCACTTTCCAAATCTCATCCTTATACATCCAATGAATTTCCACGTGCAGCTCATGGATCTGTTTTGCCACGCACACCTGTCGGATTTGCGCAATGGTCTTTAAATCCAGTTCTACGAAGCTTCCCGAATTAATAACTTCAAGCTTACCAAAACATCCAGTAACCTTTTGCAATTCCTGTTCATTTAACCGATAATTTGCCTCATCATCCCTCGAGAAATCCAGGTGGTAATCACAAAAGCTGCATCTACGCCATCCACAACCTCTGCCTCGAAGAAGCAGAATCTCTCTTGGATTCTTCTGATGAATGACACTATATCGCTTTTCTGGCTCTGAAACACTCATTTCAACACTCCCCTCTGTCATTTCTCCCAATATTGGCTATCGCAAAATACTTACCTGTTCTTATAGCATAAAAAAGGAGTACGCTAAGAAATAAGCATACTCCAAATATACAATCAATCCCTTAGTTTTGTTTATAGACAGGATGGTTTCGAACTGTCTTATGTAATTCTTCTCATTTAACAGCTTGTATCACAATATATAAGGATTCATTTCAAGCCTCTGTCAACCCTGCAACAGGGCAAAAAAATCTTCCACTGGCATTGGCTTTGCATAGTAATATCCCTGTACCAGATCACAACCAATTCTCCGAAGAACATCCACCTGCTCCTCTGTCTCTACCCCCTCTGCCAAAAGACCAAGCCCTAAACGGTCTGCCATCGTGACAACCTGCTCTAAGATTAATTTCCCCTTGTCAGATACCATCATATTTTCAATAAACTTTTTATCCAGCTTGACCACATCAAATGGTGTCTCTAACAAAATGTTCAGGGACGAATAACCACTTCCAAAATCATCCATTAAAAGTTTAAATCCTTTTTCTTTTAATTCATAAGCCTTCTTGCTAATCTGCTGGTCATTTACCGTCTCTGTAATCTCAAGCTCTAAAAGCTCCTTTTTAATTCCATTTTCTTCAATAATCTTCTTTAACACATCCTTACAGTTGTCATCCTGTAAGTGTACCCTGGACACATTGACGGAAACAGGACAGTCTGTTACCCCCATCTCTGCGCACTGCCTGATAAATGCCGCTGCTTCGGACCAGATAAAATAATCTACCTCCTTGATGAATCCATTTTCTTCAATCGCCGGAATAAACTCATTGGGATAAATCATCCCACGCTCCGGATGAATCCACCTTACCAATGCCTCCGCACCTACAATCTGATTCTTTGTAATGGAAAACTTAGGTTGCAGATACATTTTGAACTGGTGATCCGCAATAGCAGTCTGCATACTCTCTTCAATAAACTTCCTCGAATATAACAGTTCTTTAAACTGCTCCTTATAAAAGAGAATGTTCGTCACCACATTATTCTTAGCAGCCTTTCTCGCCATTGCAGCACGGTCTTCCATCTGCCGCAGTTCCATGTTCTTATCTTCTACCGAGTATACACCATAGGAAAGCTGAAGCCGCACATTCTTAAAAGAGGATATATTATCATCAACCTTATGAATGAATGCCATCAAATCCTCTTCTGTCTCATACTCTGTGACAATCATAAACACATCACTTCGAGGGTTCAAATAATACTGTTTTTCATTACATATACTTTTTAACTGGTCAATGATAAAATAAAGAATCTCATCCCCAAACCGCTCGCCGTATAAATCGTTAATAATCTTAAATCTGCGGATATCAAATTGAATAAATGCAATTGGCTTCCTCGAACTATACACCAGCTCTCCCACATTCCGGCGGAACCGGTACTTGCGATTATTTCGTTTCATAACATCCTGCACTTCATCATGATCCGCAAACTTCTCCAAATTCCATTTATCTGCATCCGTTCTGCCACTTTCTTTCATCAAAGCAGCAGCCTCCTGCTTTTCTCTCTGAAGATCCTGCATTTCCTGCTCATATTCTGCCATCATAGCAGCATTTTCAGCCATTTCCCGATCATGCTCCGCAAGCATCTCCTCTAAAATATCAATACTGTGATTGATAGCACGGGGACACTTCTTTAGGATAAGTCCTGCCTGCTTAATAATTTTCTGACCTTCCGCAGTTTTGATATCCTGCGCTAAAATATCTCTGCAAAGGGTATCTCCACACATACGCTTCTTAAACTCATCAATAAATTCCCGCGTTTTTTTGTTGCCATACATTTCCAATTCCCGGTTCTGCGCATTATAAAAACCAAATGCCATGCCAAGTATCATAAGGGACGCACTGATACAGCCGCACACTTCACCCTGCCGCATACCGGCACCAAAACAGGTGCTGACCTTGAATGCAGTTTTTAAGTCAATATCAAAATCCTCTGCAAATGCCCCAAACAGCGCTTGTGAGCAGTGATACTGCTGACGCAAAAGCGTATCCGCCTTCTCTTTATGTGTCAAAATGAGCCCCCCTTATTAAATATGTCTTCATATGGCAAAACAGTATGCTACCGTATGCACAGGTCATTAAGTATCCAATATAATGAATTTCTTCTCTAGTATTTTACCATATACCACCTTGTTTTGTGAAGTAAATCCCTTACATTTCTTTCAAAAAACAGAAAATACTCTACTGTTTACCCCTGATAAAATTGGTAGTCACGACTTTCTGGGATTTCGGCAATTCTACCCCAGTGTTTCTTCCCGCCTCAAAGCATTTTAACATCCAGGCGAGATTGTAACCGATATTTCGCATAGTCTGTAATCCCTCCTCATCCTTTCGCACTTCCTCTGCCCTGTTGCCATGCACCATATTCCAATATGTGGAACCTACCGTTGGCATCTGGGAAATCCCTAAATATTTCTGTAAGACATCTAAGGATGCCGTTGTTCCCGCCCGTCTTGCAGAGGCAACAACCGCTGCCGGCTTAAAACGGAAGGATGCTCCACTGCTGTAAAACACTCTGTCCAGGAACGAAAGAATTCTTCCGCTTGGATGTGCATAATATACTGGTGTTCCGAAGACAAAACCATCTGCTTCCTTTGCTTTTTTTACAAATTCATTTACCGCATCATCAGAAAAAACACACCCTTCTGGCGTACACTGCCCACACCCGATACAATCTCTCACCGGTCCTGCACCAATCTGAAAAATTTCATACTCAATTCCCTCAGCCTCTAATACCGTTCCAATCTCTTTTAATGCCGTATAGGTACAGCCTGCCTGATTCGAACTTCCATTTAACATCAACACTTTCATCTTTATACCTCCTTTGGCGGTTTTACCGCATATGTTTCATCCACCATACATCGTATGCTCGCTTTTACCGCTTCATAATAGCTTATCTAAAAGTCCTTTAATTCCCTGCTCCTCAAAAATCCCCTTGTAATAGGCCACCTCATCCTTAATAATCTCGTCAATCACTTTCATGCCTAAAAGCTCTACTGGTGCCTTATCATCTGTCATGATATATTCTCCTGCCTCATATGCACAAAGATTATCAGAAACCATTGACATCATCTCCGCAAAACCTGTCATTTCCATACTTTGTATATGCGCCTCCAGATTTTCCAGCATCGCCTTGTTGTCACAAGCAAATAATTCTCTGTTTGTAGAATATTTTACATCTACTGTATACACTTCACCAAATACGGAAGAAATGGTATCTGCCAGATACTGGTTGATACTACCCTTTACATTTCCCTTCATGTTCATATTTACAACCATGACACCACCTTCATTCAAATGCTCTTTTACAAGAGTAAAAAATTCAACAGATGACATCTGAAAAGGAATTGTAATGTCCTGATAAGCATCCACCATGATTACATCATATTTTTTATCTATTGCATTTAAAAATGCCCTGCCATCATAGGTCGTAACCTTGATATCCTCAGACAGCTCAAAATATTCCCGTGCCAATTCCGTAATCCGTTCATCAATCTCCACCCCCTCCACAAACATCGCACCAAAATAACGGTTGCACTGGGTTGCATAAGTTCCGGTTCCCATTCCAAGAATCAACACTTCGCAGTCCTTTGGATTCTCCTTTTCTGTCATAAGGGGAGCTGCCATAGCATAATCATAATACATTCCCGTAAGCGATTCGTTCTTCATCAGCACGGACTGCACGCCAAATAAGACATTCGTCGAGAGTACCACCTGCTGTTCATTTTCCTTTACCTGCAAATAATTATATACCGACTCTCCCTCATAGGTTAAATCAGAATCCCAAAATGCAAAATGGCTGGAATATCCAAAAACACAGCATACAAGAAACAATATTATCGCCACTGCTATTTTCACCTTTTTTTGTTTCACACTAAGAAAATAGCAGATGGATAACGCAAGTAAAATACCTGCAAATATTAAAAAGGTAATTGAAGTTCCCACTGCCGGAATCGTTACAAAGGTTGGTACAAAAGTTCCAATAATCGAACCAATCGTATTAAACGCCCCAAGTGTTCCCACCGTCTTACCACTTTCATCCAAACTATCTACCGAATATTTCGCCAAAGACGGCGTCACCGTGCCAAGCAAAAATAATGGAAAGACAAAAACCAGCACACAGGCAGCAAACGCTGCCCATATCAGAAAATTACTGTTCACAGTAAAAATCAGCAATGCCGAAACACCTAAAATAATATATTTTCCAACAACTGGAATCATTGCGATCCAAACACCTGCAATAATCATTCTTCCGTAAAGCTTATCCGGATCTGGTGTCTTATCTGCACTCTTCCCTCCATAAATATTACCTAGTGCCATGGCAATCATTATTGTTCCAATTATAATCGTCCATACAATCTGGGAAGAGCTGAAATATGGAGCCAGCAACCTGCTGGCTCCAAGCTCTACTGCCATCACCGACATTCCTGCAAAAAACTCTGTTATATACAAAAAATATTTGTTCTTCAATATTGCTGGTTTTTCCATTCCATCTCCTTGTACCACAGACTCTGCTCCTTACCAAGCCGCATACATTTTCCTTTTCCTAAATTCTTTAATAGTAACACTATCATTATGTTACAAGAATTTCCCCATCTTTACAAGTCTTAGTTTTATAAGACAATCGTTTAATGCTTTATTATTTTTCACTTCTGAATAGACAGCATAAGGCAGGTGCCACCATCATTGGGAGACGGTACACCTGCCCTATACCTGTTTACCAGCGGAATATAAAACACAGATCAAACGTCCGTTTAAAACGGAGCATATTTATTTCCTCACTATTCCTGCACCGGTTTCTTCAATGCGCCTAACAATACTGCACCAATAACCATACCGATCACTAAAGAAAGCAGGTAAAATATTGCATTTCCTACCACCGGAAATACGAAGATTCCACCATGCGGTGCCATTAACGTACAGTTAAATGCCATGGATAATCCACCAGCCGCAGCAGAGCCTACGATACATGCAGGCAGTACATGCAATGGGTCAGAAGCTGCAAACGGAATCGCACCCTCTGTTATGAACGCAAGACCCATAACAAAATTAGTCGAACCAGACTTTCTCTCCTCTGCTGTAAATTTTTTCTTAAACAGTAATGTTGCAAGAGCGATTGCACACGGTGGAACCATACCACCAATCATAACCGCTGCCATGATATTATAATTGCCTGCTGCAATAGACGCTATTCCGAATGCATAAGCTGCCTTGTTAAACGGACCACCCATGTCAATTGCCATCATTCCCGCTACGATCATTCCAAGTAATACACTACTGACTCCACTCATAGAGGCTAACCCATTATTTAACGCTGTATTGATTACCCCTACAATTGGTTCAATCACATAGTTCATCGCAAGTCCGCAGATTAGTATACCAAATACCGGATAAATCAGAACCGGTTTAATACCATCCAAGGACTTCGGAAGCTTTTCACAAGCTTTCATCAACAGTTTTACAATATAACCTGCAAGGAACCCGGCTACTAACGCACCAAGGAAACCGGACTTACCACCTGCTGCAATGGCACCACCTAAAATACCAACAGCAAGACCCGGGCGGTCAGCAATACTCATCGCAATAAAACCTGCCAAAATCGGAAGCATATAATTAAATGCTGTTCCACCAATTCCCTTAAACAACGCAGCCGCTGATGTAATTGTACCAAAGTTAGCGCGTTCTGCTTCACTAAGCGCATTGATATCTACGCAAAGACCATCAATCAGAAATGAAATCGCAATCAGAATACCGCCTCCTACAACAAACGGAAGCATATGCGAAACGCCGTTCATCAAATGTTTATAAATCTGATGACCTACACTGCCATTCGCTGCAGTGTCGCTTTGCGCACTATCACTCGCACCATGATACAAAGGGGCATCCCCTGCGATTGCCCGCTCAATCAGCTGATCCGCTTTACTGATTCCATCAGAAACAGGAACCTCAATCAGCTTCTTGCCATCAAAACGTCCCATCGGAACTTTCGTATCCGCAGCTACGATAATACAATCTGCCTCTGCTATCTCCTCTGCCGTCAACACATTCTTTGCACCACCGGAGCCCCTGGTCTCCACCTTCACAAAACAGTCATGTGTCTTCGCACTCTTCTCAATTGCCTCTGCTGCCATAAATGTATGGGCAATACCTGTCGGACATCCGGTAACAGCCAGAATTTTTTTCTGCCCAGTCTCCGCTGCTTCTGCAGTTTTCTCCTCATTTGCATCTTTCTCTTCTTCTGCATCATCAATTACTTTCAAGAATTCTTTCGCTGTTCTGGCAGCCTTCAATGCCTCGGTAAATTCCTCATGCATCAGCATGCCTGACAACTTACTTAAAATATCAATATGGGCAGATCCACTTTGTGGATTGGCTGCAATCAGGAACAACAGATTGACCGGTTCATCATCCAATGCCTCATATTCTACCCCTTCCGGAATCACCATGGCAACCAGGGATGGCTTTGTTACCGCTTCACAACGTCCATGCGGAATAGCAATTCCATCACCAACGCCAGTCGTACTCTCCTCCTCTCTTGCAAATACCGCCGCAAGATATTCCTCCTTATCGGTAATCACACCTTGCTTTGCCATCAAATCGACAGCCTGCCGGAGCACATCCTTCTTATCCGTTGCTTTCACCTGCAAATCCACGGCATTTTCTGATAATAAATCCGTAATCTTCATACGCATTTCCTCCTATCTTTCTTTTTATTGTATGCATGATATGTTACATTATCGTTATGGATAATGATTCATTTTCTACTATGAAACCTCATAATATGATGTTTAAATTCTGACATAGTCCTTTACTTTGCAATATTCCGGTATACAGCCTCAACCTCTTCCTTCGTTGCAAGATTTTCAGAAAATGCACTTGCACTTCCACAGGAGATCCCAGTGTAAAATGCATTTTCATAATTTTGTTCCGCCAGATATCCATAAATAAAACCTGCCACCATAGAATCTCCTGCACCGACAGAATTAACGACCTTACCCTCTGGTGCCGGGCTTTGATAAGTTGTTCCATCCTCCGCCACTAAGACTGCACCATCTCCAGCCATGGAAACCAGTACATTTCTTGCACCTCGTTCCTGCAGTTTTTTTGCATAGGTTATAACCTCTGCCTGACTGGTAAGTTCAACACCAAAAATCTCACCAAGTTCAAAATTATTTGGCTTAATCACAAATGGATGATATTCTAATACATTACAAAGCAAATCCTTCGTTGCATCCACTGCAATCATGATTTTTTTCTTCTGCAGCCGCTCCATGATATCCCGGTACATCGTTTCCGGAAGTGCAGCCGGAATCGAGCCCGCCAGCACAAGCACATCCCCATCCTTTAATAAATCCATCTTTGCAAAAAACTGAGAAAGACTTGTTTCATCAATATCCGGACCCATACCATTAATCTCGCTTTCCTCGTTAGAACGAAGCTTAACATTGACACGTGACATGCCATTTGCTACCGTAATAAAATCTGTGTCAATCTTTTGTTCTACCAGTCTCCGCTTAATCTCTTCCCCAGTAAATCCCGCAATAAAGCCAAGTACGGTACTTGCCATTCCCAGGTTCTTCAGCACAATCGACACATTAATCCCTTTTCCACCTGGCAGCACCAGTTCCTTCTCCGTCCGGTTTACTTTTCCGACAGTAAAATTCGGTACCGTCACAATGTAATCCAGTGACGGATTAAATGTAACCGTGTAAATCATTTTATCCCTCCTTTTTAATATTTTTTGAACGTTTTTGATTTATATTGAAAATATATCACATATTTTTCTTTTTGTCAATCATTTATAATCATATTCAATCAAGAAAAAGCAAAAATTATTTACCATTATATCAAATGGCACTTTTATCACTTCCAAATGTTGGCATTCATTGACATTTTTGCAAAAAAAGTCTATAATTTCATTCAAAATACGTCACAACCCATCATTCCATAAAAGTCTAACCATATTTAATATAAATAATTCAGAAAGGAACCAAATTATGCTGTCAGAAGAAAGAAAACAACGAATATGCAATTATGTGAATACACAAAATGCAGTTACTGTACAAGAACTAATGGAAGAGCTTGGTGCCTCAGAAGCTACCATTCGAAGAGACTTAAAGGAATTGCACAGACGTGGACTGCTTTCTAAAGTGCACGGCGGAGCCGTTGCCCTCCCCCAGCAGATTAAATCGGATTATACGATTGCCGCCAGGGAAGATGTCAACCAGGAAGAGAAAATCAACATTGCCCGTTATGCCACAACACTCATCCAGCCAAATGATTTGGTCTTCCTTGATGCCGGAACTACAACATCCTATCTGATTGATTATCTTGAAGTACCGAATGTGACGTTTGTGACAAATGCCATTATCCACGCAAAAAAATTAAGCAGCAAGAACTATCCGGTCTATTTAACAGGCGGACAATTAAAGTCCACCACAGAAGCATTGATTGGCTCTGAATGCTATTCTGCTCTCCAGCGATACCGATTCTCCATCGGTTTCTTCGGTACAAACGCAGTCAATCATACCGACGGCTTTACTACACCCGATCCAGAGGAAGCAAAAATAAAAGAGTGTGCCATTATACACACTCTTTCCCCATATGTTTTATGCGATCATAGCAAATTTGATCTCACTGCTCCCGTGCGTTTTGCCGATTACCAGCAGGCATGCATCATTGCAGCAGGTAATATACCAAAAGCATATTGCAAAGATCAAACCATCATTCATCTATCATAACAGCACCACAGTCAGCACTGTTAATATTTATTAAACACCCACAAATTGCTAATCTGTCCTTCCAATTCACTATAATCCCAAAGCTGATTGCTCCGGCTGATACTGTTTGGATCGTTCAACCGGATTTTCCCATCCTCTACCCCTACCAGCACGATAAAATGTCCTTCTACAGTAAAATCCCCTGCATGTACACTGCATATAATAGGATGTCCTGCTTCTAATTCGGATACTATATTATTTTCCATCAATGATATTTCCCGTCCATATACGCCCCATTGCTGACCGCCCTCCGTCATCAGGCTCCATGCCGTTCCTGTCCCCTCCACATAAAAACCATTTTGCATCGCATAGTCAGCTATCGCATCCGGTGTGGCAGCTTCATTTCCCGTAAGCCCTACAATAACCATGGACATACAGGTTGGTGCACAGCCTGCGAGAGCAACCATATTATTTTCTCCGTATGCAGCATATCCCCATCTTTTATCCCATTGCAGTAAATGCGGTATCTTTGCCCGTAACTCCTTGTCTGTGAGTTCTCCAGCTGCCATTCCAGTATTTCCGGGGTAACCCTTTACAAAGTCGATCATCTCCGGATTATTGCAAAGAGAAACTAAAAGCTTTTCCGGGTATTCATCCATGTGCTCATATACCTCAGAAAACTCCGGGTATTCTCCTACAAGGGAAGCAAGCCTGCCCCTAATCTCGTTTTCTTCGATAACCCGAGGAGCTTCCACATCATACCGAAGAATCTTTATATCATCTTTTAAAAGCTCTTCAGCAAAACTACTGCCTGCCCCCGCCTTTGGTATAAATATTCCCACTATCAATCCTAGTATCTTCGAAATGGCAAATATCGCCGCTGCCAGCATGGCAGCCAGAAGAAGAAGCCTGCTCATCATTCTTTTTATATATCTCCACCATGCAATACGCTTTCTCTTTTTCTTTCTCCTGATGCGCTCTGCTTTGCTCACAGGTCTTTTGTAGGTTGGTTTCCGTCTTGTCTTTTCTATCCTCTCCTGATGTCCTCTCCCCGTATTTGTCCTTCCTGCGACCTGTACCGGCCTTACTGGCAGCTGCTCAAAAGTCTTCACCCCTGTCAACTCTATATCCATCTTTGTTCCTCCCATTTTCTCCACTTTGTGTTTCATCCGCTATACATATCCGGCTTTTTAACTTCTTAAACTCAGCCTGTCTGGAGATTTCTTTCATTTCTTTTATAAGAACATTTTTGTGCATACTCTTTGTAACAGGATTGTATCTTTTTTGTATCATCTAAAAAAGCGTTTTGCCCTGACACTGCAATCGTATCAAAACAAAACGCTGATTCTCAAAAAATTTCACAATTTTATAATCTTTTCTTTCTATTCCTTCAGTTGGTCTGCCAATGCCATCGTCTGGTCAAGAATCTCCTTGATATCATTAATACTGTCTCTATGTTCCTTTGCCACTCCATTTGCCTCTTTAATCGATGCAATAATTGCATGTAAATGTTCTCCGATAACATTAAGGGTTTTCTTAATTTCTGAAGCAGAGCTTCCACTCTCATTGGCAAGCTTTCCCATTTCTGTTGCCACCACTGCAAATCCACGTCCTGCCTCACCGCTTCGGGCAGCTTCAATGGATGCATTAAGTGCTAGAATATTAGAACGGGATGCATTGCCGCTAACTTTATTCACAACATCTGCCGCACCGTTTACATCCTTCTCAATATCCGATGTCATATGGTTCATCTCCGTGAGCATACCAAACAAATTTTCTAACCCGCTGACTATATTCTGCAGGGAAGCGTTCACCTCTCCAACTGATTTCTGAAACTGTACAGCAATCTTATGTGTCTTTTCTTTGTCATCCACAGAATAGGTACTGACCACACAGCCCACAACCTCCGTACCGTCCTTGATAGGAACAAGATTCCCCTCCATAGCCATTCCAACCACTTCCTTCGGAAGAATGTTATGTTTCGGCCTTCCGGTTCTCATCACTTCATCAAAAGCACCTGTTGGATCTGTAAATTCACTTCCAACCTCTATTGTTGGCGGAATAGACGGTGGCATTGAAAAACCTTGTACAATACCATCTTTGTCTATCACGGACACCACTATGTCTTTGTCACTCAAAAGACGAATAACTTCCAGATTATCTATGACCTCTTGCAGCTTCTTGTTCATGACTTTATCCTCCATCGCTTTCTATCTGAAAATGCTTCTATGCCAAACATTTTCAGCTTTTTCCGTATCAATTTTATATAAGGTTATTTTAGCATATGCATTTTCAAATAGCAATGATAACCCCCAGAGTTTTCGATACACCAAAGTAAAGCCAAGGGCTCAATCACATACATCACGCAAAGTATTTAGCAACACTTTGACATCAATCGGTTTTGCTATATGCCCATTCATTCCACACTTTAAAGCTTCCTGCCGGTCTTCCTCAAAGGCATTCGCAGACATTGCAAAAATAGGTATTGATGACACTTCCGAATTTTCCAGACTTCGAATTGCTTTGGTTGCTTCATAACCGTTCATCACCGGCATCTGAATATCCATAAGCACCAATTGATAATAGCCTGATTGCGCCTCTTTTAACATATCCAAAGCAACCTGCCCATTCTCGGCAACCTCTACAGAAAATCCCGCTTCTGTTAAAATTGCTACCGCAATCTCCTGATTTATTTCAATATCTTCTACCAACAAAATACGCCCTTTATAAAGCTTCTCTGATTTCGTTTTTCCCTTTTCCTTCATATCCTCTTTATGTATAACTGATTTCAGACAGTTTCGTAACTCCGGCAAAATCGGCAGGGCACCGCAAAATGCATCGACACCTGCTTCTTGCGCCTCATTCCTTATATCTGACCAATCATATGCAGCCATAACAATAACGGATTCCCTCTCACCCAGCTCCTTTTTAATTTTTCGTATAACCTCAATACTATTCCTATCATCCAGCTGCTGCTCAATAATATATGTATGGTAACAATCTCCCTCCTTACTCGCCTGACAGGTCCGAAGTACTGCTTCCTCTCCTGATGACACCTGTTCCGGACGCATTCCAATCTGCCGAAGCATACTTGATATATTATCACAGGTCTTAGAATTTTCTGACACGACCAGTGCTCTTTTATTCTCAAGCTCTGGTATAATCAAAGATTTCTTTCCCTTGCAACGCAAGCGGAATGTAAAGGAAACTCTAATTTCCGTTCCTTTGTTCTGCTCACTTTCCACCTCGATAGTACCATTCATCATTTCTACAATATTCTTTGTAATCGCCATTCCCAAGCCCGTTCCCTGAATCTTGCTAATTGTAGAATTTCTTTCTCTCTCAAAAGGTTCAAAAATATGGGATACAAACTCTTTACTCATTCCAATTCCCGTATCTTTGATGCAAATTTCATAATTTGCATAACCCACTGGTGCTCCAGGCTTCTCTGTAATAGTCAAGCTGATACTGCCACCTGCTTCTGTATACTTGACTGCATTACTTAAAAGATTCAGCAGCACTTGATTTAGCCGCAACTGATCACAATAAATATACTCGTTTGAAATATTCTCAGTATCAAAATATAATTCAAGCTGTTTTGCACGAATATCCACCTGTACGATATTGTACAATCCATATAAAATATCTAATAAACTGCACGGTTTATCTTCTAATTGTATTTTACCACTTTCAATGCGGCTCATATCTAAAATATCATTAATCAAATGCAGTAAATGCTTCCCCGATGCATTAATCTTCTCCAGATATTCCTTAACCTGTTCCTTACAATCTAAATGCTCACTCGCCAAATTCGTAAAACCGACAATTGCATTCATTGGGGTACGGATATCATGAGACATATTAGACAGAAATGTACTTTTTGCTTTATTGGCCTTTTGGGCTTGCAGCAGTGCCTCCTCTAACATACGCTTCTTTTCCATTTCATCCCGGATTTCCTCATCCACACTGCGGATTCCTATAACAACACCCTGGTTTCCATCCCATTTTCCTACATATACCGCTTTCATTTGAAAGTATTTTATCTCACCATCGTGAACCACACGATAATTAATATGATATATCCTTTTTTCTGTCAATTCTTGTCTCAGTCTGTCCTGTGTAAAAGCCTCCCTCATCATTTGCTGATCATCCAAATGAACACAGCTCTCAATATAACGACCAATACTTTCCTCTAATAGAATATCTCCAGAAAACACAGATTCGATTACATGGTTTCTATAATTTTCCATACGAAGTGTGTTTCCCATGCCCGTTTCAAGATCAAAAAAGCAAACAATGTTATAATCTATACCCAACGCCTGAATCAATTCCATCTGACGTTTTTCTCTCTTCATCCTCTCCTTTTTTTCCTGAACCTTCTGTGTTGTACAATCTAAAAGAAAACGCTGATAATACAATTCTCCATTTTCTCTTAAAAGTTTTACGTTGCCCATTACATAAAGGATTTCTCCATCTGGATGCTGCACACGGTACTCCACACTGACACTATCCCCTTCTTCTTTCAGTTTTTTGATACTTGCCCGAAGCTTTTCCTTATCTTCGTCCATAACAGATGGAGCAACCATATCAAATCCCGGTCTTGTCATTTCTTCCTGAGACTCATATCCCAAAATCTTTAACGCTGCTTTATTAATACTGATAATACGGGAACCGTCTATTGTATGGCACAACATACCACAATCCATAGTAGAAAAAATAGTTTCTAAGGTACGGTTTTTTTCAATTATTTCCTGCTCATAGGCGCGCTCCTTCGTTATATCAATTGCTACACCCACCGTTCCCATTACACTTCCATCCAGATTATATAATGGCGATTTATATGTTGTAAGTAACTTTATACCCTCTCCGTTTTTCACCTCTTCCTCAGATATACAAGTCTGTTGCTTACGCATAACCTCCTGTTCAGATTCTATACACACAGGATCGTCATATTCAGCATCCCAAATATAAGCATGTTTACGTCCTTCTACCTGCTCCTTCGTTTTATTGACGGTTTTGCAGAAGCTATCATTCACTATTTCATGTACTCCGTTTTTGTCTTTATACCAGATAAGATTCGGAATATTATTAATCGTAGCCTCCCAAAAATGATTCGTCTGCCAAAAGTCCTTACTCATCTTATATGTCTGCTGCCATCTCAAAAAACGGAATTTTATTTCCTCGTCTGACATCGGCATTGTCCAAACATCTTTTATTTGAGATAAGTCCTTTGCAAGCCCCACAATCTGTTCCTGACTCGCAAGCAGAATACATTCCGCATCACCGCTCTTGCCCGCAACTGCCGTTTGGATTGCTGCCTCTCCATCTAAATCGGATAAATCAACCAAAATCACATCTGCCTTAGCCAACAACCCTTCTTCAAATTTGGATCCTTCCCAAAATTCATGTGTAAAATTCTCAAGTGGAGACATTTCTTTTATTACATTAAATGCCTTGCAGCAAGCACCTATCAAATAAAAATGAATATGACAATGATACACATCTATCCCCCCTTACACTTTATCATTTATATGCACAATAATAATTGTATTTATCCAATCCATTTTAATTAATTTTCACCTTAATCATATTCACAACACCTTCGACTATTTTTCAATCACCTGCCATCTATTATAACATATGTCACCGATTTTTGGAGAAAATTGATGACCTGCTTGCGCATCAGCGCAATTCATTATAACACATGTCTTCTGTCCCAACACAAATCACTTCGCCCGAAAAGTTAAAATAGCACTAGTCATTTAGCAGCTAATTTCTGAATCCTGCTGCAGACCAATTTTCAGCAGGATGAAAAAGAATAGATAGGACATCTACATCCTATCTATTCTTACTATCTTTATCCTGACATCATAACAGCGACTTATAAAGTGCTGTAATATCCTCAATATTGGTATCCTTTGGATTACCCGGACGGCATGCATCATCATATGCTGACTGTGCAAGGAACGGAATATCCTCTTCCTTAACAATCTCTTTTAAATCTGCCGGAATTCCAACATCCACGGACAGCTGCTTCACTGCATCAATTGCTGCCTTTCTTGCATCCTCAATACTCATTGCATCAACACCCTCTACACCCATTGCCTTTGCAATATCACGGTATTTCTCGCCGGTCGCCGGTGCATTATATTCCATAACAGTTGGAAGAATAATTGCATTTGCAACACCATGCGGTGTATCATAAAGCGCTCCCAATGGATGTGCCATGGAATGAACGAGTCCAAGACCTACATTTGAAAATCCCATACCAGCTATATACTGTCCAAGTGCCATTCCTTCCCGGCCTTCCTTCGTATTCTCTACTGCTCCACGAAGATTCTTTGCAATAATCTCAATTGCCTTTAAATGGAACATATCTGACATTTCCCATGCGCCAAGTGTAATATATCCCTCAATCGCATGTGTCAAAGCATCCATACCGGTTGCAGCGGTAAGCCCTTTTGGCATAGAGCTCATCATATCCGGATCAACTACTGCCACCACTGGAATATCGTGTACATCTACACATACCATTTTACGGTTTTTCTCTGCATCGGTAATTACATAATTGATGGTAACTTCTGCTGCTGTACCTGCTGTAGTAGGAACTGCAATGATTGGAACACATTTATTCTTTGTTGGTGCAACCCCCTCTAAGCTTCGAATATCTGCAAACTCTGGATTCTTTATCACAATACCAATCGCTTTTGCAGTATCCATAGAGGAACCCCCACCAATCGCTACAATACAGTCTGCACCAGATTTCTTAAATGCCTCCACACCTGTCTGTACATTCTCAATTGTCGGATTTGGTTTAATATTCGAATATATCTCATACGGAATCTTTGCATTATCTAATACATCCGTAACCTTTTTCGTAACCTCAAACTTGATAAGATCCGGATCAGAACAGACAAATGCCTTCTGAAATCCTCTCCCTGTTATCTCCTCTGCAATTGCTAAAATCGCTCCTGCTCCGTGGTAACTTGTTTCATTCAATACAAATCTGTTTGCCATAAATATAGTACCTCCTAAATACATTCTTGGGTGGCTTATGCCACACCACTCCTTTGCAAGGGCACATAAACACACCCTTACATCACCCATAGAATCTCCCGCAAAACACTGATATGATTTTTCTTACATTAGTGTAGCGCCTTGTCTATATATGCAATCAACATCTCTAAGGTCTTTTCCACTCCTAATGTAGAGCTGTTGATACAAATATCATAGCTTCTGGAATCTCCCCATTTTCCATCTGCATAAAAGTTATGATATGTTTTTCGCATCTTATCTTCTTTCCGCATAAGGCTAAGCGCTGCCTTCTCATCCAACTCATATTTTTTCATAACACGCTGGCACTTTTTATCCGTATCTCCCAAAATAAAAATACTTATCATATTGGGATTATCCCTCAATACATACTCTGCACATCTTCCAACAATCACAAAAGACTGCTTTTCCTTGTCTCCCTTTAGCCGGATAAAATTAAAAATATGGTTTGCCACAGTCTGTTCTAACGGCAGGTTTGCGCCATCCATCATTATTGGGTAAAAAATCGGGCTTACCGGCTTCTCATCAAAAAATTTTGCTACCTCAGCACTGATTGATTCATTTTCTTCAATATGTTCAAAGATCTCCTTGTCAAAAAGCGGAATATCATAATGCTTTGCCAGGCCTTCGGCAATCTCATGTCCCCCACTGCCAAATTCTCTGCCGACTGAAATAATAATCTGTTTTTCCATAAGTCATACCTTCCTTCTTTGCCTGCTAGCAGTCTCAATAATTGTTTGCTTGCTAGAATTATTATAGCATAATTTGTACAAAACAGAAAGCAAAATGTAATTATTTTTACGCATTTTCAACAAAAATGGAACTCTGAAATTTTCATGATTTCTTCACAAGTGATTTAGATTCCATGTAATAACGTTTTTCATTCGCTTCACCCATGGAAAAGGTCTTCCTTGGCAAAACTCCGTCTACTATAACCCCCTTAAACAAATCTTCTTTATTGATCTCTGGCAGTAAAAAGCCCATATTGCCACTTTGCGAGCCAAGAGCCTCCACCACATCCCTGCCATGGATATAATCAATCCTGCATTCCTTATGCCTGCTTAAAAATTCGTCCAGAAAGTTCTGTAATGTTGCCACTGCAATTCCCCATGCAGGCTGACTCACTTTAATCGTTCCAGCACCGTTTTTATCAAAAAAAGCAAAACAGTGCACTTTCTCATCGGCATATGGTTCAACAAACACACCATCTTCCACAACAAACTCACAGTCCCTTGCTTCATAATAAGTCTTCGCTTCTCTTAACAATTCTGCTTTATTTACATCAAACATCACGCGGTGAATCGGTTCTATTTCCAGGCTCTCATCCTGCACATTTACAACCTCGCAAAGACAGAATCTTGCCGGATGGTCTACCATTTCCTCCTGTGACAAACCCTGCTTAATATTCTCCCACGCTGCCTTTGCAGTAGCCATGGAATGGTTGCCATCACCCACTGCCAGGTTAAGAAGTGGATACTCCTTCTTTAAGTTATATTTTTCTTTAAACGCATCTGGATCGGCAAGCTTTTCAATAAGCTTTATAATCTGTTCCGTCTCCTCCCCTTTTGGGATAAACCACCCGGTAATATGTCCTCCTTTTTGCATAAGATCAGTATCATATATCTTTTTGAAATTATCCTTTTTTGCCATCAAAGGCTCGATTACTGTATGCCCAGGATCATCAATCAGCAGCATAATATGTGGCAGCTCTAAAGCAGCAGTCTGCCGTACCCGCAAACGTGGCGGAATACGCTCCTCCACCGTCATCTCCGTAGGACGTATCAGGGAATGTGACCCCTTCTTATATTCGTAGGTTTCTAAGTCAATCTCCACCACCAGTCCAAAACGCGAAAATTCCTTACCATAACTTCGCTCTACTAATACAAATGCCTCTGGCATTTCCTGCAGGGTTCCATCTTTCATATACTGCTTCATCGTGTCGTGAATTTTGTCAACACGCTGTTTTTCGTCCTCGCCTTCTAAATATACCTCTGGAAGAATCAATCTCAAGGTCGACGGTACATTTCCAACCGTTTTTTCTGTTTCCTGCCAGTATTCCGGCTGAGATGTATACTGGTCACAGGCAATCACAGACCATTTATATAAGTCTGTTCCCTCTTTGGGCATCATAATCTTTGGCACATGTAAACAATTCATCTTTTATCTCCTTCCAAACGAATGGATCATTATGTTATTTATTTGCTATATCAAGCAACTTTTTCTTATCACAGACAACATATCAGGTTCCGCTATTCTCTGATTATAATAATATTTTCCCATCTTTGTACGGAAAATCCTGTCATACATTGTCTGCATTGCGGTTTTACTCATTGCATCCTCATAGACATTAACAAAAACAGCCTCCTTTGTCCTAGTCAAGATTATGGCAAAGTGCTATCACCAACACATCATCTACAGATGGATGCTTCACAAAATAGTCTGTGGTTTCCACCCTGCGGTAAATACCGTCATCTCCCATCTGTCTTGTGACAACGCTGACAAACTTCTCACCTCGGTCATGTGCTGCCATCAAATTATCAATACGAAAGGTTTCCCTAAACAGCTCCTGGTCTTCTGGATGCATCGTAGATGCACCATGGGCGATCAATTCCTCGAACACACCGGTAGAAGGGCAGGACTGCCTCGTAAAATTTTCATATGCCATCATATAAAAACTGTTTCTTGTAAGATTCGAAAAAATCACCAGCGGATATCTGGTGAACACAGCATCCAACAATAGCTGCGTTGCACTGGAAGGCGCCTGCACCACTAAAATATCTTCCGGCTCCTCCACCTCTTCCCCTTTCTGGCAAAGCTTCATAAATTCCTTAGCCTCCATCGGCTTTGCAAATAAAAATCCCTGAATCAGCTTACAGGAACAAGTTCTAAGAAATCCTAACTGCTCTCTTGTTTCCACACCCTCTGCCACGGTTGTAAGCTTCAGTCTATGTGCAAAATTAAAGATACTCTCCAATACAATACGTTCCTTTTCATCTTCACAATTCCGGCTAAGTAAGGATTTGTCAATTTTTAACACATCCACGGAAATATCCTTCACAAAGCTTAAGGAAGACAGACCGCTTCCAAAATCATCTATTGCAACCTTAAATCCCTGAGCCCTGATTTCTTGAATCCATCCAGCTATCTTTTCCTCCTGTCCGGAAAAAACGGATTCCGTAATCTCAACCTCAAGCTTTTTATGCGGTACACCATAAGAATCTACTATCTCACAGAGCTTTTTCACAAAATCTTCTTCCTTCACATGCTGCCTTGAAAAATTCACTGCAACAGGAACCGTATATATATTCTCCTCCTGCTGCTGTCTAAGGAATTTGCAGACCTCCTTTAACATATACCAGTCAAGTTCTGTAATCTCTGTTCCCTGCTCCATCTGCGGAATAAAACTTCCCGGCATGACAACGGAACCATCCTCCTTTATCCACCGTGTCAACGCCTCCGCACCGGCAAGTTTTCCAGTAAGTGCATCATACTGTGGCTGGTAATATACCTTTATTTCATGCTTTTCCATTGCGCAGAAAACCTCCTGACACAATTTCTCCCTTTTCTCCCCTGTTAAATTCTCCATATCTCTTACCTTCTTCCTTGATTTATATTCAGAATAAAAAATGCAAAACTCCCCTTTGAATGATTCAAAAAGGAAAAATATCCTAACGAACCTTCGATAAAAATTCCTTTAAACGCTGGTTTTTTGGATGTTCAAAGAATTCCCTCGGCTCACTATCCTCCTGTATATTCTTCTCATCAATAAAAAGTACCCTGGTCGCTACATCTCTTGCAAAACCCATCTCATGTGTTACCACAATCATAGTCATTCCATCCTTTGCCAGTTCCTTCATAATCTCTAATACCTCTCCAACCATCTCCGGATCAAGAGCTGAGGTTGGTTCGTCAAAAAGAATAACATCCGGATTCATTGCCATTGTTCTTGCAATAGCGATACGCTGTTTCTGTCCCCCAGAAAGATTGCCCGGATAAGCATCCGCTTTATCAGAGAGACCAATTCTTCCAAGCAGTTCATCTGCCTTTTCTGCTGCAGTCTCTTTATCCATCACCTTAAGCTTTACCGGTGCCAGCATAATATTTTCCTTTACCGTCATATTCGGAAACAGATTAAACTGCTGAAATACCATACCAATCTTTTGGCGCACCTGATTCATATTTGTCTTTTTATCCATAATATCAGTGCCTTCAAAAATGATAGCACCAGATTCCGGCCGCTCTAACAGATTCAAAGAACGCAAAAATGTGGATTTACCACAACCGGAAGGACCTACAATGGCAATCACTTCCCCCTTACAAACCTCTGTGTTAATATGGTCCAACACGAGATGGTCCCCGTAAGACTTGCACAAATCTCTTATTTCAATCAACACTTCTCTATCTTGCATCCCTCTTTAACCTCCTCTCTAAACGGCCGACCAATGCAGTTAATATCAAAACAATCACCAGATATACCAATGCAACGGAACATAGCGGAAGCATCGCCTCATAGGTATTGCTTCTTATAATATCTCCCGCCTTTGTAAGATCAACTAAACCAATATAACCGACAATCGAGCTTTCCTTTAACAATGCAATAAACTCATTACACATGGCTGGCAGCGCATTTTTTACAGCCTGTGGCATAATAATATGAATCATGGTCTGCCCATAGGTAAATCCCAGGCTTCGTCCGGCCTCAAACTGACCAATTTCGATAGACATGATACCTGCTCTTACTGCTTCTGCCACATAGGCTCCAGAATTTAGTCCAAATGCAAGAACTGCCGCCACAAGAGGACTCACTTTTACACTGACAAACACTACATAGTACATAATAAGCAGCTGCACCATGACCGGAGTTCCACGAAACACCGTAAGATAGACTTTCGCTATCACATTTAAAACCCGGATCAAAATACTCTTTTCCTCATTGCGGTCATGTCCCACGCGGATAATCGCCAGCACAAATCCAAGCAAAATCCCAAGAATTCCGGCACAGATCGTAATAATCAATGTATTTAACAAACCCTTTGGTATGTACTGCCATCTGTCCTGCTCGATAAATGTCTGTCGGAATTTTTCCATAAATGTCTGACTGCCTTTCGAGTTCCCTGATTTTACGATGATCACCTGTTTTGCAGTGGTATAAGAATCTGTAAAATCAATATTCTTTAAACGGTCCCCTGTCACAGTCATACCGGCAGCTCCAAAATCTGCTTTACCGGACTGTACAGCAATAATAATGGAATCAAACTCCATATCCGAAACCACAAGTTCTTTTCCAAGTTTATCTGCCACTGCCCGTGCCATATCTACGTCAATACCGACTGTTGTTCCATTTTCATAGTACTCATAAGGTGGAAAAGCGGCATTTGTTGCCATGGTAAGTGTTCCACTCCGTTCAATATTTTCCGGTGAAACATATGGGGACTTCCCAATGGTATCATCCCCAATATAATTATCAATGATTGCCGCCAATGTTCCATCTTTCTTTAATTCGGTTAATGCATCATTAATTTGCGCTGTAAGTTCTGTATTCTCCTTTGCCACGCACATGGCATATTCCTCTATCGCAAACTCCTCTTCCAAAATAGACAATTCAGAATTCTTGTTAATGTAGGCCTTTGCAGGCTGCTCGTCAATAATGACACAATCCACCTTTCCCTGCTTTAGTGCCTGAACCGCATCAGCTCCCTTATTAAAACGGGTAATGACAGTTCCTGCTTCATCTCCTTCATAATCCGAAGCATAAATATCCCCCGTAGTGCCAATCTGTACACCAATATTTACACCCTCCAAATCATCCACACAAGTTACTGCCGACATCACCTCCTGCTCATTTGAATCGCTGCCACACCCAAAAAGCAGGCACATCATAAGAATCAGTAAGCCAGATAACAACAGCTTGCCCGGCTTTTTCTTTCTCTGTTTCAATGTTATTCTCCCTTCCTTTCCTTTTCAACTCATGTCTATCATCATACTTGATTTTTCAACTTTTCTCAATCTATAATTGCCGATTTCTTTTATTTTTTCTATTATGCTCCTCCGTGGATTCTGTTCAAAAGTATCTATATGATTAATTTTATTGATTTATTAAAGATAATGATGTCAACAAAAGAAAGTTTCAAAAATTCTGCATGGATAACAGAATCAAGTTATAATTTCGTGGAATACTTTACCACATATGGAATACTTTTTAAGCACATTTACGCTATTCCAGCAAAAGCAAAAGAACCGACAAGCCCCTTTAAAAAGAGGCTTTGTCGGTTCTTCTACGTTTTTTAGAAAAAGCAGATAACGGGAGTCGAACCCGCCTTTCCAGCTTGGGAAGCTAGCGTTCTACCGATGAACCATATCTGCAATATATACACATTATACGAGTCTTTTAATAGATTTGCAAGTGTTATCCAAAAGTTCTCTTTCTAAAATATAATTATGCCAAAGCGGTCCTCTGCCATTACCAAGATCTAGCCCTACTGCAATGGCACCTGTCACATAGTCCTTTGCCCGTTCTACGCTATCTTCCATACAAAACCCCTTTGCGAGAAACGTTGCAATTGCGGAAGACAATGTGCAACCTGTTCCGTGGGTGTTGGAATTTTCAAGCCGTTTGCTGGAAAACCAGACAACCTTTCCGTCTTTATACAGCAAATCCTCTGCACCTTCTGACAAATGCCCGCCTTTGATTAAAATTGCCCCTTTGCAATATGAAGCTATTTTCTCTGCTACTTTTCGCATATCTTCCATCCCACAGATTTTAATACCGGAAAGCACCTCTGCCTCACTTATATTGGGAGTAATAATATCTGCAATCGGAATCAGCCTCTCCTTCAATGTCTGTACTGTGCGATTCTCCATCAAGGTACTCCCACTGGTAGCCACCATAACCGGATCTACCACTATATTTTTTGCTTTATACTCCATAAGCTTGTCACAAACCGCCTCCATGATATCCGGCGTGGCAATCATACCAAGCTTCACCGCATCCGGACGGATATCACAAAACACTGCATCTATCTGTGACTGCACCATTTGAACCGACACAGTTTCCACATTGTCAACTCCCATTGTATTCTGTGCTGTTAAAGCTGTAATGACAGTCATACCATATTCACCCAGACATGTAATTGTCTTTAAATCTGCCTGGATGCCAGCTCCACCGCTGGAGTCGGATCCTGCTATTGATAATACCTTATACATGTTATTTCCTATCCTCCTAAATTTATTGTGACAGTTTAGCCCTGTGTATTACCTGTTAAAATAATGATAGAAGCTCTGCAAGATTTTCCACACAGGCGTCACAATGCTCCTGCATCTTCTGCCATTTCCCCACGGCTGATTTTTCATATACTCCTATTACAGTAAGACCTGCCTTTTTTGCAGTCAAAACGGAATGTATGGAATCCTCTATCGTAACAAGTTCCTGACAGGGGCTTCCAATCCGCTCTGCTACACATTCATAATATTTTGTATAATTTTTGCTATATCCAATCTCCGTACAGGTGTATATTGCATCAAAGCATTCCCAGACGCTGTGTCCTGTTAATGCTTCTTTCACATTTTCTTCATCCGAAGCAGTTGCAAGGAACAAATGATATCCTCTCTTTTTCAATTCCTTTATCGTCTCCGTCATATATTCTGTGGCGGGAGCCTTTATATACCTCTCCCTGATAAATTTCACCACACCATCTGCAAATCCTGCTGCATCTAACGGAACCTCGGGATATTGCTCCTTCATATATGCACCGGCTTCCATAAGGCTCATAGTAGCACATACACTGTCAAGCTCCTTTGGTGCATCAATATCCCATACTTCTTTCAGATAGAGGTTCGCTGAATTTTCCCAAATTGACATCGTATCAAGCAGCACGCCATCCACATCAAATATAATATTTTTATATTGCTTCATATCATTTGTTCCCTTTCGTCCACATATTTCATTATGCTTTTCACAAAATGTCCGTTCCCGGCTGCGCCTTTTTATACCATCCTGACAATACAATTTGAGAAATAGCTAAAAAACCATTTTTAATACGTACTACTCTTTTTCAAGCTGCTTTGCTGCTACAAGCAGTTTCTTTGTCGCTGCCTTGATATCCTTCGCCGCAAAAATGGCAGATACCACCGCAATACCATTCACACCTGTTCCCTTTAAATCTAAAATATTTCCCGGGTGGATTCCTCCAATTGCAACAACTGGAATCGATACTGCCTTACAGATTGCAGAAAGTGTCTCCAACGACACATCATCTGCATCGGATTTGGTAGAGGTACAGAATATAGAGCCAACACCAAGATAATCTGCACCATTTCTTTCTGCCTCCAATGCCTGCTCTACCGTCTGTGCAGATACACCGATAATCTTATCTGGACCAAGAATCTGTCTTACCTTCGTAAGCTTCTCATCACTCTGCCCTATGTGTACTCCATCTGCATCAATTAGCTTGGCAATCTCCACTTCATCATTGACAACATAAGGCACGTGATAGCAATCCGTTACGCACTTTACTTCTTTTGCAAGCTTTACAAATTTCTCATGGGATAGTTCCTTTTCCCTAATCTGTATAAAGGTTGCTCCACCCTCTAAAGCTTCACCCACAACTTCAGGCAGAGTTCTCCCATTTAACCACATCGAGTCCGTCACTGCGTAAAGGCACATGGATTCCATGATTTCCTGTTTCGTATATTTCTTCATAAACAGATTCCTCCAACAGAAATAAATATATTTTATATCTCCACAATCTTTGCACCCTGTTCAACGGTGTCACCGTCCAGATTGCTCATAGCATCAATTAAATAATTGCGAAGACTTAAGGTTCCACCCCTCTTTTCCTCTACCTTTTTTTCTGCTATTTCGCCACAAAGTCCCATTGCTGCAACAGCTGTCACAACCGCAGTTAACGCTCGGTCCGCATTCGCTGCCAGATATCCTGCCACGACACCGTTCAACATACAACCTGTTCCAGTAATCTTTGACATCTTTGCCACACCATTGCGGACTACAAAAGCCTTCTCACTGTCTGCCACAACATCAATCGCTCCAGTAATTGCAATAATAGCACCAGTCGTCTTGCTAAGCTCTTTTGCGAAGGCTGCTGTTTCTGAAAGATTGCCATCCGTTATAGCATCCGCCACATCTGCATCCACACCTTTTGTAGAACCACTTCCAGAATAAACGGTCTTAATCTCTGAGATATTGCCACGGATTACTGCAAATTTCACTTCCTTAAGCAGACGAAATGTAGTCTCTGTCCTAAGCCTTGAGGCACCTGCGCCAACCGGATCTAATATAACCGGATGTCCTAATTCATTTGCTTTCCTACCAGCCGCAATCATGGATTCAATTGTATTTTTATTAAGTGTTCCAATATTGATAACGGTTGCATTACAGATTGACGTGATATCCTCCACATCATCAATCTCATCACTCATAATCGGTGACCCTCCACAGGCAAGCATCATGTTAGCCACATCATTTACGGTTACATAGTTTGTGATAAAATGAATCAACGGTACATTCTTTCTTACGTTTGAAATAATTGTTTTCATAGATTTTTCCTTCCTTGTTATAACATTATAAAAAAGAATATGAACGGGGCAGAACGAAATAACTGCAAACCTTGCCACCTCGATTTTGCTCCGCTTCATCTCGATGCAGGGGGGACTTAATCCATAATGTCAACATCTTCTCCACGAAGTATCTTATTTATATTTCTGACTGCGCACATTTTTCCACACATCGTACAGGTATCCTCCCGCTCCGGTGTCGATTCTGCACGGTAACGTCTGGCCTTTTCCTCATCCATGGCAAGAGAAAACTGCTTCTCCCAGTCAAGCTCACGGCGTGCCCTGCTCATCTCGTAATCCCAGTTCTTTGCTCCAGCTACACCCTTTGCAATATCCGCTGCATGGGCTGCGATTTTAGAAGCAATGATACCTTCTCTCACATCCTCCACGGTCGGAAGTCGCAGGTGCTCGGCAGGTGTTACATAGCATAAAAAGGATGCTCCATAGGTTGCAGCAATTGCACCGCCAATGGCGGCAGTAATGTGATCATAACCCGGTGCCACATCCGTAACCAACGGTCCTAACACATAAAACGGTGCTCCCTTACAAATCGTCTGCTCAATCTCCATATTTGCACGAATCTGGTTAATTGGCATATGCCCCGGTCCCTCAATCATAACCTGAACGTTTTGATCCCATGCACGCTGGGTAAGCTCTCCTAAGGTCACCAGTTCCTCAATTTGTGAAATATCTCCTGCATCCTCGATGCTTCCCGGACGGCAGGCATCTCCAAGACTTAAGGTCACGTCATACTCATTGCAAATCCCTAAAATTTCATCATAGTACTCATAAAATGGATTCTCATTTCCAGTAAGCTCCATCCACGCAAAAATGATGGAACCTCCACGGGATACAATATTGGTATGCCGCTTTGCCCGCTTAAACCGCTCTGCTGTCGCCTTATTGATTCCACAATGAATGGTCATAAAATCCACACCATCTTCGGCATGCATCCGCACCACATCAATCCATTCCTTCGCTGTGATGGATTTCAGCGCACGGTTATAATATATAACCGCATCATAAATCGGCACCGTACCGACAATTGCGGGACACTCTGCAGTGAGCTTTGTTCGAAATTTTCTTGTATCTCCAAAAGAACTTAAATCCATAATAGACTCTGCACCTAAATGGATAGACTCATTTACCTTTTTCATTTCCACATCAAGATCAAGACAGTCCTTAGACGTGCCAAGATTGACATTAATTTTGGTCTTAAGCTTAGAACCGATTCCATACGGCTTTAAGCATCTATGATTTTTGTTTGCCGGAATTGCCACCTGGCCCTTTGCCACCAACTCCCTGATTTCTTCTGCTGCAATCTTCTCATACTCTGCCACTACCTGCATTTCCTTTGTGATAATACCCTTTCGTGCGGCATCCATCTGCGTTGTGTAATCCATCGTCTACCTCCTTGTAATGTATTCTTGCATTTTCCTGTTTTGCCATTTTCTTTTTGTATCTGTTATTCTGCTGCACCTTCCTGCTATTGTTTCATACATTTCCCAATATCAAAAAAGAAAAGCTCCCTGCATCTACAGAGAACTTCCTAAAAAATGGTATGACAGCCTGTTTATTTTCATACACTCTTCTTGAATCCCTACGTTAGCATTACCTACATCAGGTTGCGGGTCGAAGTTGATGACTTCCTCTCAGCCTGCTTCACAAGCTCCCCGTTCAATATTCAGTTCTTTGTTAGTGTAGCACAGGAAATTAAAAAATGCAAGAATCCGCACTTTGCCACAACAAATGCCTTCCTTGTCTCATCCTCCGAAATATGCTATAATCAGCACAGCAACGGTCGTACTTGCACGAACCGACATTGTGCAAATGCATACATTGAGGCATTAATCGAGATGCTATAATGTCACCAACCAAAACAAGGCGAAGGTTGATGACCTGCGCGAGCTTCAGCGAGCTTCATTAATGATATAATAACTCCGGCGAACAAACAATTATTGTGACTGCTTGCCGGCAAAGAATTGCACACAATACAAACACTTAAGGAGGATTACAACATGGCTTGGTATGACGAGGCAGTATTTTATCACATTTATCCGTTAGGACTTACCGGTGCACCAGCAAATAATTCTTATGGTGAGGTGGAACATCGTTTAAACGCATTAACTCCCTGGATATCACACATTCGGGAAATTGGCTGTAACGCACTTTACATCGGACCACTTTTTGAATCTGTAGGACATGGTTATGAAACAACCGATTATAAAAAGCTGGACAGCCGCCTTGGCGACAATAAGGATTTGACCGACTTTGTGACTGAATGTCACAAGCAGGGAATCAAGGTTATCTTAGACGGTGTATTTAACCATACCGGACGCGATTTCTTTGCGTTTAAGGATATACAACAAAACAGAGAAAATTCACAGTACAAGGACTGGTACTGTAATGTGAACTTTTATGGCAATACCGAATATAATGATGGTTTTTCCTATGAAAACTGGGGCGGCTATAACCTGCTTGTCAAGTTAAACCAGCACAACCCCGCCGTCCGCGATTACATCTGTGATGTGATCCGTTTCTGGGTTAGCGAATTTGATATTGATGGAATCCGTCTGGACGCAGCGGATGTATTAGATTTTAACTATATGCAGTCCCTTCGCCAGGTTGCCAATGAGGTCAAACCAGATTTCTGGTTAATGGGCGAGGTAATCCATGGTGACTACAGCCGCTGGGTAAACGAAGGAACTCTTCATTCTGTTACGAATTATCAATTGCATAAGGCACTGTATTCCGGGCATAACGACCACAACTATTTTGAAATCGCCCACACTGTTAAACGTCTTTATGAGATGGGAGGCAACCGACCAAACGGATTTAAGCTTTACAACTTCGTGGACAATCATGATGTAGAGCGTATCTATACAAAGCTTAACAATAAGGCACACTTTACACCGGTTCACATATTAGAATATACCTTACCGGGCGTTCCGTCCATTTACTACGGTTCAGAATTTGGTATTGAGGGACACAAGGAAAAATTCTCAGATGCCTCTCTCCGTCCGGCACTTGACCTAAATGATTATAAAGATGCATTAAAAAATAATTCCTTTACCCGCCTGATTGCTGCCCTTGGCAAAACACGTCAGAACTGTAAGGCTCTTTCCTATGGCGATTATAAAGAATTGCTTTTGATGAACCGCCAGTACGCATTTTCCCGTAATTATAACGGCGAATCCATTGTCGTTACGCTGAATAATGATGACAGCGATTATACCATGACACTTCCGGCAGGCAGCGCAGCAGAATATGTAGGCGCTCTTTCCGGTGAAAAGGTTTCTGTAAATAACGGTAACATCTGTGTCAATGTCAGGGCAAACTCCGGGGAAATCTGGTTACCGGTAACCGATGGCAATACCTATGTACCAGACATTACCCCAGTTGAAGCAACTACCACCAGCACAAATTCAGCCGCAGAAGCTGCCACTGAATCTGCCCATAAAGCACAAGATACGACCCCTGTTACCGAACCGCCTATAACGCGAGAGACTGCAGCAAAAACTCCTGTTCCGGAAGACACAAAGAGCAATAAAATCACTTCCGAAAAAGAAATCCCTGCCGATGATAAATCTCTTGCCACAGCAGGCAACACTGCTTCACAGGAAAAATCAACATCCGCTGCACCAAAAGTCACTTCCACCGAAGGCAGCGTGTTTGATGCCGAACAGCTTGCCTATGAAAAAGGGAAGATTGCAGGATTACAGGAGGCAATTCTTGCCATCATGGAAAAAAATGGTCCCGTCACGGATCAGATGCGCAAGGATGTCACAGACAATGTCTATCACGACTCCTTAATCAACTGGGTAAAAAGTTTCCATTAAATACTAATATGACAAAGAGGAACTGCCACATGGTACAATAAGCTCTTATCAAAAGACAAGCACGATTATAGAACTTCCTGCTTCAATTAAGGGCTTATTCATGTGACGGTTCCTCTTTTTATTTCCCACCTAAAAATATCTAAATAATACTGTCCAGATTGTATCTCTTTGGCTGTCATAAGGAATTATCATCTGTCCCGTTCCTCCGTCATACTCCACATAAACACAATCGCAGCAGCCTCCAATCCCCGGAAGCTTTTGAAAGCCGCCAAAAAGAATATAAAATTCCCGTTCCGAAACATCATTTTCCACAAGTAATCTGTCAAACTGCTGGCAGTTAATATATACATTTTTCTTATCAAAGGTCACGGCCTTGCGGAGTTCATCGCTGTCTTCCATCAGATCGATTACTTCATTTTCCACAGGGGTAGATTGTATATTAAACACACAAATAGATTCTAATGGAGTACAGTGAGCATAGGATATCTGCCGGACTCCAAACATGAGCAGACATGCCGCCAAAACACCCACTGTCACGATTCGCTGTACCTTCTTTTTTGAATATGGAGTAAATGCTGCGATATTCTGCATTCTGCTTTTGATCCGGTCATACGCTTTCTCATCTGCAAAAGCAGCTGAACCAGTTATCAGCCTTTGTTTTTCCTTTAAAATCCCTATGCTTTTTAAAATCAATTCTCCATAACCTTGCACATTCCCGCCACTATATTTAATGGATACAAAATCACAGATCCGTTCCATATCTGCACAAAATGCTTTTCTTCCAAAATAGAAAAATGGATTCATCCATAGAATACAGCCAAGGATATCCCAAAAAGCATATAGCCACAAATGCCCTAGCCGGATATGTATCTGTTCATGCAATAAAATCATTTGCATTTCTTCCTCACTGCACTGATTCTCCAATATCTTTGGCAGCACAATTTTCGGTTTTAGCAGACCTGTCGAAAAGGGAGAAATAAAAAGCTCTGTCACATATACATTCCGTCCCATAATAACCCTTTTCTCCATATCGTTCAAAAGTCTTTTCATCTGATGATGCCTATAAAGCAAAACTCCTACAGCCACAAACATCCCACAAAAATAAAGCATCCAAATCCATTCCTTGTCACTGCAGACAGCGTGCCACCAAAGAAACAGTTTTGCAAAAACCGGTTTTGTATAGTAAAGCTTTATCTTTCCCATAAACAACATGGGCAAAAGCAAAATCCATACCATACCCTTTTCAAAAACACCGTTTTTGAAAATTGTTCCCCTGAGCAGAAAAATCATTCCAAACAGGAAAATGGAAGCAATCACACAATAACCCAGCTTAATACACCAGTATGCTGATTCTACATATATAAATTGTTTTGCAGCATATATGATATCCTGTAATAACATACCAGCTCCCCTTTCTATCATTGCTTACTCAACCCTTATTTTTTTCTTTCAAAATATCCCAGAGCTCTTTCATCTGCCCTTCATCTAAATCAAAACTATCCACCAAGGCAGCCATTGCCCCCGTCCGGCTGCCTTTAAAATAGCTTTCCGCAAAATGACGGCTTTTCTCCTTCAGGCACTCTTCTTTTGATTTCACTGCAAAATAGTGATACACCCTGGAATCCTTCTTATCAATGGTATAATCAACAATTTTCTTCTGCCCCAGACGGTTTAATAATACACGTACTGTTTTAGGGGACATTTTTTTATCACCTTCCAAACGACTGATAATCTCTGCCGAGGTAAGTGGAATCGCACTTTCCCATAATTTCTCCATCACCAGCCATTCTGTTTCACTCGGAGTTAAATCTTCCTTTGACATACCGACACCTTCTCTCTTAATGATAACAATTGTAAATATATTTTACTATTAAATAAGCTGGTTGTAAACCTTCTAAAACATTCTATGAATCATCATAAGTACAATCTATATCAAGGCATTTTATAGGTGGCATATTTCTCATAGATAAAAAGAAAAAGGCATCCAGCCAAAACTGAATGCCCAATATATGATATGTAACAACGCAACCGAAATTATTCTACTCCCTTACTCTTATAATACTCCTCAAACAACTTATTTGTTGCATCGAATGTATTTTTGCTGATTTCCGGAAGCTCGCCACCCCATGCCTTTCCTGCAAGCTTATAACCTTTTTCAACCGCAGCCTGCATTTCTTTCATTTTTTCTACGTCATCACCAGCCAAAGCACTTGCAAAATCAAACAATCTCTGTGATGTCTGCTTTACACCCCAGTAACCGTCCTCTGAAATATCCTCCTGTGCCTGTTTCTTTGTAGCTTCATCTACTGTATACTTTCCACTGGCAATGAACTTCCAGATTGCATCTTTATCGCCTTTTGCGATTGCTGCAGATTTTGCCTGTCCGCCCATCATACTCTGCACAAGATCAATAAGACTCTGCTTTCTAGATGCCTGATCTGCCTTTAACTGTTGCACCAATGCAGCACGATCCTTAGCGCTCATCTTATTCACTGAGTATGAAGCCTTCTTGGTACTCGTGCTATCTGATTTCTCATAAACTGCTGCTGCCTGATTTTCTGTTGTCTCCTTGCTGTCAGCCTCCTTGCTGCTCTTTGCAGCAGTACTTTGATAGTTGCTGTATACATCATTTGCCTGTGTCGTTGATACGTTATTTACGCTCATAATTATTCTCCTTTCGTTTTATACAGATTCTAAATTTCTTCGTCTACCTTACCGGCTACAAGCTTGGAAAGTGTATCAGAATATGTTGCATTGCTCGTATAGGTTGAATCGTTTCCGGCTGCCGCTCTTCCAATTGCGGTTGCCTTCTGCATGATTTTATCTGCAAAAGAATGCATACCGGTAAACAGTGTCTTCATGGTTCCAATGGATGCACTCTTAAGCTTCTCTTCATCCACAGACAGCTTATTATCAGAACCGATTTTGATACCAACCTGATTAAGAAGTTTTGACATCTCGCCTGTGATACTCGTCATACGAGAAGCACCGCGGAGAACACCCTTTGTATCGGAATCCCCAGCTTTCCCAATGACATTGTTGTAGTCGTCCACAAAGGTCTTTACTGCTTTGGTGATTGAGTCCCAGTCATAATCGAAAACCTCTTTTTCCTCCCCAGTCTCCTCATCTTTTTTCTTAATCTTCTTCTTTTCCCAAAGAGACTCATCCATCAATGTGGTTACAGATTTTTGTAAAGAATCTGTTCCTGCCTTCATCAATGTAAGAGACTGCTTACTGTCACCACTGCTTTCAGTCTTCTTTTCAGAATCCTGATTCTTATAATAAGCCTTCATCAGCTTACCATAACTTCCGTTCTTGATTGCATAATAATCTGTCAAATCAAGACCACTGTTTGAAGTTGAATTTGAACCCGTTAAATTCTGGAACAATGATGACATATCATTCGATGTGTTAATTGTTGACATATAAATTGACCTCCTTTTCTTTTTATGGCAACTGCCACATTTTTTGTTCCGCAAATCCTTTTGCCGGTTACATATTGATATAGTAAAAATGCCTTGAAGCTTCCCTGCCGTGTAGTCCACGGCACGTACACTCCAATCCATAAAAATGGACCAAACACTTTTTCATATAGTATATCGGAATCTTACAAAAAAGGTTAACCCCTTTTGCAGAAAATGACCAAAAATTTATTTTTCACTCCACTAAAGTTACTTTAAAATTATACCAAAAAAATATTCTTACATCAACAGATTCATGGCAAAAAAATCCACTCCATCTTCCTTTTCTTCCCCACCGCCAGAGCCTTCCACTTTCAGCTCCGACATTCTCTGCTGTGCCTTTGCAATCATCGCCTTTACCTTAGCAACTTCATTTTCATCACATGCACCACTCCTAAGTCCCGCCTGACAGTCCGCCAAATCTTTCTGCAACAATCCCATTACCACCTGCACGTCTTCGACAGTCTTTGCGGCTGCTATTTGTCTGGCTCGTTTCCCCTCATTAAAACCAACTGAGCTGCCATAGGTTTCTGTTTCCATATTTCCTTTGTTATCAATTCGGATTTTCATCCCCTGATATCCTTTTACATGTTTCTCCGAATCCTCCACCATATACTCTGCGTCATCCAATAATTGAAAAAGCTCTTTTTGCTTATTTTCATCATTCATACATTCCCTGATATAAGCTTTTGAAATACTGACTGTTCCGTTCTTTACAGATGGATATTTTTCAAACAAATAGTTCATAAACTCTTTTTTATCAGAAAATGTACCAGATACATTCTGTTGTTTTGCCAACTCCATTCCCTCGGCAGAAAATTCCATACTGACACTGTCTGTTTTTACTGAATGCACATATCTATTGCTCCATTTTTCTGTCTGACCGTCCTTTTTTAACCGTTCTGTCTGCTCCTTTTGCTGCTCTTTACGCCTTGTTGCTTTTTCCTTCTGGTTTTCATAGAGCTTCTTCTGCCAACTTTCCTTATTCTTTTTATCCAGCTTTGTCTGATGCCTTATCTTCTCTCCTCCCATTTTTGAGATGCTCCAGCCGCCCAAAGAACCGTCTGCATTAATGATAAATCCGCTGGCAACAATATCCGCTCCATTTGCTGTTTTTACTGGCGCATTCTTTGCCGCCTGCACACAGTCATAAATCAGTGCCTCATATTCCAGTCGCTTCTCCGGATCCTGTTCCATCTGCCGCAGAATGTTCGGTGATATACCAATATTATTCGTTCCCTTTCCCTGAAAGGGTGCCGTAGAAGTAATAAAATTTGTGTCCTTATACTTTTCTGATAAGCTTTGTAACACGTCACTATCCGTACTCTCTCCATTATCCATAACACCTTTTGCATAAGCGAGCGCCGCCTCAGAAACCCAGCTATTACCTACCTTTACTGCCATAATACATCCTCCTTTCTTTTTTACATTGCGCCCAGAAAACACTGTTGTTTTTATTTACGTTTGTTATCTATGTGTGTATTGCAAACCTACATTCTTTGTTTTCTATTATATCATATCGGCTAACATTTGTAAATTGTTTAGCACAAATTATCTACAGTCAAACCAAAATGACCGCTTATATCCCATTTTAATATCATGCAATAACCTTCTTAATCGCTGCCATCAGTTCATCATAGGTCTCATATGCAGGATACTGTGGATAATCTGCCTTAATCTGTTCCGTACTCTTAAATAAAAAACCTGCCTTACTGGCACCAATCATACCAAGGTCATTATGGCTGTCGCCACTTGCAATGGTTTCATATCCTATAGACTGCAATGCTTTAACCGTAGTCAGCTTTGACTGTTCGCAACGCATCTTGAAGCCAGTAATTTCACCACTGTCTGCAACCACCAGCTCATTACAGAAAATCGTAGGATATCCCAGTTTCTTCATAAGTGGACCTGCAAATTGAGAAAAGGTATCGCTGATAATAATAACCTGGCAGATAGATCGAAGCTCATCTAAGAATTCCCTTGCACCCGGAATCGGATCAATCTTCGAAATTGTCTCCTGAATCTCCTTAAGACCTAATCCATGCTCCTTAAGGATTCCAATTCTATAATTCATCAATTTATCATAATCTGGTTCGTCCCTTGTCGTCTTCTTAAGCTCTGGGATACCGGTTTCTTCTGCAAAAGCAATCCATATCTCTGGTACCAATACGCCTTCTAAATCTAAACATGTAATGTACATAACCTTCTTCCTCCCTATCCGGTCGATTGTATTTTCTTCGTTCGAATTATAGCACACTTTCATATTGTACACAACCAAGTTATTCCAATTTAAGCAATGTATTTCTTTACGAGTATAGTAGCATTATGTCCACCAAATCCCAGGGAATTACTCATTGCAACATTTACGGGTACGCAAATCCCTTCTCCCTTTGTATAATCCAGATCACATTCCGGATCATCCTCTGACAACCCCACTGTAGAATGGATATAGCTTTCATTTATTGACTGGATGCAAGTAATCAGTTCTACTGCCCCTCCACCGGCAAACATATGTCCCACCATAGATTTTGTGGAATTAATATGTACATGATAGGCAGCCCTGCCAAACGCCAGCTTAATAGCTCTCGTCTCGTATAAATCATTATATACCGTGCCGGTTCCATGAGCATTGATGTAATCCACCTGCTCCGGCAGCACATCCGCATCCTCCATTGCCATAGTCATCGCTTTTGCAGCCGCAGAACCATCCTCCAGTGGAGTTGTCACATGATTGGCATCGCAGGTTGCTCCATATCCTCCAAGCTCCGCATAAATCCGGGCATTCCGCCTCTTTGCATGCTCTAACTCTTCTAATACCAGAACACCGGCTCCCTCCCCAGTCACAAATCCATTTCTACGTCTGTCAAACGGAATTGATGCATTTAACGGATCTTCTGAAGTAGTCAGTGCAGTTAAAGCCTGAAAAGCTGCCACACCAAAACGGCTCACGGAGCTGTCGACACCCCCTGCTAAGATAACATCCGCTTCCCCATGCTGAATACTGCGGAACGCTTCTCCAATCGAATTGGTTCCGGTAGCACAGGCTGTCACTACATCGATACATTTCCCCTGAAAACCATAAAACATCGCCACATTGGCGGCTGCCATATTTCCAAGAATCAACGGTGCTGTGAGAGGATGTATCCTTCCTGCCCCTTTTGCTTCCAGCTTATCATATTCTCTCTCAATTCCCATCAAACTCCCAATTCCAGAACCAATACTTACGCCCAAACGATAACTATCTTCTGAGTCTGTATCAAGTCCGCTATCTTCCATAGCCTCCTTTGCAGCCACTACTGCAAACTGAGAAAAACGCTCCATTCGTTTTACCACTTTGGGCTCCAAATAATTTTTCGCATCAAAATCCCTGACCTCTGCTGACAGCTTCGCTTTGTATCCGTCAGTATTAAAATTTTTTATTCTATCAATTCCTACCCGTTTTTCCAAAACACCATTCCAAAATGCGGGTACCCCAATTCCAATTGGAGTTACCACTCCCATTCCCGTTACTACTACTCGTTTCATTCTTTTTCCTTTCGTCGATTTGTAACCAATTTTGCTTTGCAAACTCCGTTTGTTGCGATAGTCGCCAAATGTGTGTGCAAGCACCCACGCTTGGCTCGTTATTCACACAAATTAATTGCCTGCTTGTCCGGCATCTTCTATGCGGTCAGACTCTTTTTCTCATCCGTTTTCTCTAAACCAGATACCAAATCTTTTATCACCTCTGGCACCGTGACAATCTCTGTAATTCTTCCCACATTTGCACCACAAAAAATGAGTCCATGCTCCACATCCCCCTCTACAGCACGGATCAATGCATCCGTAATACAATATGGTATCTTAGCAGGATCACACTTTGCCAAACAGGACAGGCAGCGTTTTACTTTACATTCTCCACGGGCACTTTCCTCTAAAAATGTATTCCATACTGCACGTCCAGGCATTCCTACCGGGCTATTAATAATACGCACATCCTCTGCTTTTGCATCAATATATGCCTGCTTATAGCGCACATCTGCATCACACTCTTTTGTTGCCACAAACCGGCTTGCAACCTGCACACCGTCTGCACCAAGCTTCATTACATGCTGCACATCCTCTGCATCAAAAACCCCGCCACCAACAATTACCGGAATCTGTTTTACATATTTTTCCTCCTGCATACGTACTCTTTCTATTATTTTTCTGATTTCTGCATCATAATCAAATTTACCCTCAAAATCCTCAATTAGCAGCTCATTTGAAAACCCTAGGTGACCGCCCGCCTTTGGTCCTTCAATTACCACAAAGTCCGCTGTCCTTCCATATTTCTTGTCCCACATTTTAAAAAGCACCATCAACGCCTTTTCTGTTGATACAATGGGAGCAAACTTCGTATCTGTTCCATCTAACAGTCCCGGCAGTGTAATAGGAAGTCCTGCACCGCAAATGACCACATCTGCACCTGCCTTTGCAGCCACCCGGACATGTTCTTCATAATCCTTCAGCGCCACCATGACATTTACACCCACAAGACCACCGTCCGCCTGCTCTTTCGCAAGCCTTATATGTTTCTCAATTGCGCGGCTGTTTGCTGCTTTCGGGTTACGTAAAAAATCCGGCTCATCATATCCAATCTGCGCTGTAGAAATGATACCGACACCACCTGCCTTTGCCACAGCCCCCGCAAGACTGCTCCGGCTTACACCAACCCCCATTCCGCCCTGAATTACAGGAATCTTAGCCACTTTATTACCAATTCTCAATTCTCTCATTCCGCTAGTCCTTTCTGACAATCTGCTTTATACATTTTTACCTGCTATACATTAATATATCTTTTGTTTATTATTAGACATATTCCTGCCTTTTATCCAATAACTCTGTTCAGAATAGCACTATGTAGCATTTTTGTCAATAACACATAGTTTTTTTTACCACGTACATATATGAACTACCAGGCGCATTATCTTCATAGGTAAACGTTCCGCCACATCCTTTCCCAAGTCACCGTTTACTTTCTGCTCTTAAAATGTTATCTTATTTATAAGATGAAAGCATAGAATTCAAAAAGAATAGCCAGGAGAACTTATGAGAGATCAAACCCAGATTACGATTGCAAATATTAAAAATAGTGCCAAGACCTTGTTTATGAACATAGGGTATGAAAAGACCTCCATGCGTGCCATTGCCTCTGGTGCCGGAGTGACAGCAGGTGCACTATACAGATTTTTTCAAAATAAAGAAGATTTATATCATGCTATCTTTGATGAATTCATACAGGATTTATTACAGATTGAAAACAGCCTCCAGCCAGATGATCTAACCGTATTATCCAATGAAGAACTGGTAGATTTGTTTTATTCCCGTTCTTCTTATACGCTTTTGACACATCTGCTTCCACAATTTGACCTGATGAAGAGCCTGCTCCTGGCAGGAAAGGATTCCTACATTGAAAACATGAAGCATTCCTACCTCACAACCCGCACGATTTTCTCTCTTGGATTTTACAATGAACTCATACGGCGTAATCTTGCTTTGCACCCTTTATCTGCAAAAGAAATCTTTGTTCTGGAAGAAACAGCGTTTTCTGCTGTTTGTGGGTTTGTAATTCACTCAGACAAAGATGATATCAAAAAGAAAGATGCCCTTTTACCGTATGAAACCTGCTTTTCCATTATAACAGCCGGACTCAAAGAAAAAATCGGGTTTAAGGCATGAGTTACACATACCAATTACCAAAATAATATCAATCAGAATAAGACAGAGCAGATGGAACACAAAAAACGGGCAGTCTGCCTTGTAACCGACCACCCGTCTTTTCTATTCCTACTGTATATGTTTTTACAAAAACCACATTATCTCTTCACATTAAATGCACTCATGCCCGGATATACCGCCGCCTGCCCAAGCTCTTCTTCGATGCGGAGCAGCTGATTATACTTTGCCACACGCTCTGTACGGCTCGGTGCACCAGTCTTAATCTGGCAGGTATTCAGTGCCACTGCAAGATCCGCAATGGTAGTATCTTCTGTCTCACCGGAGCGGTGTGAGGAAATAGCCGTATAACCAGCTTTGTGAGCCATCTTAATTGCCTCTAAAGTCTCTGACACGGAACCAATCTGATTCAGCTTAATAAGAATCGAGTTACCACAGCCCATTTCAATACCCTTTGACAGGCGCTTCGTATTTGTTACAAACAGATCATCACCTACTAACTGGACTTTATCACCAAGCTCTGCTGTGAGTTTTACCCAGCCTTCCCAATCCTCCTCATCCAATGCATCCTCAATGGAAATAATTGGATACTTTTCAACTAATTCCTTCCAATGGGTAATCAGCTCCTCTGATGTAAATTTGGTTCCTGCCTTCGGAAGAATATACTCACCCTTCTTTTTACCCTTCCACTCAGAGGATGCGGCATCCATTGCAATCATAAAGTCCTTTCCTGGCTTATACCCTGCATTTTTTACAGCCTCTAAAATATATTGAATTGCTTCTTCGTCACTGGCAAGATCCGGGGCAAAACCGCCCTCATCACCGACAGAGGTTGCAAGTCCTTTACTCTTTAGCAGCGCTGCCAAAGCATGAAATACCTCTGCGCACCAGCGCAAACATTCTTTAAAGCTTTGTGCTCCAACTGGCATAATCATAAATTCCTGCACATCCACTGTATTTGCTGCATGCGCTCCACCATTTAAGATATTCATCATCGGTACCGGTAAACGGTTACCAGAAATGCCTCCTAAGAACCGAAACAACGGCATATCAAGAGAGATGGATGCGGCTCTTGCACATGCAATAGATACTGCCAAAATCGCATTTGCCCCAAGCTTTGACTTATCCTTTGTTCCATCCGCTGTAATCATTGCCTTATCGACTGCATAAATATCGGCTGCATTCATACCGGAAATGGTATCATTGATAACCGTATTGATATTTTTCACAGCCTTTTCAACACCCTTTCCAAGATATCTTCCTTTGTCTCCATCCCGAAGTTCTAATGCTTCAAACTCACCGGTGGATGCGCCGCTTGGAGCTGTTCCTCTTCCAACTGTACCATCAAGCAGATGTACCTCTGCCTCCACAGTTGGATTACCTCTTGAATCCATGATTTCTCGTCCAATAACCTTTTCAATCTCTAAATAATGCACAATAAATCTCCTTTCCTTCACTGTCATCAATTTAGACAATTGCAAAACTCCCTATTTTCAAAACCTAGTTGTACAATATAGACAACATCGCAAGCGGGGCATTGAGAAGCCGTCGGTACTTGGGTGCCGTATTTTGGCACCTTAGTACCGTTACGAGCGACACATAGCGAAATGCCTGAATACTTAGCGAGGCTTTGCCGAGTTTAGTAGGAAGGTATGCCTTGTGCTCGTGCCCGGTGGTGATTTGTCTTTATTGTACAACGAACAGTAGGGAACACAGCGTTTCGCAATTACCTAACTGTCACCAATTAGCCAATTCGGTCTTTGTAAAACTTTTCAAAACCTAGTTGTTTAATGTAGACAATGTCATAAGCAGGGATCTGCAAATCAGGTTCATTTCCCCTATAGAAAAATATTGCACATTTACCGTTGTTTTATTCCAACAAATAAGAATTTCATAAAATGGCACAGATTAAATTTAAAAACCATCTTCATTTTTACGGCAGCTCATATGATACTACTTGCACAGACTTCATTCTCGCGTATGCAACGAGCCAAGTGCAAGCTTGCTTGCATTTGGCGACTGCGCGCGGGTCAAATACCCCGCCCCTTGAGACGGACTTGCTAAGAAGAAGCTAGGTCATGCCCCGTAGCTTGCTGCGGGGTATTTGACTTATTATAAATCCATACCAGCGTATAATCTCCGACATTTGTATTCCCTCTGCGATCATCTGAATCTGTTGCTCCTTTACAAGCTCATAGCTGCGAAACAATGGAATCTTTTCTGCTAAATTCTTATAAACCTTCCAGTATCCCGTGTATAAAAAATCCCTTCCTTCATTTTTCATAAACCCAGTCACGTCTTCAACCGGATACCCAAGTAATACACCCATCTCATGCGGAAATTCCTGCAGGTTTCCCCTGTAATTCAAATAGCGCATACGAAACACCGATAAGACCCGCCCTGATGAACAATCCTCATATCCAAGCTGCTGCAAAAAAGCTGCTACTCTTTTCTGACCCAAATACTCCTGCATTTTTTCCGGATTATAAAGCAGTATTACAGTCTGATCTATATCCTTCTTAAGCAGAAAGTAACAAAAATGACTGCTCTTTAAGATATCAAGCACCAAAAATAATGTCTCTGTTTTTATGATCAGCAGATTGGAAATCTTAATCCCTGCAATCACCGGTGCACACTGCAATGCAAGCTGTAATTCAATATTATTGATATCCATTTTTCGAACCATATCAAAAACGGCTGGTTTCATATTCCTTTCCTTTCACGATCGTGTAATGTTTGATTTACGATCATCCCACATTAATCATGCCGCTCCTCTTTGTTATCATAACATTCACAGAACCTTGCTGCAAATGCCGGCTCCTCTCCTCCTGCATAAAGATGGGAAATATCCCCAAATGAACTTATACGGAAGCTTGCAATTCCCTTTCGCCGCTCTTCTGTCACAATCGTAGTCACGGATGCTGGCGCTGCACAGAATCCATGCCATACAATCATTGGCGAAACATTCAGCAAATGAGACAGCAAAACACATTGAAGCCCAAAATGGCAAAACAGGCATATCGTACCGTTATTCGGGCGAACCGCCTTATATCCATTTCCATCCCTCTCATATCCATGCTCTGCAAGCAGTTCATCGAAAGAACGGACTACCCATTCATATTCCTTCTTTACATCACTGTCTGCAATATTTTTTTGCTCATACCAGCGGTCACGGTCAAAAAAACACTCCTCTGCCATCCAATCCTGTGGCAGCCAGTCCCAGCTAATGCATTTCCTTCCTGCAGCATCCGGCCGCTCAATCAATGGTGCAAATTCCCGAAGCCATTCACACTCTAATGCACTTCTTCCCATTTTATCAAGCGTTGGCCATGCCGTGTCCTTTGCCCTGCCAAGCGGCGACACATAAAATGCATCTATCTTCATATGGCACAGCCTCTCCGAAAGAATTTCTGCCTCCCGAAAACCCTTTTGGGTTAAAGAATCTCGTTCGTAATCCGGCTCTCCATGTCTGACAATCAATAGTTTCATTTACTCCTCCCTTTGTATATTATTCTAATTTTTCTTACATTCCATGCATTCTTTACCGGTGTCCCGGTACCGCAAACCCACTCGATGTTACATGTGCTACTTGTGATCCCAGTTCATCCGTAATCTCTATCACATAATAACAGGTAGTTCTACCCTCTCTGATAAGCTTTGCTTCTGCAATCAGCTGATTTCCCTTTGCCTTTCCAAGATAGGTAATCTGTGATGTTAAAGATACGTGTGGTTCCTTGTTCCAGTTTGATGCCACTGCAAATGCAAAATCTGCCAATGTAAATATCGCACCACCCATAACAGCTCCCAAAGCATTCCGATGGCAATCACAAAGCTCCATCACACACCTTGCATAACCGTCCTTTACTTCCTCAATAACTGCACCATTTTCCGTCGCGAAACGGTCCTTTTCAAAAAAGGCTCTTACCTCCTCTAATGTCTTCATACTTCTGCCTCCATAATCTTATATTTTATAACACTGTAAGCTGTTTTTCCTGCATACAGCTTTTATCTCTCTCATCTGGATCATCAACTTCGTAGCAGCCTCCAAATTTCAAGCATGTATATCCACTTGACTCGTTGCTTACCGAAATCAATATTCTCCCCTACCAGTCCTGTACCAGATCATACGGCCAGTTCTTAAGGCTTCCAATATCATAGACATTAGTATAACCAAGATCTACAAGCTTGGCTGCCGACTCTTCACTGCGGTTTCCACTTCTACAGCAAAGAATCAGTACCTGATTCTTATCTGGCAGTTCCCGAAGGATCTCTGTTCCGATTGTCTCACTGGGGACATTAATTGCATCCTCAATGTGTCCTGTATCAAATTCTTCTCTTGTCCGAACATCTACTATTTGACAATCCGGACTTGTCCGCATCATTTCAATCGCTTCCTTTGCTGATACTAACATTCTTCATACCCTCTTTTCTGTCATCATTTACCGGTTCCTGTTAGTATATGCCGTTTTATCAGTATTACTCTGATAATTGAATTTTGAAACATTTCAAAACCCTGATAGCAGTCACCAAATTCCAACAAGCTTAACCTTAATTCGTTACGATCACATAAGTCAAATACCCCGCCCCAAGGGGCGAGGTATCGAGGTATTTGACCTTCGCGGCAGTCGCCAAATGTCTGCAAAAGCCACTTGGCTCGTTGCTCGCGGGAATAAAGAAGAGGCAGATTGCTCCACCTCCTCCAATATATACTCTCTCATCAATCTACTAGACATCCGAATCCACCACTTTGGCAACTTCCCTGGTACGAAGCTTCTTTACCTCATAAAGCTGCTCGTCTGCTAAAGAAAGTGCCTGAGATAATGTCAAATCGTCTGACGGCTTTAACATATATGCGCCGGCAGACACCGTAACATTATACGGCTTATCACTTTGCAGATTAAATGCTTTGAATTCATCATAAATCTGTTCCAAAATCTCCTGATTGCCACTTTCCTCCTGCATTGGCAATACACAGGCAAACTCATCACCACCAATCCTGCCAACAACACCTTCCTCACCGATTACCTTTACCAAAATATCGCCTATGGTCTTCAAAGAAAAATCTCCTTCATCATGTCCGTAACGGTCATTGATGATCTTAAGGTTATTCATGTCTACATAAGCAGTAAACACTATCTGCCCCTTCCTCTTACAGATCTTACATATTTTTCCTGCTGCATCCTCAAAACCACGGCGATTCCGGATACCAGTAAGACCATCCGATTTTGAAAGCGTATCCAACGCAATATTATTCTCTCGAAGTGTTGCCATGCTTTCCTCAAGCTGTTCCTGAATTCGTTCATTATTCTTAAGCAGATCTATCATTTTCACGGCGGCACTCATCTGATTACTCAAAAATTCACCATTTTCAAAAATGCCGTCGGTTAAATCGCAAAGCAGGACACCATACAGCATCTCATTAAAGAACAGTGGAATCAGCACAAGGTTATACGGTTCTTCAATCCCCAATATTGCCGGGTTGAAGATGTCTTTAAATCTCACCTTCTGCTCAATGGCAGGAACCACCGTTACCTGCTTGCCTTTTTGCCATGCCTTCAAATACAGATACTCCGGAGGTGTAAACATTTCCCGCGTCAAATTCATAATGGGTTCCTCATAGGTGAAGATGTACGCATTCTCAATCTGAAGCCAGTCAAGCCTCCCCAATAATAATCCATAGCTTTGGTCATTTCCACGCTCAAACTGCAGCATATCTCTTACAAACATCTTAAGGGCTGTATTGTTCTCAATCTCTTCCAGCATAGTGAAGCCTATGTGATAATTCATGACATGGGCAACTTTTTCATAGAGCATTGCAAACAGCCCATTCAATTGGATTTTGCTTTTTTCCTCCATATGCTGAAGCTGAAGCTCCTCATAAACACGGTCAAATACGGACAACATATTCTCCATATCTGCATATTGGAGCGTTCTATGATTTAAAAATCCATCCAGATATGCCTCTACATCATCAAAAACAAGAGTTTTCTTCTCTCTGTTCTTTCTCCAGTGTTCCAGATAATCCATAAAACCCTGGAAAGCATCCTGAACCTGTGTCAGACGACCATCTCCGTCATCATACTTGTAACGGTAAAAAACTTCTTCAAAATACCGGGATACCTGTCCGTTGACACCCCGTCCTGACTCATTCTTTTTCAGGTTTCTCAATCTTGCAAAGGAATCCCGTCTGATAAAACGGGTTGGAACAACAATATCGTCAATCTCCTCTCCGTTCAGCAGTTTGACAATCTGGTTCATACATCCCACACCGATTTCTGCTGCATCTGCCATAACGGTAGATAACGATGGGGATGCCTGCTTTGCCCAATCCGTGTTATCATAGCCTAATATAGAAATATCCTTTCCCGGCACTAATCCACGCTCTTCCATAACCGTATAAAGCCCCATTGCCGTACCATCATTGACACAGAATATAGCCTGCAAATCGGAATTATCATCCAGAATCTTCTTCATTGGTTCCTTATTAAACTGACTCAACCCGCCTTCCACATAACGTCTCTCTATCCACTCAATACCATGTTCCTCAAGCACAGAACGGAATGTACGCTTACGTTCACAAGCATCACTGTTGTCATCCGGACCGCCAAGCATCCCAATGCGGTCAAAATGCAAACGCTCAATTAAATAATCCAACCCTTCTTTGATTCCGGTATAATTATCAAAGTTAACACTTGGATATCCGTCCATCCTGGATACTGCCAGCACACATGGAATTCCATCATACTGATGCATCAGCTCCTGCACACGTTTCTCAGTTGTCAGACAGCCGATGCAACTGGCAGCCACGATAATTCCGTCTACTGTCTCTTTCGTTGCATAGGACAAAATGGTTCCATGCTGATATTCATACATAAGATCTGGATCCCCCTCTGTATTCCGCCCAATGTACTTTCCCGGTAGCGTAACCAGATTGACACCCAGTTCTTCTGCTCTTTGTATAACACCTTTACATATTGATTCCGTAAAATCATCTGTAATTCCGCTGACTAATAATCCAATCTTCAATCTTTTTTCGTCTTTATCCATAACCATGTCCTTCGCATAATAAATATTTTCCCAATATCTTAAAACATTACGATAGCCATTATCATTATAACAAAGAACTATTTAATTTTCTATAATCCATGATTAAAATTTACAATTTGTTAAAAAATACTATCATTTTATGCGTAAAGCTCTTGTTGCATTGAGTACGGCAAGCACCATGACACCCACATCAGCAAAAATAGCAAGCCACATATTGGCAATGCCAAGAGCTCCAAGCAACAGACAAATACCTTTCACTGCTAACGCGAATACAATGTTTTCCTTTACAATACGAAGTGTCCTTCGGGAAATTATCATCGCCAGGGCTATCTTTGCCGGATCATCATCCATAAGGACAATATCTGCCGCTTCAATGGCTGCATCGGATCCTAATGCTCCCATGGCAATTCCAATATCCGCCCTTGAGAGTACCGGTGCGTCATTAATTCCATCTCCCACAAAAGCAAGACGTTCTTTTTCAGCCTTGCTTCCGAGCAGTTTTTCTACCTCCGATACTTTATCTGCTGGAAGAAGCTCGCTCTTAACCATGTCTGCACCAATCTCTGCTGCGACCTTCTCTGCCGTTTTCTTTGTATCTCCAGTCAGCATAACAATCTGCTTCACTCCACTTTTCTTAAGCTCCAAAACAGCCTGTTTTGATGTCTCCTTGACCACATCGGCAATCGTGATACAGCCTGCATACGCTCCATCCACTGCCACATAAACAGCAGTTCCTTCATCATGTTCCTCAGGAATAATAGAACCTGATTTTTCCATAAGCTTCGCATTTCCCGCTGCAACCCTCCTGCCATTTACAAGAGCCGTCACACCATGCCCTGCAATCTCCTCAATACCGGTTACCTGATTTAAGCTTAATTCCTTTCCGTATGCCTTTTTAAGACTGACACTAATCGGGTGGCTGGATGCACTTTCCGCATAGGCTGCATAATAAAGCAGCTGCTCTTTGTCAAATCCTTCTGCCGGAAAGATACCATTTACCTCAAATACACCCTTGGTAAGAGTTCCTGTCTTGTCAAATACAATATATTTCGTTTCTGATAAAGCCTCCAAATAATTAGAACCCTTTACAAGAATACCATTCTTGGATGCACAGCCGATTCCCCCAAAAAAGCTTAGTGGAATCGAAATCACAAGGGCACACGGACAACTGATAACAAGGAATGTTAAGGCACGGATTACCCATTCTCCCCAATTTGCCAAATTTCCCATAAGCAGGCTTGCAACTGGCGGTAAAACCGCTAATGCCAGTGCACTATAGCATACTGCCGGTGTATAATACTTTGCAAATTTCGTAATAAAGTTCTCAGAACGGGACTTTTTCATGCTGGAATTCTCCACCAAATCAAGTATCTTTGATACAGTAGATTCCCCAAACTCCTTTGTCGTCTTAATCTTAACAACACCTGTCATATTGATACAGCCACTGATTACCTGGTCACCGCATTCTGCCTGTCTTGGCACACTCTCGCCAGTCAGCGCACTGGTATTTAACATTGTACTGCCCTCTGTAATGATACCGTCAATCGGCAGCTTTTCGCCAGGGTTTACCACAATTTCCGTGCCAATCTGGACTTCATCCGGATCCACCTGCTCCAATTTGCCATCTACTAAAACATTTGCATAATCCGGACGGATATCCATTAATGCTGTAATATTGCGCCGGCTCTTTCCTACGGCACAGCTTTGGAACAGTTCTCCAATCTGGTAAAACAGCATAACTGCTGCTCCTTCCTGAAATTCTCCAAGCAGCATTGCACCTACTGTGGCCACCGCCATCAGGAAATTCTCATCAAACACCTGCCGGTTTAAAATACCTTTTCCGGCTTTCTTTAATATATCATAACCAATTATCAAATACGGAATCATATAAAATACTGCCTCTATCCACACATTCACTTCTTTAAAAGAAAAAATAGCGGAAATAATAACCAGCAGTACAACAGATATGATAATCCGATATAATACTTTTTTCTGCTTTTTCGTCATAATCCTCACTCCAGTCATCAGGGGATTTTCCTATAAGAAAATCTCACAATCATCTTCTACCTTCTTGCAATTCTTTACAACCTCCTGCATAACAGCATTTACGTCAGCACCCTCCTCAAACTCAACGGTTAATTTCAAAGTCATAAAGCTCAAAGCCGCATCCTTCACACCCTTCGTTGCCTTCGTTGCTTCCTCCATCTTTGCTGCACAGTTTGCACAATCTACTTCTACCTTATACGTTTTCTTCATAATTATTATCTCCTTTCAAAATCGCCTATCCCTACTCTTCAATATGTTCCATACCCATATTCAAAATAGTACGCACATGGTCATCATCTAATGCATAGAAAATAACCTTTCCATCTCTTCGAAATTTCACCAGCTTGGCATCCTTTAACAGCTTAAGCTGATGGCTGACCGCCGACTGTCCGAGATTCAGCATCTGGGCGATATCTCCCACACAAAGCTCACTCTCAATCAGCGCATATAAAATGCGGATTCTCGTGGAGTCTCCAAATACCTTGAAAAGCTCTGCTAAATCATATAAAACCTCATCTGCCGGCTGGCTTTCCAGCACACGCTTTACCACATCTTCATGTGCTGCTAAAAATTCATTTGAACTTTCATTATTTGTCATGTGATCACCTCATACATTTCTACACTTGTTCATCTGTACATATTTAATTATATTCATATGTTTGAATTTGTCAACCACTTTTTGGCTTTTTTTAAAAAATTTTATCATTTAACATATGTCACCAATTTTCGGAGAAAATTGATGACCTGCTTGCACATCAGCGCAATTCATTATAACATGAAACGACAGGCAATATTGAATACAGTAGGCACTTAAAACAGATAGCGAGGGCTTTATTCTTAATATGTGATTTCAAATAACCTTGCCATAACTTCCCTCTTAAATGTAACCTTAAGACACAGACGTTCCCGATCCAGCTCATATTCCAGATTTTCCTGCAATACCTCCTCCGGATACGCAACCAAAACCGTTACTTTCCTTTCCTCCCAAACTGCCTTGCCATCCATACTTTCATTATCTAATCCGTTGCTACAGGTATCTATCATCTTTTCCAACGGTATCTCGCATGTATCTGTATCTCCATACCGTCTCCACACTGCAAGATACGTTTTTCCTTCTGTTTTAAGAGCTGCAGCAAGCCACGAATCCAGACTGCCTGCCAGTCCTAACGGCCAGCCGGGAACTGCTTTCTTAATATCACTGCGAATACGCTTATAATATGCAATCCCCTCCTTTACAAGCTCTTTTCTTGCCTGTGACAGCTCCACAATATGCCCGCTTTGGTGAATACGAAGAAGCAATGCATTTACCATATTGTAAATGGTTTCCTCTTGATCCCCATTGCGCATCGGATATGACCATACAGCTGCCTGCTCTGGTGTAAGACCTGCCACTGCATTTGCTGCTATGGTTGCATAGTTGCGGTAGTCCTCCTGGTCAGAGGTGGACTGAATGCTATATCTTGATAGCATGGCATAATCCGTACGGAGACCTCCGCTAGAGCAGTTTTCAATGACAAGCTCCGGATACTTTTTAAAAATCTCATCCAGCCATGCAAGGTATGCCCTCTCATGTTCAAGCATGCCCTGCCCCACACTGTCCGCATTTATTTCCGTTCCAATCCCAGGTTCCATATTGTAATCCATCTTAATATATCCCACATGATACTGGTTTACCACCCGGTCTACCACCTCATTGACATGTTTTAAAACCTCGAGATTACGGAAATCCAACTGGTAACGGCTGCGATCAAAAACACGCTTACCATGACGGACAAAGAACCAGTCATCCGGTGCATTTTTCGCCTTTTCACAGTGAATGCCCATAACCTCAAGCTCCAGCCAGAGCCCCGGCACCATACCCTTTTTGCGGATATAATCTGTCACCTCTTCAATTCCATTCGGAAAGCGTTCTTTCGACTGCTGCCACTCGCCAACGCTGTCCCACCACTGCCCCGATGCATACCATCCTGCATCTATCACATAATACTCACAGCCAATCTCTGCTGCCGCATCAATTAATGGCAGTTCCTTTTCGGTTGTCGGATCACCAAAAAGACAATTCATATAATCATTAAAAATAACCGGCAGGTTCTCGTTATCTGCATTTTTTCTCCGAATCTGGCGGCGGTATCTTGTAAGCTGTCCCATGGCAGTATCAAAATCTGCATTTGAAACACCCACTGCCACCGGCACGGTGGTAAAACACTCTCCCGGTTTTAGCTGTTTAAACCAATGAGACTGTACCTCTGTCGGTCCACTTAGAGCCACATAAAAATGATCATTCTCATCACTAATCTCCGTATGCCAGGAACCATTATGCTCAATCTGCCAGTAAAGTCCTGTATCTGCTTCTTTATTTTCTAAATACCCCATCGGAAGATACCGTTTTGTAGACCAATTCCCTGTATTCGTCAATTCAAAGGTAGATGAAGTCCTCTGAGTTACTGTTGGCTGTGTCTGCGAAAGCCCCATTTCCGGAAAACTTACCGTGCGGAAATTCATCTCCTTCTGCCAGCCGTGACAGGCATAGGTAAGTGACATCTTTGTATCAGAGCTTTCCTCTCCCTCCTTTTCAATTCCAAGATAGTAAAACGAAGAAATATATTCCAATGTCTGTTCCTCATTGCCATCATTTATGATATCATGATACATTCGGATGGTCGATGTTCCCCTATAAAACTGCATATGAGATACAACTCTTGCCCCTGTCACCATATCCTTCTGGGTAATAATAAGCCTGCGTCCGGCCGCATTTTCCTCATCCTGCATATCTGTAAAATGAAGCATATATCCCGGTGCAGTCACAATATGCTTGTTTCCATGTTTCTCATAGGGACGGTTATAGCCGGAAAAGTTTACCTGCACAAGCTGGAAGCCCTCCTCTATAAACTGTTCTGTCTCTTTCGTCATAAACTGCCCATTCTCATCAATCTCACCATAAGGATTTGACGAAAAATGCAACAGCTTTAACTGATTTTCATCCGTCACTCCAAACAACAAATGTACACCATCCTCATCAATTGGAATCCATTTTTTAATGTGTGCCATAATTACCTCCTTCGCAACAACAGCCAGGAAGCTTTCTTACTCCCTGGCCATTATTACATGTTTATTTCTTTTTAATTTTAATCTTGATCGTTGCTTTCTTATTTGAACCATCCGTTGCTTTTGCTGTAATTGTCACGGTCTTACCCTTGCCAGCCTTTTTCGTGGTCACAACACCTTTCGAATTAACCGTTGCATACTTCTCATTGCTGGAACTCCATTTTAAGGTCTTATTTATGCCCTTTGAAGGAGATACTTTCGCTTTAATCGTAACCTTCTTACCCGGTTTCACGGATTTACTCTTGGCAGACAGTTTTATCTTCTTAACAGCACTCTTATAAATTTTAATATGAAAGACTGCTTTCTTCCCACTGCCATCTTTTGCAGTCGCTGTAATCGTCACTGTTTTCCCTGCACCGGTCTTTTTAGCAGTAACCTTACCGGCTGCTGTAACTGTTGCATATTTATCGTTGCTTGAACTCCACACAACATCAGTATTTAAGGCATCTGCCGGTGTCACATCTGCCTTCAGCAAAACAGATTTCCCCACAGCAAGCTTGGTTATCTCACCGTTAACCGTAATCTTACTTACCAAAATCGGCTTATAGGTTGCTGTCACAACAAGATTCTGCTTAACATTGGAAAAGCTTGTATCCCATCCTGTAAAGATATACCCTTTTCGTTTTGGATCTGCCGGTGCATTTGCACTGTTTCCGAAATCAACGGTCTGTGGATTTCCGATTACTTTTCCATTATAATCTTTAAAGGTAACAATAAAGGAATTTGTCTTATATCCGCTAACCGCAATATCATAATTCTTCTTTATGTCGGTGATGGTATAAATACCATTTTTATCCGGTGTTACTCTCTGTCCGTCTGCGGTTACTATAATACCACTTAAATCATATCCCGCATTCGCCTTAATCCGGAAGGAGAAGCTTCCACCATGTTTTACCGTCTTATTACTTCCATTTACCAGTTCCACTGTGTAAGCTGCACTCTGGGCTACATCTATATTGTAAACTCTATTTTTATTTTCATTACTGTCAGGCTCTGTTGCATAAAAAACATTGTCTCCCGGATACAATTCAACGTCGCACCACCGGTCACGCTCTGAATGTCCGCTTTCTTCATCTAGAGAATAGGTATCTACAATACCATTGTGCTCATGCTTGATTTTGACAGAATCCGGATCATATCCTTCCTCTACAAATATGTGCACCTCAAATTTCGTACCGCTTGCCAGATTTCTAACGATTCTTCCTTCCTCATTTTCCTCATATTCATAACTGTCGCCATAGAAAGCCTCGGTATACACCAAAACCTTCTCCCCATGCTTAAGCTGAAGGTTTGCCTGATCAGCGACACGGATATCGGCATCGTAGGAGATTTCCGTGAGTTTATAGGTTTTCGTCAGTCCATCCGCACTTACTTCACATTCCTCATGTTCCGTATCCTGCCAGTCAATCGCAATACCATCAAAATCCGTTTTCTCCTTTACCGTTACTGTAAAATAGAAAACATCGGAATCCGGAATATAATACGTCTGATTCCCTATCTGTTCACTTGTGTAAGCCGCATCATCCTTTGTTGCAGGTGCAATTGAAACATCCTCCCTGTTTGTTGATAGTGAAATATAATTCACATATGGGATAATATGGCTTATATCCACCTCAAGCTTGTAACATCCTGCTGGCATCGTATACGATACACTGCGAACAGAATACTCACCTTCACACAGGGAGGTATTTGGCTGTCCCTTTAAGTTATATGCTGTGAATACTGCATTTCCGCTATTTTTTTTCAGACGGTAAAACTGTGTTTCTGATTCCTCACTATAATCGCCTGCAAACACCAGGCCGAAATCATATTCCCTGTCTGTATCTGCCTTGTCGACTACTTTGGGCAAGTCAAAATGTGCCAGCAATGTACGTTCCGCTTCTTCCTCCTTATCATAAATATTCCATCTGTATTCTGATTCATCATACTCTACATAACCTTTTCCATTCTTCGTCACCACTTCCATTTCTCTTGTATTGGTCGTAACGATAATTTCAACGGTATCTTCCAGCCATGATGTATATGTATATGTTACCGTGCCGTCATCATTTGTGACAACAGAATCTGCCTTCATTGTCTTTATATTGTCCCTTCCGGCTTCGCTCGTTGTCTTTTCCGATACCAATGGTAATACCTCACCGGAAGGTACGGTAATGTCAAACCTTATCCCTGTACCCACTTCCAGACTGCCGTATGTTTTGTATGTATTTCCACTGTCAGGCTCACCCTCCAGAGAAAGATAACCGCCCTCATCATCATCTATCTGCAATTCACTGATCGTATATTTATCTGCTGCGGAAGGAATTGGCAGATACACATCATATTTACACTTCTCAAGCCCCCCATAATAGATAGTGATATCATCCGCCACATTTACCGTATACACTGTCCTTTCGGTTCCATAATCATCCACGGTTACATTTTCTTGTTTTGTAAATGTAACCTCTCTGCCTTCGCTATCCACAATTTTTGTTACTGCTGCATGCTCTGACGTATACCAGTCACTATCATAGCTGTCTATCCAGAACTTCAACTCTCCTGCCTTCTGAAAGCCTCTGACTTTCTCATCCTCACTTCCAAATAAACGCAGGTATCCATTATTTTCATCTGTACATTCGCAATCTACATAAAATTTATTTCCCAATGCCAGAGTGATATTCTCTCTTGCAGCGGTAATGTCTGCCACATACGTATTTTCTCCATTCTTTTCGAAATGCAGCTCCTCACCATTTGATAATGCCCTGATAGTTGCTAAATTCACTGTTTCACTGGATAAAACCATTTCATAGGTATTACCCTCTGTTAAACCTACATAGTTATAATCTATATCAAAGTCCTCTATTTTCTCAAGTTCTGTACCATTTCCATCCCTTACAATCACGGAGACATTTTCAAATTCTGCAGTATCATAATCAACATAAATGCCATAAGGCTCATTTGAATAAATACCTGTAACATCTATAACCGTATTCTGAGTCAGGGGGTCCGATGTAAACTGATATGTCTTTTGACCATATTCATTTATGAACGGCTCTCCAACAGGTATATTAACGGATGTTCCATCTTCCCCTTTCAGTGTGACCATCATATTGCTGTCATCAAAATCATACTCTCCCTCATACACAGTTACTGTAAATGTAAAAGCTCCCGCTGCATACCATTTTATTTTGCCGGTTTCTTCATCCGACCATCCCTCAACTGTACCAGAATGTGATAGATCAACGAAACAGCGTGTTGTCTGACCAATTGCCACCTCATACTGCTCCTTTGCCGTTATTATGGCATCTGTTTTACCCATCATAAATGCGAAAATATTCAAGTCTCTGTAGAACTCATTGCCTGTTTCCATAGATATCTGATACCGTCTGGTTGTATCTGCCAGCTTAAAGTAAACCCATTCATCACATGGCGCTAAAAATTCTCTTACACCACTTGTACCATATCCATCCAAAGGCACTCCATCCTCGGTACATGGAATCACTGCAACCTCACTCGTTACCTTGTACTTCTTTTGAAAAAAAACGGAAGTATTCCATCCGATATCAGAAACCGTATAGGAATATGTGGTTTCATCCACTTTGGCTGCCGGCAATTCTTCGCCATCTGCGAAAATTCCATAGTCCAATATACCCGTACTTCCCTTAATCCGAAACGTAACGGTTCCGCCTTTATCTGTAGAAAAAGCCATCTGCCCATCTGTTATCGTTAATGCATTCCCCTCTGCATCCTGCACCTCATAGCCTTTTTCCGGTAAATCCAAAACAGCAAGGGTAATTGTTGTTCCACCCTTTTCATAAATCTTAACATCCTGGTTTTCAGTGACATCCTCAATTGTGTAAGACCACAGGTTTTCATCATCCACATCCTGCGTAAATCTTTCTATGCTGACGTTCGCTCCATTAATCGTTACCTCTAAATCATTGATGTTCTCAACTTCTTCATTTGTCTTTTTAATATATAATGTATAAGAACCATGCTGCCTGACACCTGCTCCCTGTCCTTCCCCAAGATAACAGTTAAAATTAGGAGTTACAAAATCGTATTGAACATAATAGTAAGAAGAATCTCTGACAGTTAAATGCATTTCATCATTCACCGGGAGTGTTACAGCATACACATTATTTCCCTGATCTTCAAATGTAATATCCTCTAGTACCTCACCACTATTCAGCACCTCCATATATTCCGTTCCATACCCATCCGGTACAGTGAGATAAAAGGTAAACGTGCTCTTTACCTTATAGTATCCTTCGTCTTCTATTGTTTGTACTCCCTCCTGGTTCAGAACAGACAGGATAAATTCCTCCTGACCATATCCACCAAATCCATTCTCTGCCTCTACAAACGAATTGAGCCAGACATCATATAACATATCCTCTTCCTCACCCTCAGCCTTTGCAGGATATACAGGTACAAGACTCAATACCATAACCAGCACCAGCAGGTATGATAACATTTGCTTTGCGTTTTTCATAACACTTTCCCCTTTCATATCAAAGTTTTCCAGGTAATTGCAAAACTCCCGATTTCCAAAACCTTGTTACACAATGAATGTCTTGGAAAACAGAGTTTCACAATTACCCATGTTACATATCGTTCGAAATGTAACAGTTGATATTTTATCATAGAAAGTCCACAGTTGCAACTACCTTTTAAGCAATTCTTATCTACATCAATCAGCACCAGACACGATTGTCAAAACAGAGTTTCGCTCACCTCTAAGAAAGATTCTTAAGCTCCTGCACAAGCTCAAGATCCGACTGCTTCACTTTAATGTTGGTGAGCAGCGGTTCTTCGCCGGGCTTTTGCACCTTAATCTCGATAATGGTTCCCTCTTCAATCTTACTGGAAAATACTGCCCGTAAAAATGCCATAAATTTCGGGTGATTACCCTCGAACGTATTCTTTGCCTGCATAATTTTCATCATAGATGCCGGATTCATCATTGCTTTTCTACCTCTTTTCTATATTCATGCTTATACTATATTTACCATATCAGGCAGCATTCTTGCAATATATTTCATCTTTTTTCTTCCCTTTTTCCAATTTATAGATTCCTTAACACTTCTTTTCCAAATACCCATTTTTTCTAGTATTACCTGAATCTTTTCGGACAGCAGACATCACATAAAGCCACCGCACATAAAATATTTTAATCCGGGCATTCTATATACATATCATATTCATCTACAGGAGGTTTTTATGAAAGCAGTGGATTCCAAAAAGCCAGTTAAAACAATTCCGGATGGTGTATGGGAAAGTTCGCACAATACTGCCGGACAAAGTACCCCTTATCCTTCCAAAAAGAAAGAACAGAATGCCCATTTCCAAAACGCTGCAACAGACCTGCAGGGAAATGGATATCCTGTCCCAAAATCTTCCGATGATTCCGACCAGAGTCCTGCATAGAACTCTGGTTACATATTTTATTACAATACGCTCACATATCATGATGCTACAACCTGTTTCACATAACCTAAAATGCTATAATAATACCGCCATCTGCGGCATAGAGGGAACTGATTCCCTTTGTATCAATAATCTTTATACTGCGAAACGCATACTGTTCTTTTATCTTTTGTTCCACACTCCGGGCACGTTCTAAACAGTTACAGTTTGAGATAATAAGATCCTTCTCCTCAAGATTCCCTCCCACGCTGCCGATATATTCTATCATTTTTGTCAATGCCTGTTTAATCCCTCTGGCTTGCCCTTCCTGTTCAATCTGTCCCTCCACCGCCTTCATATACGGCTTAATATTTAAAAGGTTTGCCATAGCTGCCTTCATGTTACTCAAACGTCCATTTTTGCGGAGTACTTCTAAAGTCTCTAACACAAAAGCCGTCTTCACCTCATCCCGGAATGCAGTAATTTCTTCCACAAGTTTTGTAAATGCAAGCCCTGCCGTTGCACGCTTCTCGATTTCATAAGCAATCAGCAGTTGTCCCGCTGCCGCAGATTTGGAATCTACCACATGGATGTTCACCTCCGGGTGCTCCTCCTCATACATCTGTTTTGCAAGGCATGCGCTGTTATAGGAGCCGGAAAGCTTTGCAGACAGTGTCACAACATAGACATCCTCTGCTCCCTCAAAGCTATTCATATATGCTTCCGGCGAAGGGCACGCAGACTTCGGACAATCCGGTGATGCCTCCACCCTTCTTAGAAAATCTGCCTGGTCAAAGGTATCATCATCCACAATCTCCACTCCACCCACTTCAATGGAAAGAGGAACGGATACGATATATTCTTTCTGTAAATCCTCCGGTGTAAAATCAGTACAACTGTCACCAACAATCTTAAACTTCATAAGAGTTCCTCCTTGTAAAATAATGAATCGCCCCCTCACCTCCGGTTCGGCGGCATGTCGTTTTATTTTCTTTTTGATATAGTTGTTTATACTATATGCGAAAGTGTATCAAAACTCTTATCCGTTGTCAATTATTATTCTTCTTTTGCCAAGGGCAATCACCTGATGCTCTTCACACTTAGCAGACAGATGCTTATACCGTCTGTTAAGAAATAATTATAATTCCACAACCCTTGTCGCTATTTTTTCCTTAAACCGGATATCATGGTCCACAACAATCATGGTCGGCTGGTATTTTAATAAAAGCTCTTCAATCTGCATTCTGGAAAATACATCAATATAATTAAGCGGTTCATCCCATATATATACGTGTGCCGGTGTAATCAAGCTGGATGCAATGAGTACTTTTTTCTTTTGCCCCTCTGAAAAATCCTCTAAATGCTTTGCAAACTGTACTCTCTCCAAATCCAATTGGCGCAGTAACGCAAAAAACAGGCTTTCTTTCAGTCCTTCCTTTTCACAATATGTCTGAATATCTCCCTTTAAAAAACTGGTATCCTGATTGATATAGGAAATAGTAAGTCCTGCTCCCACCTGCATTTCTCCTTCCGATATTTCTACAGTCTTCTCCCTTTCTTTTTCGCCAACGGATAAGACCGCCTTAATAAAGGTAGATTTTCCACATCCATTTTCTCCATGTAAAAATACGCGTTCTCCCTGCATTAGCTCAAAAGAAAAGTTCTTCAATATATCCTTTCTTCCATCCATATACCCAATGGCAGCATCCTTGCAGGTAATCAGACACTCCTTGTGATAGGTCATTGGATATAGCTTAAGCGCTGCCGGATTTTCTACATCCTTAAGCAATCCTTCCTTTTCCATAATTTCCCGTTCCATCCGTCTCTCATATTGTTTCACCTTTTTCTGCATTTTCTTGGTTTTTGCTCCAATATAAGATCTGGTACTTATGGAACGGTCATGCTCCTTTACCGGATCATACCCTATTTTGCTATTCTCACTCTTTAGCGCCCATCTGCCACTTTTATCAACAGCTTTCTTTAATGATTCTATCTCTTTTATATGTTTCTCATTTTCCGTTTTTTCAAACCTGTCTTTTCGCATTTTATTTTCCCACCAGCTTGAAAAATTACCACTTTGCACTTCAATTGTTTTACGGTTTAGTACAAGAACATGGTCTATGCAGACATCTAAAAGATCCCAGTCATGGGATACCAGAATAAAGCCCTTTTTTTCTGCCAGATAATACTTCACAATCTCCCTTGCCTCCTGATCAAGATGGTTGGTTGGTTCATCGATCAGTAAAAAATCATTGTCCCCGGAGAACAAAACTGCCAGCAGAACCTTCGTCCGTTCCCCATGGCTTAATTGATAAAACGGTCGGTATAACAGCTCCGGCAAAACATTTAATCCACCTAATTCACATATGACCCTCCATTCTTCGCAGCCAGGCTTTATCCGTTCCAAAAACTCAGATGCACACATTTTCATCTCCTGATCGGTAATCTGATATGGAAAATAATCGAATACAGTTGATGTGGCAACTGTTCCCGAATATTCATATTTTCCAAGCAAAATGTTCAAAAAGGTCGTCTTTCCCTTTCCGTTTCTTCCTATAAAGCCGAGTTTCCAATTTGTATCAATACAAAAAGAAACGTTTTCAAATATATTGTCAAAGCTTCCCTCATAGCAGTACGTAAGATTTGTAACATTTATCTGTGCCATATTCATTCCTCCATTCCACAACCTTGCGGCAGTTGCCAAATGCTCACACAAGCATGTCAACTTAGCTCGCTGCCTACAGAAATCAAAAAAGAACCATCTGTTGCCAAATGATTCTAATTCTTCCATATTCCCCACACATTGCCACAAATCATTGATTTGCAATTATAAATATTACGTCCTGAAACAGGCATCAAAAAAGAGAGGATATGAGAATCATAATCCACTTTTGGCAACATGAACAGCAGGAAAGCAACTCCCTGCCGCAAATAAAAAGTCTCATGTTTCAAAAGCAGATTATCTCCTCATCTTTTCACCTCTCTCATTATTTTCTAATGGCTATCTTAACATAACCCTTCACAATATACAATACCCAATTTCCCCTATTCTTTCCTCTTTGGTACCAGATTCAGCAAGGAAAAACCTGCTTTTTTCACCGCTTTCTCCTCTATATTTTCCTCTGACACAGCAACCTCATTTACATTCTCAGAACCGTTCTTTTGCTTATTCCCCATGAACTGACGACCGGCTTTTTGTTCACAATTATCCGTCGCCCTGCTTTTTCTTCCTTCCTGTCTTGGCTTTGTTTGCATATCTACTGATTTTTCCGGCACAACATAGGTATGCCTTCCCTCCAGTACTACTTGAAATTTTGTCTCCTCATTAATCAGATCCCTTATCGTTTTATAGCCAAATTCACTTTCATCAAAACCCGAATACTTAAGCTGTAGCTGGCTTTTGATTCCGCCAAGCTCTGCATGTTTTCCGTTCTTCTCCTCCTGCTGTACGATTTCATGGATAAACGTCTTAATCTCACCCAATTTTTCTCTGTCTGTCTGCCTGTTCTCCCGTTTTGAAGCCTCCCTGCTTCCCAAACTGTTTTTCACCTCACTGCTTTTTGTTTTATCCTCTGCCTCTAAAGTCTTTCCTTCTTTCGTTTCGTTTCCCCATACAGCCTTTTTCGTTCCAACCTTCAAAGAGCCCCCGCCAAGCGAAGCTTTTTTTATTGCCTTATTATCTTTTTTAACAGCATTTTGTTTTTTTCCCTTGGATAAATTTTCCTGCTTTCCTTCTTTTTTTCCTTTCTTCGAATGCTCCCCGTTGTCCTTGCTTTCGGATTTTTTTGCACTACTGCTCTTATCTTTTTCTGCCTTTACCTGTTTCTTATCTTTCTTTTTCTCCAGCTTCTTATCTGTTTTCTTCTCTGCATCTGCCGACTTTTCTCTACTGACGGTTTCCTCTGCCAACTCATCAAAGTCCAGATACTGGTCACAGACCTTCTCTAATCTTTTGGAAGCATCTGCTTTGCCGATTCCAATCACCTCAATACCATCCTCCCGGATTCTCTTTACAAGTCCTGTAAAGTCACCATCTGAAGTTACAATGCAGAGTGTATCAATATTCTTCTGATACAGCAAATCCATAGCATCAATTACCAGTGCAATATCCGATGAGTTTTTTCCTGCACTGGTAGTCAGCTGCTGTTTTTGTTCCATCTCATACTCGATGGCAACACTATTCCAGCCCTTTACACTGGCATTGTTAATAAAATCTCCATATATCCTTGCACAGATGATATCCCCCCGTTTTTCCAAGTAATCCACAATCCGTTTTGCATAACGGGCACTGGTATTCTCTGCATCTATCAATAACACTATTTTCCGATCTCTCATTTTCTTTTTCCTTTCCCAACGACTGTGCAAATCTCATCCTCTGCCTTACCGATTCAGATTCACTAAGCACACAATTTACGGATACTGATTCATCAGCTTTTTGTGTCGTATCCTTTCCGTCCCTTATTATATTCACTCCGATACTGCTTCGGTGTCTTTCCATGCTTTCCCTTAAATGCCTTAATAAAATGGCTGCAATCTGCAAAGCCTGTCTCCTGGCTGATATAATTCAAATCAAGATTTGTAAAAAGCAGCAAATTCTCGGCCTTACACAGCCTTACAAACTCAATATATTTTTTGCAGGACTGTCCATATATCTCCCGGAAGCTCTTGGCAAAATAGGAATAACTCATGTTACATATTTTTGCCAGATCCTCTACCTTGACATTCTCCTCAATATGCCCATCAATATACTCTGTGATGGAATAAATGGTTTCCTCTTCACTAAGCAGTGCAAACGACTGATCCGTATCAAACCCGTTATTACGCCAGCACCGTAAAATAAATGTTAGCAGTTGGCACACATAGGATTGCACCATAATGCCATAACCATATTCCTGTCCATAAAGCTCTTCCATAGATTTTGTATAAATCTCCTCCACCGGAAAATCACAAAGCTCCTGCTTCTTAAACCAGAGCTGTGCCTGCGGATTGTTCTTTGCCGCCCTAAACAGTGCACTAAAATGAATACCATTAAGAGATGTCCATACCTGCCCCGCCGCCGGAGTCAACTGGCTCACATCAAACTTAAGCACCCGGTAATTAAGTGGTGCATTCGATACGGCATAAATGGAATGAATCTGGTGAGGAAGAAATATTACCAAATCTCCAACCTCAGCCACAAAGGATTGTTCATCACAGGTCATCATCGCATTTCCTTCTATGATATATATGATTTCCATAAAATAATGCCAATGGGGATGTACCGGAAATCCCTCTGAACTGCTTCCCATAACAAAACATTCATAAGGTGCATTTAGCCGGTCTGTATATTCAAATAAAGCATTCATAATTCTCACCAGTTTTCCTCTTTGCCACATCACATGCAATATATACAACAGAATAGATTTTTACAATTAATATGAATATTTATTATATCAGACATATTATAAAAATGCTATCGTTTCTTTTTGAAATATAGTTTTTTCATCAGGAGGTCATATATGAATACAACCATTAAATCCCTAATACATCTTGATAAAATCTGTGCAATCAATTTTGCACCATTTTGCCCATACGGAAGCTTTATGGCACAAAAAGCCAAGGACAGTCTTGCCACCATGAAAGAACGGACCGCTGCAAATTTTGTAATCTTTACGCCAAACGGCTTGATGGATACTCAAAATTCAGAGACCATTGACTATACCTCCCAGGCAACCGTAAGTGATGACGAGCTTAAGGAAATGATTGCTTATGCCCAAGAGCTGGGGCTTGCCGTTGCACTTAAACCAACCGCAAACTGTAAAAATGGCACCTGGCGTGCCCATATTAATTTCTTTGATGAAGATGTTCCCTGCGAACCAAAATGGCACAACTGGTTTGATTCCTATGCCGCCTTTCAGCGCCATTATGCACACATTGCACAGGAAATGGGCTGTGTCATGCACATTGCAGGCTGTGAAATGGTAATGTCTGAACGCCGGGCTGACGAATGGCGGCAATTAATTTCCGATATCCGGTTAGATTTCAAAGGACCGGTTTCCTATAATACCGATAAATATCAGGAGCACAATGTAAGCTGGTGGGATTGTGTGGATATCATTTCCTCAAGCGGCTATTACCCTCTCCTTGACTGGAACCAGCAGCTTGACCGGATTGAAGCAGTTGTCAATCGATTTGATAAACCGTTCTTCTTTGCCGAAACCGGCTGTATGTCTGTGTCCGGCTCCGAACATGTACCAAATAACTGGGATTTGTCCGGTGATGTGAATTTAAAATGCCAGGCAGACTGGTATGAAACCATGTTTGAGGCAACACTTGCCCGTAAATGGGTTGGTGGTTGGGGTCTCTGGTCCTGGACTGACAAGCTCTATGCACCGAAAAGCGCTGATACAAGAGGAGACTATGAAATATTCAACAAGCCTTGCGAAGCCGTCATCAAGCGCTACTATGAGCAAAACACGCTATTATAATATCGGAGTCTGGTACAAAAATACACCTGCACTCTCACACTAAGCTTACACCTTTATGATAAGTTCCTTGGCACAGGCTTATCGTGAAGGTGTACCAAGGCTAATCCGATTAAATTTAGTATGTGAAGTATCACATTGCATTATCGCCACTTCGTTGGAACATTTTTATAAATGGCTTAAAATCGTAACCATTGCATCCTTTGACCATGCATTGTGCCTTTTATAATCAAACAGGCAGTATACCATATCTTCCGCACACTCTTCCCCGTTATTTACGGTAACACAATGCTCCTTCTTACGATTGCCTTTCCTCAGGTTTCCATCCTCCAAAATCCAGCAGACCGCCTCCCGCACCACCGGCTCAATATGCATCGCTCTGGCAGCTAACTTGGAATCATATCCTGCTTCTAAAAGACTGACCTCCTCTGTTCCTCCCCTTTTAAAAAAATCATGATATATCTGCTTCTTAACCGGCTCATCAGGGCTCCATACAGGTCTTTTCTTTGCATTTTCCCTCAAATAATAATCATATGTAAGCAGGCTGTCTAATATTTCCATAGAAAACTCCCCCTTACCGGACATGTCCATGCAAAATCTCCGAAGCACATCATACCGTGCTTCGCGCTTAAAACCAATTCCATATAAATGATGAACCGCATAGTATGTTCCAATCGCTTCAAAGCACGCATAAGGCGACTCAAAAAATGGAACCAGATAATTTAACACATGCTCAAACTGGGCACTGTTATAATAAATCTCTACCATTTCCTCCACCTGCTTTAAGGCAAGTATCTCATCATAAGAAATCCACTTTGTAGAAAGTACCTCATAAGGCTGACTGTCCTGATATTTCAGTCCGTATTTTTCTATCTGTTCACCCATATAGGAACCTTTTAGCACCTTTAAAAAACCAAGCTGCAGTTGATTTGGCTTCATTTCATACGCATCATTAAATGATTGTTTAAATGTGACAAAATCCTCATAAGGCAATCCGGCAATCAAATCCAGATGCTGATGGATATTATGAAAGCCCCTTATTGCAAGCATATTTTTCTTTAACTGCACCACATCCATCACTCTGTGGATTTCCCGAATCGTAGCCGGATTGGTAGATTGCAGACCGATTTCTAACTGGATCAGCCCCGGGCGCATTGTCTGAAACAGCGCAAGCTCCTCCTCTCCAATCAGATCTGCTGCCACCTCAAAATGAAAATTCGTCATCCCATTGTCATGCTCTGCAATATATCTCCAGATTGCAAGTGCATGCGATTTCCTACAGTTAAATGTGCGGTCAATGAACTTAACCTGTGCCACATTGTGATCTAAGAAAAACTGTAATTCCTGCTCCACTAACTCCATGCTCCGAAACCGGACACTTTTGTCAATCGAAGACAGACAATAGCTGCAGGAAAACGGACACCCACGGCTTGTCTCATAATAAAGAATCTTATTCTCAAACCGGGATAAATCCTGATAAATAAATGGAACATCATTGAGATTCATAAGCGGTCTGGCCGAATTTTGCCGGATGCGATTCCTTTCATCACGATACACAATCCCTGAGACATCCGCATACTCCATATCTTTTAAAGTTTCCATCTCTCCGCTGCCTGCCGCCATTTCTGTCCGTTCACCACAACAGCCTGCCCATCTTTTTACCAACTCATAGAACGTCACTTCTCCCTCACCCTGGATGATTCCCTCCACAAAGGGATACTCCTCCAACAATTTTACACTATCATAACTTACCTCCGGACCTCCAAGCCAGATATGGGTGTCTGGTGCAACCTTAGAAAGCTCTCTTGCAATGGTTAGAATTTCGTGAATATTCCAAATATAGCATGAAAACGCAGCTACATCCGCTCTTTCCTGGTACAACGACTGCAAAATCAAATCCAGATTGTGGTTAATCGTATATTCTTTTATTTCGATTTTCGGAAATCTATCCCGCCAAAGCCCTTCCTGCTTCCCGGACAATCCCATTCCCTCATCCACTTCTGCGTTCTCCTGCTCCCGCCTCAATTGTGTCCTTGCATATGCCTCCAAATCATAAACTGCCAGATTCGAGTGTACATATTTTGCATTTAATGCAGCCAGGATAATCTTCATCGCATAAACCCTTCCTCAACATCTACCGTTTTCCTGCAAGATAGTTGATAAACTGCTGTGCCGTCCGTCCGGAAATACCACCATGGGAAAGCTCCCATTTGTTCGCTTCTGCACAAAGCTCCTCTTCTGTCAACTGAATGGATGGATTCCGCTTTGCCAGCTCTGTAACGATATAGAAATATTCTTTCTGGCTTGGCTTTGAAAAGCTTATCGTCACGCCAAACCGGTTCACAAGGGAAAGCTTCTCCTGCATTGTATCCGAGCGATGCAAGCCGTTTGAATTTTCCATATCATTCCGGTCATTCCATGTTTCTTTAATTAAATGTCTCCGATTAGAGGTCGCATAAATCAACACATTATCGGGCTTCGTCTCTACACCACCCTCAATAACAGCCTTTAAAAACTTGTATTCAATCTCAAATTCCTCAAAAGATAAATCATCCATATAAATGATAAACCTATAATTGCGGTTCTTTATCATTGAAATCACAGTAGAGAGATCTTTAAACTGGTGCTTATAGATTTCAATCATCCGAAGCCCCTGTTCGTAATACTCGTTGATGATTGCCTTAATACAGGTGGATTTACCTGTACCGGAATCCCCAAACAGGAGCACGTTGTTCGCAGGCCGTCCCTCTACAAAGGCAACCGTATTATCAATTAATTTCTGTTTTTGAATTTCATACCCCACCAAATCATCCAAAACCACATTTTCTGTGTTATTGATTGGGAAAATATCCAACGTTTCCTCCACATTGCGGATTCGGAATGCCTTGTTTAATCCAAACATCCCTACTCCGTAATCTGCATAGAACTGAGTGATAACCTTGAAAAAGGCATCCACATCGTCACATTTTTCTAATCTTATTGATAAATCCTGTACCTTGACTGATACGTTGTAATTATACATACGCTCTTTTTTCACAATAGCCTTATAGTTGGAAATCGTAGAAAAACAGTCAATTCCAAGCTCTTTTTCAACCTCGTAAAAATTGTAGTCAAACAGCTCTTTAAAAATCTTAAAATCATTCCGGGCAAAATGGTTCACACTTCCCTCATTCGCTCCTACCTTCTCACTGGTAAGCGTAAAGGAATTCTCATTTGTCATCAACACAAAGGTCAGATAATTATGCCACAGATTATCGTTAAAGCCATAATCTGTTGCCAAATCCAGAAGCCTTTTTATTTCCCCGTAGATACGGGTAATCAGACTTTCCCTGCTGATGTGCTTTTTATCCTTCATCTCTTCCAGCTTTGATGCACTAAATGCAGAGGAACTGCCTAAAACATTTTCCTTATACCAGTCAAAATCCTCAAAAATTCCTGCCAGGCGCTTTAAAATACTATCCTCACCCAAATCTCTGTAAACAATCAGTTTTGAAACCTGCTTATACATTCCATTGCCTTCTTTCTATTGTTTCTATAATATCTGATCCTTATCTATCGTCAGATATTTTACTCCATAATCTCTCCGGTATCTACATTCACCTTCCGCACATTGATACCATTTACTTCTACACTGTCGTTGACCTCAATCATTATGTATTGTCTACCGTCAATCATCCTTGTCTCCACAAGATCTGTCCGCTCCGGCTTTACCTTGATGACCACATCCGGCATCTTAATATCAAAGCTTCTTGTACTTGCCACAGTTGCTGCTGCAAATTTCGGCTGTTCTTCGTTGCACACAATACTGTCAAATGCGGTCTCAAAGGTCTCAATTGCCTCTGCTTTTACCCCACTGTCCTCTAACAGCTTTTTCATCTCAAACTTGTCCAATTCCGGTGGTTCCGGAGCATCCTTACGAACCTCCACATACTCATTCAGATTTTCATGTATGGTTTTTACTGTCTCAAAATCACACTGCTCCCCAAGTGTATTTTCGATAATATCCTGAAAGGTTTCCTGCTGTGCTTTGTAAGACAGCGGAGCGCCGCAGCCCAGTGTCTGGTCAATAAAATCCTCCTGCATCTGCTCTGAATTCTTCGTATAATAAAGCAGACTGTGTATGTCTGTATTTCTGTCATTAAAAGCAGGAAACAGGAACCCATGTACCGGAGAAGTTACCACCCAGTCTCTCGTTCTGCTTTCAATCACATTGTTTTTCTCATTATAAGCAAGTCCAGCCTCTGTAAGCTTTACCGGACATATACTGCAAAGTATATAATCATACACATAATCCGAAGCATCTTCATTTTCTATACCATCCGCAGTCCGTCCAGGGACATCATATGCCGCATAAATCAAAATGATATAATAGTTTTCGGGATAATTATAGGTCGTAATGACCTTATCATAAAACGCTTCTAATAGCTGGTTATCCTCCAGTTTGGAGTTTTTGAAACGCAGAAGAAATTCCTGTGTGCCGCCTTCTTTCTCCTGCTCCATTGGAAATTCCATATTCAGCAGATTCTTCCCAAGTGTGCCGGACAATGTATTCTTAAAAATCGTAAAATATTTAAAATTTTCCTCCTCGGTCAAGGTCAGAAATGTCTGGGCAAGCTCTGATTTCTTATTTTTTTCTCCATCCACATAGCAGCCGCAGATTCTCGTAATTGTACAATGTTCCGGGCTAAATTGTTTTTTTATTTCATTTATCTCTTTTTTATTCATTTGTTTTCTCCTTTGCTTTCATATCCAAGGCTATACCAATTCATTTATCACATAATTATATAGGTTTTCGACTACCACGTTTTTATATTATATGCTGTTTCTATTTGTTTATCAACAAAATTATGAAAGGGAAATACCACTTAATCAAATATTCACTTGCTTCTACACATTATACATGATAAATTAGGCTAAAAGGGGCTTTAATATGAAAGGAGAATTTTTATGATTACAAAAGTTAACCCATTTGCACAGATATATGAAGCACTACGTGGATTTACGGAACCGGATGCCTTCTATAATCTAAGGAAACAGTCAACCGGAAGTAAAATTGCTTTCTCACTTATCATCAGTGTGCTGGCAGCGCTTATGATTTGCGGATTTACTGTTTTTGAGGTCATCACTGACAAAGAACTAGAAAGCACTTTAGCAACCCTGCCAGCCTTCTCCTATGTAGACGGTGAGTTTTTTTGCGAACAGACCTACGCAATTCCTGCACAAAACAAATATCTGATACTCAATTCAGAGATTGAAAAATGGGATGTGACAATTCTTGAACAGCAGACACTTGGGAATACCAAGCAGGGTTATCAAGATTTCCAGAATGCATTAAACGATTCTAGCATTACAGATGTTATGCTTATCAGTAAAACAAACATGGTATCTTATAAAAAATATACCGGACAGTTTTCCGAAATGACCTTATCCGAACTTTTCAATATGTTTGGAATAACTGCTTTTTCCAAACAGGGAATTATTGATGGATACAAAGGATTTACCATCAAAGTGGGATTGCTATGCTCTCTTTTTGTATTTCCATACCAATGGGTCAAATTATTCTTTGTGTCACTAATACTAGCATTAATCGCACTTATCATCAATGCTGTCTGCAGTTCTAAAGAACAATTTCCTACCTTATATTGGATTTCTTTCTATATGCAGAGCATCATTCTACTTATTAAAATCATTGGTGATTCTTTTCTAAATTTGGGCAGTTTTTCATTAACAATCGCCTGCTTCTTATTTTACATTTGTATGATGTACCGCACTTTAAAAAGTGGTGAACCGATTGCAAAAACTGCAACTTCTTACAACATCAATGAGGATTTAGACGATTTTCTGCAAGACCCTTACACTACACCGGAGGCAATGAAATCACCATTTGACACACAGGATGCAGATGCACACCCAACTCCACATGACAATGATACAGGCTTTGATTCGCAAAACATAGACACCTTCAGCAATACAGGTTACAGCAATCCTTCCGCAAATTCTACATCAGAAAATACAGAGTCTTCTTCCGGTTTATCACTTAAACTAAAAGATGATTAATATCTATGATTATGAAAGGGGACTATCGCATTAAGCGAAGCCCCCTCTTTTTCTTCTCCTGTTCACCTTATCTTCATATGCTGCAACACCTTGATGACACATCACCCATAGCAGCAACACCAAAAAGAGCATTATCCTTCAAAATAAGACACATATAAAACTTTATACCTGCTTCCCGGAAACAGATACTCAAACAAGTCCACAAAATAATCATCGGTCATGCTTGCCATAAAATCCACTACCATCTGCTCATCCTCTGTTTCCTCCAAATACTTATCATATCCGTAACTTGCTGTATTTTCCTTCACAAATTCAATATGATGCTTGTAGATAATTGAACTGGTATCTCCGGCTTTCATATCTGCCAACAACCGTTCGTACATCATATGAAACATAGGACGAATCTTTTCCGCATAGGTTTTTTCAACCGTTTCATTAAAATAAATTTTTTCGTAATTTTCTTTCTTTGTGGCTTTGATTGCCTTATAATATTCATCATCCATGACAATACAGTCCCTGCCATAGCTGTTTTCCACAATATTCACAATCAGATTATTAATAATCTCCGGATTACTCTTTCCGAATGCCTGTTCCTCAAAGATACTGTCATCCGAAATTAAATTTGCCCTTTTTGCGTCCTGGCGGTCTTTTCCCAGATATGCAATCATGTCACAAATCCGAACCACACAGGCTTCCATCGTATATGGCACCAGACCGCCAATTTCTTTCTCATCTATATAGCATGCCGCATACTTAGCATCAAACTGCTTAAAATCCTCAATCGGCATCGGACGATACTCCTGCATCGCAAACTCCCCATTATGACATAATATTCCATCCAGTGTCTGTAGACTTACATTCCGGTTCAAAATATCATCCAATACTCTGACACTATGTACATTATGATTGAAAAATCTGCCCGTATGCTCCTGCAGGCATTCGCTTAAATACCGTTCTCCGGCATGTCCAAAAGGTGTATGTCCAATATCATGTCCCAGCGAAATCGCCTCAATCAGGTCTACATTAAGCCCTAATAGGGAACCGATATTCCTGGCAATCCGTGAAACAAGCTGGACATGCAGGGCACGTCTTGTAATATCATCGTTTTTATAAAATGAAAACACCTGTGTCTTATCTGCATATCGGTTGTAATAAGGTGTATGCAAAATTTTCTCAATGTCCCTGACGTATGCCGGACGCAACAATTTATTTCTGTCCCAGTCCATCTTTCTGCGAACAGCATCTTCATCCCTTGTCCGATATGGATTCTTTACACCATTTTCCCGGTCTTTTTTTATACGCTCCTGTAATTCACCTGATAAATCATTATATTTCTTTCTTCCCTGTTCCATGTGTTCCATGCTATTCTCTATCCTGTTCTACAAAATCAATGCTATTTCACATAAGAATTTACAAACTCAAACGTCTTATTATAATAATTATCCGGTTCCGCATATCTGCAATCCTCATGGATTCCGGAAGAAATCGTTAGCAGCTCATGAGGAGAAGCGATTGCTTCATTTAGCTCATTTGTCATGATTTCTGTTGCATAAGTATCATTGCCTCCATGGATCAACAAAATCGGAACGCTTGTCTTCGCAACCTGCTTTGTGGCATCTGCCTCCTTCAAAGTATAGCCGGCCCATACCTTCATAACGGGATTTATCATATTGAGGAACGGAAATACTGGTTTTCCCTCATATCTAATCTCATACTCCGCTTTTACAACCTCCCATGCAGAGGTATATGCACCTTCCGCAACAATCGCCTTAATTGAGGTTTTAATTGGCTCACCAGAAAGCATAAGCGCTGCATCTGCTCCCATGTCCACACCGTGAATCACAACCTTCGAGGATGGATTTTCTTCTAATATGACATCAATCCAGTTAATAACATCTAAGCGGTCCAGCCAGCCCATTCCGATAAAGGAACCTTCACTTTCACCGCTCGCCCGCAGATCCGGCATCAGTATATTATAGCCTTCCTCTGCATAGTGCATTGCAATATCATAGATATCTGCCATACTGCCATTATATCCATGTAAAATAACCGCCCATTGGTCACTGCTTTCATTTATTACAATCTTGCGTGCCACCAGAATATGCTTATCATCTGCTGTTAATGTAATCTTTTCTCTCTTTACGCTCTTCAGCCATTCTGCAACTTTGTCATCTTCTTTTGATTTGTTTGCCGCCGTGCCTGCAGCAGCTGTCATTTTCTCTGTTGATTGTCTGGCGCCATTTCTTCCCCGAATCATAAGGCTTCTGGAAAGCAAAACGCCAACCACTGCTGTCACAATCCCAACTACAACTGCAATTTTAAAGATTGTCCATATACCTTCAAATATATCTCCGATAATCCAGCCAATTGAGATTTTCGTTTTTCCATTCTCCTCCATCTTTTCCTCCTCAAATTTAATATACCGTATTTTTATCCCTGTAAGTTTTTGTGTATAATCTCTAAAACATGTTTGGCATCTGAAAGCTCTAATTGCCCTGGTGCAGAACACTGCGAAACCGCTGCAAATGTCAGTGCAGAACCAAAAATTTCCCCAGATAACCTTGTGATTCCACCGATTCCTGCCATTGACATTGTAATAACAGGCTTTGTTCCACCATGTTCATAATAGGCTACCGTTGCTGACAACAAATGGATTACATCTCTCTCACTTTGCGGCATCACTGCTATTTTCGGAATATCTGCCCCCGTCTTATCCATATACTCTAACCGGGCTACAAGATCCTCTGTGGACGGTGTCAGATTAAAATCATGATTGCTTGCTACAACATACACTTTGTTCTTGTGTGCAATTTCACACATTTCCTGAAGCAAACCATCCTCCATATACGCTTCTATATCAATTAAATCTATGTAACCACTTGAACAAACTACTTCACATAACTGCCTGTATTGTTCCACCTCGATATCCTTTTCTCCACCCTCCCGCTTGCTCCGGAATGTAAACAAAAGAACAATATCACCTATTATCATTCTTATTCTTTGAAGCAGGGATAATATTTCATTCCAATCTGTCACATGCTCAAACCAGTCAATCCGAAGTTCTATACAGTCCGGCTTCTTAGCCGCTATATTTCGGATATTTTCTATCACATCCTCTGCTGTTTTTGCAATAACCGGAACACAAATTTTGGGCATTCCTGCCCCAATTTCAATTCCCCGTATACGAATTGTTTCTATCTTCATATCATTTTCTTCCTGTTCTTTTTCATTATACCATTTGCAAGAGTCTCCCCGATAAACTGGAAATAATTTTATACATATCCCAAAATATCTTGTGGTCTTTCAGCAATAAACGTTGCCCCTGCCTTTATTAATTCGTCATAACTCCCATATCCAAACAATACACCTAAGGAATCCAACCCATTTTCTTTTGCACCTATAATATCATGTTCTCTGTCACCAATCATGATTGCGGAAGATTTCTCAAATATATTACAGCTTTCCAATGCATATTTTATGATATCAGCCTTTTTATTCCGGGTTTCATCCATCGTAGCTCCTGCAACAAAGTCGAAATAATCATACAGATTGAAATGCTTTAAAATCTCAATCGCAAAAGATTCCGGTTTTGATGTTGCCACAATAAGCGACTTTCCCTGCTCCTTTAACTGCATTAGCAAATCTGTAATCCCGTCATATACTTCATTTTCATATAAGCCCTGCTTCTTAAAATACTCCCGATAATACGAAACTGCAAGCTCGCTCTTTTCACCGGAAAATCCATAAAACATCTCAAAAGAATCCCGCAAAGGAGGTCCTATAAATTTATATAATGATGTCCGGTCCTCTACATTTATATCAAATTTTTGAAGGGAATACATTACAGAATTTGTAATTCCAAGTCCCGGGTCAGTTATCGTTCCATCCAAATCAAAAAGTAAATGGTTATACATCAATTTGCCTCCGCACATATTCCAACTTATCTTTTTTAAGTCGACACGACCAAATATACTCCTAAATATTGTATCATATATCATCAAAAAAGGCTATTTCTTCATAAAGTCTTAAGAAATAACCTTCGTATAATTCATATGTTTAAACCTAATCCGCCTTCAGCAGTTTCTCCACCGCCATCTTCCCCCAAATGTCTTTTTTCCATTTTATCTATAGCCTGATTAATCTGTTCTATCATCGATTCTGTAATATTTGTAGTCTCTCCATAATTCAAATAAGCCAGTATTGTCAACATTTCAGACTCACTATCTGCATAATAGCCAGTACCTTCCTGCTCCATATTTCCAACATTTTTAACAAGCTCCAACATTTTGTTTGGCAGCATTCTGTAATCCCATGGCCCTACTTTCTGTTCTAACATTTTATCATTCTCCTCATTTTTTCTTTATTTCTTTCCAGCTACACTGTTCAAAAACATATAATTACATCTGTCTGCAACCTAAAAAAGAGTATATCACATCTAATCCAGAAATCATAGACAAACTCCTTACACCTCATTATTTTGTTCCTTTTCACTCTTCTATTATAAATTTTCCTGTCTACTTTGGCAATCAAAAGCCTCTGCTTATTGTGTCTAACAATAAGTCCAAGAGTTGTCACACCAGAAAAAATATAGTATAGTGAAGATATTGTACAACGAACGTATGGGAAAACAGCGTTTTGCGCACGGTTATTTTGCAAAGGAGGAGGGGATGTACTTGCAAAAGCTGCTAAAAATACTTAAAAAACCTTTTTTTGCAATCGGGATATTGGTGTTGGCGGTTATTTCCCTTGCGGCAGCAAGTGCTTTGCCAAGGTATTCTTATTTGGTAAGGAGCGGAAAGATACAGTTTGAAGGACCGGAAAATGTAGCAGTTTCTGCCGGAGGCTGGCTGGCGGTGGTGGACAACCACCGCAATATTTTCTGCCTGAATGAAGATAAAAAGCTGATATATGCGTTGAATGTGGACAGGCTTTCTTATGAAAATGCAGAATTTATGGAAGCAGTATTTGGTGAGGATAATCATTTATATTGTCACGTTGCAGTGTACGCAAAGGATGCCTATCTGACAGAATATGAGGTGGTTTTAGAGCTGGATGCTGAAGGGAATATCGTGCGGGAACTGCTGCGCTATGATTATACCAAATCGGATAATCCACCAAGCCATCAGGTACAGATGACAGGGCTGCGTTATAATGAAGGAAGGATATGTTATCTGTATCGTGAGGAGGATGGTATAAGGATTCTCGAAACAGACATCCGAAAAACAGAGACAAGGGAAATGTATTTTCTGCCACAGGAGGGATATGCCAAAATCATAAAATGCCATGGGTTAAAGGATGGCAGTTGGCTTATTTTGAAAAACAATGGGGAGATTGGTTGGATTTTGCAAAATGGAGAGTATGTATTACATGATAAGGCAGTTTATGATATGAGGACAGGGGAAGGAACGTTTCCTTATGATGTATTTGCGATAGGGGAACGGCTTTATATGCTGGCTGGGCAGGAGCATAAAGGGCTATATTTGTGGAAAAATGAAAGCTGGGAAATGGTACATTCGGCAGAGGAAGCATTTACTGATATGGAAGATGATGTTATTTATCTTCTGGGTATGGGACAGTATGATGACAGCCTGATTTTGAATATTAATGAAAACCTATACCTGCTAGATGAGAAGGAAAATCTGCAGTGCTATAATGGAGGCATACCGCTGCCATTTTTTGTAAATGTTTGTATATGGTTTAAGAAGGTATTGTATGCGTCAGGTCTGGTGCTTTTGCCAATTGCGCTTGTTTTAATAGCTGGCGGCAGAATGCAGTGGCGATTGTCCGTTTTATCCAGACAGCTTCTCGTAACAGTGCCTGTTGTACTTGTTATGCTGATAGTGACAGCGGGAAGTATGTTTATAAGCATGGCAGATTTGTATTCAAACGATATTGTGCGGGAGACCATTGCAATTAATGAAATTGCGGCTGCCATGCTCGATGGTGATGCTTTAGACAGAATTAGGAGTTATGAAAGTGTAGATGACGGTAGTGTGGAAGGGCTAAATCAGCAGCTCCGGGATTTTGTTAAGAGCAACCGATCGGATTGGAGTAAAAATTATAGTAGTGCTGTTTATGTGCGGACATCCGGTGAGCATTTTGTATTAGCTGCCGACAGTGATGAAACCAATGGATTTATGGTGAAGTCGCTTTCTATGAATATTCCGGTTCATGAAGATTTTTATGAAAACTCTCATACCGCTGTAAATGCCATGACATATGGGAAAAATAAAGATAATCTTTTGCTGTTGCTTGAGACACCGATTTATAAGGAGGATGGCAGCTATGATGCGTTGATGGTGCTTACTGCCATACAGGAAAGTCTGACAGTTGAGATGATAGAGGCAGGTAAGCATTTGTTAATACATATTGTTATATGGGTTGCGGTGCTGATTGTGGTAATCAGTCTGCTTTCTGCTTATAATGTGCGTTTCCTGCGACAGGCAAAAAATGTGATATCTCAGATTGCAGGCGGCGATTTTTCCGTTCGGGTGGAACGGTTTAGCAAGGATGAAGTTGGAGAAATCTGTGCAGGAGTCAATAACATGGCAGACCGGCTCGAGGAATATTTTGAGGAGAAAAATAAAAATGAGCAGTTTTACTACAAATTTGTTCCTGAAAAATTTCGCGAACTGCTACATAAAGAAAAATTTACAGACCTTGTTTTAGGGGATGCGAGAAGTGAAGATTTGACAATTTTATTTTGTGATATCCGGGCATTTTCACTAAATTCTGAAATGATGACCACAAAAGAATCCTTTGATTTTGTAAACCGTATTTATGGCAAGGCAGGACCGATTATCCGGGCACATCATGGATTTGTGGATAAATACATCGGTGATGCGGTAATGGCATTATTTGAATCAGCAGATGATGCGGTAGCAGCAGGAATCGCTCTTTACCATGAGCTTGTAGAAAATCCTAATGTTGCAAAGGAGCTTAACATTCATGATTTAAATATCGGAATTGGAATCCATTCCGGTATGGCAAGAATCGGGATTGTGGGAGAAAAGGAGCGGATGTCCGGGACGGTAATTTCCAATACGGTGAATTTGAGTTCACGTCTGGAATCCCTCACCAAACAGTATGGAACGGGTATGCTGATTTCCAAAGATACATTAGACCGGATGGAAAACCCGGAAGCACTGACACTCCGATATCTGGGAATGGTGCAGGTTGCCGGTGTTAATGAAGTAGTTTCCATATATGAGGTATTAAACTGTCTTTTTGGGGATAAACGAAAGAAGCGGGAACAGACCGGACAGGAATTTCGAGAAGCGGTAAGGCTGTTCCATTCCGGGAAGCTTAAAGAGGCGCTTACTCTATTTCAAGAGGTTGCGGCTGCCGATGATGAAGATTTTGCGGCAAAGCACTATGTGCAGTATGTTGAAGCAAGGCTTATGAAAGGAGATATGGAGCATAATGTGTTCCGGTTTGAAAAGAAATAAGAGCATCATTGTAATCCTGTTATCCGGAAACTGCGGTCTTTATGAGACTTTTATCTGGCCGCCCTACTACATGACAAAGATGCCTTTATCCTCCATAGGGAATTAAATATTCAGTGTACCAAATTGCACCAAGTAACAAAATAGCGGAATAAATAAATGAAAAGCAATTGCGGAAGCCTTACAAAATAAGACTTCCGCAACATCAACTTCACGTGCGTGAGAGGATTCGAACCCCCGACACCTTGGTCCGTAGCCAAGTGCTCTATCCAGCTGAGCTACACACACATATTCATTTAAAATAAGACTTCCATAATGAAAGCCTTAACATCAACCACCTTTACTACCTCACTTCACCCGCTAAGTGCCTAAGATGGACTTTCATACTAAATTCGCTTCTATTATCATTCAAACTCATTTAGTACTCAATGCCGGCGACCGGAATCGAACCGGTACGGGAGTATAAGTCCCGCAGGATTTTAAGTCCTGTGCGTCTGCCAGTTCCGCCACGCCGGCATCTGCAATCATAATCAATCGAAAATGACTACGAAATGGAACCTACAGGGCTCGAACCTGTGACCCTCTGCTTGTAAGGCAGATGCTCTCCCAGCTGAGCTAAGATTCCATATAAAATGTGCTTACACACAAACGACCCGGATGGGACTCGAACCCACGACCTCCGCCGTGACAGGGCGGCGCTCTAACCAACTGAGCCACCAGGCCAAATAGAAATATTAAATTAAAAAATGGACCATCAGGGACTCGAACCCGGGACCGATCGGTTATGAGCCGATTGCTCTAACCAGCTGAGCTAATGGTCCATAAGCCGATAGGGGGACTCGAACCCTCAACCTGCTGATTACAAATCAGCTGCTCTGCCAATTGAGCCATATCGGCACACTATTTTATATAATGCCAAGGCATGCTGGCAAATAACCTTAAATGGAACCTACAGGGCTCGAACCTGTGACCCTCTGCTTGTAAGGCAGATGCTCTCCCAGCTGAGCTAAGATTCCATATAAAATGTGCTTACACACAAACGACCCGGATGGGACTCGAACCCACGACCTCCGCCGTGACAGGGCGGCGCTCTAACCAACTGAGCCACCAGGCCAAATAAAAATTATACCTTCAGAACTCCATACAAAGCTTCCATCTCTTCCACATATCTCTCCTCCCGAAGTTAAGCCTTCGACCGATTAGTACCTGTCAGCTCCATGCATTGCTGC
>CAMWYJ010000004.1 GCA_947178445.1 uncultured Clostridium sp.
CTACAAAACTCTGCAAACTATATTTTTCCATAATCTTCATGTTATGTAATCTATGAAATTACAATTAGAAAATTTATACACTTATAGCACATTATCATTTATACTGTAAATAAAATGTTTAACTAAATCCAATGAACATATATTTCATTCGGGTCATCTTTTATTGAAAGTACTTCAAATTCTTCAATTAGTCTCTTTGTAATCTCTTCCGGTCCTACCTGCAATCTAGCAACGTTTTCCATTGATATTACTATCTCAAAAATATTATCCTTTACAAAAACAGGTGTTCCTCCGAAATACAATTTTGTATATTTATTGGTATTACGCATTCCAGAACCCATATTTATGTGGAATTTACTTTTGCATTGGAATTTATTTTTGCAACTCGCCTTGCATATATTGAAAAATTTTGTTAAGATGCAAAAGAGGTGTGAGATTATGAAAACAAGTAAAATATACAATTTCATAATTTACATATTTTTGCTGGTGTCAATAGTATCTGTAATAGGTGCGGGATTTGAGGAACCGCATCTTGCCAGTATGCATTTTGACAACGGAAATGTTATGCAGTGCTTTGTGGAAACGGAGCTGCTTCCGGAAGACAATGTGACGAACATCAGGGTTGTAGAACGGAGCAGTTCGCTTAGTCGTGTTAGCCAGACGCGGACGACACGATCCGCATTGTCAAACCGCACTGCTTTTTATATTCTATGTGCTCTGGCAGTTTTGTCAGGGCTGTTTCTGTTTACAAATCGAGAACGTTTTCTCCTCTTTCGCAATCGGTATGTCTTAAGGATTAGCTATCAGGTTGTTTATATAGAGGATCAGGATGGTTCAAAAAGAATCTCATAACATTAAAAAAGGAAACGAAATGACCACAGCCGGTTGATTGCTATATCCTATGGTAATTGATTGGTCTGTTAGATTACGGTTTTTATGCCAGTGGAGAACTTCCTAAGGGAAATTTTTTCATTAAAAACGGTGATTTTTTTAAATGCAAGAAATTTACTTGTTTACGTGATGTAATGACTAAAATTCTCCTTGCTTGAATTTGGTGGATGCCAAAGGGAAAAATGCTCTGCTGCATATGAAAGGAGTTATGGGATTATGAAATTTTTAATGTGGATTGTTATTATTTTTGGTGGCGGGATTGGACTGTTGTCATGCTTTTATATGGTAGTATCTTTGTTTGCGGTGATTGGTTTTAAGATTTACCGCAAAATAAAGTATGGCTATTCATTATACCAATAGGGGGTGGCAAAATGTCCGGTTTAGACATTCTGGTAATTATAATGGGTGTGGTGGTTGCCGGTGTGGGAATTTTCTGTTTTGTGACGGAACAGCTTGGCAGCAACAAAGAGGAAACCACGAAAAATGATGTGAAAAAAGGAGAAAATAAATGATATTCATATCGATAATATTGCTTGTTGTCGGTTTTGCTATGCTGGTAAAGGGGGCTGACTGGTTTGTGGATGGCGCAGCCAGTCTCGCCGCACGGTTTGGGATTCCACAGCTTGTAATTGGTCTTACAATTGTAGCAATGGGAACCAGTCTGCCAGAAGCAGCAGTGAGTATTACAGCAGCTTTGAAGGGGAATGCAGGTATTACCATTGGCAATGTGTTAGGCAGTAACATTTTGAACGTATTGATCATTTTAGGGACTACAGCAGTGATTATTCCGGTAGCTATACAAAAATCAACGCTTTTGTATGAAATTCCATTTATGATGGTTATCTCGGGTGTATTTCTTGCAATGGGAATCACGAGAGAGGCAGTTACCCGTTTGGAGGGTGTAATGCTTGGATTGTTTTTTATTATGTATCTGGTGTATCTTTATTTTCTGTCAAAACGTTCAAAGACTGCCGAGGCAGAAGAACAAAAGAAGATGTCAGTATGGAAATGCCTGCTGCTTATTGTGGCAGGTGGAATTATGATTGTACTTGGCAGTGATTTTGCTGTAAATGGTGCCACAGAGCTTGCAAGGATGTTTGGGGTCAGCGAACGGTTTATCGGACTTACAATTGTGGCACTGGGAACCAGTCTGCCGGAGCTTGTGACCTCAGTAACTGCTGCAAAGAAAGGAAATGCAGATATTGCCATTGGCAATATTGTGGGAAGCAATATTTTTAATATTTTGTTTGTATCCGGAATGTCGGCAATTATTTGCGATGTGCCATTTGTGGTTTCTTTCCGGGTAGATGCAGTTGTTGCGATTCTCAGTGGAATGTTATTATGGTTAGGCTGTGTACGGCATAAAGAGCTTCGCCGCAGTAGCGGGGCGGTTATGCTGCTTGCGTATGGTGCGTATTTTGTGTATCTCTGCCAATAATAAACATGGTAATATTTTGAAGGGTGTCTTTTGTATGGGTTTTATACCGATGCAAAAGACCTCTTTTTTGCCTTAAATTTCCCACACGTTTCCACTTGCGCAGAGGAAAGAGAAAGGGAAGGTAGATTACCTTCCCTCTATCTCAATGCTTCCCATATTATTTGATAGGGTGATTGTTTTGTCCGTCTCTCCTTTTTGGTTATAGGAGTGGTAGTCGTTTCCGTTTACTTCAATCTCTCCCATGGATACAGAGCATTCTATTGTATAGTCAGAAAGAATGAGGTTCCCGTTGACATTAATGTCCCCCATATTATTATCAGCATTCAGATTATCAAAGCTACAGTTGCTGATTTCGCATTCCCCCATATTGCAGTTACATGTAATGTCTGTGGCAGATAGGTTGGATAGTTTGGTTTCTCCGATATCACAGGTAACGAAAATATTTTCTGAGGTCAGATTGTCAAGCTGTATTTCTCCAATATCGCAGGTACAGGAAATGTCTGAAAGGGATGTACCCTTTGGCACTGTAATGACAATGGTACAGTTGTCATTGCCGTTCCGTTTTGGAAAGTAAGGGTTTTTAGAAGTCTGGATAACCTCAAGGGTTCCATTCTTTATCTCGTATTCCGGTATCAGATTCTTTGTGCTTTCGTAGGAAATATGGAAGTCACTCCCTTCTGTAATTTTGATTTCAGATATATCCATATCGAGGGAGATTTTGTCAAATGCATTCAAGTTCTCATCAAAATTCTGGGTTTTGTAGTTGTCCTTTAATCCAAGTCTGCTCAAAAATCGTGCTCCCCATTCTGTGGTATGATAAAAAGTACCGGCTATAATAGTAAAAATTGTAATACTCCAAATGATTGTCAGATATATGTTCTTTTTCATGATACTTTCCTCCTATAATTTTTGAAAGTTTGTTTTTAAAATGGAGTGAAGGATAGAGGCAACCGGCCAGATTATCCAGGTGATGTGCCAGTCATAGCTGATAAAACTCACACAAAGGTAGATACAGGTGATTGTTTGCCAGTATACACTCATAATTGCAGCAACCGTTTCATTTGTATATTCTATTTCTTTGGCACTTTCCGGTACATGGGTGCTGCCAATGGTTTCCTTTGCATTTAGGGCAAGCAGAGAATGGTAGCCTGCAATACGGTTGCTGGTAAATACAATTAAATAGACACCGATTGCTACCATAATGAACAGGAATACAGCGGAACATTCATACCAGAAGTCATTTGGAAGGATTGCATCAATCCATATTGGCGGAATAATGCTTAAAATGCAGAGCATACAGCCAATGCTCAGGCAAAGGGCATGGTTTCCACGGATGCTCTCAAACTGGTTTTTGGTATAATCCGTAACACTAAAATCAATCCCTACGGTATGCTTATAAATCTGCTGCCATTTGCCTTTCATTGTGCCTGCATAGATAAAGAGTGCGACAGCAATTGCAATGAAGAAAAACATGGAAAAGATTCCAAGTACATCTGTTGCATCGGTGTCAAACTGGGAATGTGTGGTAGAAAGGGCATCCAAAAAAATGACCGGTACTACAGAAAGGATACAGAGTAAAACACCGATTGCAATGAGCTGGCTGCGTTTGATTGTGTCTTTTAAATAATTTTTTGCCTCATCCAGGCAGAGCATTTCCTCTGGTGCAACCTCTTCCTCCATATATGTTTTAATACCTAAATCCTCTGCTAATTCGTCAAGATTACCAAATTCGGAAATGACAATGCCAATGGCTTCGTTTTCTGCTTTTCCTTCATTTTTCAGTTCCGTGTATTTGTCCTCCATCATCTGCAAAAGCTCATTTTTTGCTTTGCGCACCTCCGGGGTATTTGGCAGATTTAAAAACATATTTTCTAAATAATTTTTAAGCGTTTCCATAGTTAGCCTCCTTATCATTTTTGATGAATTTCTCTACTACTTCCTTGGTCAGAATCCACTCCTCACATTTTTCTTTGTAATATTGTCTGCCGCTGTCAGTGATTCGGTAGTAGGTTCGGCGTTTGCCGCCGGACATATCTTCGTCCTGAAAAGACTCGATATAGCCGTTTTTTTCCATGCGGTTAAATGCAGAGTAAAGTGTTGTTTCCTTGATAACATACTTCTCTGTGGATAAGTTTTTAATCCGCTTGGATATTTCATAGCCGTAGGATGGACCATCTAAGAGCAGGTAAAGAATGATTGTGTCGTTGTATCCACGGATGATATCGCTGCTGATTGTAGTCATATTGTTTCCTTTCTCTCAAAAATAGAGTTTAGGCATTTGTGAAACTTAAGTTTTTGCAGACTTTTGCCTCGCAATCGCCTAACAAATAGAGTTTTGAAATTGCCTAATCGCATTTTACCTACGTCAGACGTTGCTATGTCTGTCGTACTACGACTGGCGTAGTAATAATATAACAAGAGTACTTGCATATGTCAAGGGAAATTTTGGAAATAAATAAAATTTGTCTGTAGTGAGGAAGTTGTTGCGTACATATTGCAAAAACGATTTTGCGCAGATGGACGACAAATGAATAGACTTTTTTATGATAGAATTTATTCTAGCGAAGCAACGAGCCAAGTATGAGCTTGCTCGCATTTGGCGACTGCCGAGAGGTTGTTGACAGAAAAAAGAATCAAGGATATAGTACAATCATTATATATTAGATTTTAATGAGGATGCTGTTGTAGGCGTAAGAGGATAAAGTAATATGCAGAATTTAAAAGTAGCGCTATTGCAGATACTCCCGGAAGATACCTTGGAGGGTAATTTGCAAAAGGGAATGGAATATGTAAAGGTGGCAAAGAAAATGGGAGCTGATATTGCGTTGTTTCCGGAAATGTGGAGTGTGGGATATCGCATTGCAGAGGATATGGAAGAACTGAAAAACAGCGCCGTTCCTGTGGATAGTGAATTTATAGAGGCATTTGGCAAAGCTGCTAAGGAATATGATCTGGCGGTAGGAATTACCTTTCTTGAAAAGTATGATCCGCTGCCAAGGAACAGCTTATGCCTGTTTGACCGGTTGGGAAAAAGGGTATTATGCTACGCAAAGGTGCACACCTGTGATTTTGGGGACGAGTGCAGACTGACACCGGGGGAAGACTTTTATGTGGCGGATTTAGACACGGCAAAGGGAAATGTGAAGGTTGGAGCAATGATATGTTATGACAGGGAATTTCCAGAGAGTGCAAGAATTTTGATGCTAAAGGGAGCTGAGATTGTTCTGGTGCCAAATGCCTGTCCAATGGAGATAAACCGTTTATCTCAGCTTCGGGCGAGAGCATACGAGAATATGATTGGGATTGCCACGGTGAATTATCCAAAGGGACAGCCGGACTGCAATGGACATTCCTCTGCCTTTGACGGAATTGCTTACCGGCAGGAGGAAGCAGGTTCGAGAGACACGCTAATTGTGGAAGCAGGAGAGCAGGAAGGAATCTATATGGCGGATTTTCCATTACAGGAAATCAGGGACTACAGAAGCCGTGAGGTACATGGAAATGCTTATCGCCGTCCGTCAAAGTATCAGCTTCTCGTTTCGGAGGAGAAGAGAGAACCATTTATGCGGGAAGACTTTAGGATTTGAGTAGGAAAAATTTTATCCAAATGTCTAAAGAAGATGTAGTGGATTGGCAAGAGTAAAAAAGTAAAGCATATCCCCTAATATTGCTAATATATTGTTATAGAAAGATATATGGGAGAATTTTTGGATGAAAGAGACGAATACCTGCAGCTTAATAGGTGTGAGTCCTATTATGATGGATTTACCTTATCCTCCGACACAGGTGAAGGAAAAAAACCAGGCTTATGCGAATTTGCTGAGTATTGATTATTGCGGTGCGGTGTCTGAGATGTCAGCAATTACGCAGTACATTAATAATGAGAACCGGTTATCTTGCGAAAAATGTCCCCTGATAAAAACAATATTGGGGATTGCCATGGCGGAAATGGTACATTTACAAAAATTAGGAGAGTTGATTTTCCTGTTAGGCGGAAAGATTGATTTTACAGCAAGGTACCGAGATGGTGGAATCAAAATGTGGACACCAGAATATCTGACGCTTCCGGAAAATACCAGAAATATGCTGGTTGCTGATATAGAAGCTGAACAGGCGGCAATCAATCAGTATAAAATGCATATTAAAATGATAAAGGACAGTGATGTAAATGCAGTACTGACGAGGATTATCAAGGATGAAGAGTATCATGTCATGCTGCTTCAGGCGGTAATGAAGGGAGTCTGATTTTTCATTAAACTTCGTTGACTTTCATCGATGATACCACCGCATCGCTTCATTAAGAAACCTTGTCGGTGAAAAATTATTTTACAAAGTTATAGCGGATATCAACATGTCAGTACAAGAGGTCTACATAAAAATGAATCGTTTTGCAAAGAATATATGTGATTGTTCAAATACATGTGGAGATTATAAGGTCTGTATAACAGATTTTACCCTAACATGTAAAACTATGGAATGGAGAATTACAAAAAATGAATTCAATTTGGCAAAACGAAACGGAAATGCCGGAATTTCCATCTTTAGATAGGGATATGAAAACAGAAGTATTAATCATAGGTGGCGGGATTGCAGGTATTCTTGTTGCTTATTTCCTGCAGCAAAAAGGGGTTAGATATGTCCTTGTGGAGAAGAACCGGATTTGCAGTGGAACTACCGGACATACCACAGCAAAAATTACACTGCAGCACGGACTTCAATATAGTAAGTTACTTCATGGCTTTGGCAGGGAAAGAACGTGGAAATATCTTACAGCAAACAGGCAGGCAATGGGGGAGTATGAAAAGCTTTGTAAGAATATTGACTGCAATTTTGAACGGAAGGATAGCTTTGTGTACTCTATAGATGACCGGGGAAAGTTAGAACGGGAAATGGAAGCGTTTCACAAGCTTGGCTATGATGCGAGGCTATGTGGTACACCCTCTTTGCCAATTGAGACAGTGGGAGCTGTATGCTGCCCAAATCAGGCGCAGTTTCAGCCCCTTAAGTTTTTAACTGCGCTTGTTAAGGATTTGAATATTTATGAGCATACCTTTGTTAAGGAAATGCGGGGAAATGAAGCGGTTACGGGAAATGGGAAAATTAGGGCGGAAAAAGTCATTGTGGCAACGCATTTTCCATTTATCAATAAGCATGGCAGCTATTTTTTGAAAATGTACCAGCACCGCTCTTATGTACTGGCACTTCGGGCAGCTAGTGGTATGAATGCTGATATGCAGGTAAATGGTATGTTTATTGATGAGGATAAAAAGGGATATTCCTTTCGAAATTATGGGGATATATTGCTGCTTGGCGGTGGTTCCCACCGTACCGGAAAAAAGGGTGGAGACTGGGAAGAACTCAGACAGTTTGTAAAAACGCATTATCCCGGAGCGGAAGAATTATGTGCATGGGCGGCACAGGACTGTATGACATTAGATAACGTGCCTTATATTGGACGCTATTCTAAGTGTACACATGAGCTTTATGTGACAACGGGCTTTCATAAATGGGGTATGACGGGAGCTATGGTAGCTGCGAAACTTCTCTGTGACCTGGTGACAGGAGAAGAGAATGATTTTATGGATGTATTTTCGCCGTCACGTAATATGTTAAAACCGCAATTGCTTGTAAATGGATTTGAGGCGACAGCTAATTTGCTTACCATTGCACCGAAGCGGTGTCCGCATTTAGGATGTGCCTTAAAATGGAACAAGGCAGAACACACTTGGGACTGTGCCTGTCATGGTTCCAGATTCTCAGAAGAAGGAAAGGTGCTTGATAATCCGGCGAACGGGGATTTGTCCTAGATACAGACACCGTTTCCAGAAATAACATTATGTATCTCTAACTGAGTCTCGCCGGTATGTTTTCTGATGCTGCAATTGGGGGGGGTATCTGTATAAGGTGAAAGCTGTAGGAACCGTCGGTTTCTGTGAGTATGTGTTTTAGTTCCACACATTCAAAGACAGGGTACTTTTACCAGGGAATGTCCTTAAAGTTACTGATAAGAGCAGGAGTCATCCGTTTTCCACAATCAAATTTTTCAAAAGTATTCATCGTATCAGTCTCTGTTTCGTTGATGTATTCTAGTATATAGAGAATGAGCCGTTTAGCATTGTAAAAAATTGCTCTATATACTCTTCACAGATTCAATCTATTCAATTGAAGAAATTCCAACTATTTTTATAAAAATATTTGTCAAAATGGATTTGGTCGTAATGTTCCATACTTACAAATACTTCTGTAATTCAATTGGTGTTTGAAATGACCAAAACCTGGTTATTCATCCGAAAAACTGGTTATTTGTCCTTAAAATGATACAAAATCTGAAAAAGATGATATAGTGCAGCGTAAGAAGAATATTAAAAAATATTTTTAGCAAAGGAGAATGCATTATGAGTGGGGATGAAAAGATGATGACAAATCAGGAAGATAAAGTTGAAATAGAAGCGGAGGTTTCTGAGCAGGCAGAGAAGAAAGATATTCCGTATTTACCAATTGGATCTGTTGTACTGTTAAAAGAAGGAAAAAAAAGAGTTATGGTGTATGGTAGGAAAATGAAAAGTAGGGATGATAACAAGGAATATGATTATATAGGTTGTTTATACCCGGAAGGGTATCTGTCGAGCGATGATGTAATATTATTTGATCATAACCAAATACAGCTGGTTTACTTTATTGGATTTCAGGATTTAGAGGAGATTGTGTACAGAACAAATAAATTATAATTTAGAGGAGATAAGATAATGTCAGAAATATGTTTTGATTATACTGGTGTCAAAGGTTCGTTGGATGAATTAAAAGATGCATATAAGAAAATGTATAATTATAGTGATGATATTAATCAAGCAAGTAGAAAATTAAAAGGATGTATTGACGAAAATGTTATAACCATATTAAGTAAAGCTTCGGCTAATAATGAAGAAATTGCAAAGAATATTAAGCAATTAAGAGAAGTGCTAGAAGATATTCTCAAAGAATATAAGAAGACAGAGAAGTCAATTTGTAAAGTGGATATTGAACGAGACAAGATTAATGATCCCTCAAAAACGGATACAGTCGGTGAAGAAGTACTGGATTATATCTTGGATGCGTTGTGGCAGGCATTTGCAGGAGATGCAACGGATACAAGTAATTTGTTAGGTATCTTACTTTCTGTTGGCATTGGGTTTATTCCATATGTTGGACAACTCGCAGATTTACGGGATGTTATAGCGAATATTGTTAAGTTATGTACAGATGGAGCAACATCAGATGAATGGATTGGATTAGGATTTGCGGTCATTGGATTTATCCCAGGTCTTGGGGATTTTCTCAAACATGGAGATGAAGTGGCATCGGTTGTACCTAAACTATTAAAAAATGCAGATAATGTCGATGAAATAGCGGATGCTGTCAAGGGTACTATGAAAAAGGGAGCAGATGTGTATAAAGAGTTTGCTAAGAAAGTTGAAAAGGCAATAGATTCAGATGAAGTCTCTAAGTTTTATAAGAATGCCAGAGATTATATTACCAGTCGATGTGAAGCTATTACTGAGAAAATTGCTGATTCAACACAATTTAATGAGAATGTAGATAAAGCCATTAAAGCACTTGGGAAGTATGCAGATAAAGTGATTGATAAATACATAACTATGGGAGAGCAGTTTTTTGCGAATGAAGCTGCTAACAGTGCTGAAAATGGAAGAGCAACTTATTATAAATATGCAACAGGGACATACTAGTATTATGTGATTGATCAAAGTATTTATAAATATTGTGGAAAGGAAGAAAAATGAGCATTATAGGGTATATTGTAATTGGAATTGTGATTTTGTTTGTGTTGCTGATGTACATGTTATTTTTACTGACATATCTTGGTGCTTCAAAAGGTTATAGAGAAGCAATAAAAACAGAAGCAATCATTATTGAAGATTTAGGGGATATAAAATTGGCAACAGGAAGTTTTGCTATTGGTGTACCAAGATTTCGAACATTTCATAAGTACAAAGTTTCATATTCGGTTAATGGAGTAGAATATATTGATGATGCAGAACTTAGAAATAGAAAATTGAGTGTGGGAGATGTTACGGAAGTTAGATATGATATTTCTAAGAAAGGAAAAGTTGGTTTAGAATCAGAAGCATTTCTCTGCTGGACGAGGGAAATGACATTTGGTTATACAGGTGGGTTAATTCTTGGCATTGTTTTAAGCATCTTAAAGGTGAAGGGTATAATTGAATGATGTTGATACATATATAATAAATGTAAAAGCTGGGGTTATGATGATGAGTAACAATTAGACATGGATGTTTTGAGACATGGCGGGTTTGTCAATAGAAACAGGTGACATAAAATATTTTCATCTGAGAAAAACAAATTTAATTAAAATGAGATGAAAAACTTGAAAAATAGGGATTAGAAATTTTGAAAATTTATGAATTGATGTAGGGGGAATATTATGGCAAGTTTTAAAATACATACAAGTGTGGTAAAGGGGCAATGTGAAACACTGAGTGCCAACGAAAAAACCCTTTTTAGTTACTCATCTCGTGTTAGTGAGATTTCGGCAGCATTATCATTAGGGGATTCAACAGAAAAAATTCAGCAATCTTTGAAAGTCGTATGTGATAATTTGAATAAGGAAAGCAGAGAATTTGCATTACTTGCTTCAAAGCTTGAAGAAATTGTTGGGCAATATAAGATGGCAGAGTCGCAAATTATAGAAAAGGATGTAAAGGTAAAAGATTCTAATAATGAGAAGACAAAAAATGATTTACCAGACTCTAAGGAGGATTCTTCATCTGAAGATAGTGCAATGGAGGAATTAATATGGACAATATTAGGATTTATTCCTGGATTGAATTGTATTGCTGATATTAGGCAAATTGTGAAAGATTTCGAGAAGGCAGCAGCAGATGGTAAATTGTCAAATTCAGAAATTATTGCAATTATTATGGACTTTGCATTTCTTGTTATGGATACAGTTTCGCTTTTAGCGTTGGTAAGGAATATCACCAAGGGTGTGAAAGCAGCAAAATTGGCTTCGACAGCAGCTAAGACAGCAGAGCAGAAGGCAGTAGCAGCGGCAAAAACAGCTGAAAAAGCAGCAAGCAAAACGGGTGGTACTGTTACAAAAACAAGAGCTGCACAGAAGGCCGTAAAAACAGCAAAAGCAGCAGAAAAAGCGGCCGCAAAAGCAGAAACGGCAAAAGCTGCAGCATCTGCGGCAAAAAAAGAAGCAGCAAAAGAAGCAGCAAAGAGTGCGGCAAAGGATACAGGAAAGAATATTGTAAATAAATATTTACCAACGAAGGATAACCATAATGTTCCAGGTAAGGTTTTGGAAGATACAAAAGATATATTATTAGATGAAGGAGCGTGACCTATGAGAAACGAAAAATTAGAAGATATTAAAATATCGAGTACAGTTCTATTCATTATTTCTCTGATTGGTACAATAATGTTTGTTGCAGCTGAAATAGATGCGATTAAATACGGAAAAGCTTCTTTTATTTGGCTAATTATTATAGCTTTGATTTTTACAATAGGTTCTTTAGTAGTTGCAATTGTTTCTAGTCATATTCTAAAGAAGCGTCAGAAAGATACATATTGGAGTGTTAGTAAGTATTTTCAGGCATTATTTGAACTATTATTTCCATCTATGGTAAGCTCTAATTCCGTTAAACTTAAAAAAATCAATGTCAGTAATAAGAATAAGCAGACAAATTTTTGGAAAGAAATGTGTACTGGCTACTATAGAGGAAGTATCGTTTCATTTATATTTTGGTTTGTGTTATTTTTAAGTTGTGTCTGGATGATAGTATCAGCAGTATTTTCTTCTAATAAAACAGATAAAATATTTGATTTAGTCTCTTTTTCCATTGCTGCAGTAATTGTTTTTGCTGTAATGATTGTTGCTGCAATGGGAATTAAAAAAGATCCAACACCGATATTTGAGTATATGGATATAAGTAAAGTAAAGTTTAATGAAATTGCAAAACATTATGATAGTGCTGAGAAGATTGCATATGATATTTGGGTGGATAGGAAATATATCTATTTGCTTTCAAATGGAAAAGCATATTGTATACCAATGAAAGAGTATGAAGATATCCAAATTTCATTTAGTCGATTCCGTTTTATAATGGTTTTGACAAGTACATATAATTGTGTAGTAAAATCGGCATTTCTTCCAATGAAATTTAACAAAGCAAAGAGAAAGATAGAAGAAATTTACAATAGTATGGAATAGTAAATATTATATATATGATTATTATGCGAGAGGAGATAAATAAAATGAATAATATTACTAAGAAATTATTACCAATTGGTACAGTTGTACAATTAGTAAACAAGAGGGAGAAGATAATGATATGCGGCAGGCAGCAGATTGATTTGGAAGAACAGGTGGAATATGATTATCTTGGCTGCGTATATCCCAAGGGAATAGATAATGAAGATGTGCTGTTGTTTGATGCAGATAATATATTAATGGTTTACTTTTTGGGTTATCAGGATTTGGATGAGTTGCATCAAAGACTTTTGATAGTTGATGAATTAAAAAGCGGAAACGAGGATGAAGAATAGAAATGGGGGATATTATGGCGTGCTTTAAAATACATACAAAGGCATTGAAAAATGAGTGTGAAACAATGAGCCAGGAAGCCAAGACATTAAGTAAGTATGTAGAAGAAATTGATAAAATTGCTGCACAAATATCACTGGATCATTCAACAACTTCTGTGAAGAAAACATTACAAACCATATCTAAGAATGTAAGAACAGAAAGTGTTAGTCTTTCATTATTTTCTTCTAAACTGAATGAGGTTATCGTTCAGTATGAAGTCGCAGAAAAGAGTATAGCAAAGGATAGTGTAGTGCAGAACACAATGGATGATAAATCAGGAGATGAGGGAACTAACGGGTCCGAGGATGAAACTGAATCAGAAGATAATGAAACAGAAGAAATGATCTGGACAATATTAGGTTTTATTCCAGGGTTAAATTGCGTTGCAGACATAAGGCAGATTATTAAAGACATAAAAAGGGTGTGTGCTAAGCATGAAGATGGTTCTTTACCTACGTTTAGTGAAATAATGGGTATCCTAATGGACTTTGCATTTCTTGCAATGGATTTCGTATCTGCTGTTTCTTTAGCAAAGAATATAGCTAAGAGTATCAAGGCTGCAAAGGTAGCATCTACGGCAGCAAAAGAAGCAACACAGAAAGCGGCAAAAGCGGCAGAGAAGGCTGAAAAAGCAGCGGACCAAGCAAGAAGGGCCGCTAGTAAATCAAAAGCAGCAAGGAAATCTGCAGAAACTGCAAAAAAGGCAGAAAGGGCAGAGAGAGCAAAAGAAGCGGCAGAAGTAGCCAAAAAGGAAGCAGAGACAGCCAAAAGAGCAGCAGCATTCGCTAACGGAGAGGCGGCAAAAAATGCAGTGACGGAAACAGCAAAGCAAACAGTAGAAAATGTTATAGATGAGTATGGGGAGACACCTACAAATGGTTATGTGCCCAATGCAATCAAAAGGGAAGCAAGGGATCAGATGATAGGATAGAGGTGATCATTATGAATGATAAAAAATTAGAAGACTTTAAGGTAATGAGTACGGTTTCTTTTGTAATTATGCTGGCAGGAACCATTATGACGGCCGGAGGGGAGATAGATAATATTAGGACAGGCGAGATGTCTTTGTGGTGGCTGGTTCTGATCTTTGGAATTCTTACTGTTATTTCTTTCGCAATTACAGTTGTTTCAAGTCGTATTTTGAAAAAGAGGCAGGGTGAGTCATATTTTAGTACCATGATGTATATGAAAGCGATTCTGGAAATGGTTTTTCCGTCGCTGCTAGGTTCCCATTCAGCAAAATTAAAAAAGCTTAACGTGAGTGATGCAAATAAAGAAAGCAATTTATGGAAGGACATGTGTGTTGGCTGTGATAAAGAAAATATAATCTCATTTATATTATGGTTTATATTATGGAGTGCCTGTGTATGGATGGTGGTTGAACACATATTTTTTGTTGATGGAGAGGATAAAATATTCGATGTCGCTTCATTTTCCATAGCATCAATTGCCCTTACCATTGTACTAATTTTTGTTGCATCAGGAATTAAGAAGGATCCTATGCCAATATTTGAATATATGGATATTACAAAAGTTAAGTTTAATGAGATTGCGAAGCACTATGATATGGCAGATAATATCACGCATAAGATATGGATGGATTATAAGTATGTATTTATTCAGTCAAACGGAAAAGCGTATTGTATTCCTGTTGAGGATTATATAGATATGACAATTACGTTTAGTCGTACTCGCTTTGTGATGGTATTGACAAGTACATATAATTGTGTGATAAAATCATCATTTTCTCCTATAGGTTTTCGAAAATTAAAGACAATATTGGAAACAGCTAATAATGAATAGTTAAAGTATTTAGCATGTTGCTATCAATTGATGTGATGTGTATCAGAATATAAAGGAAAAAGTGGTATTATAACTCGGGATTGCAATAATTTTCCTAAAAAATATGAAAACTGGTCATTCATCCAAAAAACTGGTTATTCATCCTCCAAACGACACAAATTTAAAAAAGTATGTTATAGTACATATGTTGAAAAGAGAGCTGACATATTAAGGTGATTGTTATGAAGATTTCAATTAACAAACTGAAGAGAGCTGTTGATGAACTGCAGGATGCAGAATTATCGTACAAGCGGCAAATGGTTGCTTTTGAAAAAGTCTTTCATGAATATCAATCCCTTGATCCTGAAGGCAAAGATAAGCGGACGATGAAATTTATATTGGAGGATTTGGGAAAAGAGTATCAACAAATTAAAAAAATAAAGTTAACATTGATGCAAATTATAAGAAGTTATGAAGTGGCGGAAAAGAATATTATAGATTCTGCTAGTTTGGGTTTGGTTTCTCGAAAAATTAAAGAAATAGATATAGGTGATGTCCAAAGAATATTAAAAAATTTTAAAATTACGTTAAGGTGATAAAAGGGAGGTTAAAATGGCAATTGATAAGATAAAAGTAAATACAAACAAACTCCATAAAACAACAGGTGATATAGAAGATGCTTTGAAAGACATCAAGAATAAGATTGACGCAATGAAAGCGGATGTTTCGTCCTTGAACTCAATGTGGACGGGTGATGCGAATGCGGAATTCAACAAAGCATTCCAAGATGATATTAAAGATTTGGGTATTATATGTGATAACATTCAAAGTGTAATTGATTACGAAAAAAAGGCAAAGATAGAATATGATAAGTGTGAACAACGAGTGTCGGAGTTGGTTGACGAAATCACGGTTTAAGGAGGTAAAGTATGGCTTCTATTAATTTAAAGGTAACACCTGACCAATTAAAGAAAAAGTCAGGAGAGATTAAGAAAGAAATAAAGGCAATAGAGAATGATTTTACTAAGGTTGATGAATATGTAACCGGGACGAAAAAGTACTGGGAAGGTGAGGCAAGTGATGTTCATATCAAAGGTTATAATAAGATGAAGGATGATTTTAAGACAATTATTAAGAGGTTAAAAGAGCATCCTAAGGATCTTGAAACGATGGCTGGTGTATATGAAGATACGGAGAATTCGATTAAGACAGCGATCTCTGGATTGCCAACGGATGTAATATGATTTGAGGGAGGCTAACCATGGCAAATGAATTTACAATTGCTTTTAATTATGAAAAGGCAATCAAACAGGCAGATGAGTTATTAGATATATCAAAAGATATTCGTAAGATAGCAAATGACAAAATGGAGTCAAGTATCCAAACGATTGATAAGAATTGGGATGGCGATAGCTCTAAAAAATTTGTTAATAAGAGCAGACAATTAAAAAATAAAGTAGTTGATTCTGCAGATGATATTCAGGCGGTCGCAGGTTCGATTAAGGAAATAGCAAAGAGAATTTATGATGCGGAGATGGAAGCTGTACGCATCGCAAAAGAGAGGGAAGCTAAGCTTTCATCGTAATATATAGGGATATAGTATCTGTAGTACAGATATATATTACATATAAAATCAAAAGGATAAGGAGGAAACAAAAATGGCAGTTTCAACAATTAAGTTAACACAGAGTGCGCTTAAGAAGAAGAAGGATGAACTTGAAAACTTAAATGCACAGTTGAAGGGTGAGATTAAGGACTTAAATTCAACTGAGAAATCATTAATGGGCATGTGGGAAGGTGATGCGGCAAAGGCATTCGATGCAACATATGATAAGGATGGAGAATCCTTTAATAAGTTCACAAAGTTGGTTGAAAAATATGCAAAAACAATAGAGTCAATCATACAAGCATATCAGAAAGCGGAACAAAAAAATATTCAGACCGCTAAAAAACGCTCATACAAGTAGGAAGATTTGTATAATGATAAAAGATGAAAGGAAGTATATATTATGGCAATGTCAGAATTAAAGGTAACCCCTTCAAAGTTAAAATCGAAAGCAGGTGAGTTTAAATCAAAGGCAAATAAGGTTCACCGCACGACTGATAAAATGTTAAATGAGATTAAGACGATCAATGGTTCTACTTGGGCTGGTGATGCTTCGGATGCTTATAAAAAACAGTTCGCTAAGTTGGAAAATGATATGAACGACATGTTCAAGATGATTACAGAATATTCGAGTGATTTAGAGGATATCGCAGCTCAGTACGAATCAACCGAGAAAGCAAATGAGGCACTTGCCCATGAATTGGAAACAGATGTAATTAAATAATTATTATAATTGAAGCGAATGGTACAGAAATATTGAAGTATTTCTGTACTATTTTGCGTATAATTTGTGGAGATAGAATGAAGACAAACAAGAAAATACATAATGTAATTGAATGCGTTGTATTGGCAGTAATTTTGACGTTTTGTATGCAAGGAGTAGTTATGGCTGCAGGTGGTACTAATGAGAAAACAATTGAGTTACCACAAGCAGTTAAAGAAAAAGAAACAGGTGCAGTAAAATTACTTATTTATGCAGTAGATGAGAATAACAAACAATATAATATTAGACAGGGGATGGGAATATTAATTGGAACAAAAAGCGATTCGGGACAAGAAACGGAATTTATAATTGCAGGTGATGAATTCACTCAGGTAGATGATACAATATTAAATAATATTCGGTTGAAATATGGACTATCGCCAGAATCTAGTTTAGATGTATATATAGATGTAGTATTGCAAGTTGGAACAAGGATTCAGGCAGAAACACAGGGTGAGGGTGAAGGTTTTGTTATTTTGGGAATGCTAACAGATATCAATGGAATTAGTAGCCTGTGTTTAGGAAATAGTGAAGCTGTCAATGTGAATGATAGGTTATATATGCTTGGATATAGTGGTAATAATAATCTTTTGGGACAGGAAAAGATTAAAAATCAAAATTTAGAACGTATGACTGGAACGGTATCTTCTACAAATGAAGAAGAAATAGTGACAGATTTTCAACTGCAAGAAGAGTATATTGGAATGCCTGTTTTGGATGCAGAAGGATATGTTATTGGCATGGTTGTAAAAGGAGAAGAGGAAGTATACATACAACCGATAGATAAGATTAAAAGTGTATTAGAGGTTCTTGGCATTCAATATAAAGGGGTTGATACAGCTACTCACTATAATGAGGTAACAGATGATATAAAAGAAAAACTGAATAAAGTTCTGTATGAATGTCAGCGACTGGTAATGGAGACAGATAAATTCACTGGAAAAAGTATTGATAAGTTAAAAAATGAAATTGACACAGCAATGGGGGTAATTGCGAATGCAGATTCTACGTATGATGATTATGAAAGTGCAATCGAAGGATTAGAGGAGTATAAGGATAAACTACGTAATAAAGACTATTCAATTCATTTATTGCAGATTACATTAGCGGTATTAATAGTATTGTTTATGCTTTTGGGAACCAGAACGCGATTTGTTATCAGGCAACTACAGGAGGAAAGTAAATATAATTTAGGTGGTTTGATGGGAGAGAATGATATAATATATGCAAAATTAATCCGTATAGATACTGGACAGGAAATCCCAATATCCAGTGTTTTTTTTAAAATAGGAAAGAACGAGGGAAATATAGATTATGTTATATCTGATAATACATCCATAAGTAGACATCATGCAGACATCATACGTAAAGATTTGGGGTTCTATATTGTGGATAATAACTCTACCAATTGTACGTTTGTTAATGAAAAAAGAGCAATGCCAGGTGAGCAAGTTCCGATAGTTAGTGGCGATATCATCCAAATGTCAAATATCCGTTTTCGGTTTGAAGTATAGAGATGATAGTAACAAGGAGAAGTTATGAGAAAAAGATTATTATTAGTGACCGGCTGTATTTTATGTTTGGTTAGTTGTAATACACAACATCCAGTAGAAAAAGATGCTGCACAGATAAGAATAGAGGAGGAAAATGAGAATACAGAATCCATCCATGGTAATGATTTATTAAAGGATGAGGTGGATGCAAGTAAAGTGCCTGACTTCAATAGTCAATCCATTGAATTCAATTGGAATGGATACAAATTTATTGTTCCAGGTGATTATAGTTGTACTTATGCTGACGAAATAGGTCCGATTATATATTTATCAGATGTGTTTCAAATGAAAATTAATGCGAAGCAAGGAGCATATAGCGAGTTGATCCAGAAAAAGGAATCACTTGTAGATACAGCAAAAGAGGCCGGTGCAGTTGTTTTGTCAGAAGTTCAGGAAATGAAAATAACGGACAATTCCTATACATATTTTAAAATTGAACTTAATGGAGATCCGGAATTAGTAGTGTATTCAGAAACACCAGATAAAAGTAAACATTTTGGGGCACAGATTGTGATAAGGTCAGATTCGGTTACGGATGAAGATTTACTGAATATGTATGCATCAATTGTAGAAAAAGTGACTGTTACAGATGAACCGGATTCTTCACTGGAAGATATTGCAGGCCAGAATGCGTTTGTTACTGGTGAAAAGAAAGAAAGCAGTTCATTAACCTTGCATCGGACCAAGATTAATTATAAAGTTCCAAGTGGATATTATTCAATAGAACAGTTTAGTGATGAGTATAGCGCAACAGAGTGTTTTGACGGAGGAGATGTTAGTGCTACAGTAACATTATATAAAGCTAATGGGGATGATGCAAAATATTGTGCAGAGATATCTGCTAGCTCCAATATTTCTGATGAGGCACAGATGACAAGTGAAGCAGTTGGAGGAAGAACGGTTTATGTAGTGTCATATTCCTATGAATATAATGGCTCCGTATATCGTTTTTTGGAAGGCTATTGTGATATTAACGAGAATGTATATTATGAAGTAAAACTTGATACAAGAGGTGATACTGTATTGTCCTTTGATATGATGAGAGATTTCTTTCAGTTTAATTAGTTGAAGAATATGTATTAATTTAAGATGGGAAATTCATGAAGAGATTGGTAATAGGTGTATTATGTGTTGGTTTGTGTAGTGGATGCACTGTTCGGGACTCTTCCACAGAAGATGTGGTTGAAAATAAAACTGAGGTAATAACGGATTTGACAGAAAGTACTTTGTGGTCCCCAGAAACTTTAAAGAAAGGATTAACAACGGTTGTTGAATATGACAAGATATATAATGCATATGTGAATACAGAAGAGGATGCCAAACAGGCGATTATTGATTATGGGATTGAACAAAGAACAAAATATTCTAATCCAGATGTAGAAAATATCGAATTACAAATGGAAAAAGAGTTTGATATATTAGCAGTGAATTTGGGCGAGATTGATTATCAGACGGCAACAGAAATATATGATGCGTTTGTATATATGTATCAGACTTATCCGCAAATGCAGGGAAGATTGACAAATTTGACAATAGGAAATTTAAATATGAATTATACTGCTTTAACAACAAGAAAAGAGTTTATAATCAATGGAGAGTTTGGCAAGATACCATTTGTGGTAAAAAGAGAGATAGTGTTAGGAGCAGCTAAATTTCTAAGAAGGGATAGATTATTAGAGTCTTGTAGAGAGCAGGTGGATTATGGATATTGGCCTGAGAATGCTAATATTTCATCGATTGTTGTACATGAACTTGGGCATCAATTGTTAGATATTTATGTTGCAAAATATTATGGATTTGAGGGTTTCTATGTTACTGAAGAAAATGAAGATGCATATTGGAAATACTCATCTGATGCGTTGAAGGTAAATCAATATGTGGTGCATATGCTTTTACAAAAAGCTTATGGACAATGGTTGGTGAACAATGAGGGTTCTGAGAGCGAATTTCGGGCAAGTATTTCTGGCTATGCGGAGGGTATTCAGTTGGATGGTGGAATCTCTTACACTGAGACGGTAGCAGAGGCTGTGACAGATGTTTATTTAAATGGTGAAAATGCAGCAGAGGCAAGTAAAATGATTGTTAAGGAATTGGAAAAGGGATTGTCAGGTTATTGATTATATGCGGAGTTTAGGGTTTGTTTCGGACTCTCTTATGAACAGAGTTAAAAAGTCTTCAGCTTTAAGAGGGCTTTTTTGATATCTGTGAAAAAGTAAAAGGTTATGACAGACTACAAAAGAGATAGAAGCAGATATTGTATGGCAAAATACAATCAATAAAAAGTGTGAAAGTATTGAACGAATAAGTTTAAAACATCTGTTTTAAACTTATGTAATTGAATCAATAATATAATTTCTTCAATTTTAAATATATTTTGAAAAATGTATTGAATTCTTATATAAAAAGATATATAATGTATAATAAAAATTTACGTATATAGAAAGTTATAGGAAGGTGCATGATGGATAATTATATTTATAAATTAATTGTTGGAATGGTGATGGTAATTGGTGTGATGGGCTATAAGGGAACAGTTCAGGCATCAGAACAGTTTTTGGAGAATAATAAGGATAGTGTTGTACAAGTTGTTTTGGCGTATACTGCGGAAGATGGAATGCGATATATTTTGCAAAGCGGAAGTGGTATTGTTATTAATAGTAATACTGTCTTGACAAATCAACATGTGGTTCATTTGAGTGATAAGAATTTAGAGAAGGCAAAGAAGTTGGTAGGTTCAAGTGCGGATCGTGAATTGTCGCGGGACGCAATAGAAATTGGTATTGTTAAGCAGGATGATGTTCTTATATATGCAGATATTACACAGGAAAGTGAAGAGAAAGATTTTACATTGTTGGCATTGCAAGAAACTACGGAACGAACCCCAGCTGTTTTAGGCAGTAGCAGTATGGCTGTAATTGCGGAGAATGTTGTTGCTATAGGGTATCCAACAACGAAGCCGTTTAGTAAGGAAAGAGCGCAATTATTTGCCAGTTCGGATGTGAATCTGGTTACAGGTACGATTTCTGAGGTGGGGGCAGATGTTATTAAAGTAAGTGGAATCATTTCAAGTGGGAATTCTGGTGGTGCGTTGATTAATGCTGGTACAGGAGAAGTCATTGGATTGCTTGTGTATGATAAGAGTGATGAAAAAAAAGAATGTTTTAAGGTTTTGCCAATTGATGTTATTAAGAATCCATATTTGTCGGGAACTACATATAGTGATAATAGTGTAGTGCCTGCGACAGAAGAGATTGTTGAAGAACAAGTGGTAGTAGAAGAAGTCGACAAAACAATGTTAAATCAGACAATAGAGTCTGCATCTGCTTTGAATCGTGAAGAATATACAAGTGATAGTTATTTATATATGTATATGTATCTACAGCAAGCACAGCAGATTCAGCTTGATGAAACAGCTACACAGGAAGAAATTGATAATGTACAAATAGAACTGCTGAAAAGTATGCAGGGATTGGTTGAAGAAGAGGAGACCAATTGGGGATTGATTATTGGGATTATTATTGCGGTTGTGATTGGCATTATAATTATTGTTGTAATAGTTGTAGCAGTTATAAAAATGAATAAAAGGGGAAAAGAGAAGGATCAGTTCAAGGTTGTTTCTAGCACGGAGCTGCCGGTATATAATCCGTCGGAGGGAAGCTATAATATGACACAGCAGGGAGCGGGTCAGGCAACAACTGTATTGAATATGGATGGAATGAACAAGAATAATAATGCTACAACAGTGTTGAATGTTTCTGCTCCGCAGGTTAATGCATATCTTGTTAGAAAAAAGAATGGAGATAAACGGAGAATTGATACGATAGAGTTTACAGTTGGAAAAGACGAAACAAAAGTTAACTATTATATTAGTGATAATGAAACGATTAGCCGTTGCCACATGAAAATTGTAAAGAAAGGATTTCAGTATTATATTGTGGATTTAGAATCAACCAATCACACATATTTGAATGGTGCTATTATACCACCTAATCAGGAGATAGCAATTAAGGATAAGGATAATATAAAAATTTCGGATGAAGAGTTTACACTTGAAATATTGTAATTTTATACCTGCTTTGTTGGAAGAAAGAAAAGAGGGAATCTATGGAATATTTATCTGTTATTTGTTCAGATATAGGTATCAGTAAGAAAGTGAATCAGGATGCTGCAATCACCCTTCAGGCAGCAACAGCGAAAGGAAATGTATTGATGGCTGTTGTGTGTGATGGCATGGGTGGATTATCGAAAGGCGAAATTGCAAGTTCAACGGTAATCACAGAAATGCAGGAATGGTTTGAAGATGTTTTTCCTGATTTGTTATACCGCAATTTTACCTTTGATGCTATTAAAAATAGCTGGATGGATGTAATGGATGAACTAAATGAACGGATTCGGATATATGGAGAACATTTGAGGATTAATTTAGGTACAACATTGACGGCATTATTATTAGTAGATGATGCATATTATATTTGTAATATTGGAGATTCCAGAGTTTATTATTTAAAAGATGGAATTCGTCAGATGACGCGGGATCAATCATTTGTCCAACAAGAAATTGATGTGGGACGAATGACTGAAGAGGAGGCTGCTCATAGCGATAAGCGCAGTGTTCTACTACAGTGTATCGGGGTGGGTGAATCGGTGATTCCGGATTTTTATAGCGGGGAATATTCAGGTGCTTCTGCATTTCTTCTATGTTCAGATGGATTTAGACATGTGATTTCTAATGATGAAATATGGAACTGTTTGGATCTGGAAGGATTGAGAGAAGAATGTCAGATGGAAGAGAAGGTGCGATATCTAATTGATGTGGTAAAGAATAGAGGAGAGGAAGATAATATTACAGCTGTACTAGTTTCAGTTAAGTAGGAGGATAAATGTTAGAGATAGGTTCGGTTGTTGATGGAAAGTACAAGATATTAAGCAAGATTGGGCAGGGTGGAATGAGTACGGTTTATCTTGCTCTAAACGAGCGTGCGAATAAGTCTTGGGCAGTTAAGGAAGTGCGGAAAGATGGTGGGGCAGATTTTGAAGTTATTAAGCAGAGTCAGATTGTAGAGACAAATTTATTGAAAAAATTAAACCATCCAAACTTGCCGAGCATTATTGATGTAATCGATAAAGAAGATTGCTTTTTGATTGTTATGGATTACATAGAAGGAAATCCTTTGAGTGATGCGATTAAGGTGAAAAAACGTATGAACTGTGAGGATGTAATAGAATGGGCAAAGCAGTTGTGTGATGTGTTAGAATATTTACACACAAGAAAACCTCCTATTATCTATCGGGATATGAAACCGGCTAATGTTATGTTGAAACCAGATGGTTCAGTAATGCTGATTGATTTTGGCATAGCAAGAGAGTTTAAAGAGCAGAAAGTGGAGGATACGACATGGCTAGGGACACGTGGATATGCAGCACCAGAACAGTTTGGGGGACAGGGTCAAACAGATGCAAGAACAGATGTGTATTGTCTGGGTGCAACGATTTATCATTTGATAACGGGGCATAATCCAAGTGACCCGCCCTATGAGATGTATCCAATTCGATATTGGGATTCGTCATTTTCATCCGGTTTAGAGAAGATAATAATCAAGTGTACGCAGAGAAATCCGGAGGATCGTTATCAATCATGTGCAGAATTATTATATGCGTTGGAACATTATGAAGAAGAGGAGGAGGGGTACAAAAAAGTTCAGAATGCAAAATGGTATTCTTTTCTTGCAGTGGTTGCGTCGACTGTTGTGACGGCAATCTGTACGATTTTTTGCTATGTTGGATTAACGGCAGTGGCTACAGATAAATACAAGGAATATCTAAATAACGCATCAATGGCTAGAGATTTGAATGACAAATATGAATATTATAAAGATGCGATTGAATTGAATCCGTCTGAGGAAGAAGCATACATAGATATAATTGAAACAATGCAAAGTGATGGAGTTTTTGACGATTACGAAAGTGAAAGGATTCGTGAAATCATACCAGCTCATATTGATGACTTAGAGAAGAATAAAGAGACGTATGTACAGTTGGCTTATGAACTTGGAATGATGTATTTCTATTATTCAGAACAGGGGCAAGATACACAGAATGCTTTAAAGTGGCTGAATATTGCGGTAGGAAATCAGGCAGAGAACATTTCGGAAGAAGATGTGAATGGTATTCTGGGATCAAAGAAAGCGGTTAGAGCGAAGAATTTATTTCATATTGCACAATATTATCAAAGTCTGGGTGTTTTAAATAAGGAAGGTGATTATGAAGGAGATTACTATAATTTATGGAATGATTTATCTTCTGTTATGACACCGGATTTGAGAGAGGAAGATAATAATGTAACTGCATTGGTTATGTATAATTTTATGGTAAGCCAGATACAGCAGAATGCACAACATTTTAGAGATGCAGGTGTAGAGCAGAACGAGATGGAAAATATGCTTGACATGATTCAAAACAATACACAATATAATATGAATAATTCCTATGAAATAGAATTATATGAGAAACTGAAAAGTAATATGGAATATGCAAAAAAAGCTTTATCTGTTACTACTGGAACAGAGGAGAGGGAGTATGGGTATTAGATAGGAGAGAAAAGATGGCATTAGAGACTTATCGAATATTGTTTTTGGTGTTTTTGGTTTTTACTATTATATTATTTTTCCTTTCGATTATCCTTTTTTTTACGCTTGATATTCGAAATATATTTAGTATCAAGACAGGACGTGCAGTTCGAAAGAGTGTGAGAGAGTTAAATGAGATTAATCGAAATGAAGATAACTTCAGGAGAAAAAAATATAAAGGTCGCTCTATGCAGTTGGACAAAGAGTCGGCAGAGGATTTTAGAAACAATATAAAAAAGACTGATGACGATGATATTTGTAAAAGGGTGTCGGATAATGCAGGCATGGTAACTGTTCCGCTAGAACTGAACGAAACGGTTGTGCTTGAGAATTTTGCAGAAACGGCAGTAGTCTCTAACATGTCTGCTGAAGTGCAGGCAGATTCTGCAAGAAAGCTAAAAATGCCAGAAGAAAAGGGGCTGCCGAAAAAAGAAGAAATTTTTCGGATAATTGATAAGAAGGTGGTTATGTTTTCGCAGGAGATTATTCGAAAGGAAAATTAGGCAAACAGGTTGTTTCTTGAACTATTTGCTTGGAAAGTTGGGTTGTTAATACAATTCCAATAATTGTCGATAAGTATAGCAATAATAAGAAAAAGTATATAGGATGGAGCTGAGTGAATGATAAAAATGAGAAATAGTAAATGAATTATTAGCTAAAGTTTACAAAATAAATAATAAAAGGAGCTTTGATTTGTTGCAAGAATAAATTATAAAAGATTGTTATAATAATTTTGACAGACATTTTATTCGATGGAGTTGGTTATGATTACATATAGTATATTATAAATAAGCAATAACCATTGGAAAAAGGCGAAAAAGGGTGCTAATGGATGTATGGAGGAATAAAGGGCGTATTCCTAAAGATAAAGGCGGATAAAATTTAAAAACGATTTGGATAAGGGAGTTGTTATGCATATTGAAAATAAGTATAATGATTCTTTTTTATTATTGAAATTTATGGTATTATGTTGTATTATGAATAAAGTAGATTGTAGATTAATAAATATAAATAGATGAATGTAAATAAGGAGGGTATTATGAGAACACAGAATGGATGGAAAAAAGTATTCGTGCAAAAGGTAAAACAGGGAAGACCGTATCAATCAGGTCTCCTGCTCATAGCACTAGGTCTCCTGCTATCAGGTTCTATGTCGGTCAAAGCGGCAGTCAAGCAAGAGGATTTAGCCAATCCAGTGATGGACAATGACCGGAAATGTACATATGACATGAAAAAAGATAAATACAATATTCCCCATTCAACCAAGTATCATTATGTATATTTTGGAAATTATCCACAGCGGGAAATCAAGGGGGAGGAATTGACGGACACGATTATCGATGCAGCATATGACGAGTATGGCGATGCAGAGATTGATGGAAAAAAGTACCGGAGAATATCCCACGAATTCCTGACGATATATAAGACTCCAAATGACTTGACAAAGGAGCGGTTTGATCAGAAAAGTACTAACGGCTACCGTTACTATCAGTATGAGCCGGTTAAATGGAAAATTTACGAGAATAATGGGGACACATTGTTTTTGGTTTCAGATCGTCTGGTTGAGACTCAGCCATATGACATGAGCCACCATGGGAAATGGGCAGATTGTGATTTGCGAAAATGGTTGAACTATGATGGTGGAGAACCACAGGTAATGGTTGGTTATGATAGTGAACGTCAGTACCGGTATCCCGGATTCTTGTATTATGCATTTTCGAAGGAGGAGAAGGAACGGATACAGCAGACCCATGTGGTGCAGGACGACAATCCGGAGAAACTTCATGATGGAACGTATTTGTCCAGCGGACCCGATACAACAGATAAGATTTTTCTTTTGAGTTATTCGGAGGCATCTGATCCAAAGTACGGAGTATGTGATGTCAGTTATGGTTGTGGAGAACTGGACTGTAGACCTACGGATTATGCAAGATCTCAAGGAAAAGAGGATTACGATGAGATAATAGCTTATAGTACGTCTGATTTCTGGCTGCGAACCATTGGAGTGGATGAAGGTTACGCAAAACCGGGGGAGGTCATGCATGTTGAAGGTGGAAAAGCATGGAGTGGCACGTATTGTGGTTCGGAACTTGTGAGGATTATGCCGGCACTCAATGCTGATTATACCTTGAATGACTGCATTCGGGTTTCCTTTGAAACTGGTACAGATACTAAGATAGAAGACCAGATTCTGTTGGGCAGTAATTATGCAAAGGAGCCGATGGTGGTGACAGAGCAGACAATATCAACTACATTATTTGGACCACATAAAGTGGAAGGAGAGGAAATAAAACTGCAATTAAAAAAGGAAGGTTATGAATTTACCGGCTGGTATTTGGATAAAGCATGTACACAGCCATATCACTTTAACCGAAAGCTCACAAAGGATACCACTCTGTATGCAGGTTGGAAGAGGAAACCGGCAGCACCGGCAGGATTGACTGGTGGTGTCATGAAGATAGTAAAAACCACCTCTGCTATGGAGTATGCTGCGTCTAAAGCAACAGATGCAGTATGGATATCCTGTAAGGAAGGGATAACTGTAGTCCCGGCAGCAGGGACATGGTATGTCCGCTATAAAGAGACGAAAGACTGTATTGCCAGTGAGGCGGCAGAGATAAAAGTGATTACAGCGGAGCAGGCTGTTGCAGCATATGTGAGCGAGCATAACATTCCGAAAGCGACAGCAGACATTACGGATGAAACCATACTTCGTATGCAGGGTGAAAATAATGTGGCAGGCTCCGCTTTCGGTGTTCTGCAGGCAAGGGCAGGCAAGGTGACATCTAAAACCATTAGTTTAAAGTGGAAGTCGGTAAAGGAAGCAGATGGGTATGAGATATACGGCAGCAAATGTGGGAAAAAGAATGGGTATCGGTTGCTCAAGACGGTTAGCGGAGGGAAACAAGTATCCTTCAAACAAAAGAAATTAAAAAAGGGAGTTTATTATAAGTATATTGTTAGAGCTTATAAAAAGGTGGAAGGAGAGAAGGTAAGCCTGGCTGTTTCGAAGACGATCCATGTGGCAACATCCGGAGGGAAATATGGGAATGTAAAATCCTTAAAGGTAAAGACGAATAAGAAGCTGAAGAAAAAGAACGGGGTGTATGTTTTGGAGTTAAAGAAGAACAAAAAGCATTCCCTAAAGGCATCTGAAGTTAAACCATCAAAGAAGCTGAAAAAGCACAAGGCCATAGCTTATGAATCCAGTGATACCAGTGTTGCTGCGGTTACGCAAAAGGGTGTTGTCAAAGGAAAGAAAAAAGGAAGTTGTTACATATATGTATACACACAGAATGGTATGTTTCAGAAGATAAAGGTGAAGGTAAAATAGTAAGAGGAGAAGATAAGGAATGGTTTACAAGATGATGATGAAAAGAATTACAGCATGGATACTGGCAATATGCATGATAGTGTTAAATAGTCCATTATCCAATATGAAGGTAAGGGCAGAAGGTGCAACAACAGTGTTAGAATATAAACTGAAAGCACAGATTGCTTTAGGAACGGGAAGCAATGAAAAGGTATATAGTGTTCCGGATAGTTATATTACAGAGGTTCTCACAAATGATGAGACAAGAGTTGCAGTGAAAGGAGATGGAAATGTCTTCAAATTGGAACCGAAAAAAAGCTATATATGTAAGATAGAGGGTCCAGAACTGGCTGAACATGAAGTAGAATTTGAGACGATGGAAGATGCAGGAAATATTCTGATTTCTGCAGATAAAAGTAAAGTTAAAGATTCGGGAAAGTCAGTTATTGTGAAAAAGGACAGTGAGATTTCTTATGATGATGAGCTGGGAATGGATTGGATCCTAACTACAAGTGATACGGACTGTATTCAGATTGTTGATAATAAGATAAAAGGCGTGAATAAGGGAACAGCAACTGTGAAGTGTACGGCTGCTAAGGATTCCTCCGTGAATAAGACTATAACAGTAATTACAACAGCAGAGGGAATAACAGCAGAGGGAATATTTTCTATGGTTTATAAAGTAGAGAATGAGGTATGGGATGATGTGGATAACAGCGGTATTACGGTCAAGGGTGCAGATGGTACTATCACACCAGATGACAAAGGAAGGTATTTGCTACAGTGGGGAGAGTCGTATACATATACTGTTAAAGATAAGTTGGGATTTGTAGACAAAACGGCACCCCTTACGGTGCCGCAGCAGAACGAAGGGGAGGTTCCTATTATCTTGGAACCAGTTAAGCCTGTGTTCGTGCTAGAGGGAAAAAATATTTTTGATTCAGGGACTAAAATTAAGAAAAATGAGAAATCGATTCATGTTTCATGCAGCAATTATAGCAGCTTGTTTCAGCCGGAAAAGTGGGGTATAAAACTGAATGAAAATATCGGCGATTCCCAACAACCAGCTATAGAGATAACTGCATCTAGAAATGAAATAAATACGGACTACAGTACCCCAAAGGTGCAGGTTTTATATAATGGTAAAGCAATTGAGACAAAAAATTTAAACACATTTGACAATTATGAATTGGAGTACAGTATTGGAGGTGTAAAACTAAAGACAAAAATAGATGTTGCGTATATGGATGATTTGGAAAAGGAAACTGGGGCTGATAGCTTAAAAGCGAATCAAAATTATAACGTAAAGAGTGTCAAAGCAGCAGGTATGACCGATTATATATGCAGTGGAAACGAAACTATAACACCAAAGTACACAGAACAAAACATATCTGTAGTCTTAGACGGGAAGGTTACTTTAGTAGAACCGAAAATACAAATAGCAGGATTAGAGAATAAAGATGGTGTATATGAGGGACTTTATGGCACGAATGTTACCCTAAGCATTAACAATATGGACAGCTTGTTGAATGGGGGAACGGATGGATGGATATGGTCCTGTAAGGATGATAGCGGAAACTGGATGTCAGTTGAAGATGGCAAATTAAATTTTAGAGGGAAAGCAGACTCAGAATATACCCTGAAATGCTGTTTTGGGACATTGGATAATGATACAGGGTTGCAGTTAAGGGTTAAGAAGATTAAGGTATCTTTTGCAGATAACGCAAAACTGAGTAATATATCAAAAACATACGATGGAAACGATGAATTTGAATTCACATACACAATAAATGATGAGATCTTCCTGAATCAGGATAAGAAAAGTATTGACTGTGGGAACCAGATTACTTTGACGGGAATTGCATTGGATAAGGATGGTAATGGGGCAGTGAATGCGGGAACCTATAAAAAGATTAGGATTACAGATGCAAAGGTAACATCTGATGATGTGATAGAGAGCGAAGCATTTGACACTTCTGCGTTAGTGGGAAAAGAACAGGAGTGTAATGCAAGGATTAGTAAATTGGATACAGCAGTAACCTTTAAAAATCAAACTATTATAGTGCAATATATGAGAGAGAAAATAAATAGGAAAGAAACGGGAGAAAGAATAACATTTAGCATTGTTGATGATCCAGATAGTGAATATACTGAAGATGAGAAAAGGAATCTATATGACATATTGTTTGACTATATGGATGCAAGTATGTCTATTAAAGATAACAAATGTATTTTATCAGAAGTGGTCTATGGTGAGGAAAATCCAAATGTTCAATATACATTGGATACATTGTCTGATGATAATGGGAAAAAATATTTAAAATACAATCTTGGAAGACAGGAATTTAGTAATATAGATGAAATGGACAAAAAAATTTCTCTTTCTCAGGAGCAGAATGGCATAAATCAGGTTCTCACAGAAGATAAAAAGTGGATAAATACAAATGTATTATATGCAACATTCAATGAAGCAGGAAAAGTTGAAAGCTATGATGAATATTATGATACCTTCCAGTTTGAAAAAGTGACGCTCAATAAGAATGGAGAGATTTGTTCCCAGATAGGTTCCAAATTGGAAGAAAACTTAAAGCCATCCCAGTTGTCTGGTGAAAAAGACAATGAATACTATAGCATTGTTATTTCAAACAAGAAAGATAAGACTTCGGACGTGTCTGCTATTGCCATGTTTATCCGGATTGTTTCAGAAAAGAATAGAGATAAAGTATATGAGACAACAATAATGGGTAACGATGGTGTTACCTATAGTATTGTAAACTTATATATGGATATTACCGGAGATGCTGTGGAATTTGGGGATTCATTAAAAGGAATCAAAGTGGATACGGAATCTAAACTGGAAGAACTTGCGATGAAAACAGCATATATGGAAACAGGTGAAAAAATACCAGTTATAATTACAGACAGTTATTCAGACATTCAGGCAGTTGATTACAAATTTGTGGAGATAGACCCGAATGATGATAAATGGGTTGCCAATTTGGAGGAACAGGAAAACTCACATGCAGGCTGGCTGGCAGCAAAGGCAAAAGATAGGCAGGAGATTGAATTAAAGCCAGATTTAACGGATGGGGATTATGTTATGTTCGTCCGGGTAAGAGATAAGGTGGGCAATGTGTCAACCTATGTATCACATGGTTTTGCTATAGATAATAAACCGCCGGAGCTGAAGTTTTACTTAGATGACGAAGAAGTAAAAGAAAAAGGATTAAGTGATGGAATTTATAAAAACCAGACTCAACAGGTGACAATTGAAGCAATTGAACCCAATATTAAAAGTGGAGGAGTTATAGTTGATATTGCAGCTACGAATCATGTTGGAGAAATAATACCAATACAACTGGATTCAAAGAAGATTCAGGCAGAAATAGAGGACAGTAAAAAATCTGTTTTTCAAATCAAAGCAGATGCAAATTATACTATTCATGTGTCAGTAGTAGATTGTCAGGGAAGAAATACCACGAAAGATTACATATTCACGATAGATACTACACCACCAGAGAAGGGTTTAATTTCTATAAGAGGGTTTCTAAGTGAGATTGCGGAAAACAGCAAAAAGGGAAAGATTCAAGTTAAAATAGAGGAGTTTGTTAAAAGCTGGAATCATTTTGTGGAACTGGCATATACTGTCTTTTTAAAGGATACGGCAGAGGTAACTATGGTTGCGGAAGATAGTATTTCTGATGTGGACATTTTATATTTTATGAGCGATAAAGAGTATACGGAAGCGCAGCTTGGAAAAATTGGAGAGTCGGAGTGGAAAATATATGATTCCGAAGAACCACCAAAGACTAAAATAAATGATAGAGCATTTTTCTATATGAAAGTGGTTGATAGAGCGGGGAATACGAGCTATTTCAATACAAAGGGTATTATTACAGATACAAAAGCACCGATTGTAGAAACCAAAATATCTGGGCGGGTAAATAAAAATGGTTTTTATAATGGAGATGTAAAGATTAGTGTCAATGTAAACGAGACAACAGGTTCTGTGCAGAACGGGGTATCGGGACTGCAGTATGTTGGCTACCGTGTTGAGTCTAACGGAAAAATTACGGAAACAAAGGCCATAATAGATAATCCAATTGATAAAGACATGGATACCGAGAAAGATATCCGTACAGAGAAGACATTTGACATTGTGTTGGATGCGGCAAAACATAACAGTAATGATGTCAGAGTATATATTACAGCTATTGATAATGCGGGAAATGTAAATCAGGAGGAAGGAACACCAATCCGTTTAAAGATAGATTCGGTTTCTCCCGTTATTGATGTTGCGTTTGATGAAAGAAGGAATGGTGAATACTATAACCATACCGTAACGGCAACGGTTACGATCAAAGAACGGAATCTTGCAACAAAGGATGTGGATCTTACTGTCAAGTCAGAACATGGTGGAAAAGCCCAAATTGGAAAATGGAGCCATTCGGATAACATCGGAAAGTCAGACGATGCTGTGTATACCTGTCATGTGACATTTGATACGGATGATGACTATGAATTCTTTGTAGACTGCAAAGATAAAGCAGGTAACAAAGCAAACAAGTCGTTTTCTGATAAGTTTACATTGGATAAGACCGTACCAGTCGTTGATGTCACTTATAATAACAGACAGTTAGAAGAGAACGGATATTACAACGAGGCAGTTACGGCAATAATAACCATAACAGAGCATAATTTTGATGCCGGAAAGGCAGATATCCGAGTACAGGCAGGAGAAGGAGCCAGTACATTGGCATCCGGATTCCATGATAATGGAGATATCCATACAATGAGTGTGGATTTGGACAGAGACGGAGAATATAATCTGAGGATTGCATGTGTGGATGAAGCAGGCAATGAGGCAGAGCCTTATAAGGGAAGCACCTTCCATATTGACCTGACAAGACCGGAAATTGTGATAGGCAATGTGAAAGACCAATCAGCCAATAAGGATGAAGTAGAACCGGTCATTACCTTTATAGACGAGAATTACGATGCCGAGAAAGCAAAGATTACAGTGCGCGGTGAAAATGGTGGAGAAATCAGCTTAGACCGGTTAAATATAGCAAGCAGGACAGTAACAAAAGGAGAGGAGTTTACATTGAATTTTCCCAAGGAGGAGGCAGTGGATGATATTTATACACTGACAGCAGAGATGGAAGATAAAGCTGGAAATGAGGTCAAAGACAGTATTCAATTTTCGGTCAACCGGTATGGTTCTGTATACACATTGGGAACGGAGACCAGAGAATGGCTGACAAATGGAGAATGTTCTTATATTAAAGAAGGAAAACCAGTTGTGATTATTGAGACGAATGTGGATGAAATAATAGAGCGTAGTATTTCCTATACAACAGGTGAAGTCAGTGCAGAAACAGTGGAAGTAAAAGAAGTAACCGACTGTTCTGATGAAGAGAAGATAAATGGGACTTATTATGAATCTAAAGAGCTGGATAATGGAAACGGATGGCATCAGTACCAGTATACAATTTCAGAGGAGAGTTTCTCAGAGGAGGGAAAGTATAGCATTCAGATAGATTCAAAGGATAAAGCTGACAACCATGCAGGCAGTATGAGCAGCAGACATAAGGAAGGAAGTTTGGAAATTTTATTTGCAGTAGACCAGACAGCACCAAGTGCTGTGATAACGGGAACGGAAAACAAAAGGGTTTATAAAGAGGCTGAGCATACGGTACTGCTAGACGTGCAGGATAACATAGCATTAGACGAAGTAGTTGTGTATCTAAATAATAAAGAGTATGCAAAATATAAAGCAGAGGAGATTGCTAAACTGAAAGATGGACTGATTCCAGTAGAAGTAAAGGAAGCAATAACCACTCAGACAATCCAGTTAAGAGCAGTGGATATGGCAGGAAATATTTTGGGAGAAAAAACAACGGGAGAATATGACAAAGAATTTGAAGACTTTCATATACTTGTAACGCAGAACGTGTTTATACAACTGCTTCATACTTATTGGCTGATTGTAGTATTGGGAATGGTAGGCGTAGGGCTTATATTTGTTGTGATGAAAAAAAGAAAAGAACAATAGAAAAATAAGGAGATAAATAGATGGATAAAATCATGGGTATTATATTTTCAAATGCAGCAATTTGTTGTTACGAAGGACTTATTCTAGGATTTGTATTTATTCGATTTATCAGGCTTAGAAAACAGAGAAAGCATATTGTGGAAATGAATACACAACAAAAGGAAAAAGCAAGAGAAGAAAAGCTGAATCAGTTATTGAAGAACAGGCTTTATCGGGGAAAAACTGATAAAGCCTTACAAAGTAATATTCCATATGAAGTAAGTTTTCATGAGGAAAGAACAGTTAATGATAAAAAGGATGATGGAATAGCAGTTCAGGTTATTGAAAAAGGAAAAATATCAACTCGTAAGTATATTATTTTTATATCGGATGTCATTACAATTGGGCAGGGTGGAGATAATGTGCTGATAATAAATGATTTAAAAGTAGCAAAGAATCAGTGTCGAATTACGAGAAAACTGAACGAAATATATATTCAGACATTGGAAGAAACACATCCGGTAAAATTGCGGCGTAAACGTAGTGTAATGCAATTAACAAAAGATGCAGTGGCGTTACAGGATAATGATTATATTGAATTAGGTGAAACGACATTAAATATACATTTTATGTGATAAAGGGGAGAGAGGTAATACATGATAACGATTCTGTCAGTCTTTACAAGTACATCATTTAAAGAAATCAGATTACCGAATCTGGTTAATACAGATTATTTCTTTAAGTTACACAAAGACATATTTAATATCTCAAATGATATAGAGATACACTTCGAAAATATTAATGGAACATGGAGGTTTGTGCAGGATTCACAATATTCTGTTTTGAAGGAAAATGAAAAATACGAAGGAAAAGCAGTGCAAAATCAGGATATTTTTCATATTTTAACAAAAGATTCCGAAAACATTACAATTATTGTCAGGGAAGTTCAATACTCCATATCAGTATTCAACAAATATGAGTTGGAAAATGTAGATGAAATTACAATTGGTAAAAATGATGAAATGGATATTTGTTATGATTATCAAGGAATGGTTTCCAGATTTCATGCAAGAATATTCAGAAATCAAAATGGTAATTGGATGATTGAAAATAAAAGTGTGAATGGTATTTATGTGAATTCTACGCTTGTATGTGAAACCATGCCATTAGGTTTTGGAGACCTGATCAGCTTCCTAGGTCTTCATATTATGATTCTTGGAAAGTGTATAGCGATTGACCAGGCAAATTATAAAATGAAGATTAATACCGACAAACTAAGATTGATTCATATAAGTGATATTGCAATGGAATTGCAACCGGATCAGGAAAAGAAAAAACAAGGGATGAAATTATTACATCGAGCTCCGAGAAATATTGAAAAGATTGATGTGGAAAAGGTTGAGATAGAAACACCTCCGGATTTAAATACGGGTAAAAAGCAACCATTGATTATGACAATAGGTTCTTCTTTTACGATGATGATTCCGATGTTGATGGGCAGTTTGTTGATGATATATGCATCGAAAACTAGTGGAGGCAGCACTGGTATCTACATGTACTCAGGAGTAATTATGTCTGCATCTTCTGCAGTTATTGGTGTAATATGGGCGATTTTGGGAATTTATTTTCAGAAGAAGCAGGAGAAAGAAGAGAAGCTGCATCGATTTGAGGCATACAGCAACTATCTGATGAAGCGTACAGAGATTGTTAAAGAAAAATATGAAAACAATATACGCTCACTGAACATCATGTATCAGAGTGCAGAGACTTGCGCTGGTTATGACGAATCAAATCAGGTACTATGGAATCGAAACTTTCGTCATCCTGATTTTTTATATTATCGTTTGGGATTGGGAGATATTCCCTTTCAGGCAACTATTGAAGTGCCGAAGGATAAATTTAAATTATATGAAGATGGGCTGGCTGAAAAACCAAAGTTTATTAAAGAAAATTATAAAACATTATATGGGGTTCCAGTAGGTGTGGATTTGTTAAAGCATCGCTTAATTGGTATGATTGGTGGTGAGAATCTGAGTGGTGCAATAGAGGTAGTTAAATTATTGGCAACTCAGATTGCAGCAAATAATTGTTATACCGATGTGAAGATGGTATTTATTTATGATGGCAAAGACTCTGCAAATTTAGATAAATGGGACTATATAAAATGGTTTCCACATGTATGGTCGGAGGATAAAAAGTTAAGATATATTGCTGCTGATAAACAACAGGCAGGAGATGTTTTTTATAGTATGGCGAAGATGTTTCGTCAAAGAGAAGAGATGGGGTCAGCTAAGAAACCAGAAATTATACAAAAACCATATTTTATTATGTTTTTGATCAATCCTGAGATGATGGAAGGTGAATTGATATCAAAGTATGTGTTTGATACGAATATGAATTATGGATTGTCTACTATTATTATAGCGGATTCTTATAGTGGTTTACCGAATGAATGTGAGTATATTATCCAGAATGATAAGAATTTTTGCGGAATATACGATGTTAAAAATAGTCAGGATGAAAGATTGAAGGTAGAATTTGATATAGTTTCTGACTTAAAGGTCGATGGTTTTGCCAAGCGGTTATCGAATATCTATGTAAAAGAGACGGAGTCTGGAGGAGATATTCCTTCTAGCATTACTTTCTTTGAGATGTATGGTGTAAATAAATTATCTGATTTAAATGTACTTGATCGTTGGAGAAAGAATCGTACATATGACAATATTAAGGGTATGACTGGAGCCAAGGCGGGCGGAGTACCAAGTTACCTGGATGTACATGAAAAATACCATGGTCCGCATGGATTGGTTGCAGGAACAACAGGTTCCGGTAAGAGTGAAACATTGCAGACATACATGCTGTCTTTAGCAGTAAATTATAGCCCGGATGATATTGGCTTTTTTATCATTGACTATAAAGGTGGTGGTATGGCGAATTTGTTTAATGGCCTGCCACATTTAATTGGACAGATTTCTAATTTGTCAGGAAATCAGGTTCATCGTGCTATGGTTTCCATTAAGAGTGAAAATCGCAGACGGCAGAGAATATTTACAGAAAATGGTGTAAATAATATTAACTTATATACGAAACTGTATAAAAATAATGAGGTTACTCTTCCAGTTCCACATTTATTTATCATTATTGATGAGTTCGCAGAATTAAAGAGGGAAGAACCAGACTTTATGAAAGAGTTAGTCAGTGTAGCTCAGGTAGGACGGAGTCTTGGAGTACACTTGATTTTGGCAACTCAGAAGCCAAGCGGCACTGTAGATGATAATATCTGGAGTAACTCAAAGTTTCGTTTGTGTCTTCGTGTACAGGATAAACAGGATAGTAATGATATGTTACATAAGCCAGATGCTGCTTATATTATACAGGCGGGGCGCGCTTATTTGCAGGTTGGTAACGATGAAGTGTTTGAATTATTTCAGTCAGGATTTAGTGGTGCAACTTATACAGAGGATGATAGTGAAAGTAAGACAGATATTGCAAAATTAATTACTCTGAATGGTCGAATTGATATGACAGGTAGCTTTGCAAAGGCTTCGCAGAAAGAAAAAGCACAAATCGAATGGTTATCTGTGTTAGAAGCAAAGATGCTAGAATCATTAGAGCAGGAGCAGATAACATTAGAAGAGTGTATGCGAGTGAAGTCAAAACAACAAGCTGTTATTGATAACATTTATACTTTTTTGGAAAGAGACTTGATAGAGTATCCAATTAGTGCATTTAACACAGCACGGTTAGAGGATTATATGGATTTGTATAATGGATGCAAGGAGGCAGAAAATATAGTGGAAACGATGTTGTCTCGTGCAGAACAAAACAACATCAAGCTTCCGCAGGCAAAAGACAAGACACAGCTAGATGCGGTAAAAGAATATCTTGGAAAGATTGCGAAAGAAAATGGTTATACCCATGAGCTACAGTTATGGATGCCCGTATTACCAACTCATTTGTACTTAAATGAATTTGAAGAATATAACAATGAATGTTATAAGGAAGGTGTGTGGCCGGTTCCGGAAGATGAGTGGAATATTGAAATTGTCTTAGGTCTATACGATGATCCTCAAAATCAGACACAAATGCCGATTAAAATGAATTTTACCGAAGGAGGGCATCATGCAATTTGTGGTATGGTAGTTAGTGGACGAAGTACATCATTACAGACCATTACTTATGCATTAATTAATAAGTATACACCAGCGTATATAAATATTTATGCGATTGATTTTAGTAGCAAAATGATGACTGCATTTGAAAAAGCACCACATGTCGGTGGCGTAATGTATGAAGGCGATTATGAGAAAATTTCAAAGTTTTTCAATATGATTTTTACCATTTTAGAAGAACGCAAAAAATTGTTTCGTGGAGGTAATTATAGCCAATATGTGCAGGTAAATGGTGTTACTCTTCCTATGATTCTCATTATTATTGATAATATATCTGCTTTTAATGAGAAAACAGAGGAAGCATATGTGGATAATTTGGTTACTCTTTCAAAGGAAGGGGTTAGTCATGGTATCTATATGTTAATATCTGGTGCAACAATTGGTTCGGCAGATATTCCATCTAGAGCAGCAGAGAATATAAAAACGTTCCTTACAACAGAGATGGCGGATAAATATGCATATGGAGATGTGTTGCATACGGTATCCTTTGATGTTGTACCGGAGTCTAATGTAAAAGGACGCGGATTGGCTTATTATGGGAACAGAATTTTGGAATATCAGACAGCACTTGCCTGTAAGGCAGAAGACGATTATCAGAGAATTAAGACGATTGATATGCTTTGTGAGGATATGCGTGCCCATTGGAATAAGAAGCGTGCGCGTCCAATACCTGAGATACCTGAAAAACCGATATGGTCTGAGTTTAGTGAGTTAGAGGATTATGAGCGTGCACTGGAGGATAAGAGATATTTGCCGGTTGCGTACAATGCAGAAAATGCATCGGTTTACAGTGTTGATCTTAGTGATACATATTGTTATCTGATTACTGGCTTACCACGTTCTGGTAAAAAGAATTATATGAAAGTTATGATTCAGTCAGCATTGCATCGTAATAACCAGATTTATGTATTTGACAGTGAAGCAAGACCGTTGAAGATGTTTGAAGAGATAGAGGGGATTACTTATGCAACAGAAGAGATAGAGATATATAACAGTTTCACAAGTGTAATACCGGAATTTAAGAAAAGAAGTGAGATTAGAGCGCAAATGAGAGAGGAAGATGCGGAAGATATTGATATCTTTGAACGCATGTGTGAAGAAGAGGCAATTTATTTCTTTATCTCTGATCTGGAGTGGTTTGTGAATTTGATATATGATGCAGAAGTGGATATGCGAGGCTTTTTGGAAAATATTCTGGAAAAGGGGAATTTGTTGAATATTTATTTTGTAGGAGCAATCAGCTTAGAAAATATATCTATGGTGGATTATCAGAAAATATTTGAGTTGTTTGTCGGATATAAGACAGGTATTCACTTTGGAGGTAATGTGGGTGAAAATCGTATCTTCAATTTTGATGAAGTACCATATAAAGAACAGACTGTATTATATAAGGCAGGTACTGGTATGATTTCAAACAGATTAAATGGGAAAGTTTGCCAGATTATTGTTCCACTTGCAAGGAGGTAATTACGATGATTTCCATGCTTATTTATAGTTGTAAGCAGGACGAAATTGAATTATTGCAAGAGATATCTAAGGATGTTTTGGCATTTCAAAGTGAAGAGCATTTAGACATTGTTTCATTTCATACTCCGGAAGCAGTTATCTTGGAAAATTTTGAAAATATTGATGTGGCATATATTGATATCACAGATGAGTATGGCTTGCAGATTGCAAAAAAATTGAGAGCTGAGTTTCCTAATGTAGAAATAATGATTATATCGGATCAAACGATTTCTCCACTGGTATATATGACTCCAAATGTGCGGGCAGCATCATTGTTGCTAAAACCGTTAGAATACGGAATGATTAAAAACGGAATTCGTGAATTGTTTGATTCATGGGAACCACAGAAAAATGCAAAGGAAGAAGTATTTTCTTTTGAGGATGAGGACGGGTATAGAAGAATACCATACTCACAAATTCTTTATGTTGAGGCTCGTAATCGAAGAGTATACATCCGAATTAAAAGTAAGGAATATGGAATCTATGGGTCATTGGATGCGTTGGAGAGAGTGTTGCCAGAGCAGTTTAAACGATGTCACAGGAGTTACATTGTAAATATTTCAAGCATTGCTAAAGTATGGTATTCAAAGAATAGCATTTTACTAAAAAATGAGGAACAGATACCTTTATCAAGAAGCTGTAAGGCGGTTATGAGGGAGGTAATGAAAAATGATATCTAATGTAAATAATGTGTATATTTTAACACCTATAGAATTAACAGTGATCGCAGCAGCAAAGAATATAAGGGGAATACTCAGTATTCAGAACACAGGGAAAGCAGTTGATGAGACGGCAGTTATTCAGGCGTTAAATCATTTGTACCAGCAGCAGTTTATTCTGAATGCAGAGGATGATGGTTTTGTGCTGGAAGCGGATTTGCAAAAATTGATAGTAGGAATTGAAGAGGCAAAATTCATAATATTGATCCGCCATTTCACAGATGATGCAGGGATGAAAATGATTTATGTTGGCAGGTATTTAGTGGCAGTAGAGCAAAGAAAGCGGAACATGTCATCTGTTTGGATTTATGAGATTCCAAGAGAAGAACTGAGGGATTTTCTTGCGGAAGATATGCAGCAGAAAGCAAAATCTTATAGAAGCATATTAGATGAAAAACGATTGTTTTTTGAAGGAATTCAAAAGAAGCATATTCTGCAGGATGACGAGGCAGAAGCCATGGGCAATATCATTACGATGGTAGAGAAAATAACACCGAAAAATAATAGTGTGAGCTGTCGCATGATTGTAAAGGATGAGAAAAAGTGGATTCAGTATATAAGGGGTGAGAAAGAAGTTAAGTATTCGGAAAAAGATTTTTTAAATAGTTTAGTAGAGATGATAGAGGAGGAGTTAAATGATATTAGTTGATGTATATATTCCGTCACTAGATGCAACTTTTGATTTTCGGCTTGACGAGACTGCAAAGGTTGTAAATGTTGTGCAGGAAATTAGTGAGATGATGTGTAAAAAATATAAAACGGAGTTAAACCAGAAATCGGAAGAGTTTTTTTTGTGTTCTGCAGAGCAGGGAACGATTCTAAATGGTGACTCTACGCTAGAGGATAATGGGATTGTCAATGGATGTCGGCTGTTTATGGTGTAGGGCAGTATTGCAGAGGGGGAAGGTGGATATTGAACAAAACCGGCCATTTGGTCCCCAAAACTACATAAGCTTAAAAGTATGGTATATATAATGACGAAAATGCTTTATTAATATATTCCTCTGAAAGTGCAGGAGCGGACGAGCAGACGGATGATGATTCTTATCTTCAAAATGTGATTCAGCAGGCTATAGGGGGCAATTATATTTTAGTACCATGATGTATATTAAAGCGATTTTGGAGATGTTTTCCCATCGTTGATAGGGTTCTCATTCAATAAGACTAAAAAAGAAATAGATAATATGCTAAAACATATTGTAAAAAAACAAAAACATTTTTGTTACTTAGGTTATAACTGTCAATGAACGGGTTTCCAGTTTGTGAAAGGGAAGTAGAAGAGGATTGTGTGTGAGAAAAAGTTTTTTAATAAGGTAGACAGTACATGGAAAAGACTATATGATAAAGCTTGTATAGAAAAGTATATGTAGGTAATTGCGAAACTCAAATTTTTCTTTCTTTCGTTGTACAACATATACAATCCAACGCTGGTACGTTTGCACTACTTGTCGCTCGTAGTGGTGCATAACATGCCAAAGTACGGCATGTAAGCACCAACGGCTCCAAAGTACCTGCTTATGGAATTGTATATGTTGTACAACTGTAATGTAAAGTTAAAAGAGTTTCGCAACCGCCCAGAAAATATATGTAGAATAAGGAGACGGATATGCGTTTTATACATTTAGCGGATTTACATATAGGGAAAAGGGTTAATGAATTTTCCATGATAGAGGATCAACGGTATGTACTTAAGCAGGTTTTGCAGCTGGCAGATCAGCAAGTGGCAGATGGGAAGGGATTAGATGGTGTGCTGATTGCGGGGGATGTTTATGATAAGCCGATTCCGGCAGCAGAGGCAGTGCAACTGTTAGATTGGTTTCTCACGCAATTGGCGAACCGGAAGCTTCCGGTCTATATGGTGAGCGGAAATCATGACAGTGGAGAGCGCCTGGCCTTTGGTGCACATTTATTGCGGACAAGCAGGGTTTATGTAGAATCGGTTTATGATGGCACCCTTCATTTTGTCACATTGGAGGATGAGTACGGGAAGCTTCATATCTACATGCTTCCGTTTGTGAAACCTGTCCATGTGAGACGTGCATTATTCAGGGAAGCGCAGACCGTAAATCCTGCATTAGATGCCATGAGCATTTCTGCTACAGAGGATGGCGGCAATGAAGAAGAGCAGAATAAGGATATCATTGCTACATATAAGGATGCGGTAGCCGCAGTGTTAGAGAGAACAGAGCTTCAAAAAAATGACCGTAATATTTTAATTGCACATCAGATGGTTACAGGAGCAAAACGATGTGATTCCGAAGAAATTTTTGTTGGCGGATTAGATAACATTGATGCAGAGCTTTTTGATGATTTTGATTACGTGGCACTCGGTCATTTACATGGACCGCAGAAGGTGGGCAGAGAGGAAGTGCGGTATGCAGGTACTTTGCTGAAATATTCTTTTTCGGAGTGTGCACATAAGAAGTCAGTTACGATTTTAGAAATGAAGGAGAAAGGAAATATTTCGATTGAGACAATTCCGGTGAAACCGTTAAGAGATATGCGGCAGATTGAAGGTACCTATGAGCAGCTTATGTCCAGAGATTTTTATAAGGACAGCAATACAGAGGATTATCTGAAGGTCATTTTAAAGGATGAGGAAGAGATAACAGATGTATTAGGAAAGCTACGGGCAATCTATCCCAATATTATGAAGCTTCAATATGACAATGCAAGAACCCGGCTAATGCAGCATGTGGAGGATGTGGATTGGGAGGAGGATAAACAACCGGAAGCGTATTTCGAGGAGTTTTTTGAGGTGCAGAATAACCAATCCATGACAAAGGAGCAGAAAAAGCTTGTGACAGATTTGATAGAGAAGATTTGGGGGTGACAGCGTGAGACCGGAGAAAATGACATTATCAGCATTTGGACCGTTTGCAAAGGAAACCGTTATTGATTTCCGGAGGCTTGGGGAAAAAGGTCTTTATCTGATTACCGGAGATACAGGAGCGGGAAAGACAACGATTTTTGATGCCATTACATTTGCGTTGTATGGTGAGGCGAGTGGGGAGTACAGGGAGAGTACGATGTTTCGCAGTAAATATGCAGCACCCGAGACAAAGACCTTTGTGGAGCTTTCATTTTCTTATAACGGCAAAGTGTATACGGTGTGGAGATGTCCGGAATACGAGAGACCAAAGGAGCGGGGAGAGGGAATGACAATTCAGGCTGCTAAGGCGGAATTGATTTTTCCGGACGACCGCCAGCCGGTTACAAAGACATCCGAGGTTACAAGGCAGATTGTGGAAATTATCGGTCTTGACCGCAATCAGTTTACACAGATCGCAATGCTTGCCCAGGGCGAATTCCGACGGTTTTTACTGGCGGGAACCACGGATAAGGAAGCAATATTCCGCAATATTTTTCATACGGAAAATTATAAGGTATTGCAGCAGCGGTTAAATGAGGAGGCGAGGTCACATTATAAAGAATATGCAGAATTAAAACAGCGTACCCTGCAGTCCATAGAGGGGATTTCCTGCGGGGAGGAAAGTCCTTATGCCAAGGAGCTGCTTGCGATACAGCAGCGCAAGGAGCTGGTAGACAGGGAGACCTTTGAGGGGCTGTTAAGGGATATTTTGCATGAGCAGGAGATAGAATTAGCGGAATGTGAAAAGCAGGTGAAGGAGAAAGAAAATGCACTCACAATGCTAAATGAAAAAATCGGTGCAGCCACAAATCTTTTACAGGCAAAGCAGGAGCTTATGGCAGTCGAAAAATTTTTGGAGGAATCTGTGGAAAAGCATCAGCAGCTTGTTGATGGGAAAAAGCAGGCAGAAGAGGCGGCGAAGGCATGTGATACCCTTACTGCCAAATACATACAGATTGAAGGTACATTGGATTTCTATGCACAGCAGACGGAGCTTGTGAAAAAGCAGGAGCATACTGACAGACAGCTGCTACAGCATGCAGAGAATCTTGAAAAATGGAAACAGGAATTGGAAGATACAAAGAGGGAAATCCGGCAGTTCGAGGTAGTAAAAGAGGAGAAAAAGGATTATGGAAAGCTTCGTATTCAGGCAGAGAATGAAAGAGAAAAGCTTTTAAGGCGGCAGACGGAACTGCAGGATTTGGAAGAACAGTTAAGACAGCTTTCTCGGCAGCAAAAGGAGCTAAAATATGCACAGGAACAGCTTAAGAAGCGTATGGAGGAGCATGCACGGGAAAATGCGAAATACCAACAGCTGCATGATGCATTTTTGCGGGCACAGGCAGGGCTTTTAGCACAAAATCTGCAGGATAACATTCCCTGTCCGGTGTGTGGTTCTTTATCACATCCAAAGCCTGCAGTATTGTCAGAAGAGATATGTACAAGAGAAGAACTGGATGAGGTAAAGTCTGTGGTAGAGCAAAAGGAACAGGTGGCAAAGGAGGCAGGACTGCATGCGGAAAGACTGCATACGAAGTATACGCATTTACAGCAAAATGTGGAGATGCTATGCCAGAGACTGTTTGAGGGAGAGGACTTTTCTGATGGCAGGGAGATGACAGAAAAAAGCCTTAAAAATGTTTCGGTCAAGCTTGATGAGATTGGTAAGCAGATTAAGGTATATAAAAAAGGAGAGGAAGAATATGAGAAGGCGGTCAGTGAACTTCCCCATATGAATGAAAAACAGAGGGGACAGGAGAAGCGTTTTCAGGAGACAAAAGAACAGCAGACCGTGCTGCAAAAAGACCGGGAGCACATCTTAAGCCAGTTAGAAGCTTTGAAAAAAAGACTATTCTACGAAAGTGAGCAGGCTGCAAGAAAAGAGATGGAGAAACTGTCAGAAAACAAACAGAAACTGCTGCAGGATAGGGAAATGGCTGTGAAGAAATTAACGGATTATGAGAACAGACTGACGGAGCAGAAAGCAAAGAAGCAGACATTAGAATTACAGCTTGCAAAAGGTCAGGAACAAACGCTGGAAGAATTGCAGGATTTGCGCAATGCCGTCACGCTTCAAAAGCAGAGTATGGAAGAGCAGAAAACGCAGCTTAATAGAAGATACTGTAACAATGAGGAGACTTTGAAACGGGTTCTTTCAGAGTGGGAGAAGCTTATAGTAGTAGAGAACCGTTACCGAAGTATTCAGAGCTTATCGGATACAGCAAATGGGATGCTTAAGGGCAAGGACAAGATTATGTTGGAGACCTTTATCCAGATGTCTTATTTTGACAGAGTTTTAAACCGGGCAAACAGAAGGCTTTTGAGCATGACAGGTGGGCAATATGAGCTGGTTCGGAAAAAAGGGGCAAGCAATCAGAAAAGTCAGTCTGGCTTGGAGCTGGATATAAAGGATTATTATAACGGAAGCCTTCGAAGTGTTCAGACCTTATCTGGTGGAGAGACATTTATGGCATCCCTTGCCCTTGCGCTGGGATTATCAGATGAAATTCAGATGGGAACAGGGGGCATAAAACTTGATACCATGTTTGTGGATGAGGGTTTTGGCTCTTTGGATGATGAGATACTTTCAAAGGCAATAGAGGTGCTTTCCGGATTGACAGAAGGAAACCGGTTGGTGGGAATTATTTCCCATATTAAAGAATTGGAGCAGCGGATTGATAAACAGATTGTTGTTACAAAGGATATGGCGGGTGGCAGCAGGGTGGAGATAATATAAGATTCAATTTGTTAGAAGAGGTTGAACGATAACCGGAAATGTGACGATATTGTGAAAAATATAATTATCACTTGAAAGTAGCAGATTATGGTAGTAGAATGTTCACTGCCGAACAGTTTTGATGTGAACTGTTCAGCGGTGAACATTTTTGCGTTATATGAAGATAACAAGGAAACCCTTATTTCAGATAACATATAAGTATACACAAGACAGAAAGCACAAGAGGAAGAGGATATGATTCAGATTTTTAAGAACCTGGGTAAATATTGGAAAGCAGTATTGCTGATTTTTTTGCTGCTGGTTATTCAGGCATATTGTGATTTGGCATTGCCTCAGTATACATCGGATATCATTGATGTGGGAATACAGGATGGTGGCATAAAGCATATTTTGCCGGAAAAGATTTTAAAAACAGAGTATGACTATGTGACTTTGTTTATGAAGGAAGAAGAGGAGAAGGCATTTACAGCCAGCTATGAAGAAAAAGCGGATTGCTATGAGTGTAAGGATTTATCAGAGAAAGAACTGGAGAAATTGGATGCTTCTTTGATTGTTGCAATACTGATTGATTACCAGATGGAGGCTGTGGAGGCAGAATCCTTTAAAGAAAACATCTGGAACAATGAACAGATAAGTGCAAAGTTGCAGGCAGCCGGTATGACAAAGGATATATTTATGGAGATGTCCGTAGATGATATTGGTGACATGCTGCATGTGGACATCACTGCCTTTGAGAAGGAACTGAAGGATGAGGAAGGGAATCTGATTGCAACGACCTGTGTGGATATGCGAAGTCTTATTAAGAATATGATAGATACAGGAATGATGGATGAAAGTACCATGAATGCAGAAAGAGATACCTTCCAGAAAATGTCGGATTCCATTGGTGGGAATACCTTGCAGTCCATGGGTGTGGCATGGGTCGCAGAACGGGAAAAAGAAGCAGGAATAGATATGGATCAAAAACAGACCGGATATCTCTGGATAGAGGGCGGGAAAATGCTATTGTTGGCTTTGCTTATGGGAGTTGTTTCAATCTTTGAATCACTGCTTGCTACCAGAGTTGGTGCAGGTGTAGGGCGGGATTTAAGGGAAAAGGTGTTTCATAAGGTGGTTGGATTTACCAGTGCCGAGATGGATCATTTTTCAACAGCATCCTTAATTACACGCAGCACGAATGATGTGCAGCAGATTCAAATGGTTACAATCATGCTGCTGCATATAGTGTTATATGCGCCAATCATTGGTGTCGGCGGTGTGATAAAGGTTATAAAGACCGGAGCAGGAATGGGCTGGGTTATCGGTCTGGCGGTGATTTTGATCGTGGGTCTGGTAATGGCGCTTATGAGTGTTACAATGCCGAAGTTTAAAGTGATGCAGAAGCTGGTGGATGAAGTAAACCTTGTTTCCCGTGAAATTCTGACCGGATTGAGTGTTATTCGTGCTTTTGGCAGGGAGAAGAAGGAGGAGGAACGGTTTGACGAAGCAAACCGGAACCTGCTGAAAACCCAGTTATTTACCAATCGTGTTATGAATTTTATGATGCCGGGAATGATGACGATTATGTATGCCATTGACATTCTGATTGTGTGGGTAGCGGCTCATAGAATTGATGAAGGGCTTTTGCAGGTTGGTTCTATGACGGCATTTATTACCTATGCGATGCAGATTGTTATGTCCTTCTTGATGCTTACCATGCTGTCAATCATGCTTCCGAGAGCCGGTGTGGCAGCGGAACGTATTCAGGAGGTTATTGATACAGAAGTATCTGTAAAAGATATAAAACGACCCCAAAGCATTGAAAAACAGGATGGTGTTCTTTCCTTTGAACATGTAAACTTCCGTTATCCGGGAGCAAAGGAAGATGTGCTGTCAGATATTGATTTTACTGCAAAGCCCGGACAGATTACAGCGGTTATCGGAAGTACCGGTTGTGGAAAATCCACTTTGGTAAATCTGATTCCAAGGCTCTATGATGTGACGGATGGAAGGATTACCATAGACGGGCGGGATATCCGTGAAATTTCCATGGAGGATTTGCGCAGTGAAATCGGATTTGTGCCACAAAAGGCAGTGTTGTTTTCGGGAACGATTGCGAGTAATCTGCGGTTTGGCAACAAAAATGCATCCTTAGCGGAGATCGAAGAAGCAGCAGCGATTGCCCAGGTAAAGGAGTTTATAGACAGCAAGGAGCAGGGGTATGACAGTCCGATTGCCCAGGGTGGAAGTAATGTATCTGGCGGTCAAAGGCAGCGTCTTGCCATCGCAAGGGCAATCGTAAAAAAACCCAAGGTTTTTGTGTTTGATGACAGCTTCTCTGCTCTTGATATGAAGACAGATGTTAAACTCCGTGAGGCGTTAGCTTCTAAGGTAAAGGACAGTACGGTTTTGATCGTGGCGCAACGGATCAGTACGATTCTGCATGCTGACCGGATTCTGGTGTTAGATGACGGAAAAATTGTGGGAGAGGGCACACATGAGGAGCTGCTTAGAAGCTGTGAGGTGTATGAGCAGATTGCCCGTTCCCAGATGTCAGCAAAAGAGCTTGGTTTAGAAGAGAAAACGGAGATTTCCTCCCAAATGGCAGGGAAAGCAGAGGAGGTGAAATGATGTCGGAAGAGAAGGCAAAGGATTTTAAAGGCGCCATAAGGAAAATGATCACCTATATTGGGAAATATAAAGTGGCAGTTGGAATTGCTATGATTTGCGCAGCAATTGCCACTGTTTTAACAGTGGCAGGTCCAAAAGTAATGGGAAAGGCTACAACTGCTCTTGCGCAAGGTCTTTCCGAAAAAATAGCGGGAACCGGAGGAATGGATTTTGTTTATATTGCGAAGATTTTGCTTATTACATTGGCACTATATATCGTAAGCGCTGTATTTACCTTTATACAGGGCTGGCTGATGACCGGGGTAACACAAAAGATCTGCTATCGCATGCGGAAAGAGATTTCAGAAAAAATCAATCGCATGCCTATGAAGTATTTTGAGAGCAGGACATATGGTGAAGTCTTATCCAGAATTACCAATGATGTAGACACGTTAGGAATAGCTCTGAATCAGAGCATTACCATGATTATTACCAGTGTAACAACCATCCTTGGTGTGACTGTCATGATGTTAAGTATTTCACCATTAATGACATTGATTGCATTTGTCATTTTACCGGTTTCCATGCTGTTGATGTCATTTCTTGTAAAGAAGTCCCAAAAATTCTTTGAAACACAGCAGGAATATTTGGGACATATCAATGGGCAGGTAGAGGAGACCTATAGTGGGCATGCCATTATCAAGGTATTTAATAAGGAAGAGGAGACACTTCAAAGGTTCAATGCGGATAACCGTGTGCTATATGATTCTGCATGGAAATCACAGTTTTTTTCCGGACTCATGTATCCAATCATGGTTTTTGTTGAAAATCTTGGCTATGTGGGAGTTGCCATTTCCGGTGGTATGCTTGCCGTTCGGGGAGTGATCACAATCGGCGATATTCAGGCATTTATTCAATATGTTAAGCAGTTTACCCAGCCGATTCAGGAAGTGGCACAGGTGACAACAGAAGTGCAGTCTATGGCAGCTGCCGCAGAGAGAGTGTTCGAGTTTCTTGAGGAAGAGGAAGAAGACCAGACGGTAGAAAACGCTGTGGACATTGAAGAAATTAAGGGGAATGTAGAATTTGAGCATGTTGGATTTGGTTATAATAGTGACCGGATTATCATAAAGGACTTTAGTGCAAATGTAAAACAGGGGCAAAAGATTGCAATTGTCGGACCAACAGGAGCGGGTAAAACCACGATGGTAAAGCTTTTAATGCGTTTTTATGATGTAAACAGCGGGGCAATCAAGGTGGATGGATACAATATAAGGAATTTCAACCGCCGAAAGCTTCGAAATGCATTTGGGATGGTATTGCAGGATACCTGGTTATTCAAAGGAACCATTATGGAAAATATCCGTTACGGAAGGTTAGATGCAACAGATGAGGAAGTCATTGCAGCAGCAAAAGCAGCCCATGCCCATCACTTTATAGAGACGTTGCCGGGTGGCTATGATATGGAGTTAAATGAGGATGCCAGCAATGTATCCCAAGGACAAAAGCAGCTATTAACGATTGCGAGAGCGATTTTGGCGGATAACCCGATTTTAATTTTAGATGAGGCGACTTCCTCTGTAGATACCCGTACAGAGGTGAGAATCCAGAAAGCGATGGATAATCTGACAAAGGGACGAACGAGCTTTATTATCGCTCACCGTTTGTCCACAATCCGGAATGCGGATTTGATTCTGGTTATGAGAGATGGTGATATTATTGAGCAGGGAAATCATGATGAACTGCTTGCGAACAAAGGGTTTTATGCAGAGTTATATAACAGCCAGTTTGAACAGGCATCATAGAGGATAGAAAGGAGGCGTTTGGATGAACATTAATAAGACGGGCATGGAAGATGGATTTTGTAAAGTGTTTGAAAAACCGTGGAAAAATCCGGTAGATGACCGGCATGTGGGATATCAGCTAAAAATGTTAGACCAGATATTTTGTAAGGAAATGGTGAAACTTTTCCGGGAGGATGGATATGATGGTGTCACAATGTTAGGAGGATGGATCCTGGAATATCTTGCATTTCAGGAGGAAGAGGTAATCTATCAAAAGGATATTGAACGAAATTTTAAAGTCGGAAAGTCCACTATCGCAGGAATAATGAAAGTGTTAGAGAAAAACGATCTGATTGTACGAAAGTCTGTAAAGGGAGACGCAAGGCTTAAGCAGGTATGCCTTACAAAGAAAGGAGAACAGTATATTGAGCAAATGCGTCAGCGAAGAAATGCAATGGAAGAGCGTGTTACGAAGGGATTGTCACAAAAGGAACTCGACCTGTTCTTTCAGATTGTGAAAAAAATGCGGGAAAATCTCTTGGAATAAAAGAAATGGGTTAGGCTTGCATATAAATTTTTATTCATATACAATAGACAGCATGCAATCTGAAAACGGTATTAAAGTAATAGATAGGAGATGGAAACATGTTAAAGACATTAGGAAAACATTTATACGGATTTCGTAGGGACTCAGTACTTACTCCTGTATTCATGATATTAGAGGTTATTATGGAGATGGTTATCCCTCTGATGATGGCATCCATTATCGACAATGGTGTCAATGGGAATGGTGGTACAGGAGATATGAATTTTATTCTAAGGATGGGAATTTTGATGATCGTGGCTGCAGGCTTTGGTCTGTTTGCCGGTATCATGGGAGGCAAGTATGGTGCACGGGCATCTGCAGGTTTTGCCAGAAATTTAAGAAGAGGAATGTTTGAAAATATTCAGACATTTTCATTTTCTAACATAGATAAGTTTTCAACGGCAGGACTGGTTACCCGTATGACGACAGATGTTACCAATATCCAAAATGCATACCAGATGATACTTCGTATGTGTATCAGGGCACCATTCAGCCTGATCATTGCAATGATTATGTCCTTTACAATTAGTCCAAGACTTGCCAGCATTTATCTTGTGGTGGTTATCCTGCTTGGAGGAGTATTAGGGTTCATGGTACGGCTTGCTATGAATTATTTTAACCAGGTGTTTAAGAAGTATGATGATTTGAATGAGAGTGTGCAGGAAAATGTGTCTGCGATTCGTGTAGTAAAGGCATTTGTCAGAGAGGACTATGAGAAGAAACGCTTTGGAAAAGCCAGTGAAAATGTATATAAAATGTTTGTGCGGGCAGAGAATATTGTGGTGCTTAATATGCCAATTATGCAGTTTTCGGTGTACACCTGTATTTTGTTGATTTCATGGTTCGGAGCGAAGATGATTGTCTCAGATACGCTTACCACTGGTAATCTTATGAGTCTGCTTGCGTACTGCATGAATATTCTGATGAGCCTGATGATGCTATCCATGGCATTTGTTATGATTTCTATGAGTGTGGCGAGTGCAGAGCGTATTGCAGAGGTTTTGGAGGAAAAGAGTGATTTAACGAATCCGGAAAAACCACTTATGGAGGTTTTAGACGGCAGCATTACGTTTGAAAATGTGAATTTTGGATATCACAAGACAGCAGAAGAATGGGTGCTTTCGGATATTAACCTCGATATAAAATCCGGTGAGACGATCGGTATTATTGGTGGAACAGGAAGCTCTAAGACTTCCCTGGTTAATTTAATCAGCCGTATTTACGATGTGTCAGAGGGTTCCGTGAAGGTTGGAGGAAAAGATGTCAGAGAATATGATATGGAAGTGCTTCGTAATCAGGTTGCAGTAGTGCTCCAGAAGAATGTGTTGTTTTCCGGCACCATTTTAGATAATCTGCGATGGGGAGATGAAAATGCAACCCGTGACGAGTGTATTCGTGCCTGTAAGCTGGCTTGTGCAGATGAATTTATTGAGAGTTTTCCAGACGGCTATGACACCTACATTGAGCAGGGTGGAACCAATGTATCCGGTGGACAAAAACAACGGCTTTGTATTGCAAGAGCGCTGCTTAAAAAACCAAAGATTTTAATCCTGGATGATTCAACCAGTGCAGTGGATACTGCAACGGATGCCAGAATCCGTAAGGCATTCAGGGAAGAGATTCCGGGTACGACAAAGATTATTATCGCACAGCGTATTTCCAGTGTACAGGATGCAGACCGCATTGTTGTGATGGAGAACGGAGGGATTGATGGTTTTGGAACTCATGAGGAGCTGCTTGCAGAAAATGAGATATACCGTGATATCTATGAATCGCAGACAAAAGGCAGCGGTGATTTTGACGAATAGGAGGTGTGATGGATGAGCAAACAGGATAGAAGAAATGTAGAGGAACAAAATAAAAATATGGCATCCGCTCAAAATGCATCCGAAAGGAAAGAAAGCGGGCAGGAAGTGCCAGTGAATGGAGGAACGGGCATGAAGGGACCTGGTGGCAGACCGCCCCGTGGTGTAAAGGGTCCACGTGTGGAAAATCCGGGCAAAATTTTAAAAAGGGTTGCAGGATATGTAATGAAATTCTATAAGCTGCATATCTTCGTGGTTGTAGTCTGTATTTTCTTAAGTGTGATTTGCAACTTGCAGGGAACAATGTTTATGCAGACGTTGATTGATGATTATATTACCCCGATGCTCTCATCGGAACAAGCTGATTTTTCTGCGCTTGCCGCAGCAATCGGAAGAGTTGCCTCATTTTATGCGATTGGTATTATTGCAGCATTTACTTACCAGAGATTGATGGTACTGGTGACCCAGGGAACATTGCGAAATCTCCGTGTGGAGATGTTTAATCATATGGAGTCATTACCAATCAAGTATTTTGATACCCATTCCCACGGTGATATCATGTCTATTTATACAAATGATATTGATACATTAAGGCAGATGATTTCCCAGAGTATGCCGCAGTTTTTAAATAGTGGGATTACAGTTATTGGCGTACTGTTTTGTATGATCACATTAAACATTCCGCTTACCGTTGTGACGCTTTTGATGGTAGGAGTTATGCTTGTTGTCACGAAAAATTTAGCAGGCAGATCCGGAAGCTATTTTATGAAGCAGCAAAAAAGCATTGGTCAGGTAAATGGGTATATTGAAGAAATGATGTCCGGACAGAAGGTGGTTAAGGTGTTCTGCCATGAGGACCAGTGTATTGAAGAATTTAACAAACTGAATGATGAGCTGTTTGACAGTGCTTATAATGCGAATAAATTTGCAAACATTTTAATGCCGGTAAATGCACAGATTGGAAATGTGAGCTATGTGATTTGTACAATCGTGGGAGGAGCCATCGCTATTCTTGGTAATTTTGGTGGCGTAACGCTTGGAACACTCGCAAGTTTCTTATCTTTAAATAAAAGCTTTAATATGCCGATTAACCAGATTAGCATGCAGTTAAATTCGATTGTTATGGCACTTGCAGGAGCTGACCGGATTTTTAAACTTTTAGATGAAAAAGCAGAGGTGGATGACGGATATGTTACCCTGGTTACCGCAGAGGAAAAGGATGGAAAGCTTGTGGAAAGTGATAAGCTCTACACAGGAAAATGGGCTTGGAAGCATGAGCATCAGGCAGATGGCAGTATAGATTATGTGCCGCAGCAGGGGGACATCGTGTTAGACGGTGTGGATTTTGGGTATACCGATGATAAGATGGTGCTTCATGATGTAAAGCTTTACGCAAAGCCGGGACAAAAAATTGCATTTGTTGGTTCTACCGGTGCAGGTAAGACAACGATTACGAATCTGATCAATCGGTTTTATGATATCCAGGATGGCAAGATTCGCTATGACGGGATTAATGTGAATAAGATTAAGAAGGCAGATCTTCGCCATTCACTTGGAATTGTGTTGCAGGAAACACATTTATTTACCAATACTGTCATGGAAAATATCCGATATGGAAATCTGGATGCAACGGATGAGGAGGTTATCGCGGCAGCAAAGCTTGCGAATGCCGATCATTTCATCCGTCATTTACCACAGGGCTATAATACGGTGCTTACGGGAGACGGAGCGAATCTAAGTCAGGGGCAGCGGCAGCTTCTTGCCATTGCCAGGGCAGCAGTTGCCAATCCGCCAGCTTTGATTTTAGATGAGGCCACTTCCTCTATTGATACCCGTACCGAACGTCTTGTACAGGATGGTATGGATAAACTGATGGAAGGACGGACTACCTTCGTTATTGCACACAGGCTTTCTACGGTGCGGAACAGTGACTGTATCGTGGTATTAGAACATGGACGCATCATTGAGAAGGGAACTCATGATGAGCTGATTGAGCAGCAAGGTAAATATTATCAGCTTTATACCGGAAAAACGGCTTAGAAACGAGGGAACTGTTGCACAAAATAAAAAATTTTGTGCAGCGGTTCTTTTTTTATTGACATTCATCTGTTAATAGTGTATATATAACATATAAACAGTTAAAAGAAGACAATCGAACAGCCGCTAACCTATTTTAAATGGTATATAGGTTGTATCAGGATAGGATCAATGAAGGTGAGGTGAAGGGATGAAGATATTACAAAACTCCGGTGTTCCCATTTATCAGCAGATTGCAGAACAGTTCAAGGAGGATATTCTGACAGGAAAAGTAGACCAGGGAGAATTTCTGCCATCCATCAGAGGGCTTGCAAAGGATTTGCGCATCAGTGTGATTACCACGATGAAGGCCTATGAGGAATTGGAGAAACAGGGACTGGTTACCGCTGTTAAGGGTAAGGGATATTACGTGAATGCCCAGGACAGTGAGATGCTAAAGGAGCAGCATATGCGAAAAATGGAGGAACATCTTTTAAATGCCATCCATGCAGCAAGGACTGCGGGTATTTCAGATTCGGAGCTTATTGAGACGCTTAATATATTGATAAAGGCAGAGGAGTAAGCTTATTTTTGCAAAGAACCGGATCAGGTGGATATTCTTTTTTTAATGTATGTCGTTCTTTATGAAAAAGAGGATATGCGGATGATGACAGAAACAGGATTTGGAGGAGAATAGTATGAATATAGAAAGTGTTGTAAAAGGAAGCCATATCACAAAAAAATTTAAGGATTTTAAGCTGGATATTCCGGCATTGGAGATTCCCAAAGGCTTTGCCACTGCACTGATCGGGGAAAATGGTGCCGGTAAGAGTACCCTGATCAATATATTAGCGGGAATCCGTCTGGATTATAAAGGGGAACTTTCTTACTTTGATGGTACCATGCAGGAGAAGGATATACGGGAGAATATCGGTTATACCGGTTCTGGCAATTATTTTATGCCACATTGGACAATTAACCAGGTGGGAGAGGCGAGTAAGCTTTTATTTGACCGGTTTGATGAGGAGGTGTATAAGAAGCTGCTGGTGGAATTGGATGTGAGAGAACCGGATGGAAAGAAAAAAGATAAGGCAATCAGCAAGCTCTCAGATGGTATGCGGATGAAGGTGACGCTTTCTGCAGTATTTGCAAGACAGACACAATTGCTGTTATTAGATGAGCCGGCATCTCCGCTGGACCCGTTAATGCGGGATAAGCTGTGTGCAATGATTCGGAATTACATTGAGGAGGGTGACGGGGAAAACAGCGTATTTTTCTCTACCCACAACATTGCAGATATGGAAAATGTCACCGATTATGCCATGATCATGGAGTGTGGACAGATTGTAGAACAGGGATTTGTGGAGGACCTGAAGGAAAAATATATTTTGATAAAGGGTGAAAAAGAGGATATTAAAAAGGCGGAGGAAATTCTATACAGTATCCAAAAAAATAGTTATGGCTTCGAAGGAATCTGTTTGGCGGAGAATTTGGATAAGCTGGCTGGTATGGATATCTCAACGGAAACACCGAGTCTTGCTCAGATTAGTGTGGCCGTAATGAAGAATTTTACAAGGCTTACGGCATAGGGAAAAGAGTGCGAGATGAAGAAGTGCAAAATACTGTTTTAACAGACCAGGAGTCTGCGTTATGGCATCGTATTTTGCAAGAATAGAAGAAAGGAAGAAATGTATGAAAGAATATGTGAAAGCGTATAACATGTTCTTAGCGGGACGTTATATGAAATATATTATATATCTGCTTATGCCGGTGTTAGTTATCGGTGCTTCCGGTATTATGCTATTTGTGTTCCCTGTACAGGCAGTTATACCGGTAGCCGTCCTTTATATATTTTGGGGGGAGATTATGCTTGAAGGATGGAGCTTCCGGGGAATTGCAAAGAAGAAAAATTATAATTTAGAATATTTAAAGACCTCTGCGAAATGGAGGAGACTGCTTTTGAAAGCACTTATCTTTGACAGTATCAGAAGATTTATAAGCACATCCTTAATTCTGTCAGTAGTTTTCTTTTTACTCCGAACAGTGAGGGGAAAAGAAGGAGAGGGCATAACGGTTGTTGCTTTGTTGGTATATATATTGTTTACCTGTTTTTTTGGTACGTTGTTCTTAGGGATTACAAGGCGTACAGAAAATGTATATGTTAACCTGTTTGTCATATATTTTGCAGTTGTACCATGCTGGATGGCAGCAGGGGTTGTGTATTCCTATATGGGAAACCCTTTAGGGGTGGTCATATGGGGAATGTTGTTTGCTGAGGCTGCAGCTTTTGATATCCGGCATATTATAAAGAGAATCGGAGGAAGTTTTTATGATGAATGATATGAAAAGAGCAATGCAGCTTTTGCGGTATGGAGATCAATTTAAAACATATATGGTTATGGGAATTATCTGGTTTGCCATGGGAGTAGGTTTTGTGGCTGTATGCGTAGGGGAGGAAATGGCCTACTTGGCCCACTATCAGGTCATTTTGCCAATGTTTATGCCAATGTTTATGATACAGAGTTTGGCATCCCTTGAAGCAGGAGGAATGGTGGCATCCTCTGGCAAAAGAAGATTTCTATTTATAACAGCGCCGGATTTGCTTGGTTTGGCAGGGATGGTGGTTATGTTTTTGGTGGTATTGGTGGTCATTACAATAAAATGTATACTCGTTCCGGATATAAAGGAGCTTGCCGGTGGAATGATTCTGTGTGTCGGGCTGTCTGCCGCTGTGCTTCAGGTGTATATGTCACTTGTATGCAAATACTTTCTCGGTGGCTTAGCTGGATTTCTTATCCTGTTTAACTTTTTTTATGTGGAGGCAGGTAATATGATTTTAACAAGCTGGAAGCCTTCTTACGGAGTGGGACTGTTTTTTGGGATTGCTGTGTGCATATTGGGCTGTGTGGCGGGTCATTTCATCCGGGTATGTTTATACAAAAAACCAATATCGAAGTTTTCTCTTGGGGCAGAGATGCGTAAGTATATGTAAATTTAAAGCCTGAAATTAGATCGTTCATAAAATCTTAAGATTTATATTGTTGTTTTTTTGAAAATTCTTCCTATAATGAAAAAGTAGCCAGTGGACGGTAAAAGTAAACAGGTATCCTTATGTGGCTGGCAAGAATATGACAGGACAGGATTTTTATAAGAGCAATGAAGATGAGTATGGAATTTATAAAAAAATACAAAATAGAGATTTTACTGGTACTTATGGTGGCACTAATCTGTACGATTTTTCTGATGTATTATGGAACCTTCGGGGCGGCAATGGACTGGCTGAGTCAACACACTGCTTTCCCGGATTATTTCCGAAGAAGATTTTATGAGACCAGGCAGTTTTTTCCAAGCCTTGCCTTACAGCTTGGGGGAGGGGAGAACATATACCGGGACTCCTATTACGGTCTTTATAGTCCGGTATATCTCTTATCTTATCTGTTACCGTTTGTGAAAATGTCGGATTATATCATTGCAGTGAGCATGTTAAATATTGCAGTCTGTACGGTGTTGTTATACCGTTTTTTCCTGTCGGTGGGAATGAGTGGGAAACTGTCCTTATGGGGAGCCTGTATCTATGTGTTTGCAACACCGGTCATTTACCATGCCTATGTACATTGCATGTTTGTGCAGTATATGCCGTTTTTGATTACGGGATTGTTTGGGGTGCAGAGGCATTTGAGGGAGAAAAAATCCGGACTTCTTATTGTCAGTACCTTTTTGATGGTGATGACAAGCTTTTATTTCAGTATTGGCGGGATGCTGGTGCTGACCATCTATGCAGTACACTATTATATCCTGCTTGAAAATGAACGGATTACATGGAAAGGCTTTCTGTTAACAGGAGTAAGGTATGCAGGCTGCATTCTGCTTTCCGTGCTGATGAGTGCAGTTTTGCTGTTACCAACGGCGCATGTGTTGTCTGGAAGAGGTGGAGATACACAGAATAAGTGGACGCTTGCGAAACTTCTGATTCCCAAGCTTTCCATTAAGCGTTTCGTGTATGCACCAAATGGTCTTGGGCTTACCAGTCTTGTGTTTGTAGCGCTGATTGCCGGTATTTTTTCCAAAAAGCTGTCGAACAGGGTGCTTTTCATTACCCTTACGGTTATGTTTTTTATTCCGGTGTTTGGAGTACTGTTAAATGGCGCTTTATATACTAAGAATAAGGTATTTATTCCGTTTATTCCGCTTGTGATATATGGAATGCTTGTATATTTAAAGGAGGAGGTGCGTAAAAAGGAGCACCATTTTACAGAGATTTTGCCGTATTTGTGTACGGTTTTTTTGGTGGTTTATGCAATTATAAGCCGTTATGGAATGGAAAAACTCTGGAATGTAAATGAACGCCTGGTTCTTTGTGAGAGTTTTGCGTTACTACTATTGTTTGTAGCTTACTATGTGTTACATAAACCATGGATACTTGTTGTCCCAACGCTTTTGTTTATGTTGACCTATTCCGTTTTATTTCATCTATCCAATGGAATGATTGCAGACGAAGAGCTTGTATCAGAGGTGACGGATGGGCAGTTAGACCAGCTCGTGGAAGAGGTGACATCGGCAGATACAGGCTGGTATCGTATGGATCAGATAGGAAACGGTAAAGAAAATGCAGCGACACTGAATCGGGTTCATGGAAACCGGCAGTTTATCACATCCAATTATACCTCCACTTATGATGAGGGGTATTTAGATTTTAGAATCCGTATTTTCGATTTGGAAATGCCTTTTCGGAATGCCCTGATGGAATCTGCATCGAGAAATCCGCTATTCCAGTCTATGATGGGTGTAAAATATGTGATTGGAACGCAGGAGCTGAATGGGTTAGCACCGGTAGGACAGGCAGCAAACTATACGGTTTATGAGAATCCTTATGCAGCACCTGTTATGTATGGAACAAACCGGTATCTCTGCGAGGATATTTACGACAGACTGACATTTCCGTATAACCAGCTTGCATTTACCAACTATGCTGTGGTAGAAGACGCAAAGGAAAGTGCTTTCGAAAGTGTATTGGATTTTAAGAAAAAATGGAGAATCCGGTTGAGAGAAGAGCCGCTTCAGTTTCGGGATGCAAAGAATGATGCTCCGGCAGACAAAGAAATTGTGAAAAAAACCCGTAACGGATATACTGTGTCAGCTAAGGAGGATGTAAAGTTAAGAATTCCGTTGAAAAAAAAGGCAAAAGCGGATACGTTATATTTTTTACGCTTTACCGTAAAAAACTTAAAGCCAACCTGTGATATGAAGATAACGGTGGAAGGTGCGGCAAATAAGATTTCGGATATACGGCATGAATACTATAATGGAAATACAGTATTCAGTTATGCAGTTTATGTAAAAGAGGGCAGTCGTTTTGTCAATATTACATTAGGAAAAGGGAGTTATCAGATAGAAAACCCTATCGCTTATTCTGGAAGAATGTCAAAAATGAGAAATGTGAATCTTTACCGGGATGCTTTTTTGATAGACTGGGAACAGACAAAAGGGGATGTGATTGCCGGAAAGATTGAGGCATCCGCAGACGAAAAGATGATTACCTCGATTCCCTATGATAAGGGATTTGAAGTGTTTGTCGATGGCAGACAGGTGGAAAAAGAGGTGGTGAACAAGACTTTTTTAGGTTTTGCGCTGCCAAGGGGGGAACACGAAATCAGGATTGTATATAAGGCACCGGGGCTTTACGGGGGACTGACCGGAAGTGTAATAGGGATGCTTCTTTGTTTTGTTATATTATATAGGGAACGGTTCAAAACCAGATTTCCGGATTATCGGAAAAGCTGGAATTAAGAGACCGTCCCCAGTTGGCAATATATGTAGTAAAGTGTGGATTCGATTATGGAAAAAGTAATTATTCCTTTCCGTTCCAGCAATACGTGCAAAGATTCTCAGCAGGAATTCCCACAGCATCTAGCATATCATCTAAACGGTTATACCGCAAAGTTGTAAAGTTGAGTTCTTTCCGGATTTCTTCCACCATGATATCATATTTTTCGGAATCCGGATCCGCATACTCCTGTAATATTTCATCAGAAACATTTTCTGTTCCTTCTAATCGTGCAATCACCCGTCTTGTGATCAAATCCATTTCGGAAGAGGAACGGGAGAAGTTTAAATACTTACAGCCATATACAAGAGGTGGGCAGGCAGGACGGATATGAACCTCCCTTGCGCCGCTGGCATACAGGAATTCGGTTGTCTCACGAAGCTGTGTACCCCGGACGATGGAATCATCAATTAACAGTAAGCTCTTGTCTTTAATTAAATCGTGAACGGCAATTAATTTCATTTTTGCAATCAGATTACGCTTGCTCTGGATTGTCGGCATGAAAGAACGTGGCCAGGTTGGTGTGTATTTGATAAATGGCCTTGAAAATGGTATACCGGATGCATTGGAATATCCAACGGCATGTGCGGTTCCGGAATCTGGTACACCGGCAACGATGTCGGGTTTGACATGATCTCTTTTTGCCAATGCTGCTCCGCAGTTGTAGCGCATTTGTTCTACGCTGACTCCCTCATATGAGCTTGACGGATAACCATAATACACCCAAAGGAAGGTACAAATCTTCATGTTTTTTCCGGGTGCAGCCAATACCTTGCAGTCATTGGCAGTAATGATATCAATTTCCCCAGGTCCCAGTTCCTTGTGATGTTCATATCCCAGATTCAGATATGCAAAATCCTCAAAGGTTACACAGAAGGCATCTTCTTTTTTGCCGATAACAACCGGAGTTCTTCCGTATTTGTCACGTGCAGCATAGATTCCCTTTGGTGTTAAAATCATTAAAGTAAGGGAGCCGTCAACTAGCTCTAAGGCATAGCGGATTCCGTCTATTAGATTTTCTTTCTGGTTAATGATGGCAGCAACCAGCTCTGTTGGATTAATATCGCCACCGCTCATCTCTAAAAAGTGAGAGTTTCCGTTTGAGAAAAGCTTGTCTACAATCGCATCGGTATTGTTGATTTTGCTGACAGTTGTGATGGCATAGGTGCCATGATGGGAACGCACGATCAGTGGTTGTGGTTCATAGTCAGAAATGCATCCAATTCCGTAATAGCCATTCATTTCCTGCATATCTTTGTCGAATTTTGTACGAAATGGTGCATTTTCAATGTTGTGAATGGAACGGTCAAAACCATTTTTACCATAAACCGCAAGTCCTCCACGGCGCGTACCTAAATGTGAATGATAATCAGTTCCAAAGAATAAATCAAACATGCAGTCTTCCTTTGCTGCAACTCCAAAAAATCCACCCATTTTAATCTCCTCTTTAACTTCTGTGAGCAATCACTCAAGCGGACATATCTGCATATCCATTTGGTGACTGTTTAATAATTTACCAGTCCTATTGTAACAAGCATTAAGGCTTGTTACAAGAGAGAATTTTCAAGAATTGCAAAACAATGTATCTTGTAACATCCAAAATTATCTGATAAGATGACAATATAACAAATAATTAAAGGAAGTAGCGATATGTACAAGTATTCTGATCACAATGAAAAAGATGACATTTCTCTCCATGATTGTCGTGCAACTAAGATAGTGGCTAGTGATGATACACTGTCTTTTATTTTCAAAGAAGGTTTTTGGGTATCTGAAAGGAATATACATAATTCTAATAAAAAGTTATCGTATACGGATGAATCAGAGGTAAAATTCAAGGCACTTTATGAAGATATAGAATCGAATATTACAATTTATGTCTTTACAGATACTAATGAAGAAAACAAAACGATTAGAGAGTTTATACCATTAGATACATTTGTAGAAGAAATCAATGGTGGAATGGAACTTGAATTTTTGTATTCGTACAAAGGATATCAATCATTTATTTTTGAATGTATGATTTGGTTTGACAATGAACCATATCACAAAGAATGCGTAATTATTATATCTGCGGATGAAGTTGTTTACAGTTGGAATACATTATATGCAGAAGATATGTGAGAATAATTCTGGTGTGTCTTTCGGATTTAAATAACATAAAAATAAAGGGCTGGAATATGAAATGTTTTCTATTCCGAGCCCTTTTGTCTGTTATGAAGTGTTACTCACCATCCGTATTCGCAGGAGTGTTCCCGGAGGTGGTATCATCCGCACCGGTAGAGGCAGGGATGGTTGTATCTGTGTTATCTCCATCTGTGGAACTGTCACCGGTATCATTCGTAGTGTTATTGCTATCCTCAGGTGTGGCAGAACTGTCAATGCCGATTGCCCACATATTTTTAATTTGGGAGCTTAACCGCTCAAATGGCCATGCAATCTCACTTCTTGCCTGGCTTGCAGGATCGTTTACAAGGAATTTGTAATCATCATAGCCACGAATGACAATATAATGCTCGTCTTTTGTAAAGTCGCCTGCCTGAACACAGCAGATAATGACTTTTCCTTCATCTAAGTTAGCTTTCATATTACCCTCATTGATAGACAATTCATTACAGCTAAGACCTAGCTCGCTGGTGCCCTTTGTCATCAAATCCCAGGATGTTTTATCATTCTCATCCAGATAGCCGTTTGCCATGGCAAAATCACCAATCTTGATCGGGTTATAGCCTGGATCCTTTTTAAGATAAGACGTAGCCATTGCAAGACAGGTCGGCGCAGCACCATTGTAGGCAAGGAGATTGTCACCATAGTCTGCATACCCCCACTGTTCATCATACTGTAATAGAAGTGGTACCTCATCCGTTGATACATCCATAGTAAATTCTCCATCAAAAGCAACGGTAACCTTTGTCAGATAATCAATCGTAAACTGCTTTAAATCTGGATTCGCTGCAAGATTCATCAAAACCCGGTCGGAGTAGACTGCTGCGTTATCACAGATGTTCTGAAGCTCGCTATCCTCCTCTGATTCCGCACGTTCCTTCAAAATTGTCAGTGCTGCCTCCCGGTCTGCGGGCATATCCATCGCAAGAATAGAGCTGTCTACCTTGAACTCTTCTGTGGTCGGTACTTCCGTGGTTGGCTCCATTATCTGTTCGGAAACTTTGTCATTGTCTTTCTTCTTTTCATGGAAATGCTTCCAGATTCCGGAGATTCCCTTCACGATTCCAACAATTAGTAAAATGACAATGATAAGCAGGATGCTGCACCGGATAATTGCCTCCTGTCTTCTTTTTTTGCGCCGCCGTTCCCGTGCCGCCATTTTTCTTCTGCGGGCGGCCTCCCGCCGTCTTTTCAATTCTTCTTCTGTTAATTCTTCATATTCGTCCATAAAAGCACCTCGTTTCTATAGTAAATCACATGGCATCGGTTGTTTGGGTGATAATAATATGCGTCATCAACCTTCGCTTTGCTTTGGTTGGCAATAATAATATGCGCTTGCTGGAATTATTATATCATAAATTTATGATGAATAGTGAAAGAAAATCTTAAAATGTATAAATAATGGAAAAAGTTGAAAAGTTTTTGTGCCAGGCGAGGAACAATGTGATATGATAATTCTGAAATATATTGAGCGTATGTTCATTTTGTTTGGAAGCAATAAAATGCATGAAAAGCAATAAAATATTTGCTATATTCGTCAAGGAGGAGATGACTTATGGGTTTAAATGATACACCATCCGGCAGCAGGATTCATATCGGCTTTTTTGGAAGAAGAAATGCGGGAAAATCCAGTCTTGTAAATGCAGTCACAGGGCAGGACATTGCTGTGGTGTCCAAGACAAAGGGAACCACAACGGATCCGGTTTATAAGGCAATGGAGCTGCTTCCGTTAGGTCCGGTCATGGTAATAGATACCCCGGGAATGGATGATGAGGGGCAGCTTGGAGCGCTCCGGGTAAAGAAGGCAAAGCAGGTGCTCAACAAGACTGATATTGCGGTTTTAGTGGTAGATGGTACAGAGGGAATGAAGCAGGCTGACAAAGAACTGGCAATGTTGTTTCAGGAAAAGGAGGTTCCGTACCTGATTGTGTTTAATAAGGCAGATTTGGGAATCCGGAAAGAGACCTTAGAAGCAGCGGAAGAAACATTGCAGACAATGAAGCCGGATTTTCGAAATACAATGACAGTCAGTGCGGTCGAAAAACAGAATATCCATGAGCTTAAGGAACGGCTTGCCCATTTGGTTAAGGCAGATGAAAACCGTTTTCAAATTGTGGCAGACCTGATTCATCCCATGGATTTCATTGTGTTAGTGGTGCCGATTGATGGAGCTGCACCGAAGGGGAGGCTCATTTTGCCGCAGCAGCAGGTCATTCGTGATATCTTGGAAGCTGGTGCACAGTCTGTTGTGGTGAGAGATACAGAGCTTAAGGCGGCGCTTGAAAAATTGCAACAAAAGCCATATATGGTGATCACGGATAGCCAGGCATTTAAGCAGGTTGCAGCAGACACCCCGGAGGATGTATTTCTGACTTCATTTTCCATATTGATGGCAAGACGGAAAGGCTTTTTGGAAACCTCCGTAAAGGGAGTGCTGACGTTGGACTCCATACAGGATGGAGATTGCATATTAATTGCGGAGGGTTGCACCCACCACAGACAATGTGATGATATCGGTACAGTAAAGCTTCCCAAATGGATTCAGGAATACACGGGGAGGAAACCGCAATTTGTATTCTGCTCCGGAACAGAATTTCCGGAAGATTTATCGAAATACCGTCTTGTTGTGCATTGCGGTGGCTGCATGCTAAATGAGCGGGAGGTGAGGTATCGCATGAAATGTGCAGTGGATCAGGAGGTACCATTTACAAATTATGGAATTACCATTGCTTATATAAATGGCATATTAAAGCGGAGTGTGGAAATGCTTCCGGGATTAAAAGATTTGTTTTAGACCAATATTGAAAAAGAAGGAATGAGCCAAACCGCAAGATAGATATTCCGGTCTGGCTCTGGTCTTAAGCGTTGAGAAGTTCCCCGATTTTTTAGCATTCTTTCATAAGGGACATATACCGTGATCCAACAAAATCCCAGTTGATAAGGTTAAACCAGTTATCTACATAGTCCGGGCGGCGGTTCTGGTATTGTAGATAGTAGGCATGTTCCCATACATCAATACATAAAAGCGGAGTGACCGTCAGGGAAATCGGTGTATCCTGGTTTGGTGTGGCAATGATCTCTAATTTGCCATTACTTAAAATCAGCCATCCATAGCCAGAACCAAATTGATTTATTGCGGCAGCGGTGAGTTCTGCACGGAACTGGTCAATCGAGCCAAAGGCAGAGTTGATAGCAAGTGCCAATTTGTCAGTCGGCAGCTCGCAATCGGCAGAATTCATGCAGGCAAAATACAGCTCGTGGTTATAGACACCGCCGGCATTATTTTTAATGGCAGTTTTTGCTTCGTTTGGCAATTCATCCGTGTTGATCAAAAGCTCATCTAAAGACATATTCTGAAGATTCGGATAATTCTTAAGTATTTCGTTTAGTTTATTAATATAAGTAACATAATGTTTATCATGGTGGAAATGCAGGATTTCCTCATTGAGATACGGCTCTAACGCATTATACTCATACGGTAATGGTACTGCTTCAAATGGATACTGCATAAAATGCCCCCTTCTGGAAATTAGTTTTTTATGATAAGATTTTAAATCCCACTATTTACTAATATACACGTTGGGAGAGAATTTATACATGAAAAATGGCGTGGAATCGAGGAGGTATACAGGCAGGATATTCTTTTGTTACAAAAAAATTGCAGAAACGTAATAATTTTGTTATAATTATAACCGTTTAAAGCAGATAAGATAAATTGTTCAATTATGAGAAATTCATACGATAACAAAGTGATATATACAACATGCTGCAAAAGAATTTTGGGAGGAACATACTATGGCAACGATTGCTGAGAAAAGCAGAACCAAAGAAATTATTGACCGATTGCAGGGAATTTTGAATAATGCTTCACCTGTGCCTTTAGCGGCGGGTAAGGTGACTGTTTATAAGGATGAAATACAGTCTTTATTAGATGAATTGGCAATGCAGATGGAGGCAGAGCTTAAGACGTATCATGAGGTGAATGACCGCAGGGGAAAGATTATTAATGAGGCAAAGAAGGAAGCAGAAAGGATTATTTACCAGGCAGAGCATTCTGCAAGCCGGATGCGTGTGTCAAAGCGGTCTACCAATGTATCACCACTTGATTACGACACACTCAGCGAGGAGGAAATTGCATCCTTAGGAAATGCCAACGAGATTTATGCGGCCTCCCTCATTTATACAGATGAGATGCTTACGGAGGTATCAAAGGTTATTGAGGATGTATATCATAATATTCGCAATGATTATGAAATTGTTTTGCAGGTGTTAGAAGAAAAAATGAACACAATTATCAGTAATAAGGATGAATTGATGTCAGGTCTGCAGGAGATGGATACCGAAGACCGCAGCCAGCAGATTTTAGAAATCGGCCAGCTGTTATCCAATGAGTTATATAATGAAAGAATGAAACGGCACATGGCATCCAATGAGTATGATGATGGAAGTGTCCAGCTGACTTTGGATTTACAGATTGAAAAGGCAGAAGAAAATGCGAGGGCAGCAGAGGCCATTGCAAAGCAGACTGCAGAAGCACTAGAACAGATGACGGAAGAACGGAATGCGTTAATGGAGACAGTGATGCAGCTGGAGCGTGAGCAGATGATGGCGAAACAGGCAGATCGCAGGGTTGATGGCAAGGTACAAAAGAATGCGAACACTGTGGCAGACAGGACAGCGGGTACGGAGGATGTAGAATATGAAATTGTCTATGTGACAGAGGATGAATTAGAGGACGGCGAAGAATACGAAATCGAATATGTTGATGAGGACGAAGACGTAGAATATGAGATTGTCTATGTGACAGAGGATGAATTAGAGGACGGCGAGGAGTATGAAATCGAGTATGTTGATGAAGATGATAATCTGATACAGACCTCTGCCACAAAGAAAACCGAGGTGGCAAAGCAGCAGGTACCGGATAAGAATGTCACTGTAAAAAGCGGGAACGAAGAGGTTAAAAAAGTTCCGGAAAAGGGAAATGTTTCGATTGAAGCAATCAAGGCAAAAGGCAGTGATGATGCTGTGACACAGCGATTGGATACGAAAGAAGTGAAGGAGGCTGTCAAAAACTCTGAGACATTAGGAAAGGATGATGAGGGTATCCCCGTGATTCCACGTTTTAAAAAATCTGAAAAGATAGCAAGTGCGCCATCTGAACAGATTGCCGGAATGGCAAAAGCGGTTACTACAGAAAAGAAATACAGTGGATTAATTGGACGTGCCGTGGCAAACAGAGAAAAGGCAGAGGCGGCTGTAACGGTAGAGAATACAGACAGCAAAATGATGGGGAACGGTATTCCTGTTGTAGAAAAGAAAGAACCGGTAGTGGAAACAGTGGCAAAAAATGAAGAAAAAAAAGCGACTGCCATGAATCAAAAGCAGCCTGGAAATGACAGCCAGAAAAAGGAACCGGGGACGGAGGCTTCCGTGAACTCCCGTAAAAAACAGCGCAGAGCAAAGCGGAAAAAGGGAAATCTGCAGGAACAAAAGAAGGGCGAACAGCATATTGCAGCATCAGAGAATAAGAACGATCAGAAACAGAGCAGTCCCTCTGAGCAGGATGTGAAAAAGGATGCTGATATTAAGACGGATGCCAATGGAAACCAGTATGTACAGGCGACAATGCAGTTTGATGATGATTTTGAAATTATGGAGTTTTAAAAATGGAACAGTATCAAGTATTCAAGCGAAAAGTTAATTATTATGAAACCGATAAAATGCAGGTGGTACATCATTCCAACTATATCCGTTACTTAGAAGAATGCCGGATGGATCTTTTGAGGCAGCAGCATTTGGAATATGAGAAGATGGAGGCCTTCGGAATTATGATTCCGGTGCTAAGTGTGGAATGTAATTATAAAGTACCGGTGCGTTTTGGAGAAAATATTTGCATCGTACCGAAGATAGAAAAATTTCACGGTGTGAAATTTGATGTGAGTTACCGTATTTATTCGGAAGATTTTTCTGTGCTGCATAATGAAGCGGCAAGCTCTCATTGTTTTGTGGATTTTGACTTTAAACCGGTATGGCTGAAAAGAGATTATAAGGAAATCTATGAGAAGATGCAGGAATTAGTTGGGCTGGAGCTTGTTTCCATATAGATTTTTAGTAAATATGTTATAAAAATACAGCGAAAAATATTTAAAGTGAAGTAAAGGCAGCTGATATCAAAAAATAGAGTTTTGTGCATTTTTAATAAAATATATCAAAAAAAACGACACAAAAGGGAAAAAAACACTGGATAAATTACGATTTTATTAAAGAAATCACCAAAAATTTAAAAATATATGTGAAATTGCATAAAAAAACTTTTGTTTTTATGGATTTAATGTTATAATGTACCCATATCTTGCATAAAGGGGTGACATTATGATTAAAAAAGAGATGATAGCCATGCTTTTAGCTGGCGGCCAGGGCAGTAGACTAGGCGTGCTTACCTCAAATCTTGCCAAGCCTGCAGTCGCCTTTGGTGGAAAGTATAAGATTATTGATTTCCCATTAAGTAACTGTATTAATTCCGGAATTGATACAGTGGGTGTGCTGACACAGTACAGACCGCTCCGTCTGAATCAACATATAGGAATCGGTATTCCTTGGGATTTGGATCGTAGCATTGGAGGTGTCACTGTATTACCACCATATGAAAAGAGCGAGAATAGTCAGTGGTATACGGGTACTGCAAATGCGATTTACCAGAATTTAGAGTATATTGATTATTATAATCCAGAGTATGTGCTCATTTTATCAGGTGATCATATTTATAAGATGGATTATGAGGTGATGCTGGATTACCATAAATCCATGGAGGCTGACATTACACTTGCAACCTATGAGGTGCCAATGGAAGAGGCAAGCCGCTTTGGTGTTGTGATTACAGATGGTAATGGTGTGATTCAGGAATTTGAAGAAAAGCCAGAGAAGCCTAGAAGTAACAAGGCATCTATGGGAATTTATATCTTCAAGTGGAGTGTACTTAAGGCTGCGTTGCAGGAATTAAAGGATGTACCGTCCTGTGATTTTGGTAAACATATCATACCGCATTGCCATGAGAAGGGTTCTAAGGTTGTGGCATATGACTTTAAGGGATACTGGAAGGATGTTGGAACTCTTGGTTCATACTGGGAAGCGAATATGGAACTGGTTGACATTATTCCAGAGTTTAATCTGTATGAAGAATTTTGGAGAATTTATACGAAGAGCGATATTTTGCCGCCACAGTACATTGATGAAGCCGGTAAGGTTACGGAAAGTATTGTGGGAGAAGGAACGGAGGTTTATGGAGAGGTAAGCCATTGTGTAATCGGTTCCGGTGTAACAATTGGAAAGGGTGCAATTGTAAAAGATTCTATCATTATGAATGGAACTGTAATTGGTGAAGGTACGGTGGTTGATAAGGCTATTATTGCTGAGAATGTTGAGGTCGGCAAGAATGTAGAACTTGGTGTTGGTGAGGAAGCACCAAATGAATACAAGCCACAAATATATTCCTTTGGTTTAGTTACCATTGGCGAGAAATCAACAGTTCCGGATAATGTTAAGGTTGGTAAGAATACTGCAATTTATGGACCTACTGAGAAGTCAGAATATCCAGATGGATTGTTGAAGAGTGGTTCTAGTTTGATAAAGGTAGGTGACTTAGCATGAGAGCAATTGGAATTATATTAGCAGGTGGTAACAGCAATAGAATGGGTGAGTTGTCTGCAAAGAGAGCAGTTGCAGCAATGCCGGTTATGGGAAGCTACCGAGCAATCGATTTTTCGCTTAGTAATATGACAAATTCCCACATTCAGAAAGTCGCTGTATTTACACAGTACAATTCACGTTCGCTGAATGAACATTTGAATTCTTCAAAATGGTGGGATTTTGGTAGAAAGCAGGGTGGTCTTTATGTATTTACACCAACGATTACTTCTACCAACAGTTATTGGTATCAGGGTACAGCAGATGCCCTTTATCAGAATATCAATTTCTTAAAGGAGAGTCATGAACCGTATGTAGTAATTGCCAGTGGTGATGGTATTTACAAGTTAGATTACAATAAAGTATTAGAAGAGCATATTAAGAGGGGAGCGGATATCACAATCGTATGTAAGGATATCAATCCGGATGAAGATGATGTAAGCCGCTTTGGTGTTGTAAAATACAATGAGGATATGCAGGTTGTAGATTTTGAGGAGAAGCCTTTGGTGGCTCAGACGACTACCGCTTCTATTGGCGTATATGTGATCAGAAGAAGACAGTTGATTGAACTTCTTGAGGCATGTGCAAAGGAAGGAAGAACAGATTTTGTAAAGGATATTCTGATTCGTTATAAGAACGTTAAGAAGATTTATGCATACAAGATGGATAGCTATTGGAGAAATATTGGAACGATTGATTCTTATTATAAGACCAATATGGATTTCCTGAACAAGGACATTCGGGACTATTTCTTTAGACAGTATCCAGATGTATATTCAAAGGTTGATGACCTGCCGCCTGCAAAATACAATGGTGATGCGGTGGTTAACAACAGCCTGATTGCCAGTGGATGTATTGTCAATGGTACGGTTGAGAACTCAATCATTTTCAAAAAGGTATATGTTGGTAATAATTGTGTGATTCGCAATTCTATTATCCTGAACGATGTTCATATTGGAGACAATTCGGTTATTGAGAATTGTATTGTGGAGAGTCGGGATACATTACGGGCAAACACAATCCATGCGGCAGATCCGGGGCAGATTAAGGTGGTTGTGGAAAAGAATTTCCGTTACGCATTATAAGTCCTTTTCTGGAGAACAAAAGAAAGTTGTTAATATAGGGGTATCTTAACAGCTTGATATATTGGGATAGGAATGAGAAATCATTTCTTTGTGGATAACAGCAGATATGCTGCTATAAAAAGGGGTATTTAATATGGAGATAACAGATATCAGACTAAAAAAGGTTACAAAAGAGGGAAAGATGAAGGCAATTGTTTCAATTACTTTGGATAATGAATTTGCAGTTCATGATATTAAGGTAATTGAGGGAGAAAAAGGTTTGTTCATCGCAATGCCAAGCCGCAAAGCTGCAGATGGGGATTACAGAGATATTGCACATCCAATTAATCAGGATGCAAGACAACGTATCCAATCCTTAATTCTTGCAGAATATGAACGAGTGTCAGAGGCTGATGAGGAACCGGTTATGTAAATGGGCAATATTTAGAATGGGGCTGCCATGCTAGTGACAGTCCCATTGTTGCATTGTTGCAAAGTAGTGCGTTCGTTTGTCTGCAGTATTTGACGGCGGCTGCGATATTTGAAGGAAGGGTGTTTCAATGAAAAGATTAAAAGAATATTGTATGGTTTGGGTTCTGGTTTTTGTTGTTTTATTGGGTGGTAAAGTAAAGGCAGAGGAACTAACTCAGATAAAAGACTCAAAGGCACAGGAAATACTTATAAAGATGCAGGAAGAGATGAAGCAGATAAAGGTATTACAGACAGAGCTTTTGATTGATGGAGAGACAATGATGGTGCTAACAGTGGATAGCAATACGGGAGTTTCTTATGTAAATCTCTATGGTTCCGAGATATGGGTTGACCAGAAGGCAAAAATTGCCTATATGAAAGAGAATGGGAAATATTATTTTATGCCGAGTGAAAGTAGTGCCAGTAGTGCAGAAGATACGGCAGATGAATTAATGGATGTGGACAGTCTGGTTGATATGACGTATGAAGGGATTGTTACATATAAAAACCAGGAGTGTTACAAGTTAAGAAATGTTCAGAGTGTAGAAGGGGAAGAGATTTCCGTTGATTATTATATTGATATGCAGTACCGGTTAGTTGCCAGGGTGATACAAAGTGAAGCAAGTAGTTTGGAAGTTGTTTGGAACTATCCAGAAAGCTATTCCGTTCCGGAGGAAGTAAAGAAAAATGCACAGCTAATTGCAGGTTACAGAACAAAAAAGTCAAAAATTACTTATGTCTCTAAATTTGTAAAAGGGGAAACTGTCTTCTATGCAGATTCTGCAAAGAGTGCAAAAGGTTCTGTTAAGATTCCGGATAGCATTAAAGTGTGTGGTAAGTCATATAAAGTATATGGAATCAGCAATGGAGCATTTAAAGGTAATAAGAAAATCAATTCTGTTACGATTGGAAAAAATGTTGTCAAGATTGGGAAACAGGCATTTTACAAATGCAGCAAATTAAAAAATGTAAGAATCAATTCCAAGAGTTTGAATTCTGTCGGTTCCAAGGCTTTCTATGGAAATGCCAAAAAACTGAAAGTAAAGGTTCCAAAGGCAAAACTTTCAAAATACAAAAAAATGATCCGGAAGTCAAAAACATCTTCGAATATTACAGTGACAAAGTTTTAGCAGAAAAATATATATTAATAAAATGATAATGGAGATTTAATTATGGAGAGATTGAAGGCAGTTATTTTAGCAGCAGGAAAGGGTACGAGAATGAAGTCGGAGCTGCCGAAGGTAATTCATGAGGCACTCGGAAAGCCCATGGTGGAATATTCGATTAGCGCAGCAATGGAAGCAGGAGCAAAGGAGTCTGATATCTGTCTGGTCGTAGGACATAAGGCGGAGCTGGTAAAGGAAACCGTAAAGGAGAATGTCACCTTTGTTTTGCAGGAGGAACAATTGGGAACTGGACATGCCGTGAAATGTGCACAGGACTTTATAGGAAAAGATGGGCTTACGATGGTACTTTGTGGTGACACACCGCTAATCACTGGTAAAACCTTGAAAAAATTGGTAGATGCTCATGTGAAGGAAGGAAATGCGATTACGGTGCTGACTGCGATTGCAGAGGATCCAACGGGATATGGAAGAATCATTAAGGATAGCTGGGGTAAGTTTGTAAAAATTGTGGAGCAGAAGGATGCAACACTAGAGGAACAACGCGTGCAGGAGATTAATTCAGGTATGTACATCTTTAATTCAGATATTTTGACAACGGCATTATCTAAGCTTAACAATGATAATGCCCAGGGTGAATATTATCTGACAGATACAATTGAGATTGTAAAAGGCGAAGGGCTTGGTGTGGTTGCTACGATGGTGGTTGATGATATGGAAGAGATTAAGGGTGTGAATTCACCGGAGCAGCTGGCAGAGGCAGAAGGGATTTTAAGGCAGCATTCGTTTTAGTTGACGGTGAACTTTATCTATGATATATTAGCTACATCAAAATAATAAGAAGAGGGAAACATCGGCTGGTGTTTCCTTTTTCTGCATGGTAGGAAGCTTTGAGATGAGTCTATGTGGAAGAATTGGTTTAGAAAAAAAGAACAGAACAGGGACGAGGTCATGAAATTAATTGTAGGACTTGGCAACCCAACTCAGCAGTATGTCGGTACAAGGCATAATGTGGGGTTTGAGGTCATAGATAAGCTGGCGGACAAATATAATATTGGTGTAGATACTCTAAAACATAAAGGCGCATACGGTAAGGGGAAAATAGAAGGCGAGGGCGTGATTTTATTAAAGCCTATGACTTTTATGAACTTAAGCGGCGAGAGCGTAAGTGCGGTTGCAAATTATTTTAAGATTGTACCTGAGGATATAATTGTTATCTATGATGACATTAATTTAGATGTGGGAAGGTTGCGTATCCGTGAAAAGGGAAGCGCAGGTGGGCATAATGGAATTAAGAATATGATTACCCATCTTGGAACAGATTGTTTTCCAAGAATCCGCGTGGGAGTGGGAATGAAACCTCCGAAAATGGATCTGGCAGATTATGTACTATCGCACTTTACAGAGGATGAACGCCCTTTGATGGAACAGGGATATGACAGAGCCTGTGAGGCAGCAGTACTTATGGTAAGGGACGAGATCAAAAAAGCAATGAATGATTATAATGGTAGATAGAAATATATTAGGTAATTGCGAAACGCTGTTTTCTAACATTCACAGTCAGGTTTTGGTAATAAAGTGTTTCGCAATCATTTAGTAAAAAGATAATTAAGAGGTAACAGGATGGAAACTTTAAAAGCGCCGTTTCGATTATCGGATATAGGAGATCGGTATAAGGCAGCAGTAAAGAGCGGGGAAATGCCAGTAGAGGTAACAGGGACAGATGGCTTTGCCCGCTATTACGTTATGGATTGTATTGGAGATGCGAGGGTAAAATTAATCGTGACTTATACTGAAGACAGAGCAAAGGAGATTGCAGATGCCTATCGCTTTTTTGACAGAAATGTTCTTTATTATCCTGCGAAGGATGTGCTGTTTTATAGTGCAGATATTCATGGACATACGATTTTACGGCAGCGTATGGAGGTTATAAAAAGCATTATAGAAGGTAGCGTATCTACAGTAGTGGTATCCATAGATGCGCTGCTTAACAAAATTGTTCCAGCCAAAGAGATAAAAAAGAATATTGTTACGTTTACACTCGGTGCAGTGGTGGATATGGAGGCAGTAAAAGTTCGCCTTACAGCGCTTGGATATGAACGTAATGACTGGGTAGATGGGGTAGGGCAGTTTGCTATTCGAGGCGGGATTTTAGATATTTTCCCTATGAGCAGCGAATGTCCTTTTCGTGTTGAGCTTTGGGGTGAAGAGATTGACAGTATTCGTAGCTTTGACGTGGAAAGTCAGAGAAGTATTGAAAATGTAGAAGAACTTTCTGTGTATCCGGCTGCCGAAATGATTTTAAGCAGTGAACGGATTACGGAAGGTCTTAAACGAATAGAAAAAGAGCATAAGGCATACGCAAAGAAGCTGAAGGATGAATTTAAGACGGAAAGTTTTGCAAGGATTAACAGGGAAGTGGAATCTTTAAAAGAAGAATTAGAAAATTTCCACAGTGCTATGGGAATTGACGGATATATTGGCTTTTTCTACGAAGGGCTTGTGAGTTTTCTTTCTTATATGCCTCATGACACCCAGATTTTTGTGGATGAGCCAGAGAGGGTATTGAGCCGTGCCGAAGCTTGCCAGCTTGAATTTAGAGAAAGTATGGTGAATCGTATAGAAGGTGGCTATATGCTGCCAAGTCAGACGGATATATTGTTTGATTACAAGGAAATAGTAGCGCGAATTGCAGGTCGGGAAACAGTCCTCTTTACGATTCTGGGCAGGGAAGAGTCTTTGTTTGAACCAAAGGTAAGACTTGCCTTTGATACGAAAATGGTGCCAACGTATCACCATAATTTTGAGATGCTTTTAAAGGATATTAAGCGATGGAAAAAGGAGGAATACCGCATCCTGCTGTTTTCACCCTCGAAGACGAGAGGAGAGCGCCTTGCAAAGGATTTGCAGGATCAGGAGGTGAACTGCTTTTTTACAGAGGACAAGGATCGTATTTTAGCAGCATCGGAGATGATGGTGACAAATGGTCGGCTCAAAGCGGGTTTTTCTGTGTCAGCGATTAAGCTGGTGGTGCTTACAGAGGGAGATATTTTTGGACAAAAGAAGACAAGGACAAAGTTCAAGCGAAAGCCTCTTTATTCCGGAGAAAAAATTAAAAGTTTTGATGATTTAAATGTCGGTGACTATGTGGTACATGAAAAGCATGGTCTGGGTATTTATCTTGGTATCGAAAAAATAGAAGTAGATAGGGTTACAAAGGATTATATTGCCATCGAGTACAGTGGTGGTGCCAAGCTGTTTATTTTGGTATCCCAGTTGGATCTTATTCAGAAGTACTCATCAAAAGAGAGCAGACGACCAAAGCTAAATAAGCTTGGCGGTACGGAGTGGGAAAAGACCAAGTCGAAGGTAAGAGGGCAGGTAAAGGAGATTGCTCGGGAATTAGTGGATTTGTATGCAGTCAGACAGTCAAGAGATGGGTATGCATATTCACCGGATACTGTATGGCAGAAGGAATTTGAAGAAATGTTTCCTTATGAGGAAACGGAGGATCAGCTAAAGGCAATTGAAGAGACAAAGGCTGATATGGAAAGCCATCGTATTATGGACCGGCTTATATGTGGTGATGTAGGATACGGTAAAACAGAGATTGCAATCCGGGCAGCCTTTAAGGCTGTCCAGGATGGAAAGCAGGTGGTATATCTGGTGCCAACAACCATATTGGCGCAACAGCATTATAACACCTTCAAGGAACGTATGCAGGAATTTCCGGTTAAAATTGGGATGCTGTCAAGATTTCTTTCGCAAAAAGAGCAAAAGAAAACATTGGAGGAGTTAAAAAAAGGACAGGTGGATATTATTATCGGTACACACAGGTTGCTTTCGAAGGATTTGGACTACCGTAATTTAGGTCTTTTGATTATTGATGAGGAGCAGCGGTTTGGTGTCACCCATAAGGAAAAGATCAAGCAGATGAAGAAAGAGGTGGATGTGCTGACTCTTACAGCGACACCGATTCCGAGAACTTTACATATGAGCCTGATTGGAATTCGGGATATGAGCCTGTTGGAGGAGCCCCCTGTAGACCGCAAAGCAATTCAGACTTATGTGTTGGAATATAATCCAGAGCTTGTCAAAGAGGCCATTAACCGGGAGCTTGCCCGTGGAGGACAGGTATACTATGTATATAATCGGGTAAACACGATTGCAGACATGGCAGCAGAGCTTTCAAAGATTATGCCGGATGTGCGGATTTCCTTTGCGCATGGACAGATGAAGGAGAGAGAACTTGAGGATGTTATGTATTCCTTCATCAACAAGGATGTGGATGTGTTAGTGACCACTACGATTATTGAGACGGGATTGGACATTAGTAACGTAAATACAATGATTATACATGATGCTGAGAATTTTGGACTTTCCCAGCTTTACCAGCTTCGGGGACGGGTAGGTCGTTCTGATAAAGTAGCATATGCATTTTTGATGTATAAGCGGGATAAAATGTTAAAGGAAACGGCAGAAAAAAGACTGAAAGCAATCCGTGAGTTTACGGATTTAGGATCAGGCTTTAAAATTGCCATGCGGGATTTAGAGATTCGTGGAGCTGGTAATCTGCTTGGAGCAGACCAGTCCGGGCATATGGAGGCAGTGGGATATGACCTTTACTGCAAGATGTTAAATGATGCTATTTTACGTCAGAAGGGAGAGCTTGATGAGACGGAATTTACCACTTCGGTAGAGCTTCCTGTTGATGCGTATATACCGGCATCTTATGTAAAGAATGAGGCGGTAAAGCTGGAGCTTTATAAGCGGATTTCCGGTATTTGGAGTCAGGAAGACTATGAGGATATGTTAGATGAGCTGACTGACCGTTTTGGTGAACCCCCGCAGACGGTTCTTAATTTAATGACAATAGCAAGATTAAAAGCATCTGCTCACGATGCATGGATTACCTCTGTTACTTATAAAAAGCAACAGGTGAACATTGAAATGGCAAAGGGTGTAAAGGTAGATATGGGAAAACTAGAGACCTTTCTTACAAAATATATGAACAATATCCGTGTGGTTGCAGGACCGACCTCCGGCTTTGTGGTAGATTTGGAGAAAAAGAGTCTTAAGAGGTTCATTTATGAGTTAGAAAAGATTGTGTCAGATATCCATGAGTTGATAGAACCGAAAAATTAGGGTATAATGAATAGGAGAGCTGAGTCAGTATGCTGGTGAAGGATTGTGAGTGAAGATAGGTAAAAATATGGAAAAGAAGCATAAGAAGGGACAGGAACAGAAAAATAATTTGAAAGAGCGGGAACAAAAGAACGTTGCAGATAAGAAAAAACAAAAGAATTTATTGATGACAGTTTTTGCTGTTGCCGTGGGAATTATAGTTTTTGTTCTTCTTTTGTGGAAACTATCTGGGATTTTAGATGAACCATCGAAGACAAAGGCATTTCAGGTCGGTGAAGAAATGGTTTATATGGATGAAGTTCATTTTTGTATTTTGCAAAATGTTGTAAGTCTTGGGATTGGCTCGGAGGAGTTACAAGCAACGGCAAAGGATGGCAGCAGCGCAGACGAATACTATAAGCAGGAAATCATGAATATGATCATGGATTATAAGGTGGAAGCAATTGCAGCAAAGAAGCAGGGACTTTCATTGTCTGAGGAGGAAGAACGGGAAGTAAAGAATGATGTGGCAAGTTATATGAAGGCTTTTGACGGACATGTGTTCCGGGAGTTGGGGATTACGCAGGAATTGATTGCAGATATATGTAAGGATCGTTATCTGGCACATAAATTAAGGCAGACGATTACAGAGGATCTGGAAGTAGAGGAGGTAACATATGCTACAATTTATATGCTTTTGTTTCCCAAAATAGAGATGGATGACAGTGGAGACTATGTGAAGGAAGAAGGCGGTGACAATCCCATTATGCTCTCTGATGCGGAAATCGAACAGCAAAAAGCAGATGCACAGGCAGCATATGAAGAGCTTGAGAGTGGAGCAGACATAGAAGAGATTGCAAAAAAATATGGAGTGCAGAATTATTCCGGAGAGCAGAGTAATACACCGGAGAGTTTTGGAGAAAGTTTTGGGGAAGATTTTTCAAAATATACAAAGACATTAAAGGCAGATGAGATAAGTCCTGTAATTGATGCAGGAAGCTGTTATGCAGTTATTAAAATGATTACCCCGGATAATGAAGAGATAGCAGAACAGATTAAGGAGTATTACCGGAATGATTTAGAGGATGAAACGATAGAAGAAAATAAGATAAAATGGTATGAGGCAGCGGGTGCTTCCACGGAACCGAAATGGGTAGGGAATGCGTGGAAACAGGTTACTTTATATGATTTTGTCAAGTATGTGGAGGAATAGTGTATGCAAAAGGGAAAGAGGCTGATTGCTGCTTTTTTAATGGTTATTTGTTTGATGTTGCTGGCAGCCTGTGGAAAAGAACAGGAAGAAACTTCAGGAACGGTTGTATATGAATTTGGTGATTCGGTTATTATGTATGGGGAATTTTATATTTATGCGAAGACGGTAGAGGAGGATTATCAGAAAATCTATGGAAATGGAATCTGGAGTCTGGAACTCACAACAGATGAAGGAACCAGTACAGTAAAAGATATTACGATAGAAGATTTGGTTTGTGATATTAACCGGGTGAAGGTTCTTGTGAGCCAGGCCGAGGAGCTTAAAGTGGCACTCAGTGACAATGAGAAGGCAGAAGCAGAAAATATGGCAGAGAGGTTCTATAATGGGCTGACAGAAAAGGATAAGGAAATGTCAGAAGTTACAAAAGCCATTGCTGTTCAGGTGATGGAAGAGAATATGCTGGCAAAGAAGGTGTATGATGCAAAGATTGCAGAGTACGATTTTGAGATATCCGAAGAAGAGGCCAGAATGACAACCTTTTATGATATGGTGTTTGAATGTTACAGTGTGCAGGAAGATGGTACGGTAGAGGAATATACGGATGAGAAGAAGGCTACACAGCTTGAAAAGGCGAATGAGGCGCTTTTAACTCTGGCGCAGGAGGATGATGTTGCATATGAGGATATTGTCGATAAGTATGATTTGGAATATTCGGCATCTTATACAATGTCTAAAACGGAAATGATTGAAGAATATGGGGCATCTATTGCGGATAAACTGCTTGCTTTGACAGATGGTGAGGTGAGTGTTGTCATTGAAAGTGAGTATGGTTATCATATATTTAAAATGATAAAGTCAAATGATGAGGATTTGACAAAGAAAAATAAAGAAGAGATTATTACAAAGAAACAAAAGGAATATTTTAGCAGTGTTTATGAGGAATGGGTGAAAAATTATGATTCCAAATTCAATTATGCAGAAGATGTTGACGTGATAGCAATTCAAAAATTTGATTTTGGAGATTAGGAAAGAATGACAAATACCCCGCCTTTGAAGCGTTTCCATTTTGGTGATGCGCTGCTTGCAGCAGGGTATTTAACAGGATATCTTCTTGTTGCTTTTGTTTATTGTATGGACGAATCACCAAGCAGATAGAAGAGTGCAGTGATTAGAACGCCAAGAAGCAGACCAATACCGGAGGTGATCAGACCTGCAATTGCCATTCCCGGTTTTTTGTCGTTTTCGTCTTTTTGCTGGACACATCCGAATATAATACCTAAAATGCAGAAAATAGTGCCCAAACCGCAGCAGCAACTGCTTAAAATTCCGAGGATTCCCATGACTAGGGATGCAATGGCAAATCCCTTTGGTGTTTCTGTAGTGGTATTGCTGTATGAATTTGTATAGAAGTCAGAGTTTACAGCAGGTCTTGCAGTTTCTGTGTATGTGTTGCTGGTATCTGTAGTATTTTTTGTGTTAGCATCAGCAGTACTGTCAATGCTGTCAGTGCGTTCCGGTGCAGAATAGTATGTTACAGGTGCGGAAGCGGCAGAATTTTTAACCTCAAAAGCAGAATTGATAGGAGAGGCTGTAGTAGTGCTGGTTGTTTCTTTGGCATCAGAAGCTTCTGCAATATGACTTTCTGTTGCCTCAAAAGGGCTGCCGGTTTGTTTGGTATTGTCATCGGAAGCTGCGTTAAGAGTGGTATCCTCTGTTTTGTTTGTAATCTGGTTCTCGTCCATAGTAATTACCTTCGCTTTCTAAAAATTGGCCGTGAGCAAAACTTTCTGATTCATAATGTGAGATTTGCTCTTCTTTATTAAATATAATAAACAATATATCATTGTTTGTATGCTGCTGTAAAGGGGATTTCCGGTTTTTTTGTTATATTTCATAGTCGGAATAGAATTGTATAAAGGATGGAAAAATGCAACAGAAAAAAGTATTATTGAGGGATTTTTTGATTATAAATACCGCATGCGGAGTAGCATTCGTTATGATGTTTGCAGTAATAATTATGCAGAAGGCACATATTATACCGTCTATGCCCTGTGGGCTGGTGGCACTTTTTCATATGTATTGTCCGGGCTGCGGGGGAACGAGAGCGCTATTTTCCGTATTACAGGGACACTTTTTAGAATCCCTTTTTTATAACCCGGCGGTGTTGTTGGGGGCTCTACTGATTATATATTATGAGGCGGCAGTGATTGTAACATTGGTTAAGGACAATGGAAAAATCTATTATTGCCGGAAACCAATCCTTATATATATTTATCTGGTTATTGTGTTTGGTTATGCGATTGTACGGAATGTTCTTTTGTTTGCCCCGGGAATTGATTTATTGGGGGATATCCTAAAATAGCACTTGCTTTTTCCTGATAAATGCGTTAATATATATAAGTCGTTTACAAAGCGAATGCAGAAGTGGCGGAATGGCAGACGCGCTAGATTCAGGTTCTAGTGGGGTAACACCCGTGTGGGTTCAAGTCCCATCTTCTGCAGGTCAGGAAACTCAAGGGATTGAAGGCTTTTGGGTTTCTTTTTTTGTGGATGGATTTTGAAATATTCTTGATAAATGAGGCAATACATAGTGACGGCATTAGAAAAACTCAGGTGGTGTAAGCAATGAAAAATATATTAATCATAGAGGATGACAGGGCACTTGCAAACGGACTTTGCCGTGCCCTGTCTTCAAAGGAAATGCAGACGATAAGCTGTGACAATTTACAGGAAGCCAGGCGGGTGATGACCGGACATGGATATGATCTTATTCTGCTGGATGTCAATCTGCCAGATGGGGATGGATTTGATTTTCTAAAAGAGATAAAAGAAAAGACAGATATTCCAGTGATTTTACTGACAGCCAATGATTTGGAATCGGATATTGTGGCAGGGCTGGAGATGGGAGCAGATGATTACATTACGAAGCCGTTCAGTCTTGCTATTTTGCGGGCGAGAGTCAATGCAGCACTTCGCAAATCAGAAAAGAAGCGCAAGGATACGCTGTTTATCATGGACGGCTATACATTTGATTTTGAAAAAATGGAATTTAGCTGTCAGGGAAATCCGGTAGAGCTTAGTAAAACGGAGCAGAAGCTGTTACGGATATTAACCGATAATGCAGGAATTACATTAAGCCGTCAGGAGCTGGTTGACCGGATTTGGACAGACGGGGCGGAGTATGTGGATGAAAATGCATTGTCGGTGACGGTAAAGCGTCTTCGGGACAAGCTTTCTGCCGGGGAGTATATCAAAACCGTGTACGGAATCGGATATGTGTGGGTGAAGAAGTGATGACCGGGAATACGTCGATGAAGCTATTATTTTTATGCAGCCAGAACAAACGAAGGAGTTTGACGGCTGAAAAATTATTTGATGGTTATAAGTGTTGTCAGGCGAGGTCCGCAGGCACAGAGAGTAATTCCAGAATTAAGGTTACAGAAGGATTATTAGGGTGGGCGGATATTATTTTTTGCATGGAGAAGAAGCATATCAGAAGAATAAAAGAAAAGTATCCAGAGGTTTTGGCAGGTAAGAAAGTGATATGCCTGAATATAGATGATGAATACGAATATATGGATGAAGAGCTATGTGCTGTGCTGGAAAGCAGTGTTGATGAGTATTTGAATGAATATGTACAGACTTAAATTATTGGTTGTTATTAAAAGATTAGTGGTGTATAATTTGTAATAGGTTTATTTACAGCAATTGGAGGAATTTTTGATGATAAACATAAGAAAATTGGAAGCAGACCTTTGGGAGTCAGCGGACTTGTTGCGTGCAGGTTCAAAATTGACATCAAACCAGTATTGTATGCCAGTACTTGGACTGATTTTCCTAAGATATGCTTATAGCAGATATAAATTGGTTGAACAGGAAATATTGAAAAACCGACCTAGCAGGAATGGTCGTGTCATGCCAGTAGAGGCAAGTGACTTTCGTGAAAAGAGTGCCTTATATCTTCCGGAACAGGCGCAGTATACATGGCTTGTAAATTTGCCGGCGGATATAGTGTCACAAAAATTATCGGACACGCAGGGACATACGATGACAAGCCTTGGCGAGGTTGTGAATAATGCCATGGAACTAATTGAAGCACAGAGCGAACAATTGGTGGGAGTGTTGCCCAAAGAATATACGATGTTTTCGGATGAACTTCTGGCAGAATTAATCCGCATATTTAATAATGATGCGTTAGATGATGTTGGGGGCGATGTGATTGGACGTATATATGAATATTTTTTAAATAAATTTGCGAAGAATATTGCATCGGATGATGGAGTTTTCTTTACACCAAAATCTTTGGTTAAGATGATTGTAAATATATTAGAACCAAAGCAGGGAACCTTACTTGATCCTGCTTGTGGTTCTGGTGGTATGTTTGTGCAGACGGGAGATTTTGTCAATGCCGCAGGGATGGTGGCAAATAATACGATGACGTTTTATGGACAGGAAAAGGTGGAGTATAATGCAAAACTTTGCCTGATGAATATGGCAGTGCATGGGTTGACTGGTGTTATCAAATCCGGTGATGAGGCAAACACTTTTTATCACGATGCACATAATCTGGAGGGATGCTGTGATTATATTATGGCAAATCCTCCTTTTAATGTAGATAAAGTAAAATCAGAATCAACACAAAGTGCCGGCAGGCTACCTTTTGGACTGCCATCGGTCAATAAATCAAAAGAAGTTGGGAATGCCAATTATCTCTGGATATCCTATTTTTATTCCTATTTGAATGAAACAGGGCGGGCTGGTTTTGTTATGGCATCATCAGCAACCGACAGTCAGGGTAAGGATAAAGATATTCGGGAAAGTTTGATTAAAACAGGACATGTGGATTGCATGATTAGTGTGGCAAATAATTTCTTTTATACGAAAAGTCTGCCTTGTTCCTTATGGTTTTTTGATAAAGGAAAAACTGACGAATTAAGAGATAAGGTGCTTTTTATTGATGCCAGAAATTATTATACGGTTGTAGACCGTACACTGAATGAATGGAGCGAGTGGCAGCTAAAAAATATGAATGCTATTGTATGGTTATATCGTGGACAAAAGGATAAATATGAGGCATTGTTAAATGAGTATTGTCAGACATTGCATCAGTATGCGAATGAGGTACAGGATGATGAAGTAAGGATGGCTATGCATGGTGGTCACGATTTTGCAAAAACAGTATCGGATTTGACAAACTTTTTAAAACAGCAAAGAGTAATAGCAAAGCAAGAAGTGGAGAAGGCTGAACGAAAAGAGAAAAAGAAGATTCAGTCTGCCTGGGATGAGAAAATGGCATGGTTAGAAGAAATCATTACCGTTGCAAAAGAGGCAGAATGGCTTTGTGGGAAGTTTGGCGATGGAGAATATCAGGATGTAGTAGGTTTATGTAAGGTGGTTTCGGTATCGGAAATTGAGGAAAAAGGCTGGTCATTAACACCGGGGGCATATGTTGGAGTGGCACCAGTAGAGGATGATGGAGTTGATTTTGAGGAAAGAATGAAAGAGATACATAAAGAGTTGTTGGAATTGCAGGCAGAATCCAATGATTTAATGGATACCATTTCAAAGAATTTGAAGGAGATGGGGTTATGAATTTTTTGGAACATATAGTTTTAAATCCCAAGATAAAACTTAAAAAAGGGGAAGTTTATCCATTTGTTGAAATGGCAAATGTTAGCACAAATAATAGGGAACCTGATATGATAGAAAATAGAGTATATACATCGGGAGTAAAATTTGAAGAATATGATACAGTAATAGCTCGTATCGAGCCTTGTCTGCAGAACGGAAAGAAGTTTTTAGCAAAAGGTATTAAACAAGGATTTGGCTCTACGGAGTATCTTGTGTTTAGGCCTATGGATGACATGGTGGATGCTGTTTTTTTGTACTATTTTATGCAAACTGATTATATTAGAAAGAGTATGATAGGTTCAATGACTGGTTCAACAGGACGTCAAAGGGTAAACAATGACATATTTAAAACGTTAGATATTGAAGTTCCTAATATTGAGGTTCAAAGAAAAATTGCAAAGATATTATCTGCATATGATGATTTGATTGAAAATAACAAGAAACAAATCAAACTGTTAGAGGAAATGGCTCAGTGCTTGTATAAAGAATGGTTTTTGGATTTACATTTTCCGGGATATGAGGAAGTGGAAATTGTGGATGGTGTGCCAGAGGGGTGGAGTAGAAAGAAAATATCTGATTTTGGTGAAATAATAACAGGAAAAACGCCGTCAACATCTAGACAGGAATACTATGGTGGGAATATTCCCTTTGTAAAAATACCTGATATGCATAATGGTGTATATCCGATAATTACAGAAGCTACTTTAACAATTGAGGGAGCTAATACGCAAAAAAGCAAGTTTATACCAAGGAATAGTATTCTGGTGTCATGCATTGCTACGGTAGGACTGGTTAATATTGCCGTTGAGTCTTGTCAAACAAATCAACAGATAAATTCTATAGTGTTGGAGAACTTAGAAGATTTATATTATGTTTATTCAACTATGAAGCGTTTAAAAGCTTTATTACAGGGAGTTGGTAGCAATGGTGCTACCATGACAAATGTCAATAAGACTAAGTTTGGAAACCTTGAAGTTCTTTATCCTGATAATAGCTTGAGAAAAGCTTATTATGATTTTTGTGAGCCGATATTTAGAAAAATTTATGATTTAAGTATTAGTAGTACAAAATTAGTACAAGCCCGTGATGGTTTGTGCTCAAAGTGCATGAGTGGTGAGTTGGAGGTATAATTATGAGTGGTAATATTAAAACAATAAAGTTTACAGCAAAATTAAGTGTAATCTTTGCATTATTTACATATATTGTTGATCGTAATATAGAGCTGGGATTTTTTGTTCCTAACTGGAGTTGGATGTCAAACAATTTTGCTTTGGCTGTGTGTGGTGGTGTCTTTGCAAGTACACTTGTTGTAATGTTTTGTGAAGTACAGAAATATTGGAGCAATAAGGTCGATTGCGAACAGTATCTGTTTTATCAAACTATGTACTTGTATATTGCTTTATTTCTGATGCAAAGAAATGTTGGAGAATATATCGAAACTAAGACAGAACCGGTGCCAGAAAGCTTACTGGAATCACCAGTGCAGAAAATTCAATGTCAAGTAAATGCAATACAGAGCGTTGATTACACAACGTTCTCTGCAAAGAGCAAATTGATGATTGCCCGGCGTGATTTTAGTGAAGAGAATTTGGCTAAAATCAATGTTGTATTGCAGTATCACAATTATTTAAAGAGTGCAATTCTCCAAACTCGGATAAAAAACTTAGAACAATTTGGAAAAGAAAAGATTGTTACATCTTCTGATAAGTTGGTTTTTAAAACGCTAACAATCATAGATAAACAGTGTAAGCCACTTTTAGATGAAATTTCAAATTACTTGGAGATAATAGATCAATCCTGTGGTGGGAGGTTTGATTGGAAAACTCAACAAGAAAAAATTCATGAAGGTTATATCAGCATCTTCAAGGTAGGAAAGTTTGAAGATTTTTTGCAGGAGGAAAGTAAATGAACCATGATTATTCAGAAAACACCCTTGTCCAAGAAAGTGCTGGAAAACTTCTACAGGAAGAACTTGGATGGGAAGTAGAATATGCCTACAATTCAGAACAGTTAGGAAAAGATGGCACTTTTGGAAGAGAATCATACAAAGAAATCCTTCTGGTGCGTTATTTTCGTGAGGCGCTAAAAAAACTGAATCCATGGATTACATTGACGCAGATAGATGAAGCACAGAAAAAATTTGAGAGTCACTTATCGACTGCTTCTTTGATGCAGATTAACGAAGAAAAATATGCTATGATTCGTGATGGGATTCCAGTTACGGTAAAGAAACCAGACGGTACTACCGACGAAAAGAAAGCTATGGTGATTGATTTTGGGAATCCGAATGACAAGGAACGAAACTATTTTCTTGCTGTCAAAGAGATGAAAATTCATGGTGAATATTATCGGCGACGGACGGATATTGTAGGATTTGTAAATGGCATTCCCTTATTGTTTGTGGAGTTGAAGAAAAATACCGTAGATGTGCAAAATGCTTATGACGATAATTACACAGACTATTTAGATACCATTCCGCATTTGTTTTACTACAATGCATTTGTGATGCTGAGTAATGGTGTGGAGGCAAAGGTGGGGACACTGGGCAGCAAATATGAATTTTTCCATGAGTGGAAGCGTTTGCAGGAGAATGAGGAGGGAAATGTTGCCCTTGAAACCATGTTGCGGGGAATTTGTAAAAAAGAGAATTTTCTTGATTTGCTGGAGAATTTTGTACTATTTGACCATTCAGGTGGTCGCACAGCCAAGATTTTAGCAAGAAACCATCAGTATCTTGGAGTAAATAAGGCAGTCAAGGCGTATGCTGACCGGAAATTAACAAACGGAAAATTAGGAGTGTTCTGGCATACACAGGGAAGCGGGAAAAGTTATTCCATGGTATTTTTATCCCAGAAAATCCGTCGTAAATTTGCCGGTTCACCAACAATTGTTATTTTGACAGACAGGGAGGATTTGAATACACAGATTAGCGACACATTTGAAAATTGTGGTTTGCTTGGAAATGTGGAGGCTTCGGAATATATTGCATCAAGTGGCAGTGACTTGGTACATAAACTGAAACACAATCCAAGTTTCATTTTTACGTTGATACAGAAATTTAATCAGCCAGACGAATTACCCATCTATTCAGACCATGACATTATAATCATGTCGGATGAGGCACATCGCAGCCAGTATGGAGTATATGCGGAGAATATGTGTAAATTACTTCCGACAGCATCAAGAATTGGATTTACCGGAACGCCTTTATTTGCCAGTGACAATATTACAGAGCGGACATTTGGAGGATATATCTCTATCTATGATTTTAAGAGAGCGGTTGATGATGGTGCAACTGTCCCATTATATTATGAGAATCGTGGAGAGAAAATTCGGAATATTGATAATCCGGAAATTAATGACAGAATACTGGATGCCATTGAAAATGCAGATTTGGATGTATCGCAGCAGGAAAAATTAGAACGTGAATTTTCGAAGGAAATTCATTTGATGACAGCAGAGCCACGGTTGGATGCTGTCGCACAGGATTTTGTAAAGCATTATACTGATTTGTGGACGAGTGGGAAGGCTATGTTTGTGTGCCTGAATAAGGTAACATGTGTCCGTATGTATCATTTGGTGCAGAAATACTGGGAGGAAGAAATCAAGAGACTGGAAAATCAAATTAAAACGGCTTCGGAACAGGAAGTGCAGGAGTTGTCCCGTAAACTGGCATGGATGAAAGAAACCGAAATGGCAGTAGTTATCAGTCAGGAACAGAATGAAATTCAAACCTTTAAGAAGTGGGGGCTGGATATCCTTCCTCATCGTGCAAAGATGGAAAAAAGGGAGCTTGACAAAGAATTTAAGGATGCAGAGAATTCTTTCCGAGTTGTTTTCGTCTGTGCAATGTGGCTGACTGGATTTGATGTGAAGTCACTATCATGTCTTTATTTGGACAAGCCGTTAAAAGCGCACACACTGATGCAAACAATAGCCAGAGCCAATCGAGTATCAGAGGGAAAAAGCAATGGATTAATTGTGGATTACATAGGCATTGTAAAAGCACTTCGTAAGGCTTTGGCAGATTATACGGCAAATTCAGAGGGGATTGCTGGAGCAGATCCAACAGTAGATAAGGATAAACTGATTGCCAGAATTCATGAAGTGATAGATTCTACAAAAGATTATTTAAGCAGGCATGACTTTGAATTGGAACAATTAGTTCAATGTGAGCGGGGGACCTTTGAGCGGTTGAAGCTTTTACAGGATGCAACAAATGCTATGTGTGAAAGGCTGGAAATCAAGAAAACATATCAGACATATGCCAGTGAATTGTCTCGATTGATAAAATATGCAGATAGAGACGATATTTCTGATGAAATCAGAGCGTATAAGGATGCCATAGTTGCGATATATGATGCGTTAATGAAGAAAAGGAAACATTCTGACAATACCGATTTGATGGTGCAAATTAATGGGATTGTAAATGATTATATTGTAATCGAGAAACAAACAGCGGAAAATGAACCATCTAAGCGGTTTGATATCAGTGGGATTAATTTCGATGTGCTTATCAAGGAATTCGCAAAGAATAAGAAACAAAATCTTGTAATGAAAGACTTGGAAGAACTGGTAAAAGAAAGATTGGATATTATGCTGTTTTCCAATCCAAGGCGGATTAATTATCTGCTTCGTTATCAGGAAATTATCAATGCGTATAACAGTGAGCAGGATCGAGCAACCATTGAAAAGACCTTTGCTGATTTAATGAATCTGGCAAATCAGATGGATGAAGAACAGCAGCGGTATGTCAGGGAAGGTTTCACCAATGATGAAGAACTGTCATTGTATGATTTGCTGTTTTCAGATGATTTGTCTAAACAGGATATTCAGAAAATCAAGAAAGTCGCAGTAGATTTGCTGGCAAAGATAAAAGAGAAGATTGCAGAACTCGACCACTGGACAGATAAGCAGGAGACAAAGGCAGCAGTGGACAATCTGATTCGAGATACACTGTGGGAGGAATTACCGGAGTGTTATGATGAAGTGAGCATATCTGCATATAGGCAAAGGATTTATGAGTATGTGTATACGAGGTATAAGGAAGTGGCGTAGGAGATATTTAAATGAGTGATGTGATCGATATGCTAACAACAAAAATAGCAGATTTTTGTAAATATACTGGTGAGTTTAAAGTGAATGGTAATGAAAATTATCAGATAAAATTTGTATATGATTTTTTGTGGGAACCTCGAAATTTTGAAGCAATAATGCAAGATATGGATTTATGAATAGATATTTTAAAATCGCTAGAAAAATGAACATATAATTTACTCAATGGGGCTTGGAATATCAATAGAAATGTGATATTATAATAAATAGAACATATGTTTGCGGTGTAAAAGGAGGGAAGGTGCTAATATGGCAGGAAAGTTTTCGCTAAAGAAATTTGCAGACATTAATCTTAATGATGAGTTTTTTGATTCGCTGAAAGCGGATTATCCTGGTACAGAAAATAGTACAGGGTTTATTGATTGGTTTGCGAAAAAAGCAGAGGATGGGGCTACAGCACTTGTTTTTGAAGATGAGATAGGTGTAGGCGCGTTTGTTGCATTGAAAGTTGAAGATGAGGAAATTAAATTACAAGATACTGTTTTACCTAAGATGGAAAGATTGAAAATTAGCACATTTCGGATTTCTGAGAGATATCGAAGACAGCGTATTGGAGAGGGGGCAATTGGGCTGCTCTTGTGGAAGTGGTTACGATTAAAATGTGCTGAAGTTTATGTGACGGTTTTTGATAAACATACTACATTGATTTCACAGTTTGGGAGATTTGGTTTTCAAAAGTGTGGTATGAATTTGAATGGTGAGAATGTTCTTATAAAGAGTCGTAATAGGATTGACTTTAGTGACCCTTATAAAGCTTTTCCATTTATAAAAGATGGTTTTGACTATGCCGGATATATTATTATTGATGATTATTATCACGATACGATGTTTGCATATTCAGAGCTTGCCAATACGACATCATTACAATCGGAGATTAGTAGTAGTGTTAGTAATGGGCTTAGTAAAATATATGTAGGGCAGGCACCGAAAATAAATCATAAAATCGGAGAGCCAGTTCTGGTATATCGGCGTTATACTCAAGGTGCAGGAAAGCGATATCGTTCTTGTATCACTTCATATTGTGTAGTGACAGATGTTATTCAAGCTAAAGTGAATAACCGATATTTGATGAGCTTTGAAGAATTGAAGCAACGTATTGGAAATAAATCAGTGTTTAATGAAAGTGACTTGCAAAAGCAATATTATGAATATAGAAATGTAACTGTGGTGGAAATGCTTTATTATGGTTATTTTGGTGAAGGAAACAATGTGAATATGGATTGGCTTGATAGACATGGATGTTGGGCAAGTTCAAGTCAATATCCAACAGAGGTTCATCTGACGACAAATCAATTTAAAAAAGTCCTAATGGAGGGAAATGTTAATGTGTCAAATGTTATTATCAATTAATCCGGAGTATGTAGAAAGTATTTTACAAGGTAAAAAAGTATATGAATATCGAAAATTTCGTTGCCGGGATGACGTTGATAAAATTATTATATATGCAACGGCACCGCAACAGCAAGTTGTTGCGGAGGCAGAAATTGCTGATATTATTGAAGATGATATATTAAGTGTTTGGCGACAAACCAAAAAGTATTCGGGTATTACATATACTTTTTTTAGAAAATATTATAAAGGGAAGAAAAAGGCAGTTGCCTATCATTTAAAAAATATAGTTATATATGAGAAACCACTTGCATTAGAAGATATTGGGGTATCCTGTGCCCCGCAGTCTTATAGATATATATCAATGGAAACTTAAAAGTACAATATATGTTATCAAAAATGAATGATGGGGGTAGAAAAATGTATTTTGAGGAAAGAATGTTTAACCCGACTTATGTGAGTAGAGATTATTACAATCAAATACAAGCACAGATTAATCAATATAATTTTCAACAGAATATTGAAGTTGGAAAAGCTGTGAAGGCTACACATGATTTATGTGGTGCAGTCAAGAAAATGGATGAGTCGCATCAACAGCAGGCATTTTATGCGTGTTTAGCTGCAATGGCACAGGAATTTGGATGGCAATAAATGCATTCAAAAGATTTTATACAGAAAGCTTCTGAAAGAAAAGAATGAAAAAAGTACACGAATTGGAAAAAATTATTTGAGCCGTATAGGGCAGCATATAAGAAAAATTAAAGGTGGTTCAAAGGTTGTAGAAGCAATTGTTACAGAATGGAAAGTACAATATAGAAACAGACTGGCAATGATGTGTGAGTTGAGTAAATTATAGCATTAATATAGTGTACGCATGCGATGAGGCAGAACCATAGCGAAGAAGGGGAAAGAAGATGTCAGAGAAGATTATATTAGGAATTGCATGTTTTATGATATTAGCGGCGGTGTTAGCGGTTTTCCTTTACCGCAGGCATACCAAACGTGTTATGCATAATCTGGATGCTATGCTGGATGCGGCAATCAACGGAACCTTTACAGAGGAAACTCTGGATGAGACCATGTATTCTGCTGTGGAGAATAAGCTTGGGCGGTATCTGGCAGATTCTGAACTTTCTGCACGGAATGTGGCACAAGAGAAGGAAAAAATCAAGACATTGATAGCAGATATCTCTCACCAGACCAAAACGCCGGTGTCAAATTTGCTTTTGTATTCTGACCTGTTAAGAGAACAGGAGCTTTCCGGTGAGGCAGAAGAATATGTGGAAAAGCTTCATGAACAGGCGGACAAGCTTCATTTTCTCATTTCTTCTCTGGTGAAAATGTCCCGTTTAGAGACCGGGATTGTAAGCCTTGTGCCGACTTGGGAGAATGTAGAGGAGATTGTTGAATTCGTCTGCAGACAGCTTGAGCCAAAAGCTACAGATAAGGGAATTGAACTGACTGTCCGGCAGGGAACGGCAGCCGCATATTTTGATAAGAAATGGACAACAGAGGCACTTCTCAATATTGTGGATAATGCCATTAAATATACCAGTAAGGGGAGTGTCACCCTGAAGATTAAGGAATATGAAATGTTTGTCTGCATTGAGGTTGTAGATACCGGAATCGGAATAGCAGAGGAGGAACAGGCAAAAATTTTTGGACGGTTTTATCGTTCAAATATCGTGAAGGATGAGGAGGGTGTGGGACTTGGGCTTTATCTTGCACGTCAGATTATTTCCGGTGAGGGTGGCTACATCAAGGTGAAATCAAAGCCGGGAGAGGGCTCTGTATTTGGAGTGTATCTGGGAAAGCAGAAGCGTTAGTGATTTCAAGAAGGAAAGGTATTTTGCTATTACTGTCTATATCCAAAGCTAAAGGGAAAATAACATGAGAAATACTCAATTGTGTCAAAACTGTAAGAATTCATTTTCTTCCCGACAGAATGTGGAAAGATTTATGTGGCATAATCTGTATTGTAAGATAAACATATCTTGCAATACAGATTTTTTGTTATAGAAAAAACAGATACGGAACTGGAATGGAGGAAAAGAAAATGACCATATTATCGGCAACAGAACTGAAAAAAGTCTATGGAAGCGGAGAGAATGAGGTGCATGCCCTGGCAGGTGTGGATTTAGCGGTAAAGAAGGGCGAGTTTGTCGCTATTGTGGGGACGTCCGGAAGCGGGAAGTCCACCCTTTTACATATGCTTGGAGGACTTGACCGCCCAACCGGAGGCAGTGTAACGGTGGATGGGAAGGATATTTTTACGCTGAAGGATGAGGCACTTACCATTTTCCGCAGACGGAAGATTGGATTTGTGTTTCAAAGCTATAATCTGGTCCCGGTACTAAATGTATATGAAAATATTGTCCTTCCGGTACAGCTTGATGGCGGAAGCATTGATAAGGAATATGTGGATAACATCATTGAAACCCTTGGATTGGAGAGTAAGCTTGACAATCTGCCGAATAATCTATCCGGCGGACAGCAGCAGAGAGTTGCCATTGCAAGAGCGCTTGCCAGTAAGCCGGCCATTATACTGGCGGACGAACCGACGGGAAATCTGGACTCAAGAACCAGCCAGGATGTGCTGGGACTTTTGAAAATTACCAGTGAGAAGTATCACCAGACGATGGTTATGATTACCCATAATGAAGAGATTGCCCAGCTTGCAGACCGGATTATCCGTATCGAGGACGGACAGATTGTGAATGGAGAAAAAGAGACGGCAGACAATTAATTTGTGCGAATAACGAGCCAAGCGTGGGTGCTTGCACACACATTTGGTGACTATCGCAACAAACGGAGTTTGCAGAGAAAAATTGGTTACAAATAGAGGAGGTAATGAAAATGAAGGTAGCAAATAAAAAATGCATCCGCCATTTAAGTATAGAGAACATGAAGGCGGCGAGGTTCCGGAATGCCATAGCCGTTCTGGCAATCGCACTGACCACTATTTTGTTTACGGTTTTATTTACAGTTTTGACAACGCTTATAAATGGCTATGAGCAGACAAATTTCCGCCAGGAGGGCGGCTATAACCATGCGGAGGTTAGATTTCTGACGTTGGAGCAGTTTGATACGATCAAGTCAGACCCGTTGATTAAGGAATACGGTATGAGACAGTTCGTGGGTCTGGCGGTAAAGGAGCCATTTAACAAGAATCAAGTGGAGATAAGCTATTGTGATTCCAATACGGCGAAATGGTATTTCCTGACCCCGACGGAGGGGAGCCTTCCGGCAGAGGGAACAAATGAGATTGCGACAGATACGAAGGTGCTGTCACTGCTTGGCATCAAACCGGAGCTTGGGGCGGAGGTGCCCCTTACTTTTCAGGTGGAAAACGAGGAAGTGACAAAAAACTTTGTGCTGTCCGGCTGGTGGGAGGCAGACCCCATTGCACCGGCAGACCATGTATTGCTGTCGAAAAGCCAGGCAGAAGAAATCCTATCCAGTGTCACCCTCTACGGCGATGATAATTATACCGGTAAATATACACTGAGTATCATGTTTCGCAGTGATTTTCGTATTATAGAAAAGGTGAGGACATTGGTGGAACGATATGGCTATTCCGAAGACCATGATGCGGATAACTATCTTTCTGTCGGAGTTAACTGGGGATATGTGAATACGGATTTGCTGCAGAGTGTGGATTGGGAGGCAATCCTTACCGTGGCAGGGATATTACTGCTCATTATTTCTATCGGCTATCTGATTATTTATAATGTGTTTCGGATTGCCGTGGAAGGAAGTATCCGTTATTATGGGCTGTTAAAGACCATAGGAACCACGGGCAGACAGATAAAACGTATGCTTCGTACAGAGGCGGTGGCTTTGTCAGCGGCAGGCATTCCCCTTGGACTGCTGATTGGCTATCTTGTATCGGTAGTGCTGACACCGGCGGTAATTACTGCACTGTCTATCAATGCACCCTATGTTCAGACAGTATCCGTAAACCCATTTATTTTCATAGGTTCGGCGGTATTTTCACTGGTTACGGTATTCGTGTCGGTAAGAAAGCCGGGAAAAGCAGCGGCAAAGGTATCGCCGATTGAGGCACTCCGTTTTACGGAAGGGAATCCTATAGCCGGAAAAAGGAGAAAGAGAAAACAAGGTGCTTCCGTTTCCCAGATGGCATGGGCGAATCTTTTCAGAAGTAAGAGCCGGACTGCTGTTACGTTGTTATCCATGTGCCTTTCTCTGGTGCTCCTGAATCTGACCTTTACGATGACCAACAGCTTTGATATCGAAGCATATATCGGTGACCTGCTGGCAGATTTTGTTGTATCCGATTCCGGAATGGTGAGTGACAGAGTGTGGGGGATGAAGAGTTTTCCGGTGCTTTCCAAGGATGCCTTGGAGATGATAGAGAATCAGGAAAACATTGCTGAAGCCGGCAGGGTATATGCCAGTAAGGGGGCTGCTTATGAGTTTATCACAGAGGAACAGTATATCAGCGAGTGGTCAAAGGATAATCCGGAGGATTTGGTGAGAGCCGGCATGCAATATGAGCCCCATAAAGATGGTCTGATAGGGGATATGATAGAGCTGTATGGAATGGAGCCCTTTTGTATGGGGAAATTAAATGTACTGGCCGGAGATATCAGTAAGCTTTCTAATACGGCAGAGGATAAGAAGTATATTGCATTTGTCTGTGATAATCGGGAAGAAGTGGAAGACGATATCATGAAAAGCCGTTTGCAGATAGGTGATACCGTTACAATACGGTATGGCGATAAGATGGTATTTTACGGTATGGAAAGTGGTGAAATTTATGAAGGAGAGGAAGATGCAGATGCAAGCGGAGAAGCATATTATGATGAGGCATTAGAGTGGCATGATATAGAGTATGAGGTGGCAGCGCTGGTTACGGTTCCCTACAGTATGGGTTTGGGCTATTATGGATTGGGTGAACGTTTTTTACTGGATGCCGAAAGCTTTATTGCAGAGACAGGAGTTGACGACCCGGTACACTACCTATGCAATATGGAGGAGAACTGTGTGGATAAAATGGAAGCATTTCTTTCGGATTATACCGGGAATGCGGCAAAGGATGTCTATTATGACAGCAGGCAGCGGCAAATAGACGACTTTAATGATTTTTATCGGATGTTTCTGGTAACAGGTATTTCCATAAGCTTTATCATCGGTTTGGTGGGAGTGTTGAACTTTTTAAACTCCATTGTGACGGGGATCCTTGCTAGAAGGCGGGAGTTTGCTGTGCTGCAGTCAGTGGGAATGACGGGAACGCAGTTAAAAGGTATGCTGATAACAGAAGGGCTTTGCTATGCAGTGGGTTCTGTTTTTGTGGCATTGCTGATTTTTACGGCGGGAAGCCCTGTGGTGTCTGCGGGCATACAAGAGATTTTTCCGTTTATGAAATATCATTTTACGATTATGCCTATTTTTGTGATATTACCGTTTTTTGTAATGATAGGGATTCTTGTACCGCTGGTGTCTTATCGGATAGCGGTAAAAAAATCTGTGGTGGAGCGGCTTCGGGAGGCAGAGTGATTGCCTGGTGTGATGTAAAGGCGGTGAGAAAAAGGGACGCAAAGATTCTTTGCGTCTCTTTTTTGTCTGTGCAAAAAGGATTTGTTTTCTATATTCTTTGTCTCGCAATAACCATCATTTCTTTTCCTGCATATGATATTAATAAATTAAAAACAGGTGCTTTCATGAACCATACAGAAAACCGTCCACCATTTCCAATCCCTAACCGGGATGTAATACATGTCTTCGCTGCAAGAATTGAAGAAATCAGCCGTGACCGGAATTCCACGCTTGTAACGATTTCCTATCACGATTGTGAGGATTGTATCCGCCCGGAAGATCTTGTCCGGTTAGTCGTAAACCGGGATACTGTTATCCATGACGAACGGGGGCGGAATATTCCAGTCAGTGAGCTGGAACAGGGAATGATCGTAGATGCCAGCTTTTCCTCTGCCATGACCAGAAGCATTCCTCCTCAGACACAGGCATTTTTAATCCGGGTAATCCGACGGTCTAACCGAAATACAACAACCACCGGAAGAATCACGGAAGTAAATAACCGTGGAAACTATATCATAACCATGAGCAGTTTAAATCCTTCTTCCAGAATCCGCTTTAACCTGTCTCCGAATACCATTCTTTTGGATCCCTCCGGCAGAAGGCTTCCTCTTTCCATACTGGTGCCGGGACTCCGTGTCCGGGTGGAGCATGCGAATTTTATGACTGCAAGTATACCACCGCAGACTACAGCCTTTGTTATACAGATTCTCCGGCAATAGCACTATTACATGAAAAAGGAAATGGCATTCCTGTATACCTTACAGAAATGCCATTTCCCATGCTTTATATCGAATACCCCTACTTTTTAAGCTTCATTGTCTTTTTATATCCGGTTTTGCTCTTAAACGGTGGACTATTGCCAATACAAGCTCCGACGCAGACAATGCTCTGCGTTTTTTGATGGATCATCGTGAGCAGCCAATGGATATGATACCAGCAGATAAGACTGGAAAAGACCGTATTTCCCCTGACATGCCAGATATACCGGTCTCCACCGATAATAACACCAGCGGCTGCTTATTATCTCTGTTATTTTGGGCATTGCCGGACTGGTTATTTTTGCGATACTCTCCTATCTCATTTCCGGTCTTATGGTCCGCCCGGTAGAGGAATCCTTTGAAAAGCAAAAACAGTTTATCTCTGATGCCAGCCACGAATTGAAAACCCCGATTGCAGTCATTTTGTCAAACAGCGAGCTGTTAGAGGATCAGATTGGCAGCAGTCAATGGGTAACCTATATCAAGAATGAGTGTGACCGCATGCGTAATCTTGTGGAATCTCTGCTTACACTGACAAAGCTGGAACAGACACCATATGCGGATGTGGAAAAACATGAATTTTCTCTAAGTGATGCCATGCTCGAGCGCATCCTTTCCTTAAAGAGTATTGCCTTTGGAAAGCAGATTGACATGAATTATGATATTGAATCGGATGTGACTTTCTTTGGGGCAAAGGAACAGCTTCAACAGGTTCTTACCATTCTAATCGACAATGCACAAAATCATACGGATGCGCAGGGACACTATGGTCTGGGACTTTCCATTGCAAAAACGATTGTTGAAAACCATCGCGGTAAGATTTCTGTTCACTGTGAAAATGGGGTTACTGTATTTGCAGTCTCACTGCCTATAAAATGAGAAACACGCTTTGACAGTTTCTGGGATATGGCAGTCACCGTCAAACTAACTCCAAAAAAAATTCGCCAGTCACAGGATGTCCCGGACATTTTTAGTATAACATGAAGATTTATTTGAGATAAAAACCAGAATATGTTACAATCATTTCAGATAATATAATAATTAGCAGAATTTGAAGGAAGATTCTTTGCATTTAATCATGGAAAGGTGTGATGATATGTTGACAGCAGCTTCAAATATTAAGGAAGAAATAAACGAAAACGAAGCCAGATTAGAATTATATCGTTTGCTTGGTGAAGGATATAAGGCTATGCAGGAAAAGAAGGAAATCACATTAGAGGATTTGGAAAAGAAGATAGAACAAAGGAGAGCAGAGCGGATTGTAGACGGTATTTTAAAAACACTTCGGGGCTGGACCAGTTCCCAGAGCAACACCATTATGTAAATGATGATTTGTTGAGAAAATTATCTCTGCGTATGACGTGGTTTGATAATTATAATATTTTTTATTACTATGATGAGAATGCTGATGAGGTACATATTATCCGAATCTTGTATAATAGAATTGATTGGCAGCACATATTGAGAAGATAGTGTTGATATAGTTTGATATCACTCCCAAGAAAAGGTAATTGATAGAATGAAAGAATTTACATAGTTACGTGGACAGAATGAACTGAAAATACAGGCTATAACGAGTAAAATACACTTAATTGGATTCAGGTTCTAGTGGGGTAACACCCGTTTGGGTTCGAGTCCCATCTTCTGCAGGTCAGGAAACTCAAAGACTTGAAGGTCTTTGGGTTTCTTTTTTGTTGAAATATATAGGTGAAAAGGTAAAAGCGCAACGAAAGGAATTCTCAATCGAGGCATTGTCAGAAATAAAAAAGTAACTTTTGCTTAGGCAATGGTGTCTAATAAGTGAAAGGAGGTTAAAGGGCATGGATGAAAATGAGATAATAAGTAATCGTCTTACTGCACTTATGGATGAATATGGCGATAGTGTATTGCGTATGTGTTATGTTTATTTGAAGGATTATCAGCTGGCAGAGGATGTAGCACAGGAGACTTTTATCAGAGTGTATCAACACTATGAAGAGTTTCGGAACCAATCGTCTGTTAAGACATGGATTTTAAGAATTGCAATTAATCTTTGTAAGAATCAGATGAGGACACATTGGTGGAAGGATCGCTCGGATCAGGAGCTGCTGGAGGCAGATACCAGCGAATCCTACGATTCGTTTTTAGACAGAGAACTGGTACTCAATGAGATTGCAAAATTGCCTGCAAAGTATAGGGAGGTCATTCTTTTATACTATTATCAGGAGTTGGCGATTTCTGAGATTGCCAGTCTGTTAAATGAGAAGGAATCTACCATTAAGGCACGGTTAGTTAGAGCAAGAAGAAGGTTAAAACCTGAATTAGCGGAGGTGTTTTGTTATGAATGAAATAAAGACAGTAATGAACAGTAGCCTGCATCATATGAAGTTTACAGACGAAATGAAGGAACGGGTGCTGGAAGAAGGAAGAATGGCACGTAATCGAAGAAATGCAGGGAAACAGAGGAATTTTGGCAGATATGCTATTACAACGGCAGCCTGTCTGGCATTGTGCGTGGGAACTACGGCTGCTGCAAAGGCCCTACTGTGGGATAAATATGTGGCAGGAAAATATCATGTGGATGGGAATGAACAGATACAGGAAGAAACTGTAAATGACGGATTGATAGACCGGGCGACTGCGATGGCCGAAGATAGCGGCATCCAAATCGAGGTTATACAGACTGTGGCAACAAATAATCATTTGGATTTGTATTTTAAGATACAGGCAGAAGATGCAAAGACTGCTAAGCTGCTTGCTGATATGAATCCGGAGTATGAGCTTTCCTTTGAAAATGCAGAGGTTGTAGCCAGTAATGGTGGGATGGAGAACTATTATACCGGAGCAGGTATGAAAACTATGACGGAGAACAAAGAAAATGGTCCGGAATATGAGATTTATAATATAGAGTGCACCACAGCAGGCGGCATTTTAGACGGAGATACGATTCATTTGAAAATCAATAATTTTGTTGGAAATAGTCAGACCAGCCCGGATAAGGTGATAGAAGGGAATTGGGAATTAAGCTGGAGTGTGCAGGCATCACAGACAAACAATTCATACGCCTTTGATAAAGAGTATACACTATACGGAAAGACTTTTAAGGTTAATAGTGTTGAAATCAATTCTACTGGTGTAACGGTACATTTGGATAAAAAATTAATGGATGAACAGGGACTAATGGGTGCCGACATTTATATGGTACAAACGCCGGAACAAACTGCAGGAAATGCAGGATCGGATGTGTATGAATCTGCACAGTGGCGAGGCATTTGCGGAATTCCGCTGGAAGTATATAAAAATCTGTCAGAGCAGGAACGGTATAAAGTGTTTGAGGCGGTAGAAGCAGGAACCTATCAGGGAGAGTACATGGAGTATTCGGATTGGTGTACCGATGACCAGCACACAATTGTGGATCCATGGAATCTCAGGATTTTGCTGGCAGATGGGGCAGAATTTGTGACTGAAAATGAAACTGGAATAGTTTCAGAAAATGAGGAAGAATATGTAATAACACAGAATTATATCGGTTATCTTGACGCCAGTGGGGTGTCTGCAATCCGGTTTGGTGATTGTGTTATTCCATTATCAGATGCTGTTGAAAAATAAGTCTGCTTTGTCTGAAAGAAAGAATTAAGTTTTCGCATGTCCCGGCAGAGATAGCTGTAACAATCTGCCGGGAGTTTTTGTATTCCACCTAGATATCGAATCAGGAGTTATCGCAAATGAAATATATCTTTCAGTGGTTATTTACAATTTATCTGAAATGGTTCGCCGATATCACCGATCCTGCCGTGCCAGTCTCCTTCATGTGCATCATCACAGATGTTGTAGGCAGGATCTGTCCATACATAATGCATTTTTGTAAAATTATAGTATTGGACATCCTGATCTAACGCATCGGTTTCTTTCAATGTGGTGATTTTGGAATATCCGGGTCCCTCTAAATCAAAGGTTGCCAAAACCGTGATTCCCCTGTTATCTGTTCCGTTTAAAACAAATTGGTATGCATTATGAACTGCATCATATGCTTCCTTTTCAAGTTTTCTGTCAATGGCAGGAGGATTATCAATGTGATAGTAAATTTTCTGACTCTGTTCATTGATGCACAGTTTATCTAAAACAAGAGTCATTCCATCCAGTTCATAGCTTCGATTCAGCAAAACTTCGCTTGTTTTTAATTGAAGTGCTCTGTTGGCTATTTGAAACGTATAAGAAAAATGCCGGGTGTCATCTGTCTCATAATCTACAGCGGATAAATTCAATTTGATTTTTAAAATATCATCTGGATTTGTCAGCATGTCTGCAAAATCTTGCAGATTATAAGTTCCCCCTGCCCAATAGGAGCGGGAATCTGTGCTGCTTTGCATAAAGCTGTCTAATTGAAGACTTTTTTTATCATCTGCATTTACGTTTTTCTTTGTATGGCCATTTACGGTAATAGAGTCTAGAAGTAAATCATAATATCCCTCATAAGTGGCACTGTTTTTTTCCTGTGTGGTGAAAAAACGTTCCGTATCACAGGTAAGCGTAAAAGTACAAATTAACTCTGTGCCATCTATGATGGCTTCATTTAATTGAAGGGTTACATCACCGTCCGTATCTGTCTGTGAGATTTTTGTGGTATAATTGGAAACATCTTCATGTGCACCGTATATCATTTCATTAATGCTGTGAAATGCAAGTTTGCAATTTGCTTTTACCTCACTGCTTAATGGAGATGGAATCACAAATAATGTGAGAAGGAAGACGAGTGCAGCGGCAATTGGTATTCCAAGCCGGTAATTTATGCTTATATTTGTTTTTTTGTGTTTGGTATCGTGCAGCATATGCTGCTTTAATTCTTCTGAAACCTTTAATTTTTCCATTTGGCTTACATAAAAGTCTTTTTCGCTCATTTTAAAATGGCTCCTTTCTATAATGTTTAAACGCTTTTATCTGCAAAATATATTGAAACCAGCTTAAATTATTTAATATTTTGCTGATTCCAGTATGTTTTTTCGAAGAAGTTCTCTTCCACGTTGAAGCTGGGTTCTGATTGTGGATTCCTTTCTTTTTAGTAAATCTGCAATCTCCTTTGTGGAATATTCTTCAAAATAGAATAGATATAATACGATACTGTATTTTTCTGGTATATTCTTAAGTAAGGCTGTGACGTTTTCTTCGTCCTGTAAAAAAAGTGCTTCGGCATCTTTCCAAGGTTTTGCTATTTGCTGTTTTTCAAGTAAAAGATGAAGGTTTTCACATATCTGCCTGTGTTTTCTCCATGGGGAACGGTACAGGGAATGACATTCATTTATGGTTATCCGTATCAGCCAGCGTTTTTCGTATTCGCGGTCTGAAAACGTTTTTTTTGTGCTTAATAGTTTCAAAAATACATTTTGATAGATATCTTCCGCATCCTCTTTATTTTTTAGATAGCTGAATGCAAGACGGTATACCATATCTGAATAATGCTGAAGGATTCGGCTATACTCTGTTTCGTCCAAGGTTTCACCTCCTGTTCTATAAATGCCCTGTTACAGATTCATTTTCGATAGGCAAGGCATTTAAAGTTTTTGAAAGCTTTCAAATAAATAACGAAAATATAATGTAAAATGTCTCAAAACAAGTAAATTTTAACGTATATTTGATTTCCCTGCTACTGGAATAAATAACCAAGTGTTGACATAAACAAGGATTCAAAGTCTTTTGACTGGCACATAAGACTGTGATACAATGTCACCACATAGGAAGGACAACATGTATTCCAAAGCAGTTTTACCTTATGAATCATAGCAGATTTTTATATTGACGATAGATTGAAATTTTAAAGAAAGAGGATATGGATGTGAGGCATGCTTTACGATAAAGATATTCGGGAACCGCTTTTTGATTTTTTAGAGGAACAATATGGGAAAATACGCATTATTGAGGAAAAGCAGATGGGAAGATCCAGAGCAGATGCAGTCATGGTAATGCCGCACGCTGTGTGTGGAATAGAGATTAAAAGTGATGCGGATACTTATGCCCGTTTAAAACGGCAGGTTAAAGATTATAATCAATATTTTGATTATAATTATATTGTCGTCGGAACAAGTCATGCAATGCATGTGCGGGAGCATGTTCCCAACTGGTGGGGAATTATTACCGTGGAAATGGAAGCGGGCAGTGTGGATTTTTATATGCTGAGAGCGGTGGGTGAAAATCCAGGTGTGAACTGGAAAAAGAAATTAAGCATTTTATGGCGGCCAGAACTCGCACATATTCAGGAGTTAAACGGGATGCCGAAGTACCGGAAAAAAAGTAAGGATTTTGTCATTGATAAGATACTATGTAAAGCAGCCAAGGAAGATTTGTACCGGCAGATTAGTGAAGAATTATTTGAACGGGACTACAATGAGATTGCAAAAATAATCGCGGATTATCAAAATAAGTAGAGGGAGACAAAATGTGATTGCCAAATTTTGCAGCAAAAATGCTTTAGGGGAAGTGACAAATGCATGAAAAGATTTGCACGAAAAAGAGTTTAAGGTTTAGATAAAACTTGAACTCTTTTTGTATATTCTCTCTCTTTTTACAGATACTAGCAGTATGAAAATCGGAGAGAAAATAGATTTTAAGCCCAAAAAGGATTAAACGGTATTCCTTTCCGAAAATATATCTGTAAAAGGAGAATATATATGAAAGCAACAGGAATTGTGCGCCGTATAGACGAGCTTGGAAGAATTGTAGTCCCAAAAGAGATTCGCAGAACGCTGCGGATTCGGGAGGGTGATCCATTGGAAATTTTCACCGATAAGGATGGAGAAATTATTTTAAAGAAATATTCCCCGATTGGAGAACTCAGCATTTTTGCTCAGGAATATGTAGATGCAACTGCCCAGATTCTTGGCTATCCGGTCTGTGTTACAGATAGGGACCAGATTATTGCCGTATCCGGTATGCCCAAAAAGAATTTTATTGGAAAATCTCTGCATAAGGAGCTTGAGGAGGCGATTAATGACAGGGAGGCCATTATGGCAAAACGTGGGGAAAAGAAATTTATTCAAATTACAGGAGAAAATGATGACGTTTATGAAGGTGAGATTGTGCAGACGATTATCTGTGAAGGGGATGCAATCGGGGCAGTTATCGTGCTTAATAAAGACGAAAAATCCCCTCTTACAGAGACGGAGCGCAAGGCTGCCGTCATAGCGGCAAACTTTTTAGGTCGGCAGATGGAGGGATAGTTTACAGTAGAAGCAGAAAAATCAAAGGCTGAAAGCAGTTTCGGATTGCTTACCTGTGAAAATGCAAATGTAAATATTGCACAAAAAAATAGTCGAAAAATGATGAAAAAATACCAAAATATGGTAGCAAATGTCATAGTATTTTCAGAGGGAATCCCTTGAAAATTTTGCTATTTTTTACAAAAAAACTAAGAATATGGTGATTTACTTGACAAACAGGGGGTAAAGCAGTATAACTATTGCTAGGACTTGCCTAACGGGGGCAGGTATATAAGTAATACTATATAATATTAAGAGGAGGAACTATTCCTATGAACAAGACAGAGTTAGTTGTGGCTATGGCTGAAAAGACTGAATTATCTAAGAAGGATGCTGAGAAGGCTTTAAAGGCTTTCACTGATGTAGTAGCTGAGGAGTTAGCAAAGGGTGAGAAAATCCAGTTAGTTGGTTTTGGTACTTTCGAGGTTGTTGACAGACCTGCAAGAGAGGGACGTAATCCTAAGACTGGTGAGTCTATGAAGATTGCTGCTTCTAAGGCACCTAAGTTTAAGGCTGGTAAGGCTTTAAAGGATGTTGTTAACAAATAATTTTGTTAAGTAAGCTAGGGCTGTTGCATCAGGCAACAGCCTTTTTTCTGTTTAGGAGGAATATATGAGATTAGATAAATACTTAAAGGTATCAAGAATTATCAAGCGGAGAACGGTAGCCAATGATGCCTGTGATGCAGGACGCATCATGATTAATGGAAAAGTGGCAAAGGCTTCCACAAATGTGAAGGTGGGAGACCGGATTGACATTGAGTTTGGTAATAAGAATGTCAGTGTGGAGGTCACCCAGATTATGGAGTCCACAAAGAAGGAGGATGCAAAAGAAATGTTTAAGTATCTCTAAAATATGCATTTTTTCTATATTTGGTTCATAGAATGAACAAGGTTAAAAGATTGCGGGCAATAAGCAGTTGGCAGGGAGTGCTCCTTTGTTCAAGGAAAAGCAGGGATGGGATATAGGAAAGGTGGAGATATTATGGAAGAGGTACGTAATACAAGAGGTCATAAGATAACATTAAATAATCGCGGTGCAGGAGTGATTACCGGTGTAAATGCGGTGATATCTTTTGATCCAAATGAGGTGCTGCTAGAGACAGAGCAGGGAGTGCTGTTGATCAAAGGAACCGATTTGAATGTGACAAAGCTTACGCTGGATAAAGGCGAGGTGGAAGTGGATGGCAGAGTGGATTCTCTGACCTATTCTGATTTGAAGCCGGGTCTTAAAGATGAAAATGGATTGTTTAACCGTCTGTTTAAGTAGGTGGTCGCATGGCATCGTTTATTTATGATGAGGTACACCTGTTTTTGGCATGTATGCTGTTAGGAGCTGCACTGGCATTGCTTTATGATGGGATACGGATTATCCGTATGCTCATTCATCACTGGGATTTTGTGGTAGATGTAGAGGATTTATGCTTCTGGCTTTTTACCGCATGGATGGTATTTTATACACTGTTTGCTTATAACAGGGGAGCGCTCAGGGGTTATGCGTTTTTGGGACTGTTCCTGGGATTTTTGCTTTATGCGCTGACTGTAAGCCGTCAGATTCTGAAAATGGCGGCATGGATTGTTCCATATTGGCACAGGGGTAGTAAATTTCTTCAGAAGCCTTTTGTGTTTTTGGGAAGGCATGTAAGAAAGGGATTGAAAAATATACAGACACAAGTTAAAATGGCAATTAAGGGGAGATAAACCAAGGTTGGGTGAATACATTGAGTAGAAAGAGAAGAAGAAAACAAAAAATCAAAAAAGGACTTCCAATGATTGCATTTGTTGTGATTGCATTTTGTCTTTGTGTTGGTGTGAAAGCCCATTCACTGAAGATGGAGCGGGATGAGCTGGCAGAAAAACAGGAGATGCTGGAAAAACAGATCAAAAGCGAGGAGGAGAGGGCAGAGGAACTGGAAGCTCTTGAGAAATACATGCAGACAAAGAAATATATGGAGGATGTTGCGAGGGAGAAACTTGGTCTTGTCTACCCGGATGAGATTTTAATTGAACCGATTAAGTAATGATAAATACGCATGTCGGAACTTGCGTTCTTTGAGAAGTAAATTTGACAGATTATACAGTGGTATACCGATATAATATATCCCACTTTCAGCAATCATTTATTTAAGGTGAATGAAAACAATGATTGCGATGCTGATGTAAAGTGATTGGAGGGATGTAGAATGCAATATCGGATGGAATATATTGGGATACATATAGCAGCTTTTTTTGTGGCAAGATGCCAGCTGTTTATGATGTATCCTTTTGTTGTGCCGTTTTTTATGGCGGCATATTTGCAGGATCGAAGCGGAATAAGCTTATTTGTAATCCTTATGCTGGGATTGTTATCAAAGGCTGGGTATGTCCAGTCCATACGCTATGGAAGCATCTTGATATTCTTACTTGCAATGCTGGGAAAGACAGACCGGGAACAGATATTTGAAAATAATATTCAGATTGCTATGGCTGCCGGAATGATCCTGTTTGCCATATCAATGCCATTTCAGTACATGGTGACGGGCAGGGACAGCAGTGTCCTTTATGCATTATTAGAGGGTGTAATTGCTGCATGCATGGTTCTGGTGTTGGAGCAGGCAGTTGCAGCATTTCGGGCAGGTACTGACCGGATGTTTGCTACGAACGAACGGTTTATCGGAGTATTTGCGATATTGGGAATCGCACTGTTTGGTTGTCCGGTTATGGAAACCCCGTTTCATTTATTGTTTGCTGTGTGCAGCTACCTGTTACTTTACTATACATATCGGTTTGACAGCAGTGTGGGAATTACTACTGGAAGTATAACAGGACTTGTGCTTTCCTTCCAGACAGGGCAGGTGGCTTATCTGGCAGTGATGATTCTTCTGGCCTGTCTTATCACGCTTTTAAAGGAGCTGGGAAAGCTGGGAGTTCTGTTAGCTTATGTGGCAGGAGTCGTTTTGCTTGGGATGGTGTATGAAAAAAGCCTGCTTAACCCCCAGATGCTTATAGCAGCTCTCCTAGCAGCAGGAGCATTTTGGATGACACCAAAACGGCAAAGGACACGGATAACGGGAAGTGCAGGACAGGGAAATGTGGATTCGCCGGAAACTTTGGTACAGAGAGTGGTGGGGAACCGTGTACGGGATTTTGGAGAAGCATTTCTTGCTATGGAAAAAATGTTGAATATCCATGAGGAGGAGCGGGAACAGGTAAATCTTGGTGGATTGAGTAATATATATCTGAGTGGCGATGGAATTTCCCTTTTAAATGTGGTGGAATCGGAAAGCAGCCGCCTTCAGGAAATGAGGAAAAACTTTATCCGACAGTTAGGGCAGATTGGAGAAGTGATTACATCTTTTCAGGGAGAGCTTGACGAGGAGGCATTTTCTGTTAGTTATTTGGAAAGTCGGGTAATGGAGCGGGCGGCGAAAATGGGAGTGGTGGTGACAAAAGTAATGCCCGTAAAGGGACAAAATGAACGGTTGCAGGTATATATGAGCTGTTATGCCATGGAGAATCATATGGTAACCGGTAGGCAGCTTGCAGATAAAATCGGCCGTATTGCAGGGCGGAAGATGGTTTGTGTGGAAAAAGGTGAAGACCTGGTGGGAAAACAGGAGGGGATTCTTTGCTTTGTGGAAGAAGGAAAATATATGCTTACAACGGGAATCAAGCGTCGAGAACGGCAGGGTGAACAATTATGCGGAGATAATTTTTCCATCACGAAGTTGGATATCCAGAAAGCGGTTTTAATGCTGTCGGATGGTATGGGAAGTGGTGAGTCGGCATTTATAAAAAGTGAGCAGATAGTAGATTTGCTGGAACAATTATTGGCGGCAGGATTTTGCAGGGAGCTGGCGATTGAACTGTTAAACTCCTTTATCAGTTTTTTGACGGATGGAACCATGAGCTCGACGCTTGACCTGACTATGATTGATTTCTATACAGGAACGGCTGATTTTATCAAGTTAGGCGCATCTACAACGTTTATAAAACGGGGAAGAAAGGTGGAGTGCATCCGGTCAACCTCCCTCCCGGTAGGAGTATTAGAACAGGTAGAGTTTGACACATGCAAAAGATTGCTTTATCATGGGGATATCGTTGTTATGGTAAGTGATGGAGTACTTGATGGCATCATTTTTGAGAATAAAGAGGAGTATCTGGCAGATCTGATTGCCGGTATGGATACCTGCAATGCCCAGACTATGGCAGAACAGATTATGGAGGATGTAGAGTCCATGCAAAGAGAAGGAATGAAGGATGACAGCACTGTACTGGTTGCTGGAATCTGGGAGCGGTAGGTTTTAAGTGTGGGAAAACTGCCTGCCAGTGGGATGGAACCATAACCCGATATCTATAGAGATAGAAAATAAAGTAGAGTCAATATTTTTTGGGAGAAGCAGCATGGATAGAAAGGTACAAAGATACATAAGAGAGAATGATATGCTGAAAAAAGGTGATAAGCTGGTGTTGGGGGTGTCCGGGGGAGCAGATTCCGTTTGCCTTTTTATGCTGTTAAAAGACTTGCAGGAGGAATATGGATTATCTCTTTATGTCGTGCATGTGAATCATGGAATACGGACAGATGCAGCAAAGGATGCGGATTATGTGAGAAAGCTGTGTGAAGCGTATGAAGTGCCTTTCTATCTATTTGAGGAGGATATCCCCAGACAGTCGAGAGAATGGGGAATGTCGGAGGAAGAGACGGGTAGAAAAATCCGTTACAGATGCTTTTGGCAGGTGGCACAAAAGACAGGGGCAGATAAAATTGCCACAGCGCATCATCTTGGTGACCAGGCTGAGACAGTGCTGTTTCATTTGATTCGTGGAACAGATTTATCTGGTATGGCAGGAATTCGACCGGTTACTGAGTGGGAGGATGAAACAAAGCCCACTGCAGAGGCTGAGGGAAAGAAAATAGTAATCCGACCGCTTCTTTGCGTAACAAAGGACGAAATCATGGAGTATCTTAAGAAGCAGAACATAAGCTGGCAAGAAGATATCACAAATCAGGATATCGTTTATATGCGCAATAAATTACGGAATCAAATATTGCCACAGCTTTTTGAAATCAATGAGCGTGCAGTGGAGCATATTGCACAGTTCGCACAATGTGCGAGGGAGCAGCAGGCTTTTTTTGATAAAACAGTACAGCGTTATCTGGCGGAATATGTGATGGAATATGGAAGGGAAAAGGATGATCAGGAACATGGAAAGGACGGGAGGAAAACGGCTTTCTATCAGAAAAACAAAGCGGCTGCCTATATGACAAACCGGGAGCTGCTTTTGTCACAGGACCCCCTGCTTTCTAAGGCTGTTATTTATGAAATGCTTATAGGAGTATGCGGCAACAGACAGAATCTAACAAAGAAACATGTAGCAGCTGTATATGGACTGTTAAACGGACAGAGTGGACAAAAAATTGATCTTCCATATGAAACAGAGGCAAAAATATCGTATGAAAACCTGATAATTCGGAAATGCTCAAAAGTGGATAATGAACCGGTATTCTATAAACAGCGGATTGCTATCGGTAAGGATATGAGTATATCTTTGCCGGACGGACGGGTTCTTGTGGTAAAGTTGGTCAAAAAAGAAAATGTTTCTGAAAAAGAATGGGAAAATCTGAGAAACAAGGCAGTAAATCAAAAAAATAACTATACGAAACTATTTGATTGTGATACAATAAAAGATACGTTATACGCAAGAAAACCAGAAAAAGAAGACTATTTTATTATCAATGAGGCAGGGAACCGTAAGAAATTATCCCGTTATTTTATTGATTGTAAGATCCCGGAGGAAGTAAGGCGTGAGAGTATTGTGGTAGCAATGGATCACGAGGTTCTTTGGCTGGTGTGTGGGCGTCGATGTGAAAACCATAAGATAAAAGATAGCACAAAGCAGATTTTAGTGATAAGCTACGAAGGAGAGAACAATGGAGAATCATATTGAAGTACTGATCTCAGAAGAAGAGGTAGAGGAAAGGATTTGTGAACTGGCAGAGGAGATTAACAGGGACTATGCCGGGAAAGAGCTGCATTTGGTTGTAATTCTTAAGGGAAGCGTGTTTTTTGCATGTGCACTTGCAAAACGGGTTACGGTACCGGTTACCATGGATTTCATGTCTGTATCCTCTTATGGGGACGGTATGGTATCAGCAGGTAAGATTACGGTAAAAAAGGAACTGGATGAGGATATTACAAATAAGGATGTACTTATTGTGGAGGACATTGTTGATTCCGGCAGAACCCTGTTCCATTTAAGGAAATTATTACTGGCAAGGAATCCTAAGAGTCTTAAAATTGTTACGTTGCTTAACAAACCAGACCGCAAGACGGAAGATATTGAGATAGACTATCATGGTTTTATCATTCCAGACAAATTTGTGGTGGGATATGGCTTAGACCATGCACAAAAGTATCGTAACCTGCCCTATATTGGTGTGGTGCAGGAGTAAATAAAAGGAGCATAATATGAACAAGAACATGAAAAGAAGTTTGATTTCCTATCTGGTGTTCTTTGCACTGATACTGGGTGTGCTTTACCTGATCCAGGGTGGAAGTCAAAATGTAAACCTTGAGTACACAGAAAGCGATTTTTCTGTGGACATGGAGGAAGGAAATGTGAGGGCTGTCTATGTGCAGCAGAATGCCGAAGTGCCGACAGGTACGGTAGAGCTTACTATGAAAAATGGAAGCCGGGTACAGTTTTATGTAACAGATGTACAGGATTTCAAGGATTTGTATAATCAGTTGGTAGAAGAAAATGAATTAGAGATAATCTTTGAGATGAGTGATGTGGTTCGCCCAGGACTGCTCGAAAAACTGCTGCCGTATTTGATCGGACTGGTTGCATTAATCATTGTTGTCATGATGATTGCCAGTATGCAGGGAGCAGGCGGTGGCGGTGGTTCCATGGCAAACTTTGGCAAGAGTAAGGCGAGAATGATTTCTGAGGCGGAGAATAAAGTCACCTTTAAGGAAGTTGCAGGTCTTACGGAAGAAAAAGAGGATTTGGAGGAGGTTGTCGATTTTCTGAAAAATCCCGGCAAATATGTCGAATTAGGAGCAAGAATTCCCAAAGGTATTCTTTTGGTGGGACCTCCGGGAACAGGTAAAACTCTGCTTGCAAAGGCGGTGGCTGGAGAGGCACATGTACCATTTTTTACAATTTCCGGTTCTGATTTTGTGGAAATGTTTGTCGGTGTCGGTGCATCCCGTGTCAGGGATTTGTTTGCAGAGGCAAAAAAGAATAGTCCATGTATTATTTTCATTGATGAGATTGATGCGGTGGCAAGAAGAAGAGGTTCCGGTCTTGGCGGTGGACATGATGAGAGGGAGCAGACACTTAACCAGATGCTGGTAGAGATGGATGGCTTCTCTGTGAATGAGGGAATTATTGTGATGGCGGCAACAAACCGTGTGGATATTCTCGATCCTGCGATTCTTCGTCCTGGTCGTTTTGACCGTAAGATAGCAGTTGGCAGACCGGATGTGAAAGGCAGGGAGGATATTCTTAAGATTCACACAAAGAATAAGCCGCTTAGCGAAGATGTGAATTTACATGAGATTGCAAGAACAACTGCAGGGTTTGCCGGGGCAGATCTTGAGAATCTGATGAATGAATCTGCCATTAGTGCAGCAAAGGATAACCGCAAGTATATTGTAAAGGAAGATATCGATAAGGCATTTATTAAAGTTGGAATTGGTACGGAGCGCAAATCCCGCGTGATTCCGAAGGAGGATTTGCGGGTGACCGCTTATCATGAGTCAGGGCATGCGATTTTATTTCATTTATTAGAAGGAGTAGGACCGGTGTATACCGTGTCTATTATACCTACCGGGCAGGGAGCAGCAGGTTATACGATGCCGCTTCCGGAAAATGATAATGTCCATATTACAAGGGGAAAGATGCTTAATGATATTAAGGTGTGCCTTGGCGGAAGAATTGCAGAGGAAATGATTATGGACGATATTGCGACCGGTGCATCACAGGATATTAAGCAGGCTACAGCCGCTGCAAGAGCAATGGTGGTAAAATATGGTATGTCAGAGGAATTAGGTCTGATTAATTACGAGACAGATAATGAAGAGGAAACTTTTGTCGGTCGGGATATTGGACATCAGCGGATGCTGAGTGAGAAGACTGCGGCAAACATCGATAAAGAAGTAAAGCGGATTATTGACGAGTGTTATGCTCAGGCGAGAAAGATTTTAGAGGAGAATGTGGATGTACTGCATGCCTGTGCAAACCGTTTGCTTGAGAAAGAGCGTATTGACAGGGCAGAGTTTGAGTCTCTTTTTGAAAAGAAAGAGGATACTCTGAAAAATCCGCTGTTTGATTTATGATATGGTTGTGAATATTGAACCGCATTCCATGTAAAAATTAAGCAAATTGAACAAAACAGGGTATTTTTGATTAAAAATGAAAATGGGTTGTTGTATAAATGCACAAAAGAAAGTGAAAATTAATAAATTGTTTGTGAACACTTTCAAGGCAAAATGGGTATAATAATACTTGTAACCCCCCCAATACATTATATAGTTTTTTTGCTACACCCCATAAGTAACAAAAAAATACCTTCTCCAGAAAAGGACAGTCGATCGGTGGCTGTCCTTTTTACTTTGGCAGCAGTACACAGGGTAAACTGGTTATATTGATAGGTGATGAGTGGTGAAGTGTTACTTACTTTGAATGGTTCCTGTGTAAAAACGTTGCGATATTGAGTGAATTAGGGTAAAATAAACAGTAGTTGTAAATACATAGCAGTGGAGGATGGGTTCATGAGTTTTATGTTTCAGAAGTTTACGCATGCGCAGAAGGTGCAGGCATATGTATTTAATAATAAGCCGGCAATCAGGACGGATGTGTTATTTAGTGATGGAACGAGACAGTATAGGGAGCCAGCGGAGCCGATGCCTGGAGACATTGTTACAGTGAAGTTCCGGACGGCAGCGTCAAATGTGGATCATGTGTATGTGATTTGTGACGGTAACCGGATAGAGATGAAGGTGACAGAGCGCGGAGAAGGTTTTGATTACTTTACGGCTGCTCTTCCGGAATTTCATAAGAGTAAGGTAGAATATTATTTTGAAATCGTAGCAGGTAATGCAACCTGTTATTATAATAAAATTGGTGTGCAGATGGAGAATAACCCGACCTATAATTTCAGTATAATGCCAGGGTTTACAACGCCTGAATGGGCAAAGGGTGCGGTATTTTACCAGATTTTTGTGGATCGGTTCTGTAATGGTGATATCAGTAATGATGTGCTGGATGGTGAGTATTTTTATATTGGAGATGCCACAAAGCAGGTAAAAGACTGGAATCAGTATCCGGAGGCAATGGATATCCGGAATTTTTATGGCGGTGATTTACAGGGCGTTATGAACAAATTAGATTATCTGCAGGATTTGGGTGTAGAGGTTATCTATCTGAATCCAATCTTCGTGTCGCCATCTAACCATAAGTATGACATTCAGGATTATGATTATGTAGATCCGCACTATGGAAAGATTGTCAAGGATGATGGTGAGTGTTTAAAGGATGGAGACTGTATCAATAAGAACTCTACCCGTTATGTGAACCGCGTGACAAATAAGGAGAATCTTGAGGCGAGTAATGAATTGTTCTGCCGTCTGGTGGAAGAGATTCACCGCCGTGGGATGAGGATTATATTAGATGGTGTATTTAATCATTGTGGATCCTTTAATAAATGGCTGGATCGGGAGTGTCTTTATGAGAACCAGCCAGGATACGAACCGGGTGCATATCCGTCTGCGGACAGTCCATACCGGAGCTTTTTCAAGTTTTATGATGAGAATGCGTGGCCATATAATGCAAGTTATGATGGCTGGTGGGGACATGATACACTGCCAAAACTTAATTATGAGGATTCCAAGGAACTTTATGAATATATTCTGCGCATTGCAAAAAAATGGGTTTCTCCGCCGTTTAATGTGGATGGCTGGAGATTGGATGTGGCTGCGGATCTTGGACATTCTGAGGAGTTTAACCATCGGTTTTGGAGAGATTTCAGACGTGTAGTAAAGGAGGCCAATCCCGATGCCATTATTTTGGCAGAGCATTATGGCGATCCATATAATTGGCTGCAGGGGGACCAATGGGATACGGTTATGAATTATGATGCTTTTATGGAGCCGATCACCTGGTTTTTAACCGGTGTGGAAAAACATTCTGATGAATTTCGTGGGGATTTGCTTGGCAATCCGGATGCATTTATCGGCTCAATGCGTCATCACATGAGCCGCTTCCACCAACAGTCATTAGAAGTCTCTATGAATGAGCTTTCAAACCATGACCATTCAAGATTTTTGACACGCACAAACCGCCGGGTAGGAAGAATACACACAATGGGAGCAATGGCAGCAAATGAAAATGTTAATAAGGGTGTATTTCGTGAGGCTGTTGTGTTTCAGATGACATGGCCGGGTGCGCCGACCATTTATTATGGCGATGAAGCTGGTGTTTGTGGCTGGACGGATCCGGATAACCGAAGAACCTATCCATGGCATAATGAGGATAAGGAATTGATTTTGTTTCATCGTGATATTATTCGTATTCACAAGGAAAATGAAGTATTGAAGCGTGGATCTGTTCTGTTCTTGCACGGCTCGCATAAGCTGGTTGCCTATGGACGTTTCGACCGGAAAGATAAGATTGTGGTAGTATTAAATAATAATTATGAGGAAGCAGAGGTTCTGTTAGACGTGGACCGCTTAGGAATCTGTGATGGAAATGTAATGAGGCAGCTTATACTGACGACAGAGGATTCGTATATTTTAGAGCCTAAAACTTATACGGTAGAGAATAACCAGTTATTCCTGACGATGCCAAAGATTTCGGCGATGATATTGAAGGCAGAGTAAGTCACAGAGTATCTGCAATCACTCTTTTGATACTTGCATTTTGAAAGAGGTTTTGTTATAATACGTAATTGTTGGTGCAAAGTGTCTGCTTTGCATTGTGCATGGATGGATTCCCGAGTGGCCAAAGGGGACAGACTGTAAATCTGCTGCATATTGCTTCGGTGGTTCGAATCCACCTCCATCCATTTCGTGTTAGCCTATGGTTTGTTGTAAGACGTAGCCGGACGGTCAGACGTATGCTCCGATGGGAGACAGTCGTAACACGAAATTCTCAATAAGAGATGCCGGCGTGGCGGAACTGGCAGACGCACAGGACTTAAAATCCTGCGGGACTTATACTCCCGTACCGGTTCGATTCCGGTCGCCGGCATTATTATTTTGATAGGCAAATCCTTGTTTATGAGGGTTTGCTTTCTTTTTTTGTTTTGAAAAGTGTTGAACACCTTTTGAACACCTTACTTGGATTTTGCCCCTAGCCCTAGGTGTTCAAATGCTTTCATGCGGTCATTGTCCTTGTCTACATTGCGTAAGTAGTGCAGGGTAGTAGAAATATCACTATGCCCCATAAGCTTACTGATTGTAGCAAGATTTTTACCATCATAGGCAGTAGAGGCACAATAGAAGCGTATTTTGTGGGAAGAGCGATATTTGATACCACATTCCTCACAATACTTCTTTAAACGTCTGTTAAAGCGGTCAGTAGACATGAGCTTTCCATCTGGTTCAAACAGGTATTCACCAGTGGGATTCAGTTTTCTGGCTTTCTCAAGAATCTTGATAGCTTCATCTGTTAGGTATTCCTTCCGATAGCCTCTGGAAGTACCGCCTTTCATCTGATTGGAGATAACTACCTTGCGGCTGGCAAAGGACAAATCATCATTTAGCTCATTATCCAGTAAAGCCTGTGTATGCAGATAAATGCTTCTTTCCGTCCAGTTAATATCTTCCCAGCGGAGAGCCTTCATTTCCCCTATGCGGATGAAAAGATAGAAAAACAGTTGTATTGCCAACGCATAGGGGTCATTCTCTATTTCCTGTAAATAGGTCAGCAGGGTAATAGCATCCTGTTCCGTAAATACATTGTCAACCTGTTCCTCTACTGGCTTATAGGAGAAAGATTTAAAATTCACCTCTAATAAAGGGTTGTGTTTGATAATTCCTTCCTCAATAGCCCATGTAAAGATACCATTTAAAACGGAACGTCCACCGCTGATACGTTTATAGGTAAAACTCCTGTCCTTTGTTATCTTGCGGAAAAAGCGGATAAGGTCAACAGGACGTATCTCTGTGATTGGCATTTCTGCAAGGGTACTGTTTTCAAAGAATTTTTTCCAGTCATAAGTATTTTCTTTGATGGTTTTGTTCTTTGCAGAGCAATAATCACGTCTGAAAATCAGCCACTTCTTATAGGCTTCCCTTAATGTGATACTCTGGCGGTCGTTTTTTCCACACTGCTCCAGATAGTAATTGACTAAATAATTTTCAAGGTTCTCTTTACTCTTTCTCTTAACTGCCTTTCGTTTGTTCGGCTTTGTTTCATCTCTTAGATAGGTTCGCCAAGCCTGTTCTGATTGAGAGTAATAAATTTCATAAGGATGGTTCTCAAGTACCTTTATAACAAAATCGTATGCAATTTGATTCATTGTTTTATCTGTATTGAGAACTTCGTCTAAATTGATAGTATCGCATGATAGAATATAATGCAATACCTTTGTAATAATATCTGGTTGATTTGTTTTATCCATAACTATTACCCCTAACAATGTATTTCAGAAGGTTTCTGATAGAGGTAATAGAAGATTTCTGGTATTTTGAAACACCTTTTACATGCCTGAAAAGTTGTCCCCCAGACAGCGTTTTTATGGGGATGAGTAATAGTGGTATTCTTTTAAGTGTATAGGGGGTTTTTATATTTTTAAAATATGGATACCCGAAACTAATTTATAGCCTTTTAATTCTAAAATAAGGATACCAAAAACTAATTTATGAACTTATATTTCTAATTTTATAGGATGTATTTCTAAATTTGTTTAGGATAAATCTAAATGGGATTTTTAGAAAAATAATTTTGGCTAATCGGGTGTGGATGAAATAGAGATATCATAACAAATGTATATTTTTGAGGATTGATAAAGAAAAAAAGCAGAAGTCAAACATTTTTCTCAAACAAAATCAGACAGATTGGGTAATTGACTGCTTAATTTTTTGAAAAATTTATGGATTTAGTGGAAAAAAATCAAGAAAAAATGAGGAATATAACAAATGTTGTAAAATCCATACATTTTTTTCAAACATCTGTTGGAATGCTACTCAAACATTTAAGAGGGAATATATTGGCATGTATTTTAGTGAATTACGAATATTTGTAATTTGGCTGTCGCCTAATTTAACAATTATTAACAAAGTTTTGATATTTTAAAAAATTTCTCCAACTTTTCATCCCTTGAAAATTGTTACCAATAAACAAAAACAGAAGATGGGTATATATCACTTTCCGTTCTAATAGACAAAAGAGTGTCAGGGGAAGGGGAAAACGCTTTTGACCCAATAGACAAAAATGGACTAAAAGGAATAAATAAGGGCTTTCCCCAGAACAATTTCCATCATTAAAAACACCTTGATTTTTTAAAGTCTAAGTGTAAAATGTGGAAAAACGAAAGGAGATGCAAAGCTATGAATTATGAAAAGCAAAAAGAGAGCAAATTTAACCATTACATTGTCTGTGACGGTGAGCCAGTTGTTTTGATGGGGGTAAATAAAACCTTATCGGAAGAAGGCATCAGATTACTTGCAAAATCGCCAATGCTTGTTTATCCAGACGGATATTTGGATACCTATTTTAAATTGAGCGGAAAAAACAGGGGAATTGTTAATGCAGTATATGAAAAAATGATGGATTCAAAATCCTGCATAAATTATTGGGATGCCGTTACGGATTTTATTTTTGCCTGTTATGGTCAGACCTTGTATGATATTTCATGTGATTTGGCTGGGTATACTACTTACGGGGAACAGGCTGAAAGAAAATTGATATATGACAGGTTAGATAAGCTAAAGAAAGTAAAAGGAAAACCCAGAAAGGAAACTTTAGATACCATACGGGAAGTCTGTGCCTATTACCTGCTGACGGATGATATTGTAAAAACGGGTACAGGAATGATGTATTTTGTCTCTGATTCTGTTTCCAGAGAAGAAATTAATGAAAAATATACTTTGGAAACCATCCGGGAGGTCTGGAGCAGAGATGCAGATAAGAAGTTAAAGGATGTGATTTTAGAATTGATGGAACTGGAAGAGGAGCAGTTGCGGGAAGTGCCAGTAAAAGTTGCATACCACACAAATAAGCTGGATGCAAAGGCACAGGAACATATCATGTTATTCATGGAGGAATTGTATCAGAATCAGTAGCTATTTGCTAGAAAAAGAAATTTTCCGGCTTTTTAACGAACTTTTTTATTCGTATTAGAGCTGGAAAATTTTATTTGGTATTATTTAGACGTTGGAAAAAACACAACCATTATTCTTTAAAGGTTAATATATCATTCGGAGTGCATTCTAAGATGGTGCAGAGTGTTTCGATTGTAGAAGTCGTAATGTTTTTATCATGCTTTAAGTTATAAATCGTTTTGGAAAGTATGCCATATTTGTTGATTAGCGCATAAGTAGTAATACCTTTTTGCTGCATAGTTTCCCATAAGGGCTGATACGATACCATAGCACTCCACCACCTTTCTTTTATATATGTACAACTATGTACAGTTTATACAGAAGAAAAGCGGTTGACTATACCGATTAAAATAAGTATAATGAGTGAAAAAGAAAAGGAGGAAATTTTCAATGAAAAGTTTCAGAAAATGGAATGCACGAATGTTAATTATGGTTATGCTGTTGGGGCTGGTGGCAGTACCTAATCAAGCACAAGCCAAGAGCAGTAAGAAGGTGAAGCTTAATAAGACTTCGGTTACTCTGACTGTGGGGAAATCGACAACATTAAAGCTTAAGAATGCTCCTAAGGGTAAGAAAATTACATGGAGCAGTAATAAAAAGAAGGTTGCGACTGTTACGAAAAAGGGTAAGGTAACTGCAAAGAAGGCGGGTACAGCAAAGATTACTGCCAAAGTTGGAAAAAAGAAATACACCTGCAAAGTCACTGTGAAAAAGAAGAAAGCGACAACAGAAGCACCAACCACAGAAGCGCCAACTACGCAGGAGCCGACGACAGAAAAACCGACACCACAGGAGCCAAAACCAGAGACACCAACACCAGAAAAGCCAAAGGTTGTTTTGCAAAATACGGAGGGGAAGAATCCTTCAGATGTAGCGGTTATTAAAAAAATGATTGAGGACAATAACTTGTCGATGAACTTTTTTGATTTGAATCAATATTGGTATTCTTGGAATGAGGAAGGACGTTTGACTAGATTGTATTGTCCCCCTCGTGCGTTAACCAGTCTGGATGTAAGCGGATGTACGGCATTGGAATACTTGAATTGTCATGAAAACAACCTAAAAAGCCTGAATGTAAGTGGGTGTACAGCGTTGGAGAGTTTGTATTGTAATTACAACCAGCTGAGCAGTTTGGATGTAAGCGGGTGCACGGCATTGACATACTTGACTTGCACTAGCAATCAGCTAAGAAGTCTGAATGTGAGTGGGTGTACAGCGTTGGAGAGTTTGCATTGTTTTCAAAACCAGTTAAGTAGTCTGGATATAAGCGGGTGTACAGCATTGACAGCCTTGGAATGTGGTTACAATCAGCTAACTAGTCTGGATGTAAGCAAGAATACAGTCTTGACATATTTGAATTGCCATGACAACCAGTTAAGTAGTCTGGATGTAAGCAGGTGTACAGAATTGACAG